>NZ_AMSH01000022.1 GCF_000300535.1 Bacillus xiamenensis
CTTGTTAATCCAAACCTTAATAAAGTGATTTTGATGCCAGCTTGTGATTATCCTGCTTTTTATAAAATCTTGCTGCCATAATTGACAATTCAGCGGCATCTTTCCAAAGTTTTTGATTTTTCAGTACATTTAGAGCTGCATCAAGATGAGTTTCATCATCTGTTACATATAGTGAATGTATGATGTTTAATTTAGCAATATACGCAATGTCAGATAGTTCATTCGCTAACATGAGTGACTCATTGTATGCATCCAGCCCTTGAGCTGTTTTATCTAGCTGGAATAGTACACGTGCTAACATGTACTTTGTTCTCATATACAGTGTTTTGTGTGGCTTTTTTAGTTCAATAGACAAGACATTCTGGAAAGAGTTTAAAGCTTGCTGAAGCTTTCCTTGACGCTCATAGCATATACCTAGGTTGAGATATCCTAGTGCTTGTGGCAAATCAAGGTTGGAAGCTGCTGCTAAATTGATAGCATCCTTAAGGGTTGATTCAGCTTGTTTAAATTGGGTTAAATCCATCTTATTTGAGGCGATCACCATTAGAGTAGTAGCGACCCGACTCTCTTGTAAATCTGCTGATTTAAAGCTTTCTAAAGCTTTTTTGGCATGGTTAATGGAGAAATGATTGTGTGAGATTTTGTAGTACGCAATAGCAAGATGATATTTTTATTAAGTATTTTTTATCTCTTTCAAATCTGCTGATTTAAAGCTTTCTAAAGCTTTTTTGGCATGGTTAATGGAGAAATGATTTTGTGCGATTTTGTAGTACGCAATCGCAAGCTGATAGTTAAATTCAGCACGTTCTAATTCGTCAGGTACGTTTCGAAGGCGGGTCTCTGCGATATGATAATAGTTGATAGCGTCTGAAAATAGATTTTTATAGAACTAATAAATCCAATTGAAGAAGAAATAATTATTATTATTAATTCGTCAGGTACGTTTCGAAGGCGGGTCTCTGCGATATGATAATAGTTGATAGCGTCTGAAAATCGATTTTTATAGAACTCATACATGCCATTGAAGAAGAAATAGTAATACTGAATCATGTCATCCGTTTTCTGCTTCTCTTCAATGTCTATTTGCTTCAATAAATCTTTTGATCCCTCAAACTCCTGCGCCATCATTTTGTATCTGGAATCAATCAAGTTAAAGTATAATAAGACATTTTGATCTTCTTCCATATTTTCAAAAGCTTTTACGATCTCTTTTCTCTTATTTTCAGCCTTTAGTATGTCCTGTTTCTTGATATATCCGTACCAATCACCGATCATTTTAGCAACAAATGGGCTTGCTACTTTTTCTCCCAAACAAACCTCCCCCTATCCCTTCCTTTATTTTCCCTATAATTACATATATTATCATCTATTTAAATGTTCCACACCGAAAAGATACCGCAAAAAGAACAAAAAAAGACCTCCATCGCATCGTTGCGAAGAGGTTATGTTAACTATTTTGTCTTTATACTTCTTAGAAAGGCACTTCTGTTCTCTGTTGCATTTGTCAGCATAGTCGCATTTTCATTGAGCCTTTGCACCAATGCGTCCTTAGATTTCCCTTCAAATGAAGAGATTAATGCAACATAGGCTTTTTTCATTTTCTTTTCACTATAAGTATTTTGACTAAGAGAAAAATAGTCTTCATCTGTTAAATTAGGTATGTCAGTCTTTGTATTCATGTACAATGCCCCTTCTCTCATGTAAAATGTAAGACAGAAAGGATGGTTTTATGAAAAAATACATAATTATCCTTATAACTCTGGTTATTATAACACTTGGAGGGATATTTATGAAGGAACGACACGACAAAAAAACAGAAGCCCAAGAAGCTAAAAAAGAAGAATTGTATTCCTTGGCTAAGAAAAGAATGACTGACTTTATTAAAACAAACTATCATGATATTGAACGAATTGATTATACTAATGATTATGAGGTAAACCCAATGGGTGGCATTTCAATCAATGGTTATTTAAATGGAAACAAGGACAAAAAAATTTGGGGAATATATGATAAGGCAAATGATGAAGTAGGTTCATTTATTGTTGATGCTAAAGAAAAGCCTGAGTGCGAAGATAAAGTATGCGAGTATTAAAAAGAGGATAAATCATAAAATTAATCAAACCCCTATCCGTTAAGGACAGGGGTTTGTTTCATGTACTTTCATTTTCTATAGATGTAAGTCTATAGATTTTTATTTTAATAGCTTTTCTAACGCTGCTTTTGTCTTTGGACCATAGATGCCATCAGCTGCAAGACCATGCATCAATTGGAATCGTTTGACCGCATCCGCTGTTTTTGGTCCGTAATAGCCATCAACGCCGTTGTTTTTTGCTCCTTTGTCTGGGTAGTAGTAAACCGCCGCTAGCGCTTCTTGTACAGCTTTTACTGCTGATCCCTTTAATAGGATTTGTTACTTTTAAAATGCCAGTAGGCAGGTTGTACGACCGTACAATCGCAATTGATGACACATTAATAACTGAACTAAAAAAGTATCGTATATGGCAAAAGAAAAACAAAATTAAATATGGGGTTGCATATCAATAACCTAATTTATTGATAGCCTCAACCAATGGAAAAGATATAGGAACGTTTGGTATTAATAAAGCTATTGACTCGATCCTGTCAAAAACAAATTTACATCACATTACTCCTCATGGGCTAAGACATACTCATGCAATCATGCTTCTTGAAAGTGGAGTCGATATTAAAACAGTGAGTGACCGCCTCGGGCATGCTACCATCAACATGACAGCGGATGTTTATCTTCACGTTACAAAAAAACACGAAACAGAAAGCGTTTTGAAAAGTATCTTGAAAATTAATCGGTGGGCAAACCTATTCACCCACCGTCTAAAACCTTGCTACATCACCCGTTTAAACATTTTCTCCATTTCATACGTAGAATGATGGATGATGATCGGCCGGCCGTGCGGACAGGTGAATGGGTCCTTCGTTTGCCGGAGTTCATCTAATAAGGCTTTGATTTCATCATGACGTAAATGACGATTTGCTTTGATTGAGCCTTTGCAGCTCATCATGATCGCCGCTTCTTCTCTTAGTTTCTTTATATCCACACGCTTTTCATCAAGTACTTGCTGAATGATCTCTTCAATGAGTTCAGCCTCTTCTCCTTTTGGAAACCACTGCGGATGCGATCGAACGATGTAGCTTCCTGATCCGAAGGGCTCTAAGAAGACACCCACTTTTGCTAAAATATCTTTATGCTCTTCAATAATCAGCATCTCGTTTTGAGAGTAGTGAAAGGTTAATGGCACAAGCATTTCTTGTACTTCCTGCTCAATCTCTCCTACCTTCTCACGATAATATTCGTATTTGATTCGCTCTTGAGCTGCATGCTGATCAATGATATAAAGACCGCGTTCATTTTGAGCCAAAATATACGTTCCGTGCATTTGTCCAATCGGATACATCACAGGGACACGTTCATTTTCAAAATCGTTTTCAGCCGTATTGTTATTCAGCATAGGCTTCCCATCTTCATGCGAAGCCGCAGATTCCTCAAAATACCCGCTAGCGTCATGCTTTTCTTCGTGCGTGACTGGTAAAGATGCTGCCTGGCTTTCTGGTTCAGGCATCCCGTATGTGTCGTTCTGACTTGTCTCGTATACAGCCGATTCGAGCGGGACCGGTTCATAAGGTGCAGGTGTCTCCGTTCGGTTTATATTTGTTTGTCTGGAATCAAACGTTAAGGATTGCTGCTCATTTTTCACAGCTGGCATTGGAGCTTTTTTTGGCACGTGTGCACTTGGAATAAGCTGCTGCTTTTGAAACACGTCCTTAATTCCTTGTTTGATCAGCTCATGAAGTTCCTGCTCTTTACTCAGTCTTACCTCAAGCTTTGATGGATGTACGTTCACATCCACTAAAATCGGGTCCATCTTCATGTCAATAAATGTAATCGGATGACGGCCAATCGGAAGCAGTGTATGGTACCCTTCATGGATGGCTTTCACAAGCGGGAAATGCTTCACATATCTTCCATTCACAACAGAAGACATATAATTACGTGATGCCCTCGTCACTTCTGGCAAAGAAATATATCCTTTTATTTCAAAATCAAGTGATTGCACGTGAAGTGGCAGCATTTTTTTCGCCACAGCCGTTCCATAAATGGCTGCAAGCACATGCCGCACATCCCCATTTCCATTTGTTTGAAGCAACACTTTCCCTTGATGACGCAAGCGAATTGATACTTCTGGATGAGCAAGCGCAATTCGGTTGACGACATCTGATATGTTGCCAAGCTCTGTATGAACGGTTTTCATATATTTTAGACGGGCTGGCGTATTATAAAATAAGTTGGTGACGACAATTTCGGTGCCGCGCCGGCCAGAGGTTTTTTTCTCTGAAATGATCTTACCGCCTTGGAGCACTAGGTGTGTTCCTGCTCCTTCACCGGTACTTGTCTTCATTTCAAGATGAGAAACAGACGCAATACTTGGCAGCGCCTCTCCTCTAAAGCCGAGGGTTCTCACTCGAAATAGATCATTTTCATCTTTGATTTTACTCGTCGCATGTCGCTGGAAGGCGAGCTTACAATCTTCAGCATCGATTCCAACACCATTATCAATAATTCGAATAGAAGAAAGACCTGCTTCTTCTACATCGATTTCAATAACTGTACTACTCGCATCGATCGCATTTTCAACAAGCTCCTTCACGACAGAAGCCGGACGCTCAACCACTTCGCCCGCAGCAATTTTATTGGATAGGTCATCGGATAGCTGAATAATCTTTGCCATTTTCTTGCTCACCTCACCTTACATTATAATTTCTTTTGCAATTCGTATAGCTTTGTCATGGCTTCCAGCGGTGTCATATCCATTAAGTTAAATGACTTCAATTCTTCGATCACCGCTTGATCTTTGTTTTTCAGAACAGGTTTTGTTTGCGGTTTTTCTTCCACTTCAAAGAATGAAAGCTGCTGTTTTTCCTCGGCCTTTTCTGTTTTTGGGGCTGGAGACACGCGCGGAATCACTTCATGTGATCCACTCTCAAGCTCCGTTAAGATGGTCTGGGCACGATCAATGATGGCATCAGGCAGTTCAGCAAGCTGCGCTACATGAATACCATAGCTTTTGTCAGCTGCCCCTTCTTTGATTTGATGTAAGAAAACGACGGTCCCCTCATGCTCTTCAGCTCGTACATGGACATTCTTCAGCTCGCTTAATTGAGATTCAAGTACGGTCAGTTCATGGTAATGTGTGGAGAAAAGGGTTTTAGCACCAATGTGATCATGAACAAATTCAATGATGGCCTGTGCAAGAGCCATTCCATCATAGGTGCTTGTCCCTCGTCCAATTTCATCAAATAAAATCAAACTGTTTTTCGTCGCATGCACCATCGCATTTTTTGCTTCAAGCATTTCTACCATAAAAGTACTTTGACCAGAGATCAAGTCATCTGCCGCACCAATACGTGTAAAGATTTGATCAAATATCGGAAGGGTCGCCTTTGATGCCGGCACAAAACAGCCAATTTGCGCAAGAATTGAGATCAATGCCATTTGCCTCATATAGGTGCTTTTCCCTGACATATTCGGTCCAGTAATGAGCAAAGTTTGTCTTCCTTTTCCCATATGGCAGTCATTCGGCACATACTCCTGATGATCCATCACTTTTTCAACGACAGGGTGACGACCACCAACGACATCTACCTCATCCTCTGAGAATTCCGGACGGACATAACGACGCTTTTCACTTACGGTCGCAAAGCATTGCAGCGCATCCAGTTCACTCATTTGTTTTGCAAGCAGCTGTAATCTAGGAATATATGCTTTTACTTGTTCCCGAAGCGCAGAAAATAGTTCATATTCCAATTCGCTAATATTTGATTCTGCCTCAAGAATAAGGGCTTCTTTTTCTTTTAATTCAGGTGTAATATACCGCTCTGCATTCGCAAGGGTTTGCTTTCTTTCATAACGACCTTCTTCCAAAAGATGCGTATTCGCCCGGGTTACTTCGATGTAATAGCCAAATACTTTATTAAATCCGACCTTTAAAGAACGAATCCCAGTGTATTCTCTTTCTTGCTGTTCAAGCCGCGCAATCCAGTCCTTGCCGTTTCGGCTGGCATCACGATATTCATCTAATTTTGCATTGTAGCCGTCTTTAATCAAATTGCCTTCTTTTAACGTCATTGGCGGATTTTCATAAAGAGCATCTTCTAATAAATCAAGCAGGTCGCCGCAAGGGTCAATATCATTCGCTCGAGATGCTGCCATTTCCTCTGGCAGGGAATGGACGAGTTCTTTAATGGCCGGTACTTGCTTTAGGGATTCCTTTAGTTGAATGAGATCGCGGGCATTCACATTTCCAAATGCCACACGGCCTGCTAGACGCTCGAGATCATATACTTGCTTTAATCGTTCACGAAGATCCTCTCGTTCAAAGAAATGATTCATGAGAATTTGCACCATTTCCTGGCGTTCTTTAATTTGCGAAAGGCGAATGAGCGGCCGGTCGATCCATTGCTTCAGCAGTCTTCCGCCCATCGCTGTTTTTGTTTCATCTAACAGCCACAATAAAGAGCCCTTCTTACTTTTTGAGCGAATTGTTTCTGTTAATTCAAGGTTTCGCTTTGAGTAAAGATCAATTTTCATCGTTTGTTCCAGCTCGTACAGTTGAACTTGCTGAAGGTGATCAAGACTTCTTTTTTGCGTTCTTCTTAAGTACGCATATAAGGTGAAAAATGTCGACTGCAGATGTTCATCAAGATGGGAAACGAGGGCGTCAGCTTCATCCATTAATTCGCTGCTATCTTCGTAAGAAATGGTTGCATGACAGCGTTCCCTCAGGATTTTCACCGTTTCTTCATCTAGCTGCTTTGAGACCACAATTTCTTTGGCACCGACAGAGTAAATTTCAGAGACGACGTCATCTAACCGTTCAATGAAAGCAGCCATGTTTTCACCTGTTGATAAATCGGACAGCGCAAGGCCATACCCATGTTGAAAGCTGGAAACAGATGCTATGAAGTTGTTTTCGTTTTCACTCAGCCCTTTGCCATCCATAACCGTACCCGGTGTAATCAGTTGAACGACCTCTCTTTTGACAACACCTTTCGCCGTTTTCGGGTCTTCTACCTGCTCACAAATCGCGACCTTGTAGCCTTTTGAAATTAACTGTTCTATGTATGCAGACGCAGAATGATAAGGAACACCGCACATCGGAATCGTCCCGCCATCTCTGCTTGTTAATGTGATTTCTAGTTCTTGTGCTGCCTCTTTTGCATCATCAAAAAACATCTCATAAAAATCACCTAAGCGGAAAAATAAAAAGGCATCTTGATAATCTGCCTTGATCTTTAAATATTGCTGTATCATGGGCGTATAACTTGCCATATTTCTAATCCCTCACTATATTACTTTCGAATTTATGCCATCTTCCATTATAGCATAAAAAATCGCCTTTTTTCCCCTGATATAGCGCAGAAAAAAACTAGGGAGATATGCGCCCTAGTCATCAATTACTCTTCAGGATCACCTGCTAGGAATTCTGGATGAATGTCTTCTAACTCCTCATCCACTTCTTCTTCCCACTCATGATCATCTTTTTCTTTCCAGCTTGAATTGACCTCTACCACAATTTTTGTTTCTCCTACTACTTCTGCAATGAATTCACGCTCTGCCTGAACGACAATTTTATTGCCATTTGGAGAGATGGTGACTTCTAAGCAATTGGGCTGCTGTAAGACTTTCGCAATCACTTCGTGCTCATCATCGAGAAAGTTTTTATCTTTATATCTCAGTTTGATGATATCTACATATTTCACACGTTCTGTGACCACTTCGGTTTTCGTGTTGTCTGCGTAAGAATACCACACGTTAATATCAAATGTTCCTTCAATTTCAACTGTTTTACCGACCTTTTCAGCATCATACTTATGATTAATGATCCAACCGCCTAGGATGCTGGTTGGTTTTTGCGATGGAGAAATGGTGTGTGTGCTTTGGGTAAATTTCCTCCCTTTTGCAACCACCGCTTTTGTAATAATCTCTCTGTATTCAGACATTCCGGCATGCCTCCTTGTTCTTGATCGTTTTATCTTATGCTGGGCATTCGTCTAGTGTGTCACGATTTTGAGCTTCATGTTCAATTAAATTCATTTCTGTTTCAGTGTATGCATGGTCGCCCATAAACTTGCCTTGAAAATTGGAAAAGTTGGAGAGTGAGAGGTTTGGGGTTGACTGAAATGGTGTAATTTGATGTAATAAAGTTAGTAGCCCTTCTTTATATAGGGAGGGATTTTTGTGAAATAGTTTCATATTATAATAAATATTTTTGGATTAAGCATTGAGTTTCAATTTAAATCTTTTAATCTGTAAAATCAATTCATTTTTAGTTTAAGACATTTTTATGGTATACAGGGGCTACTGCATCAACATTTTGTTGTTGGTGCAGTAGCAAAATACAAATAACATATATTATATAAAATATAAAAACCCCGCATCTGCGGGGTTTTCTCATTTAATGGAGCAACTTGGGGATGAGTTTTTCACTTTTGAACCGGTTTCTCCTAATAAAAGGTCACCGCCGGTTGAAAGGATGATTTCATCCGTTACTTGATTAGAAATCGTGTGTGCTACAAGCTGAAGCAGAGAGTTGACTTCCATTTGTGATTCTTTGAATTCTTGGATCACTGGAATGTCATCCAGTTCTTCTTGCAGGGCATCGATTTTTTCTTCAACTTGCTTTAAGGCTTCGTGTTTGCCGTAATGCTTTAAATTCACAGCTTGTTTTTGAAGCGCCTTAATTTGATTAATGATCGTCGAAATTTTTGTATTTTCATTGATTTGCGCTTCTGCTTTCTTGAAGAAATCAACTTCTTCCGTTTCAGAAATCATTTTCGCGAGCTCTCTTGCGCGCTCGACAATCTCTTTCTTTGAATAAAGCGTCATTTTAATTCACCTCGATAGCTTCTCCAACCATTTCTCCGTCAAGAGACCAAGTTTTCGCTTGTGTGATTTTCACTTTGACGATGTTGCCAATCGCTTCTTTTGGTGCTTTAAAATTCACAAGCTTGCTTTTACTTGTATATCCGGCTAGGATCTCAGGGTTGTTTTTACTTTCACCCTCTACTAATACTTCGACAGTCTGCCCTTCATATTCCTTCATTTTTTTCGCGGAAATTTCATTCACGAGTGCATTCAGGCGCTGTAGACGTTCTTTTTTCACACGCATTGGCACATTGTCTTTCATTTTCGCTGCTGGTGTGCCTTCTCTTGGAGAGTAAATGAACGTATAAGCCGCATCGAACTCAACCTCTCGATAGAGGGATAGAGTTTCTTCAAACTGCTCATCTGTTTCATTTGGGAACCCTACAATAATGTCCGTTGTCAAGGAAGCGTTTGGCATTGCTTCTTTGATTTTACGCACAAGTTCTAGGTAACGCTCACGGTCATATTTTCTCGCCATCAGCTTCAGGACAGCAGAACTTCCTGATTGAACTGGCAAGTGAATATGATCGAGAAGGTTGCCGCCTTTGGCAAGCACCTCAATTAAGTGATCATCAAAGTCGCGCGGATGACTTGTAGTAAAACGGATACGCGGGATATCAATTTTACGCAGCTCATCCATCAGATGACCAAGACCATATTCCATGTCCTCAAAATCTTTTCCATACGCATTCACGTTTTGACCAAGAAGGGTAATTTCCTTATATCCTTCTGCCGCTAAACGTCTTACCTCTTGAATAATTTCGTCTGGACGGCGGCTTCTTTCTTTACCGCGCGTGTAAGGAACAATGCAATAGGTACAAAATTTATCACAGCCGTACATAATGTTTACCCAGCCTTTGATTTTACCTTGGCGGGCTCTTGGAAGGTTTTCAATCACATCGCCTTCCTTCGACCAAACCTCGATGACCATTTCTTTTGATAAATAGCATTCGGATAAAAGCTCTGGCAGGCGGTGAATGTTGTGCGTTCCGAAAATCAAGTCAACAAATGGATGTTTCTTTAAAATACGGTTGACGACAGATTCTTCTTGCGACATACATCCGCAGACACCTAAGATTAAATCTGGCTTTTCACGCTTTAATGCTTTTAAATGACCAAGCTCTCCAAACACTTTGTTTTCCGCATTCTCACGAATGGCGCAGGTGTTTAATAAGATGACATTCGCATCTTCAGTAGAATTTGTTGGTTCATAACCAAGCGCCATAAAAATACCAGCCATTACTTCTGTGTCATGCTCATTCATTTGGCAGCCATATGTGCGAATATAAAACTTGCGACCGTTCCCTAACCCTTGAAACCGCTCGTCAATTTGAAATTGATTGTATTCGACTTCTTCTTTACCCCGTTTTTTTGCATCTTTTAAGGAAGGCGGAATGTAAACAGCTTCAAAATATTTGCTGTAGTCCTTCTCGGATTTTTTGTCCGATGAACTGATTTGTCCGCTCGCTTTTCTCTGCTCTTCATTCATGAATTCGTACTCCTTTCAAACCAAGCTCCACCCTACAGTATAGACTATTTTGTGATGAATTGAAAATAAATTCAAATGTACTATCACTTTTCAATCCACACGAATTCTACATGAATATTGAGTAGGTTTTAGCAGTAGGTTGTCTTTTCCAAGAGGGTTTTGTATTTCTTTAACAATCTTCATATTTTGTGTACCGACACTTTCAACTAAAGTAATCACATACGCTTCTTTTTCCTCTTCTGCTACCATTCGTTCTTGTTCGGACAAGAAGAATTGAAAATCATGATGAGTAAGTTTAGACCCTTTTACTTCTATTAATTTTTCTTTTCCATCCGGGTAATATGATTTGATATCAAATCCATGGCCATCTTCTGTTTCAGCCAGCCAATTGACAGCTTCTGCTAATTGTTCTTGACCAGCGGCTAACAATTGCTGTACTTCCCTTTCATAAACAAATTTCTCTGCTATCCTACCTGTCTCTTCATTTTGCTTTGCTCTTTCTTCTCTTAGTTGTTTATAAATGTCTCTGTGGATGATTCTTTTTCTTTTGAATTTTTTGCGCTGCTCGTCTTTTAGAAAGATATCTTGATCTAAATAGACTTCATAAATAAAATCATAAAAAAATTCGTTTAAAGAATTGATATCTTCTATAAAGCGATGGTGATTAAAGTGAAAGATGTTATATTTTTTAAAAATTAATGAACTTGCTACATATTTTCTAGGTCTCACTGTTTTACCTAAATAAAAGTCACCTACTTGAAAGTCCTCTAGCCTTTTATTACCTTTTAATTCAGGCTTCAATCGGTTTCTCCAAATGGCTGCTTCTTTTTTAATTTCAGATAAAGATAAATTTTCAGTTCCAGTTTCGATTGTTAAATAAAAATCTTCGCCATTCTCAGCAAATAAAATGACAATATATATTCCTTTTTGTGTGGATGTTTTTTTCGACTCCGAATTTGTCGTTAATCGCTTGTCTAAAAGAGCAATCCAAAAACATTCTGCAACTCGTCCATTTCCTGTAGATGCTTTAAAATCCAATTTATTTATATTTCTCATATGAAGTTTTTCCAGCTCAAGTTGAATTTTATTTGGTAAATCTTTGTTAAACAGTTTGTGAAAAGGGTGACTTTTGTCTATGTTTGTATTGTTTTTATAATCAAGAAATTGCTTATAAAAATCATCAGCATGAAATAACATTTCTTTCATCACTTACCTCAACATATTTTTTAATTCTATTATACATAACAAACGGTAGATTTGATGAAATATGGAAAGATTAGTGCAAAAGAAAAAGAGAGCCCTCGCTCTCTCAATCAAGTATATTCAATTTCTTCGCTTCTTCTTCGATGATGGTTAGTGCACGGTCAAGTTCTTCTTTTGTGTGCTCTGCTGTGATGATCGCTCTAATTCTCGCTTTTCCTTTCGCCACGGTTGGGAAAGCAATCCCCTGAGCAAAGACGCCTCGCTCGATTAATGCCTTAGAAAACCGGAAAGTCAGTGCCTCGTCTCCAATCATCATTGGAATAATAGGCGTTTCTGTTGGCGCCACCTCAAATCCAAGACCGATGACTTTTTCTTTAAAATAATTAGCGTTCTCCCAAAGTGTTTCAATGCGCTCCGGTTCGTCTAACAGCACGTCAATGGCTTCTTCACAGGCTCTTGTGACAGCCGGCGGATGTGAGGTGCTGAATAAAAATGGTCTTGCTTTATGCTTTAAATAGTCGATTAAAACCGCAGAACCAGCGACGTAGCCGCCAAGCACACCGACAGCCTTACTCAGTGTGCCAACTTGAATATGCACTCTGCCGTCAAGCTGAAAATGGTTAACGGTTCCTCGCCCATTTTCACCAAGCACGCCAGACGCATGAGCATCGTCAACCATTACAAAGGCATCATATGCTTCTGCCAGCCTGACGATTTCAGGCAGCGGCGCGATATCTCCATCCATTGAGAACACGCCATCTGTCACGATAAGACGGATGCGGTAATTCATGGATTTCTTTAAAATTTTCTCTAGCTCTTCCATATTAGAATGCCCGTATACTTTTTTATCTGCCTTTGTTAACCGAATCCCATCGATGATCGAGGCATGATTGAGCTCATCTGAAATGACAATATCATCTTTTGTGAGGATGCTCGATAAAACCCCTTGATTGGTCGTAAAGCCTGATTGGAATACTAAGGCTGCCTCTGTCTTTTTAAAAGCAGCGAGCTTTTTTTCAAGCCGTTCGTGCATCGTCATCGTTCCAGCAATGGTTCTTACCGATCCTGTACCAGCACCGAATTCATCAATCGCCTCTTTTGCCGCTTTCATCAGCCTTGGATGTGAGGTGAGTCCTAAATAATTGTTTGAAGAGAGTTGTATGACGGATTGTTCATTTAATGTAACCGTGGATGATTGTTTGGAATCAATTTCTTTCAACGTTTGATGAGTACCTTGCTGCTTCATTGCGTCTAATTCATCTTGTAAATACGTAAATTCTTTCATCATTTCGTCCCCCTTTGATATGATGGCATCATCAGTACGATCTTCCCGCACGTACCACTTCTCATGAGTTCAAACCCCTTTTTGAAATCTTCAAATGGCAGCGTATGCGTGACAACTGGCTGTACATCAATGGTATTTGTTCTTAAAAGTTCAGATACTTGACGCCACGTTTCAAACATTTTTCTCCCCGTTATCCCTTGAACGGTTAATCCCCTAAAAACAATTTGATTTGTAATGTCAATGGTCACTGGTCGCTCTGGCAAACTTAGTATATTGACTTTCCCGCCATTTGCACAAGCTTCGAGTGCTTGATTAATCGCAACAGGGTGTCCTGACATCTCACACATCACGTCTGCCCCTTCCATCCGCGTGAGCTGCTTAATCATTGCAACAGGATCATCTTTTCCGATATCCACGATATGATCTGCACCCATTTTTCGGGCAAGGTCCAGCCTGTATTCGTTTTTATCAACAGCAAACACTTGCACAGCCCCAGAGGCTTTCGCGACTGCGATCGCCATTAAACCGATTGGCCCGCAGCCAAAAATCGCCACTGACTTTCCTGAAACAGGTGTATGGAGAACTGTATGAACAGCATTTCCGAGCGGCTCTTGAATGGATGCAAGCTCTACTGGCATTTGATCTGGGTTATGCCATACATTTTGTTCAGGTACTTTGACGTATTCAGCAAAGCAGCCATCAATGTCTACCCCTAAAATTTTCGTTTCGCTGCACAAATGCTGCTGCCCTGTTAAACACATATAGCACTGATTACATACAATATGCGTCTCAGCCGATACAAACTCCCCTACTTTTGCACGTGAGACCTGGCTTCCCACTTTGACAACTTCCCCTGTAAATTCATGACCAAAAATGTACGGTGCTTTGACTCTCGCCTTTGCCCAATCATCCCAATTATAAATATGCACATCGGTCCCGCATATTGATGTGGCTTTCACCTGGATGAGCACTTCATGATCATTAATTTCCGGAATCGGCCTCTCCATCATCACCGCTCCGTAAGCGCTTTCTTTTTTAACAATCGCTTTCATCGTTCCACACATGACGTACAACCCCTTTGTCAAAAAACTTCTCCCAATCAGATTTTAACACGTCTTATTTTAGCCGTAAATACCACTGTCCACTACATAAGGACAAATGAACACTCCACATATTTTTTTGGATATTTTTCTATAAAAAAAGCAAATCTCCAAATAGAAGGAGATTTGCTTCAGGATTGTCAGCGTTTTTTTGAAACAGCCACATATAAGGCCGGCACAATCAGCAGTGTCAGAATCGTGGAGAAAAAGACACCTGATACGATGCAGATCGCCAGCGGCTTAAAGAGTGGATCATTGCTTAATGCAACAGGCATAAGGGCAACGAGTGCTGTGAATGCCGTTAACAAGATCGGTCTAATCCTTGCTCTTCCCGCTTCAATGACCGCTGTTCGTTGATCAAGCCCCTGTTTGCGGCGCTGTTCAATAAATTCAAACAAGACAACCGCATTTCTGACCACGATACCTGCTAATGACACAATACCCATTGTTGCCATAAAGCTAAACGGAGTTTGAGTTACAAATAGTCCAATAATCGCTCCTGATATCGCTAAGTAAACAGTTCCAAGAACTAAAAGCGGAAGCATGAGTGAATTGAACTGGAAGGCGATGGTAACATAAATGAGCAGCAAGACGACCCCAAATAAGAGACTAATTTCAATAAAGAATTGGGTTTGATCTTCATTTTCTCCACCTTGAGAAATGGTCAAGTCCTTCGCTGCATCACTTTTTCCAACGTGATTGACGACTTCTGTCATATCGTCTTTAAACGTACCTGACGTTCCAGGATATGCCTTTAATGTGATGGTCGGAATCCCGTTTTCATGCGGAATGCTTTCGTACTGCTCTGTTTGTTTTTCTTTTACGTACCGGCTAAGCGGCTCTAGCGAAGGCATACCACTGTCAGTTGTACTCACAGGCACCTTAATGTCTTTTAACTTCAATCCATTTTGATGTGTGCCCATATCCTGTTTCACCACTAAATCGATGTCATCTGTTCCTTGTTTAAAGGAGCCTAATGGAATTCCTTCTGTCACAAGCCCAAGCTGTCTGCTGACAAACTGCGCGGTGAGCCCATCCTGTGCCATTCGGTCACGATTTAATTCAAATGAGATGGTTTTCACCGGCTGATTGACATCGTCTGTGATCAAACTCGCTCCGCTTTCTTTCATTTCTTTTGTGAGCGTCTCTTTCACATCAACCAGCTTTGAAAATTGTTCTCCTGCAATGGTCACGGTCACAGGTGCTCCAGTTGGCGGTCCTTGAACAATGGTTTTCATAAAGATATCCGCATCTTTAAATTTCTCTCGCAAAGGCTCTGTCATACGATCTATCAATTCTTTACTTGTCATCTGATCATTGTCGACCCTTACAACAACCTGACCCGTGTGATCACTTGCGTTTGAGATGCTTTCATTAAACAAGTTCGGCACACCGCCGCCTGCAAAAATAGCCGTCTCTTCAATTCCTTTTTGCTGTTTGATCTCATGTTCTATTTTCTCTAGTGTTTCATTTGTTTTATCCAAGGTTGTTTCACTTGGGAGTGTGACAGTGACGACAACCTCCTTCTTATTCGCCGCAGGGAAAAATTCAAATGGTGTGACGAAAATGAGTAAAAAGGCCAGTGTCGAAACAAGCAAACCGCTAAGTCCAATCAAAAGTGGACGTCTCACGATGTTTGTCAGCACACCGTCTGCATAAAAATCGGCTAATCTTTTAAATGGTTTGCCTAAGAATCCAGGTTCTTTTTGCATCTTCTTGTTCTTTCTTTTTCGGTTTGCGGTATATTGATAGACTGGCACAAGTGTCAAAGAAATGACCATCGACGCCAGTACAGTTGTGACAAGAACAGACGGTAATGCCAGAATAAATGCCCCGTTCGCACCAGATAGGAAAACAAGCGGCAAGAAGGCAAATACAACTGCAAGCGTTGAGGTGACAATAGATCCAGCGACTTCTTTTACCCCTGCAATGGTTCCTTTGAGAGGGCTTTCGTGCTTTTTCATCTGCCTTAAAATATTATCGTTGACCACAATGGCGTCATCCACAAGTATCCCTAATGCAATGATAAAGCCAATAATCGAAATTTGGTTAAGGTCCACTTGTAAAAACGGGAGCGGAATCGTTCCGATCGTAATAGATAGCGGGATCGCAAGTGAAACGATAAACGCACCACCAATGGTTAAGCCAAGTGTGGTGACGACAATGACGGCGATGACGGCAACGATCGCTTCTTTGATTAAATCGTTAAAAATGGCATCTACTTCGCTTTTTTGTGAATAGTAGTTGATCCACTCCACACCATTTGGCAGCTCTTTCTCTTTTTCAATAACATCACTGACCTTGTCATACATTTTAGGAATATCAAGCCCAGGTTTAATATTGACTGTAAAAGAATAGGCCGGTTTTCCGTTATATGTGACGATATCACTTTTCTCTTTTTCTACTTCTTTTAAGCTGCCCAGCTGACCGATTGTGACAGGCTCACGTTTTGTTTTTGAGAAAAGCTCAATCTTTTTGATTTGATTTAATTGGTCATAAGCATCAATGGACAGCTTGACCTTCTCTCCAGCTGAACGAACGTCACCCAGCGGGGATGTATCAAATTCTTGATTGATGGCATTTGTGACATCGGTCACGTTTAAACCTTCATCCTCCAGCTTGTTTGAATCTAAGTTCAATATCGCTTGTTTGTCATTGAACCCTTTGATGACGACACCATCAACACCTTTGATGTCCTCTACTTTTTCTTTTAACGCACGCAGCGATTCCTGACTTTTTGCTAAATCAGATGATGTATTCGACACAATCATGTAGGAGCCAACCGGTACATTGCCGAACTCGTCCTTTACATCCGGCTCCATGACACCATCTGGAAAGGAAGAAGCGGCATTTGTGGTTTCATTTTTAATTTGACTTGCTACCTTTTGGAAATCGGCTTGATCATCAATTTCAAGCACAATATTGGAAAAACCAATGGCGGAAACAGAGCTTGTTTTCTCTACACCATTGATATCAGAAAGGGCCGATTCGAGCTTATTGGTGACATCACTTTCCACCTGCTTTGCATCAGCACCAGGAAAAACGGTCGAAATGGTCACGATATTCGCTTGAAATTCTGGCAGTTCTCGTTTAGGAAGCTGTGTAAACAAATAGCCTCCGGCAATGAGTACGATAAAAAATAAAATAAAAACAAGCTTTCCTCTTTTTAAAAAAGCTTCAACCATTTTTTCACCTACTTAAATATTTATTTTTGATGAAGTATTTTCAACTTAATCTTAAGTTATCATCATGGTGAAAAAATGCAAGCTCTAATATGTAGTTTTTTTATCTAATTTGTGAAAGAAATATGTTATATAAGAAATGTATAGCGGTAAACAAAAACAACCTGCTTACATGATGTAAGCAGGTTGAAAATAATAAAATTAGAATTATCGTGGTTCAACAATCAGTTTGATTGCTGTTCTTTCTTCTCCATCGATAAGAATGTCAGTAAAGGCCGGAATACATATCAAATCCACTCCGCTAGGCGCAACAAATCCCCTTGCAATGGCGACAGCCTTGACCGCCTGATTCAGTGCTCCAGCGCCGATTGCTTGTATTTCCGCTGCACCGCGTTCACGTAAAACGCCGGCTAATGCTCCCGCTACTGAATTTGGATTTGACTTTGCTGAAACTTTTAAAATTTCCATTTTTGCTCCCCCTTAAATTTACAATGGATAAGTGAGTGTTCATTAGAACAATCTTTGTTAGATGTGGCTATTTTTTTGAAAATCCATCCCCAAAATGTTTTTCAAAAATAGCAGGCTACCTACCATTTTTACTATATTCACGATAGAGGGCGCATATTCCTTCTTTCTGATTAATATTTTGCTGAAATAAATATGTGAATATTTATTCAAAGAAAATATGGTCATCATTTATCAAAATTCGATCAATTTTGACAGCTTTTTTCGACTGTTCGTCAATTTCTACGATCACTGCACTTAATGTCGTGCGACCTTCTGCAATTTCGAAACGAACTGGAAGACTTGTTTTGAATCGTTTAATGATTGTTTCTCGGTCAACCCCTAAAATGCCATCATAAGGACCTGTCATTCCAACATCTGAAATATACGCAGTTCCTTTTGGCAATACGCGGTTATCGGCTGTTTGAACATGTGTATGCGTTCCAACGACACATGATGCACGGCCGTCTGTATACCAGCCCATCGCTTGCTTTTCACTTGTGGCTTCACCATGGAAATCAATAAAAATAAATGGTGTCCGTTTTGATGCTTCCGCAATGAGCTCATCTACTTTTTGAAACGGGCAGTCAATTGGCGGTAAAAATGTGCGGCCTTGCAGGTTGATGACAGCCAGCTCTTTTCCTTGTTTTTTAATAAAAGTGAGACCTTTCCCAGGCGTACCTTCCGGGAAATTAGCTGGACGAACAATATTGGCTGCGTCATCGATGAAATCAAAAATGTCTCTTTTGTCCCATGTATGGTTCCCCATCGTGAGCACATCAGCTCCTGATTGAAGCAGCTCGTGATAGATTTTCTCAGTGAGACCTTTTCCGTGAGCAGCATTTTCTCCATTCACAATGGTAAAGTGCGGCTGATATTTTTTCTTTAGCTTTGGTAAGTATTCTTTTAGTGTATCTCTGCCAGGTGAACCGACGATATCTCCAACAAATAATATTTTCATGCGCTTTGAACCCTTTCTCTTATAAAATGATCTTCTTATCAGTGTTGCATATTTACACAAAAAAATAAAGCGGCGCTAAGCGCACCGCTCTATTTTGCATACTCTACTGCGCGAGTTTCTCGAATGACCGTCACTTTAATGTGACCAGGGTAATCGAGCTCGTCCTCAATCCGCTTACGAATATCCCTTGCTAGACGGTGAGCTTCAAGATCATTAATTGAATCTGGCTTCACCATAATACGTACTTCACGTCCAGCCTGTATCGCAAACGATTTTTCAACACCTTCATAAGATTCAGAGATATCTTCTAATTTCTCAAGTCTCCGAATGTAATTTTCAAGCGTCTCACTTCTTGCACCAGGGCGTGCTGCAGATAATGCATCAGCTGCCGCAACAAGAACAGCGATAATCGATGTCGGTTCTTGGTCACCGTGGTGAGATGCAATACTGTTGATGACAACAGGATGCTCTTTATATTTCGTCGCAAGCTCAACGCCAATTTCTACGTGGCTTCCTTCTACTTCATGATCAATGGCTTTTCCAATGTCATGCAGAAGACCTGCTCGTTTTGCAAGCTTTGCATCTTCTCCAAGCTCTGAAGCCATGAGACCTGCAAGATGTGCAACCTCAATAGAATGCTTCAGGACATTTTGTCCATAACTTGTACGGAATTTTAAGCGACCGAGAATTTTGATGAGATCCGGATGCAGACCGTGAACGCCAACTTCAAATGTCGTTTGCTCACCCATCTCGCGGATATAATCATCGACTTCACGGCGTGATTTTTCCACCATTTCTTCAATTCGTGCAGGATGAATACGTCCATCCTGGACTAGCTTGTCCAGAGCTATCCTCGCTGTTTCACGTCGAATCGGATCAAAGCCCGATAAGATGACAGCTTCAGGTGTATCATCAATGATTAGGTCAATACCTGTTAACGTTTCTAACGTACGGATATTTCGTCCTTCACGTCCGATAATACGACCTTTCATTTCATCATTTGGAAGATTGACTACAGATACCGTTGTTTCAGCTACATGATCAGCTGCACAACGCTGTAACGCAAGTGAAAGAATATTTTTCGCTTTTTTATCAGCCTCTTCTTTCGCCCGGTTTTCAGATTCTTTCGTCATGACTGCAATGTCGTGGGAAAGCTCATTTTCAACTTGATCCAGAATGATTTGTTTCGCTTCATCTCGAGTTAGACTAGAAATACGCTCCAACTCGGCTTTCTGCAAACGAATCATATCATCCACTTTGCTTTCCATCTCTTCAATATGTTGTTGTCGTTCATTCAGAGAATGATCTCTCTTCTCCAACAGGGACTCCCGTTTATCTAAAGATTCGTCCTTACGATCCAGATTTTCCTCTTTTTGAAGTAAACGGTTTTCTTGTCTTTGAAGCTCATTACGTCTTTCACGAACTTCTTGCTCCGCCTCTACACGAAACGAATGAATTTCATCTTTCGCTTCCAAGAGCGCTTCTTTCTTCAATGCTTCCGCATCACGCTTTGCATCCTCAACAATTTGTTCGGCCATGTTTCTTGCGCCGGATATTTTTGCTTCTGCAATGGTTTTACGAACAAAGTAGCCAACAACTAAACAGATTAGGCTCAGCAAAATGGAGATGATCGTAAACATCGTAGGCGACATATTTTCACCTCCTCTTGCTATGAACTTGGTTTTACAAATAAAGTGTCGGCATGTACATTGTTTTGTGTCTCAACATACAGGGCCTTCACAGGGAATGAGATCCTCACTGCCCTTGTCAAGTTTAAATTAGTTATCAATCATGTTAAGAAAAACAAGTGATACATTCCCATTGTAATTGTGTCGGAAATACTTGTCAAGCTAGTCAGACTGAGGCGTAAGTCGTTATTTCAAGCAAAAACAGAACTTTCGACCCGCTAGCTGTCATGTAATTGTAAAAAAAAGACGCTTTTCAGCGTCTTTTTAGTCATTAAATTCCAGTTCCTCTTGTCCTTCTTCTTCGGTTGGTTTCACACCGTTTGTATCCAAGCCATAGTGCTCCCTAATTTGCTCTTGAATCATGAGAAGGATATCTTTGTTTTCTTTTAGGAACTGTTTCGCATTTTCGCGGCCTTGTCCAAGACGTTCCTCTTGATAAGAATACCATGCACCACTCTTTTGTACGATATCTAGTTCGCTTCCAAGGTCGATGATTTCTCCCTCTTTTGAGATTCCTTCACCGTACATAATATCTACTTCCGCAACACGGAATGGCGGTGCCACTTTGTTTTTTACGACTTTAATTCTCGTTTTATTCCCCATAATGTCGTTGCCTTGTTTCAGCTGTTCAGCACGGCGTACTTCTAAACGAACAGACGAATAGAACTTCAGTGCACGTCCACCAGGTGTTGTTTCAGGATTACCGAACATAACCCCTACTTTTTCACGAATTTGGTTAATAAAGATCGCAATGGTTTTCGATTTGTTGATGGCACCTGACAGTTTACGAAGGGCTTGAGACATTAAACGCGCTTGAAGACCGACGTGTGAATCTCCCATATCTCCTTCGATCTCTGCTTTTGGTACAAGAGCAGCTACTGAGTCAATGACAACAATATCAACTGCACCACTGCGGACAAGTGCTTCTGCAATTTCCAGTGCTTGTTCTCCTGTATCCGGCTGAGAAAGCAACAGCTCATCAATGTTGACACCTAGTTTTTTAGCATAAACTGGATCTAGCGCATGCTCTGCATCGATAAACGCAGCTTGTCCTCCCTGCTGCTGAACCTCAGCAATTGCATGAAGTGCTACTGTCGTTTTACCAGAACTCTCTGGACCATATACTTCAATAATACGGCCGCGAGGATACCCACCTATTCCAAGCGCAGTATCAAGTGCTAACGAACCACTTGGTACTGTTGAAATATGTGTATCTGTTTGCTCTCCTAGTTTCATAATAGAGCCTTTACCAAACTGTTTTTCTATTTGTTTAAGAGCCATATCTAAGGCTGCTTGACGATCACTCATTCTATTGTTTCCTCCTTTATCAATTCCACTATCTATACTATACCTTGTTTTACGTCATTTGCCAAGAAAAAATCGAACACATATTCGATTTTTTTATTGGCAGATGATTTAAGAAAAGTGCTGTTTCTATTAGAAAAAATGCTCTTTTATAAAGGAGTAAACCTAGTAAAAAACAAAATTAACTCTCTTTTAATAATTTGAGGAGGTGATGCAGACCATATTTCACAGCACGCTTGCGAATACCTGATCGACTGCCTGTAAACATCCATTCAAACACATCTGTCTGATCTTTTGTGGATAGCCCAATGAACACTTTTCCAACAGGCTGTCCTTCTTGGGTATCAGGGCCTGCTACACCCGTAAAGCTAATACCAATATCACTTCCGGTCAGCTTTCTAACCCCTTCAGCGAGCTCTAAAGCACACTCTTTGCTGACAGCACCATGAGAAGATAACGTTTCCTCCCGGCAGCCGAGCACCTGCTGCTTGACTTGATTTGTGTAACAAACGACACTGCCGCGCAAAATCGACGATGCGCCTTCAAGATCGGTCAGCCATTCAGAAAACATGCCGCCAGTCAGGCTTTCAGCCGCTGCCACTGTTTTCCCTTGTTCGTGCAATGCTTTGGACGCTTCACGGACAAGGGATGTATCACCATATCCGTAGAAGTACTCGCCAACCCGCTCTAAAATTTGTGCTTCTGTTTCTTTTAACAGACGCTCCGTTTCTTGTTCATCCTCATGCTTGGCTGTAAGCCTCAAGGTCACTTCCCCGTCACCTGCCAGCGGTGCAATCGTTGGGTTGGTCTGAGCATCAATTAAATCTTCAAGGTCTGTTTCAAGCTGAGATTCACCGATGCCGAAGAAACGCAGGACGACAGACACAATTTTTTCCTTCAAGCCGAGTTTCTCAGAAATAAGCGGCTTTGCTTCGTTTTCAAACATCGGATGTAGTTCACTTGGCGGTCCAGGAAGCAGGATATAAAACGTATCTCCTTCTTGAATAAACATACCTGGTGCCATTCCGAAGCGATTGGCAAGAACATCAGAACCCTCTAAAACGAGTGCCTGCTTCCGGTTGTTCGGAGACATATCACGTCCGGTTTTTCTGAAGTAATCTTGGATTGATTCAAATGCTTCTTCATTTAGTACAAGCTCTTTGCCGAGCGTATTTGCAATGGTTTCTTTTGTTAAATCATCTTTAGTTGGTCCAAGACCACCTGAGAAGATAATAAAATTAGATCTTTCCTGCGCCACTTGAATGGCCTGTTTTAAACGCTCTGGATTGTCACCAACGGCTGTGTGGTAATAAACATTCACACCCATTTCAGCTAGCTGTTTGCTGATAAATTGTGCATTCGTATTCGTAATTTGCCCTAGCAAAAGTTCAGAACCGACTGCAATAATTTCTGCTTTTCTCTCTGACTTCAAAGCGTACACGTCCTTTTTAATTAGAATTCTTTAAAGCTTCCCAGTTTTTCGCAAAGTAATCCCAGCCTGAGACAACAGTGAAGAACACCGCTACCCACATCGCAAGATCACCAAACGGGAATGATACAAGTTCAAACGGCAGGTTATGCAATAGAAGTGCTGAAATCGCAATGATTTGCGCCCACGTCTTCACTTTTCCAAGCATATTGGCCGCTACCACTTCACCGCCTCCAGCTAAAACGAGCCTTAGACCCGTTACGGCAAATTCACGGCTAATGATTACAATCGCCATCCAAGCCGGAGTAAGGTTGTACTGAACAAGTATAATTAAAGCCGCTGAAACAAGCAATTTATCTGCAAGCGGATCTAAAAATTTACCAAAGTTTGTTACTAGATTGAGTTTACGGGCATAGTAACCATCAATCCAATCGGTTGTAGAAGCCACTATAAACAAGATCGCTCCGACAAGGTGAGTCACTTCAATGCTGACGTCACCAAAGCGTGCAACACCCCAGTCTAAAGGAGCGAGCATAATGATCATAAACACAGGGATCAAGGCGATCCTAGAAAGCGTAATTTTATTCGGTAAGTTAAACATGAATTCCAATCCTCCAATAAAGCATTTTTTATGTATTTAATAGTAGGAACAAAAGAAAAGTCATCTACTTGCTTAAGATGACTTTTCCTTTCCTTTATTCACAATCACAATGTTCTGTGTCATGGTGTTCTTAGGGTCTAATTCGTACTTCAGCTTCTCGTCATTGACCTTTATGTCAATCCCAGTCGCGTTCCCTAGGCGGATATCCACCTGAGAGAGCTTAGTTATATCTGTTTTAAACGAATCACCGTCTTTTAGTTCACCCATCTTGAGCACGTTGCCAGATTCGTCTCTCACACGAAACCACGAAGCCTGAGTGGCAGAAATGGTTAATTCCATGTCCTCTGCACCTGATACTTCATACGTTGTCGTTGATCCTTCTGTATTCGTCGCTTTCAAAGAAACAGCTTCATCGTCTTTTGATGACTCATCTTTAGAAGAATCGTCTTTTGTGGATGTGCTTTCTTGATCCTCTGACGAAGATTTTTCTTTTTTCTTTTGGTCCTTTGCAAGTGATGAATCTTTAGACACTTCATATTTAGATTCAGATTGCTGCGGAGCCGTCTGATTATTTTTCTGACCACTGTCATGGTTGACCGCTTGCACGATCACATAGATAATGGCGATGACGACAAGGATGCCTCCAATGATTAAAATCGTCGGGAGTAGCTCCAGCACCTTTGAGGCAGGCTTTGGCAGCTCTCTTTGCGGCTTAATATTGGATAATGTATCAGACACTTCATCGTTATACATGCTTGGTACATCTTTACGAAATTCTTCGAACAATTGTTCAGGGTTAAGTCCAACGGCTTCGGCATATTGTTTAATAAACGCTCTGACGTAAAATTTACCTGGAATAATATCATAGTTTCCTTGTTCGATTGCTAGCAAGTAGCGCTTTTGGATTTTGGTTGCCGCCATCAGATCCTCCAGCGACATCCCTTTTTCCTCTCTGGCCTCAACGAGCCGTTTTCCCAATTCAGTCAAAACAAACACCTACCATTACCATATTAAAAATCGAAGCCAGAAAAACCAGAATGATCAAACACTTGTGGTTCTTCAGCGTGCTCATATGTAATTTCTTCGTCTGCACTATTACGCAGTTCAATGATATAGTCGAAATCATCCATTGTATATTCTGAATTTTGAATAAAGATATCTGGATGCTCCACCACTTTTGTTGCAGGCAGTCTCATAATTTCTCTTAGAAGCTGCAAGTGCTTCTCAGAACCTCGTCTTGTCGACACAATCCCATCAATGATAAAGACGTTATCTGGGCTGTATTCATCTGCAATCAGCTGACTTCGGATCGTCTGTTTCAAGAGAGTAGACGACACAAACAGCCATCTCTTGCTTGCACATACACTTGAAGCAACAATTGATTCTGTTTTTCCAACCCGCGGCATTCCGCGAATGCCAATCAATTTATGTCCTTCTTTTTTAAATAGCTCAGCCATAAAATCAACAAGCAGACCAAGCTCGTCCCTTTCAAAACGGAACGTCTTTTTGTCATCAGCATCCCGCTGTATGTATCTTCCATGACGAACGGCTAAGCGGTCACGAAGTTTTGGCTGTCTTAATTTTGTTACTTTTATCGTTTCCATTGTATTTAAAATTGATTCAAGGCGCTTAATTTGATCTGTGTGGTCACAGCGCAGAAGCATTCCGCGTCTTGATACATCAACACCATTAATTGTCACAATATTAATTGAAAGCATCCCCATTAAAGAAGAAATGTCTCCTAAAAGTCCGGGACGGTTGACCTGTATCTCATATTCAAAATACCATTCGAGCTTTGCCAAATGATATTACCCCCTTCATTGTGGCAAATTTTTACCTTCCTTTATCATAAAGCATTTTCACATTTTTAGAAAGCACAATGTTGTGAATCGGTTAAAATAAAAAGAGAGGCACAAACGCCCCCCTTTTTGTTTAGTGTGAGCTATTATTTTCAACCAGCTTGACCATCATGTTTGCAATGGCACGCTGCTCATCTTCTGATGCAACGCTCCAAAGGTCAGCAAGTACTCTTTCCTGCTCGTTCTTTGCCTCGACTTCATTAGCCAGATATCCGCCAATTTCATACGCAAGGTGATTGATTGTATCATCTGATAAACCTTTATCCTGTGCATGATTTAAACGGTCACCTAAAAAGTTTTTCCAATGGTCCCAGCTCTCAAGTACAGACATGTCGATTCCTCCATTCGAAAAGATGAATTACAGCCATAGCTTTTGTCATGGAGAGACGAATTATACACGTTTTTTAACAGTACCAGCCGCCATTCACTGATAATATTTGACCCGTGATATAACTTGACTGTTTTGAGGCGAGAAACCAAATGACCTCTGCTATCTCTTCAGGTGCTGCAAGACGGCCGAGTGGAATCTCTTCTTTCAGCATTGAAAGGTCCTCTTGCGTGAAGCTTTGCATCATATCAGTCTGAACAGCCCCTGGTGAGACCGCATTTGCTCTAATTCCACTTGGGGCAAGCTCTTTTGCGAGTCCTTTTATAAAGGCATTTTGCGCACCTTTGACCATGCTGTACAGCACTTCACACGATGCACCTGTTTCTCCCCATATTGAGCTAACCGCAATAATGTGACCTGCCTTTTTTTGAATCATTGAAGGCAATAAAGATTGGGTTAGCTCATAAGGACTTGTAACATGAAGCTGCACCATGCTGGCTAGAACTTCTTTTTCTGTATCTGTCACCAATCCGACATGACTTTTCCCGCTATTTAAAATAAGAATATCTGGACATACCGGCAGACGGCTGACAATCTCAGCTGCTCCGCCTGTTTTGGCTAAATCCGCTTGAACGACGTGCGTCTCTATTTTATATGCTTCTTCCAAATGAGCGGAAAGATGAACTGCTGCTTGTTCATTTTGGTGATAATGGAGTATCAGATGGCAGCCTTCTTGGGCAAGCTTTTTGGCCGCCGCCTGCCCAATCCCGCCACTGGCACCCGTAATCAGCGCCCAACGACTCATACATTGTTCCTACTTTCTTTATGGAATACCTATTCTTTTCGTTTAAATGGGAACCAGTTTGCTGATCCAAACATCTTCACCATCACAGGTACGAACAATGGTAGCACAACGAGTGCATACAGTAAAAGTCCTGTCAGAACAAGCGTTGCAATCTGTAAGAGTGACAGCACACCCGAAGGCAGCATCGCTGCAAATGTTCCTGCCAAAATGACGGCAGCAGACATAATAACAGATCCCATATTTTTCATTGATTCCGTCATGGCAAACTGAAGATCTTTCGTTTTGTATTCATTGAAGCGCTCCATTAAGAAAATCGAATAATCGACTCCAAGTGCCATAAGGATGACGAAGCCAAAGAATGGAACAGCCCAGTTAATGCCCGGGTAACCGAAGAAATGGGTGAAAATAAATTCCGTTACACCTATGGCTGTAAAGTACGTCAAAACAAGCGATCCAACTAAGTAAAGCGGCATAACGAGAGAACGGAACAGAATCACTAGTATGAGGAAAATACCGATCATCATGTAAAGAACCGTCTTATTAAAATCTTGGTCTGACAGCTGTTTTAAATCTGCGTTCATACTGGAAACACCAGATACACCAAACGAAACATTCTTTAGATTTGTTTCAGGAAGTGCACGTTTTACCGAAGCTTCTACTTGTTTGATCGTTTTCATGGCGTCGTTGCCATATGGATTGTTTTCTAAAATGACATCAATCTTTGTCATCTTGCGGTCATCCGACATGTAGGAGTCAAATACTTGCTTAAATGCTTTGTTATTTAGCACATCTTTTGGAATAAACCAGCCGGCCATATCTTGATCTGGTGCATTTTTCAGTTCGTCTAAGTAGTCACCTGCCCCCATAAGACCGCTGGAGATTTTTCCAAGTCCATCTACGCTCTTATTTAGACCATCAGTCAGTTTGGTCAGATCATCCCCAAAGCTGCCAATCTTTTCTTTCATTAGTTTTTGACCGTTAATAATCTCGCCCGCGCCATTTGCAAGTTTAGGCATTCCATCAGCCAGTCGTTCTTGCCCTTTAGACGTTTGTTCCAGACCTTTTTCAATGGCGTCTAAGCCAGCAATCAGCTGATCAATTTTATTTGTAACCACTTTTTGCTGTTCTGTTGCTTTTGCGATAAAGGCGTCTGCTGCTTCAAGCTGTTTTTTCGCTTCTTTTGCTTGCTTTGCATAGCTATCAGCCTGTTTGGCCCCTTCTTGCAAAGTAGCAGAAAGTTCGTTATAAGAAGCTTTAATGGCTTGATACGATTCATTTTCTTTTACTTGCGGAATTTGATTTTCAAGTGTACTGAATTGTTTATTCGCTTGACTGATCATAGCCTTTACATCCGCTGCGGCAGAAGAAGACGTATCGACTTGCGCCAATGCTGCCTTTAATTCTTTGGAGATGCTTTTATACAGCGCAACTTGCTCGTTCACTTGTGCGACCTGATCCGTTAATTCCTTTTTTGCACCCTTTATTTCTTCTTTGATTTTGGAAACGCCTTTTTTGTTTTGATCGATCCCGCTTTGCAGTTTTCTCAACGATTTTTCAACGTTTTGAATACCTGATTGTACGGATTCAGTTCCAGAAATCAGCTTATTAATCTCTTTTCCTGATGATTTTATTTGTGGTGTTTGATCCTCGATGGATTTACTCATTTTTGTAAGAGCATCTTGGATCGATTTCAAGCCATTATTACTTTTATCAAGTCCGGTATTCAGCTCTTTGGCTTGTGTTTTCACGTAAAGATCATTCAGGCCTTTACCAACAGGACGTGTTGCGCTTCTTACTTTACTCACGCCATCTGTTTGTTCAATCGCGCGGCTTAGCTTTTCAACAGCAATCAGCCCTTTGTTATTGTCTAATAGATCAGATGATTTCACCACAACGGTAGCTGGGAGTGCTTCACCTGGTCCGAATTTGTCAGAAATGGTATTGAACGCATGAACGGATTCATATTTATCACCGATTTCGTCCAAATTGTTATAGGACAGTGTCCCTTTATACATGAGAATCGGCGGAAGAGTAATAATACCAACGATCAATAAGCTGAAAAGTGGTTTTTTAAATGAAAAGCGCCCTGCTGTTTCCCACATTTTCGATTGAGGATGAGCAATATCCCCTTTAATCGGCCAGAATAACACTTTTCCTAAAACAGCCATAAAGAATGGAACGACAGTCAGGAGTGCTAGAATGAGCACAGCGACACCTACCGCAACTGCTACAGCTGATTTATACAGCTGGAATTGAGCTAGACCGATACATGTAAAGCCAATAAGGACAGCAATTCCGCTAAATAAAACCGTTTTACCTGCCGTTTTATATGTTGTAATAATTGCTTCAATTTTATCTTTTCCATGCGATAGTTCTTCTTTGAACCGGCTTAGCAGTAGAATACAGTAGTCGGTTCCAATCCCAAACATGATCGCAACCATAAAAATTTGAGTAAAGGTCGAGAGCGGAAAGTCTACATACTTTACTAGATAAGCGACAATGGATTGACTGACCAAGTAGGAAAGTGCCACTGCTACTAATGGAACAAGCGGTGCCACTACTGATCTAAAGACAAGCACAAGAACGATGAGGATAAACCCTATGGTAATGAATTCCGTTTTCTTCAGGCCCTCTTGTGAACTTGTGATCACATCATCATCAATCAGCGGCTGCCCTGTCATTTCAAATGTCAGGTTCAGACTCTTTAGCTTTTCATTGACTTTTTCTTTAAAAACAGATGCTTTGATTTTGTTCGAGTCGTATGTCACTGGAACAAGCAGCGTCGTTTGATCTTTAGAGAGCATTTGTTTTTTGATATCTTTACTCGCGTCAAAATACGAAGTGATGTCTTCAACGTGGAGATCTTGATCTTTTTCTAAAATCTCCATAGCTTTCTTCAAGGACACTTCTCTTTCTTTTACGATATCTTTTCCTTGAAAAACAATGACAATCGATTTTTCCGTATCCCCATTTTCAGACATTTTCTTTAATAGCTGATTGGCGTATGAGGAAGGATAGCCATCTGGAACAGAAATTTGCCCTTTTTCTTTTGTTAATTGTGCCATATTAGGAGCTGTCATTAATAAGACTGCCGTTAGCACGATCCAAAGAATGGTGATTAGCCATCTACCCTTTATGATTGCTCTCATTAGTACTTTGTGCCTCCTCTTCGATGATAATTTGATAAATCTTTTCATATGTTTGAATGAATGATGCGATTTCTTTTTCTTCAAACTTTTCTAAATATGACCGAACTAAATCCTGTAGCTGCTTTTCCATTCGACTGACGACATCTTTGCCTTCTGGAGTCACATAAAGGTGAACATTTCTTCGATCAGCTTGATCATGCTCACGATAAATATAATCTTTATTAAAAAGGCGATTGGTCATGGATGTCACAGCACTTTTATTGACATTGCATTCAATGGCAAGATCTGTTGAAGTACATCCTGGATGTAAATTAATGTAACGAAGCGAGTAATACTGATCAAGGGTCAGTTCTTTATCAAGCTTTTCCGTAATCATACTCGATACTTTTTTTTCCATCATGAGATAGACGTCTGCATATCTCTGGATAATTTGGGCAATTTTATCTTGTACCATACGCTGCTCCCTTTAGTTTAATTGTTTAACTATTAAAGAGTTTAACTAACGAACAAAACGATTGTCAATCTAAATTCTTTCAATCCAATTTATTTTTTTCCATTGGACATAAAAAAGACAAACTCTTTTGATTCGAGTTTGTCTTTTTCTCATTTATTTTGTTTTTGGAACGACTTTAAACACAGACATCCGTTCTTCATCAATCTCTTCTTGTAAGATCTGCTGAATATCTGCTAATTGAATTTGCTCGAGCACTGGCACGACATCGAATAAGCTCATCTCTAAAAACGCATATCTCGTGAATTGATTGGCGATGTATTCTGGAGAGTTCATGGCTTTTAGGAAGCTGCCGATTTTTTTCTTGCGAGCGAGCTCAATTTTTTCTTCTGTGATCAGGCTGTTTGCTTGCAGAAGGGTTTCTTTTAATTCTTTTGCCAGCTGATCAGGATCGTTTGTATCTCCGCCAATTGATGTAAAGCCAAAGCCGCCTTCTTCTGTGTAGTCGTAACTGAAGGTCTCATCAATTAAGCCTTTTTCATACATTCTCTCATATTGTAAGGAGCTTTTACCAAACAGCGTCTCTAAAATGAGATTCATTCCAAGTTCATGTTTCAGAAGTTGTTTGCCTTTTTTATGAGGATTTTTTGTTTTCAAACCAAACATACATTTAGAGCCTTGTACGTTCATTTTTAATTCATATTCTTTTCGATACACTTGTTCAGGCTCATTGATGTCTTTCCGCTTGATCTCAGGCTGGTCTGTAAATGGCTTCTTTGCCTGATTCGCTCTTACCTGATCTAAAATTTGTTTCGGGTCAACGGGACCGACAACAAAAAGGAGCATATTACTTGGATGATAGAACGTTTCGTAGCATTCATACAAATGGTCTTTTGTAATAGGCGCAATGCTCTCGACTGTTCCTGCAATATCAATTCTCACTGGGTGTTCTTGATATAGGTTTTCGATCAAACCAAAGAATAAACGCCAGTCCGGATTGTCATCATACATATTGATTTCTTGACCGATAATGCCTTTTTCTTTTTCAACCGTCTTTTCAGTGAAATAAGGCTCCTGCACAAAATCAATGAGCGTCTCAAGGTTTTGTTCGACATTTGCGGTACTTGAGAATAAGTATGCCGTTCTTGTAAACGTCGTAAATGCGTTTGCAGCTGCTCCTTGTTTACTAAAGGTATGAAACACATCTCCATCTTCTTTTTCAAACAGCTTATGCTCCAAGAAATGGGCAATTCCGTCAGGCACACGGATCATGTCTTCTTTGCCAAGCGGTACAAATTCGTTATCGACAGAGCCATATTTCGTTGTGAAGGTCGCATATGTTTTATTAAATCCTTGCTTTGGCAGCACATAAACATCAAGACCGCTGTCCATTTTTTCATGATATACCGTCTCTTGCAGTTGATCGAATTGAATGGTTTTCACCGTCATGAAGCACCCTCCGTTCCTTTAAGAAAATAGGTCGTATCCCATTCGATTTTCTGACCCACTTTGATGATGTCCTCTTTTGTCACTCGGTCTAACGCCTCTAAAAAGGAATCAAGGGTCTCGCCTGTTGGCACGACTGCATGCTGATATAAGTATTCTGCTGTCCCGTAAGACGTATCAATCGTTTCCAGCAGCTGATTTTTGACGACAGCCTTTGTTTGATCAATGGCTTCATCAGAAAAATCACCTTTTTGCATTGCATCAAATTGTTCTTTTATGATGTCTACTGCTTGCTGATAGTTGCCGACTTCAATACCGGACATGACCATCATCAAACCTTTAAAGCTCTCAAGTCTAGAGACAGCGTAGTAGGCAAGACTTGCCTTTTCGCGAACGTTGATAAATAGCTTTGAATGCGAGAAGCCGCCGAATATGCCATTAAATAAATGTAGCGCCGGATAATCTTCATCCGCAATTGTTGTATGCGTGCGAAAGCCAATGTTCAGCTTTCCTTGTTTTACATCCTCTTCATCAATGACTTCTTTTGGTTCTGTTTGAGTTCTAATTGATTCGGCGTTTTGTTTGACCGGCTCTCTTTCATTTGTTTTGAAGTACTGCAAAACCATTCGGTGGATGTCTTGTTCGTCAACATCTCCTACAACATATAAATCAAGCTGGTTTGATTGAAGCGCATGCTCATAAGCTTTAAAAAGAGCTTCTGCCGTAATCCCCTCGACGTCTTCCATTTCACCATTGACGTGCAGTGCATAGGGTTCGCCTTTACACATTTCCTGCACAAGTCTTAAGTTCGAATAACGCATTTTATCATCATAGACTGCTTGAATTCGCTGTTTTAATGTGCGTTTTTCTTGCTCAACATATAATGGGCTGAACACCCCATTTTCAACGTGCGGGTGGAATAACAGCTCAGACAGTAAGGCCATTCCTTTTTCTAATAACGGGGTCTGATCCTTTAAATATTTTTCATTCGCCATCTCTAGACGGAATGTAATGATATGATTTTCACCTTTTTTCGCCATGTCTGCCGAAACCGTTGCCCCATAGAGCTCATCGAAATAAGCTCGCAACTCTCCTGTTTTCGGCATTTTTTCTGTTCCTCTTAACAGCACATGCGGGAAAAGAGACCGCATGGTCACGTCATCTTTGGATAGAGGCGCAAGCATTTTAAAAAGGATTGTCACTGTTTTAAATTTTTCTGTTTTGACAATATGAGTATGAAGACCAGGTGTAGCAAATGTCTTCTCTTGTAAGTACGTCATGAGAAACCTCCTTTGTTCATCCTATTTATTATGTATTAGAACATGGCTGATATATACGTGAAACAGCCATTTAATAGTCATTATATCAATCAGAGGAAAGGATAGGAAATAAAAACGCCTCTGCTTATAGCAGAGACGCTAGTTGTTATTTCATTCTAAACGGCCACCAATTCCATTGACCAAAAATACGAACCATGACCGGAATAAAGAGCGGCAGAACAACAAAAGCATATAATAATAGTCCAATGAGTACGACGGTTGCAATTTCAACTAAAGATAATACACCTGATGGCAGCATCGCAGCAAAAGTGCCCGCTAAAATGGTAACTGCTGAAATAATGACAGATCCCATGTTTCTCATTGCTGACATCATGGATGCTTGAACATGCTCACCCTTCCATTCATTAAAACGATCCATAAGGAAGATCGAATAATCAATGCCGAGTGTGACAAGAATGACAAAGCTGAAAAATGGGACAGCCCAGCTGACGCCATCGTAGCCAAAGAATGTTTTGAAAATCCATTCTGTTAAACCGATAGATGTAAAATACGTTAAAATAAGTGAAAGCGTTAAGTATATCGGCATGACGATTGACCGTAATAATAAAATTAATATAAAGAAGATACCAATTAACATGAAAATAACCGTTCGAATAAAGTCACCGTCAGATGTTTCTTTTAAGTCCACATTTAAACTTGAAATACCAGATACACCGTAGCTGGCATTTTTCAATCCACTTACAGGTAAATATTGATCAAGGGTGTCCTCAATTTTTGCTACACCTTTCATCGCTTCATTGCTGTATGGATTGACATTTAAAATCACTTCAAAAGTTGTTAATTTACGATCTGGAGACATGTACGTATGAAATATTTTCTTAAACTCATGGCGTTTTAATACTTCTTCTGGTATAAACCAGCCCGTTATTTCTTCATCTGGCGCTTGCTGAAGCTGCTTTAAGTAGCTGTCCGCTTCTGTAAAGCCACTTTTGACTTGCTCTAGCCCGGAAATACTTTCATCTAATCCATTTGTTAATAAGGTCAGTTTAGATGATAGCTGGGTAAATCCTTTTTTCATGGCTTTTTGACCATCTGTCAGCTGATCTGCGCCATCTTCGATTTTAGGCATTTCTTTGATTAATTGTTTTTGGCCTTCATTTGTTTCATCCAGACCATTATAAATTTGATCCAAACCTGTCATGAGCTCTTTTACTTGACGTTTTACTTCTTTTTGCCTGCTTGATAAGGTTTGAATGACTTGATCTGCTTTTTTGATCTTTTGTTTAAAGGCAGATGCTTCTTCTTCGTAAACACTCATTTGCTCTCCAGCTTGATCAAGCATTCCCTTTGTGTCTTTGAATACTTTTTTGATTTCCTTATATTCATCCATGTCTTTGATTTCTGGGAGCTCGTTCTCTAGTGCTTCAAATGATAGGTTGTCGTAGGATTGTTTTACTTTCTTAATGGTTGTCATCAGCTGCTGATTCGAATCAGCGTGACGTTCCAGTGTGCTTACCACTTGTTCAAGTTCTTTTATCATGGCTTCACTGCTGCGATATTCTTGCTCTAATTCTTTTTTCGCTTCTTTGATTTTAGTGCGAATGGTTCCTACTCCGTCTTTACTGCGTTTGACACCATCTTCTAAAGCAATCAGTGATTTTCTCACTTCTCGGATACCGCTTTTGATGGCTTTTGTACCATCAATCAACTGGTCAATGCCTTGTGCGGATTTTTCAATTTTAGGTTTTTGTTTGAGAAGGGCTTGATTTGTTTCGGTCAATCCATCTGAAATTTTTCCGATGCCTTCATGACCTTTACCAAGCTCTCCGCCCAGTTCTTTCGCTTGAGAAGTCACGTAGAGCTGACTCAACCCATCTCCAACTGGACGTGTGACACTGCGAACGGCTTTTACTTCCTCAATGTCATTTAACTTACGGGTCAGCTTTTCAATCGCGACAATCTTTTCTTGATTATCCAGCTCACTGTCGCTTTCGACAAGCACATTCAGCGGCAGCGCTTCACCAAAGCCAAATTGCTCTGATATCGTATTAAATGCAGACACTGACTCATACTTTGTCCCAATTTCATTTAAGCTGTTATAAGAAAGGGTTCCATCATACATCAGGATAGGAGGAACAGTGATGAGTGCAACAATACCTAAGCTGATCAGCGGTCTTTTAAATGAAAAACGCCCTGCGAATTCCCATATCTTACTTTGCGGATGACGAATGTTTTCTCTTTTAGACGGCCAGAAAAGGGACTTTCCGAAAACGGACATAAAAAAAGGAACGATCGTGATAAGTGCAATTAATAGGATGCCAACTCCTACGGCAACACTGACGGCTGATTGATACAATTGGAATTTTGCAAACCCAATACTTGAGAAGCCGACTAATACGGCTAAACCGCTGAAAAAGACCGTTTTCCCTGCACATTGATACGTGATGATAATCGACTCCTTGACATCACGTCCCTGACCGATCTCCTCTTTAAAACGGCTTAAAAGTAATATACAATAATCCGTTCCTATACCGAACATAATGGCTACCATAAAAATCTGAGTAAAATTAGATAGAGGAAATTGTGTATATTCTACGAGAAAAGCGACAATACAACGGCTGACAGCATAGGAAATGCCGATCGTAATGAGCGGAACAACAGGTGCCAATATTGATCTGAATACAATGATTAAAATAAAGAAAATAAAAATCATCGTAATAAGTTCAGTTTTCTTCAGACCTTGTTGAGAGCTGTTAATGACATCTGAATCCACAAATTTTTGACCCGTCATTTCATATGAGACGTTGTAGGGCTTTAAAACTTCCTCAATTTGCTCTTTAATCTTCACAGCTTTTGTTTCGTAGTGATCGAATTTGAATGGAACAAGAAGTGTACTTTTATCCTTTGATAAAAGTTGTTTTTGAATGTCCGGATCTACATGAAAATACGAAGTAATTCCGTCAATGTGGAGTTCTGGGGCATGCGTCATGAGTGCAGCTAAAGCCTTTTTTAATTCCTGCTCTTTTGCAGGGAACAAATGTTGTTCGGAGAATACAATCACACCAGTATCTTTTTTCCCATGTTGACCTGAAAGCTTATCCAATAAGTGAAGTGCCTCAGCTGTTGGTGTCCCCTCCGGAACCTTTAACTGCCCTTTTTCTCTTGTTAATTCCTCTAAATCTGGTGCGGTCACAAACAGAATTACAGCTGTGATCATCCACACCATTACTACAATCCATCTTGCTTTAATAATTTGCAACATAGCTGCTTCAAGCTCCTTCTAGTTCTTCAATCAATTTGCTGCTTTTGAGCGGGCTGAAGTGCTGACTGCGTCTCCTTCAACGTGCCAATGGCAGGATGACATATTCAATTGTCCTTTCGTGTTGAAGACACACATGTTGATCATCAGCCACGATCTCAATTTCTGCCTAAACAAAGACAGAAAATGAATGTTTTTGAACACCTCCTATTTGGGATAATTTAAAAGATATTACTATACATTAGTTTAACTATCAAAATTTTACATGTCAATTTATAAAAAAGAAAAAAGAGGGTAATATACCGTCTTTTTTTCTATCTTAAACCGTTTTCAATTGTTCACTTTCATCCTTTTCATCTGGCTGGATGAAAAAGAGGACCAAAAATAATGAAATGAGACTGCAAATGGTCGATAAAATAAACACAATGGAGTCTCCTTTATCCATGAGAAAGGCATAAATTGGTGGACCTAAAGCGACACCGATAAACCGCATACTGCTATAAAATGAGGTAATGGTTCCGCACTGCTCTTTTTCAATTCCTTCTGTAATGAGAGCATCAAGTGCAGGAAGAACAATACCGATCCCCACTCCCCCAATGCTTAAACAGATAAACAATACGTAAAAACTGTGATTCCACCATAAAAAAAGATAGGAAATTGATAAAAGAGCCATGCCAACGATTAGAAAGATTCTCATTTTTCCTTTTTCTTTGCCGATCGTTTTCCCAGCAATGTAAGAACTGATGGATAAAAAAAGGAGCGGGATACTCAGAAGCAAGCCTTTTTTGACACCCGTAATTTGATAAGCGGCCTCTAAGTTATCGGATAAATAAAAGAGCACACCAAAAAGAAGAAACATAATAAAACCGCCGATAGCAAAAATGGCATAAAGCCAGCGTCCCTCATGCTTAAAAATCGATTTTGTTGATTTTAAAAATTCTTTAAATGTAGGTGGGTCTTCCTCTTTCTTCGCGGACTCAACCATGAACAGCACCATAAGAAAGCTGATGATCGAAAAGAACGGAATGAACCAAAACGGCACAAACCAAAACCAAGAGGCAAGCAGTGCTCCGATAATAGGGCTTAGTACCTTTCCAGCTGTATTAGAGGTTTCAATCGCTCCAAGTCCCGCACTGACCTCTTCATCATCATGAAACAAATCGCCTATAAACGGCATGACGACAGGTGCCGCCCCGGCTGAGCCAACACCTTGAAGGACCCTGCCAAACAGAATCCACATGTAGGGTTCTTTCATGATAGTTGAGGCAGCCGCTGCCACAGCTCCTCCAAGTCCAGCAATTAAAAGGCACGGCAGGAGCACCTTTTTTCGCCCAATCCGATCAGATAAATAACCGGCAATTGGAATACACAAAATCGCCACAACGGAGTATACCGTAATAATGAGTGAGACTTGAAAGGAAGTGATCGAGAGTTTCTTTTCTATCTCTGGCAGTACGGGTATTAACATCGAGTTCCCAAGTGTCATGATTAGAGGCACTGATGATAATGCAATAATATTCTTTTTACTGACTGTTTTCTCGCCCAACATCATTCACCCAATTCTATATACTGTTACATATTAGTGTGGCAAGTTTTGCGGGTTTTATGTATGGGCAAACAAAAAGCAACCGCCTATGAAAGCGACTGCTTGGTTAAAATCGTTTACGTATGACATGAAAGCTGAATTTATCCGCTCGAAAGTAATTGAGCGAGTATAAGACCGGCTGATCATCCTGATCATAGTGCATTTGTTTCAATAATAATAACGCTGTTTCCGGGTCACATTCAAGTATCGGTGAGACCTGATCATGATAACCAATCGGTTCGATGTCAGCAACTGCATATTTAATTCCGCTATGCGGTTCTCGTCCAAACAGCTCAAAAAGCGACTCTTCTTCATGTGTAAAAGAAGCGGGAAGGTGTTTGACCGGAATTTTATCTAAACAATAAACGACTGGCTGTCCATCTGCCGTTCGAACGCGTTCCATTGAAAAAACCTTATCGGATTCCTCACATTGAAAACGGATGATATCATTCTCTGTTGGCTCCCCTTCTTGAGAGGATAAAAAGATGGTGCCTGGCGTCATATTGACCTGCTCAATCATTTTCGTGACACTTGTCAGCTGTTCAATGCCTGTAGAAAAGAGCGGTCTTGAGTTGACGAAAGTCCCCACACCATGCCTTCTAATTAAGTATTTCTCTTCTTCTAATATACGAAGGGCTTCACGCAGTGTCGCTCTGCTCACGCCTAACAGCTTTGAGAGCTCAAACTCAGAAGGCAGCTTTTCTTTTTCGGCATATACGCCTGTTTGGATATCTTCTTTGATACGGTCAATCACTTTCAAATATAAATGGCGATTGTCTGTTTTGGTCGACATGTTTTCCCTCCGTCTAATCAATGCAAATGATAAGATGAGAAATCTCTATTCCGAGATAAGATGAACATAACTATATCATGTTTTTGCAAATAAATAAATAGTCTGACATCCAGTTAACATAATCAATATATGGTTAACTTTATTTTAGGAAAGCTCTCTTCGATTTATGAAGAGAGCTCGTCATATTGTTCTTTTGAAAGCAGGACTTCTCTCGGTTTACTTCCCTCATACGGCCCGACAACACCGCGTTCTTCCATTGCGTCAATCAGGCGTGCCGCACGTGTATAACCGATGCGGAATCTCCTTTGCAGCATAGAGACAGAAGCCGTCTGCATGCCAATGATCAGTTCAACTGCTTCATCATATAAATCATCGTCCACAGCGGCAAGCTGATCCTGCGTTTCTTCAGTTGGAATCATTTCTTCTTGGTATTGCGCTTTTTGCTGTGTGATAACATGATCAACGACATGTTCTACTTCTTCATCTGATAAAAAGGCGCCTTGCACACGAACTGGTTTGTTAGCACCGACTGGTAAAAACAGCATATCCCCTCTGCCCAGCAGTTTTTCTGCGCCTCCCATATCGAGGATGGTTCTTGAATCTGTTTGTGAGGATACGCTAAATGCAATGCGGGAAGGGATGTTTGCTTTAATGACACCTGTAATGACATCAACAGAAGGTCTTTGTGTCGCGATAATTAAATGAATCCCCGCGGCACGTGCCATTTGAGAAAGCCTTGTAATGGAATCTTCCACATCAGAGGACGCGACCATCATTAAATCTGCAAGCTCGTCTACAATGACGACAATATAAGGAAGCTCTGGCTGCTTGGCCTCTTCTGTTTGATTCATTCGTTTAATGTAATCATTGTATCCTTCTATATTTCTTGTTCCCGTATGAGAAAATAATTCATAGCGTCGCTCCATTTCACTCACTACTTTTTTGAGTGCCTGGGAGGCTTTTTTTGGGTCCGTTACAACCGGAGCGAGTAAATGCGGAATGCCGTTATAGACATTTAATTCCACCATCTTCGGATCAATCATCATCATCTTCACTTCATGAGGTTTTGCTCTCATGAGAATACTTGTGATAATGCCATTGATACATACACTTTTTCCGCTTCCAGTCGAGCCGGCAACAAGTAAATGCGGCATCTTATTCAATTCAGCAAGCACAGCTTCACCAGAAATATTTCGGCCCAGTCCTATGAGCAGCTTGGCATTTGGACGGTCATTTTGCTTCGATTCTAAAACCTCTTTTAAAGAGACCATCGCGATTTCTGCGTTCGGAACCTCAATTCCGATGGCTGATTTACCTGGAATTGGGGCCTCGATTCGAATGTCTTTTGCTGCTAAAGCAAGAGCTAAATCATCACTTAAGTTGACGATCTTACTTACCTTCACACCGACATCTGGATATACTTCATATTTTGTCACGGCCGGTCCTAAATGAACCTGTGTGACTTTTGCTTTTACACCAAAGCTTTGAAACGTTTTTTCAAGCTTTCTGGCATTTTCGTATATATTTTTCTTATCTGTTTGCTGACCTGAATGCTGCGGTTCAGCTAAAATATCAAGCGACGGTAATTCGTAATCTTTGTTTTCAAGCTCAGTGAACGTCATAGGCGGGGCTTCTTTTACTTCATCCACCGCACCTTGAGATGAGGCGCTTTGTCCATTCTCTTGAAGAGGATCTGCCTCTTTTATCACCTGCTGCTTTTGAACAGGCGGTTTGAGAATATCATCCCTATCTGCAAAACTTGAAATAATGGGCTGGCTATTGTCAGAAACGGGCGGTTCCTCCTCGATCAAGATATGATCATCTTCGTCCTCATCTTGGACGCGGGAACGTTTTTTCTTTTCACTTGTTTTCTGAGAGGGTGCTTTCTTTTTTGCCTGCCTGATCCCTTTCATATCTTGGACAAATGCCTTCCACTGCTTCACCATAAATTGTGAGACAGGCAGCGTTACTTTTTTGACCATTTCTTGGAGGGACCGGTTTGTGATCAGCACAACGCCAATCAGCATCAGAACAATGGCCATGATTTGAGAGCCTGCTTGTGCAAACAAGAAATACGAGGCCGCAAATAATATGGCACCGATCATTCCGCCGCCTAAATCGGGCGTCCCTGTCTCCCCTTTTATGTCCATTAAAAACAGCTCAAACGTATTTCTGATCACACTTTGAGAGCCTATTACGCCTGCAGCTGAAAGATGCTGAAAAAGCTTTACATGTGATAAAAGCAAGATACTAGCAATGATGCAATATAGACCTGCTTTTCTTCTTGTCAGCAAATCAGGAATTTGTTTTTTCCAGAAGATCGTCACACCAAAAAGAAATAATCCGATCAGGCAGAGAATAAACCATTCACCTGCAAAGAACCGGAATAGATGTACAAAGGTTTGTCCCACAACACCCAGCTGTAAAATGGCAATGATCGCTATGGCAATACAGACTAACCCATTGAGTTCATATTTCAGTTTTAGCTGTTTATTTTGTTTTTTTCTTGTTTTACGTTTTCTCTTTTTCGCCATACTCATCACCTTACTACGAAAGAAAATATAACCTACCGAAAGATCAGAAAGAAAGCAGCCTGGTTTTGGCTGCATCTTGTTGTAAGTTTTCCCTTTATTATAGCATAGAATCATTCATATGAGTCGGTTTGATTCGTCCCTAATTGCAACTTCAATCGCTTGCCTGGTGCAAGCTCTTGATTCAAAAAATCCATTGGGTTGGTACTCATTACTTGAACGATTTCCGCTTCATCTTCTTTCACTTCAACCATCACTGGCACACCTTGAATGTGTACCTGCTGCAGTTTGCGACCCTCTTGTTCCTCGGCGTAAATGGCTTCATAAGGCATCGGGGTATATAAAATCATTGGATCAGCCCCTCGTTTTGAGCTACCCTGTCTCCAATGAGTTCGTTCAACTTTTTAATTGCTTGTCCTACACCGCCTACTTCATTCATCAGTCCGTATTCTGCCGCCTCATGACCAACGACATTTGTCCCAATGTCTCTTGTGAGATTGCCTTTTGAGAACATGAGCTCTTTAAACTTCTCTTCTGTAATATCTGAGTGGCTTGTGACAAAGTTAATGACTCTTTCCTGCATTTTATCTAGGTATTCAAAGGTCTGCGGAACACCAATCACAAGACCGGTTAAGCGCACAGGATGAATGGTCATCGTGGCTGTTTCTGCAATGTATGAATAATCGCACGATACAGCGATCGGGACGCCAATGGAATGGCCGCCGCCAAGTACAATGGATACTGTCGGCTTGGATAAAGAAGCCAGCATTTCCGCAATGGCTAGTCCCGCTTCCACATCGCCGCCCACTGTATTTAAAATGATCAGAAGTCCTTCAATTTTTGGGTTTTGTTCTACTGCTACGATTTGAGGAATGACATGTTCGTATTTGGTTGTTTTATTTTGTGGCGGAAGCTGCATGTGACCTTCAATTTGTCCAATAATGGTGAGGCAATGTATATTTGTATCTTGTGACAATTGTGGTACTGCTGTTTCACCAAGCTGTTGTATCTTGCTCATAATGCTGTCTTTTTCTTCTGGTTTTCGCTCAGGCTGCTGTTCATTCTGTTCGTCCATTTGTCTCCATCCTTTCCTAAAAACTCTCCTCCTATTATGAACAAGAAGGTCATATTCCATCCGCATTAAAAAAGCCCAAAGAGCTTATGGGGTCAGTCCCCTTATGCTCCTTGGGCTTTATGATCACACTTCCATAATAATTGGAATGATCATCGGCTTACGTTTTGTTTTTTCATATAGGAATTGATTTAATACATCGCGCATCGATTGTTTCAGTGTTGACCATTCAACAACCGAATTTTCCGTTTGCTCTTTGACAATTCCTTTTACCATGTCTGTTGCTTTCTCAATCAATTCTTCGGATTCTCTTACATAAACAAATCCTCTTGTGATGATTTCAGGTCCAGAAATTAATTGTTTCTTTTGTTTATCGAGCGTAATGACGACAATTAAAATGCCATCTTGAGACAATAGACGTCTATCGCGTAATACAATATTTCCGATATCACCAACGCCAAGACCATCGATCAAAATATTACCTTGGTGAACTTTTTCACCGATCTTTACATTCTGTCCTCTGAATTCAACAACATCTCCTTTATCAATCAAGAAAATGTCACTGCGTTTCATTCCCACTTCTTCAGCAATACGAGAATGTGCTTTTTGCATACGATATTCGCCATTTACTGGAATTAAATACTTCGGTTTGAGTAAATTCAGCATCAGCTTTAACTCTTCTTGGCAGCCATGTCCAGATACATGCACACGCTTTTGAGCAAAAATTACCTGTGCTCCGCTTCTTGTCAGGAAATCCACAGTTTTCGAATATGTGAGTTCCTGTCCAGGAAGAGGTGTTGACGCAATCACAACGGTATCATCTTTTTCGATATGAAGCTGTTTGTGATTTTGTTTCGCCATTTTTGTTAAAGCAGCTAAAGGCTCACCGTGGCTTCCTGCTGTCAGGATGACCACATCTTTTTTCGCCATTTTTTTCACTTCTTGCACTGGCATAAATAGTTCTTCGTCTGCTGTCACATACCCAAGTTTGATCGCAAGCTGAAGAGTCGTCATCATGTTCTTTCCTGCTACTGCAAGCTTACGGCCATTTTGAATCGTCGCATTAATGATTTGCTGTACACGGTTAATATTAGATGAAGATACAGCTACAATGACACGATTTTCAGCATTATACATCGCATTTGAGATTTCGTCTTGGACGAGCGCCTCAGAAGGTGTATAGCCTGGTTTTTCAGCATTTACACTGTCTGAAAGCAGTGCTAGAACGCCGTTGTTTCCAATTTTCGCAATCTCTCCGATGTCACAGGCTTGGTTAAGCGCTGGGGTTTGATCAAATTTAAAATCACCTGTGCATACGATGGAACCAAGAGATGTTTTGAAGCTGATCCCGACTGAATCAGGGATACTGTGATTCGTTCTAAAGAATGATACCTTTGTTGTATCAAATGTAATCACCGATTTTGCATGAACCTCACGCAAATCAGCTTTTTGATTGAAACCGTATTGTTTTAACTTTTCTCGAAGTAACGCAAGGGTTAGCTTCGTTCCGTAGACTGGTACAGACAATTTGCTTAAGCAATGGAATACGCCTCCGATTGCCTCATCATGTCCGTGGGTAAGAAAAATTGCTTTAACCCGATCAGCACGTTCAGTTAAATAAGAGATATCAGGAATGACGACGTCAATGCCAAGCATTTCGTTTTCTGGATGCATGAGTCCTGCATCTACAACAAATATGTCGGAATCAATCTCAATGACATATAAGTTTTTCCCGATTTCTCCAACGCCTCCCAGTGCAATAATTCTTACGTTCTCTGTATTTTTCTTTTTCAAAATTCTAATCCTCCTAGTCTCAAGCCCGTCCATCATCGCTTAATGCTATTATAACTGAATCTAATTTTAGAAAACAAGATGAAGTCACATTTTAAGAAAGTGTTTATGTATAAAAAACGGTCATACTCAGGGACATCTGAGAATGACCGCTTACGAAATTTTTTGTTTTGATCAGCTGTTTAATACGCTGCTTAAATTCAGTCTCTCTTCTTCTGACAAAGGTAAAAGCGGGAGACGAACTGATCCGACATCTAATCCTTTCAACTGAAGGGCTGTTTTGACAGGCGTCGGATTTGGTGCTGAGAACATCTGGTTCATGATCGGCAGCAGCTTTTGATGGATCAATGCTGCGTTGGCTGTTTGACCAGAAGCGTAGCTTTTTAGCATCTGCTGCATATCAAGGCCTACGATATGAGAGGCCACAGAGACGACTCCTTTTGCACCAACCGCAACAGCAGGAAGTGTTAGGCTGTCGTCACCAGAATATACATCAAAATCTTCTGGCGTCTCTGCAATGATTTTTGTCATGGCATCTAGATCGCCGCTTGCTTCTTTGATGGCAACGATATTTGGTATTTGTGCAAGCTTAATCGTTGTTTCTGGTGCTAATGAAGCAGCCGTTCTTCCTGGTACATTGTAAAGCATGACAGGAAGAGATGTAGACTCGGCAATTGCTTTAAAGTGTGCATACATGCCTTCCTGTGATGGCTTGTTGTAGTAAGGTACGACAAGCATCACTGCATCAACGCCCGCTTCTTCTGCTTTTTTTGTTAGTTTGATAGACGCATTTGTGTTATTACTGCCCGTTCCTGCAATGATTTTACAACGACCATTTGCTAGTTTCACCGATTGCTGAAAAAGAGCGACTTTTTCTTCCGTCGATAAAGTTGGCGATTCGCCTGTTGTACCTGCAACGACCAAAGAGTCACTGCCGTTTTTTAACAAGTAATCAATGAGAATTGATAGCTTTTGGAAATCGATGTTGCCCTTTTTATCAAAAGGTGTAATCATAGCTGTTGCGATATTTCCGAAATTCATTTTTTTCACCTCATCATGATTCAATCACATTTATCTTGAAAGTTCAAACACTTCGTGCAGGGCATTGACAGCCGCTCTCATGTTTTCTTCGTGCACGAGCACCCAAATGGTCGTATGACTGTCAGCCGATTGTAAAATCGGAATATTTTGCTCGGATAATGCCGATACAATTTTAGATGTGACACCTGGTACGCCCATAATGCCTGCACCAACAGCTGATACCTTCGCACAATTTGTTGTCACAACCGGTGTATAGCCAAGGTCTTTTAGAATCGACGTTGCTTTTTCAGTCATTGCACCTGTCACTGTATACACAATTTCACTCGGTGTAATGTTGAAGAAATCGACACTGATTTGTGCGTTTGCCATTGCTTTAAAGACTTCTGTTTGTACGCTATATTGCCCCTCTTTTGCCGGGACTTTGATTTGTGTGACATCGTTGACATGAGCAATCCCCGTAATCAGGCGGTCGTATACATCATGACTCATTTGATCTGAGTAGTGTGACGTTACAAGTGTGCCCTCATCATCAGAGTATGTTGATCTGACCCTCATTGGTACTTTTGCCTGCATGGCAATTTCAACAGCTCTTGGGTGAATGACTTTTGCACCTTGGTAGGCAAGGTTACAAATTTCCGTATACGTCACGACTCTTAGTGGTTTTGCATTTTCGACGATGCGGGGATCTGCTGTCATAACACCTTCTACATCTGTAAAAATATCGATGAAATCTGCCTGCAATGCAGCACCTAATGCAGCAGCTGATGTATCACTTCCGCCTCGTCCGATTGTTGTCACGTCTCCATTTTTCGCAGCTCCTTGGAACCCAGCGACGACGACCACATCATGTTCAGAAAGTGCCGCCTCAAGACGTTCACACTTCATGTCAATAATTTTCGCATTCGTATGCTCTTGATCCGTCACAAAACCTGCCTGAGATCCTGTCATGGCAACAGCCTTCAGTCCGTTTTCATTCAGCATACTTGAAAAAACGACAGCAGAAATATTTTCTCCGCAAGACACGAGTAAATCTTTTTCTCGATTGGTCATGTGCTGGGCGCTGCCATATAGCAGTCCAAGCAGCGTATCTGTCGCATAAGGATCGCCTTTTCGTCCCATTGCAGAAACGACAACGACCGATTTATAGCCTTTCTCTTTTGCAGATAAGATATGTGCAAGTGCCCTTTTTCTCCCTTGATCATCTTTGACAGATGTACCGCCAAATTTTTGGACAATTATTTTCACTGTTTTCACTCCAAGTTCATTCTGACGTAACAGAAGAGAGCAGGCGAAAGATGCCTAACTCTCTTCTGTTCGTCCTCATCATCCATTGAATGTTAAACTAATTTTAATGCTTTTAAGCTTTCTGCAATTTGAACTGAGTTCCATGCAGCGCCTTTCAGCAGGTTATCAGATACAATCCACAAATGGAACCCATTTGGACGATCCAAATCTTTCCGAATGCGGCCGACAAATACGTCATTTTTTCCAACAGCATTTGCAGGCATTGGATAAATTTGCTGAGACGGATCATCTTGTAACGTAATCCCTGGTGCATCTTTTAGGATGGACTTGATGTCATCAACTGTCGCGTCATTTGATTCAAGTTCAACGTAAACAGATTCTGAATGACCCGTTTCAATTGGAAGTCTCACACATGTTGCCGCTACTTCCAGCTCAGGCAAGTGCATGATTTTTTTCGTTTCGTTGATCATTTTCATTTCTTCAAATGTATAGCCATTGTCTTGGAATTTATCAATTTGCGGGATCGCATTAAAGGCAATTTGATAAGGCATGACTTCTGGTGTCACATCTTCTTTATTTAAAATGGCTTGCGACTGGCTGTATAGTTCGTCAATGGCTTCATGTCCTGCACCTGATACTGCTTGGTAGGTGGATACAATGACTTTTTTCAAGCCATATGCCTGACGAAGTGGTTCTAGTGCCGCCACCATTTGAATCGTTGAACAGTTAGGATTTGCAATGATCCCTTGATGGTCATGCAAATCTTTTTCGTTTACCTCTGGTACGACAAGAGGGGTATTTTCGTCCATACGAAAAGCACTTGTATTATCAACAACAATCGCACCTCGTTTGACCGCTTCAGGAGCTAGCGCCTTGGAAACATTTCCGCCAGCACTGAATAGTGCAATGTTGACCCCTTCAAAGCTTTCAGGTGTTGCTTCTTGAACGGTATACTCTTGACCTCTGAATGTCACTTTTGTTCCAGCAGAACGTTTTGAGGATAGTAGAGTGAGTGTATCCATTTCAAAATCCCTGTCAGCTAGTGTTTTTAACATTTGTTGACCGACAGCTCCAGTCGCTCCAACTACAGCTACATGCAATCCTCTTCCCATCAGTAAAACTCCTTCCGACCCATCCATGATTCTTTTCATTCGGATGGCCATCCTATGACTTTTTACATTTTATTTTACCATAGAAAAGCAAGGCTTGAAGTACCTTTTTTGAATCTTTCATGATTTTCTAGTGAATCTATTATTCGTTTGATCCAATTAAAATCGGCTGAATTTGTCTATGCTCGAGCGCCTCTTCTACTGTTTTCGTCAGAAGATCCATATGTGCCACCATGGATGTTGGCTTTTTGAATGGATCATCTTGGCCAAACGGAATAAAGAAAATGTTCTTTGTCGACATTAGCCTCATGAGATTTGTACCATTTAAGCCTAGTGCATCGTTTGTTGAGATACCTAAAACGACGGGACGATGATTCCGAATGGTGGCCTTTGCAGCCATTAAAACTGGACTGTCTGTCATCGCATTTGCAAACTTCGCCATTGAATTGCCCGTTAAAGGCGCAATGACCATACAATCGAGTGGGAGCTTTGGTCCGAGCGGCTCTGCCTTTACGATTGAGTCAATCGCTTGAAATCCCGTCACTTTCTCAATACGATCAATCCAGTCGGCTCCTTCTCCGAATCTCGTATTCGTGTTTTGCACCGTATACGACACGACAGGACGCACCTCTGCCCCTTCTTTAACAAGTGCTTCGATTTGCGGAAAAACGGCTTCATACGTACAGTGGGAACCTGTTAAGCCAAAGCCGATTCTTTTCCCCTTTAATGTTGTCATGATGTCATCCCCCTCTTTTCTTCCGCAAGTTCACATAGGAGTCCGGAAAGCACCTTTGCAATGATCTGCCCGGCTGTCTTTGGTGCAACAATTCCTGGAAGTCCCGGTGCAAGAAGTGCCTTCACTCCGTGCTTTTGTGCAAAATCAAAGTCTGTTCCGCCTGGGCGGGAGGCGATATCCAAAATGAGTGTCTTTGGTGTCATGCTGACGATGACAGATGAATCTAATACAAGGCTTGGAATCGTATTGATGATGATATCAACATCTGTTACTTCATCTTTTAAACGGTCCATTGAAAACGGGTCAAGTCCCATCTCAAAGGCTCGCGCTAAATGGGCTGTATCGGCAGCACCTACTTTCACATCCGCACCCAGCGCCCGAAATGTGCGTGCAATTGTGAGCCCTGTTCTTCCAAGCCCGAGAACAGCAACATGTGATCCATGAATCGTATAGTCCGTTTGCTGAATGGCCATCATGATAATCCCTTCAACTGTTGGAATAGAGTTATAAATGGCAATATCATCTCGCTCAAACAGCTTCACAAGCTTCCGGTTCACCTGCTTTGCCAGATTGTCTAAGTACGTATTAGAAATACCTGAGTACAAGATACAATGTGCAGGGGTTCTTTCTAAATATGCTGGTTCTAGCACGACCTTCTCATTTGAGAAAACGGTGGCAACGACCCCTTCATCCGTAGCACCTGATACTGGCAAGATCATACTGTCTACCTGTTCAAAAGGAAGTTCTGACATTTTCAACTTTTCAGCTCCGATAAACCCATGATCCAACTGATCAAATCCGACCAAAAATACTTTGGCATGCTGCTGTGACAGCTTGCGAATGATTTCAAGCTGCCTTGCATCTCCCCCGATTACCGCAACCGTTAAACCGCTCAACATACTGACCGTTCACCTTCTTTATTTAAAAAAGTCTGTAATATTTTCCGAATCTCCCTTTTAGCATATGAGGAGAGGATTCAGCCTGTGAACAAATCGGGATGAGAAAAGAAAAAGAGCACCCTTTTATGATGGGTGCTCCAGATTATTGACAAAGGGCTAAAATGATCTTGATTTTAGCAATTTGTATATTTCTAATATTGA
>NZ_AMSH01000023.1 GCF_000300535.1 Bacillus xiamenensis
TCACTCTTAAAATAATACAAAGTGCTAAAATAAAGTTCATTTTAGCCCTTTGTCACCAATCTGAGGCACCCTTTGATTAGAAGGGTGCTTTTTTGATGGTTGAATATTCTAAAAACGAACGTTTGGAGCTTAATGATTATTTAAGTTCGGTATTTTTCTAGAAAAGTGCTTTCCAAGTGTCTGAAATCTTGTTATAATTTGAACACTATGAACCACTCATATAATCGCGTGATGATGGCACGCAAGTTTCTACCGGACACCGATACCGTCCGACTATGAGTGAGCAAAATGAAACAGCTTTTGTATCAGCTGAAGATCCCGTGGATCGTTTTCGCATTGCTTGCTCCTTAATGGACAGCAATGCTTTTTTTATGCAAAAAATTGAAAGTTGCCAATATGCTAGGGGGAAATATGATGGAATTGTTACGTCAAAAAATCGAGAACGAAGGAATCGTTCTGTCAAATCAAGTGTTAAAGGTAGATGCTTTTTTAAATCATCAAATTGATCCTGTGTTAATGCATGAGATCGGTCAAGAGTTTGCTAGATTATATCAGCACGATGGTATTACTAAAATTATCACGATCGAATCTTCTGGTATCGCACCTGCCGTCATGGCTGGACTTGCCCTTCATGTACCCGTTGTGTTTGCCCGGAAACGCCAATCGCTGACATTAACGGATAATTTGCTGACAGCTAGTGTGTACTCATTTACGAAAAAAGTAGAAAGTACGATCGCTGTTTCGAATACGCATCTTAGTGAAAATGATTGTGTGTTAATCATCGACGACTTTTTAGCAAACGGTGAAGCTGCTAAGGGACTTGCTACAATTGCAAAGCAAGCAAAGGCGAAAGTCGCTGGATTTGGGATTGTCATCGAGAAGTCATTCCAGCCTGGAAGAAATGAACTTGTGCAAATGGGCTACAGAGTCGAGTCGCTCGCACGTATTGAATCACTCGAGGAAGGAAAAGTCACGTTTGTACGGGAGGTACAATCATGAGTGCTGCAAAAAAAGTCAAAACGCTTTCGCTAGGAATTCAGCATGTGCTGGCCATGTATGCAGGTGCGGTTCTTGTACCGCTCATTGTTGGAGATGCGCTAGGGCTCTCGTCTGCACAGCTCACTTACTTAATTTCGGCGGATATTTTCATGTGTGGTGCGGCCACACTGCTCCAAGTATGGAAAAACCGTTTCTTTGGCATCGGTTTGCCTGTTGTACTAGGCTGTACATTTACTGCGGTATCTCCTATGATTGCGATTGGCTCTAAATATGGAATTTCGTCTATATATGGAAGTATAATCGCCGCAGGGTGTATGGTCATTGCCCTTTCATTTTTCTTTGGGAAGCTTGTGAAATTCTTCCCGCCTGTTGTCACAGGTTCAGTCGTCACGATCATTGGAATTACCCTTATTCCGGTAGCCATGAACAATATGGCAGGCGGAGAAGGAAGTGCAGATTATGGTTCGTTTGAAAATTTAGGACTCGCTTTTCTTGTGTTGTTTATGATTATCCTTCTCTATCGATTTACAAAGGGGTTCATGAAAGCCATTGCCATCTTAATCGGCATTCTACTTGGGACAGCCGTTGCTGCTCTTTTAGGAAAGGTAGAGACGGCAGAAGTGGCGAATGCACAAGTCTTCCGCATCATTGAGCCTTTTTACTTTGGAATGCCTACCTTTGAATTTGCGCCAATTATGACGATGACTTTAGTTGCGATTGTGTCCTTAGTCGAATCAACGGGTGTTTATTTTGCACTGGGCGATTTAACGAATCGCTCATTAAAGGAGAAGGATTTAGCAAAGGGCTATCGTGCAGAGGGGATTGCTGTGTTACTAGGCGGAATCTTCAATGCCTTCCCATACACAGCCTACTCCCAAAACGTTGGATTGATCCAGTTAACTGGTGTGAAGAAAAATCAGGTCATTGTGGTGACAGGGGTATTATTAATGTTATTTGGCCTTTTTCCTAAAATCGCTGCATTCACAACGATCATTCCAAAGTCCGTTCTTGGCGGTGCGATGGTCGCAATGTTTGGAATGGTCATTGCATACGGGATTAAAATGCTCTCGCGTGTCGATTTTGCCAAACAGGAAAACTTGCTCATTGTCGCATGCTCAGTTGGCATCGGGCTAGGTGTAACCGTTGTGCCGCAAATGTTTGAGCATCTTCCAGAATCGATTAAATTATTAACAAGTAACGGCATTGTGGCAGGGAGCTTTACCGCCATTTTGCTTCATATCATTTATCACATGATTCCACTGAAAAAGGAAACAGAAAAGGACCATGTGGAAGAACCTAAACAATCTGTTGTGTAAACACCTCTCACCTGAGAGGTGTTTTTTGCACAAAAAAAGCAGGTTCGCTTGGCTTGGAACGAACCTGTGAAGGAGGAAAACTACATCATGTTTTCACCTATATTATCCAATATTTATCAATTGTCGTCAAGACAAAAAGTTAGACGGAGGAAAATATTTTGACTGAATTGTGACGATTTGGCATGTATATCCTTTTTTTGATTGGGGATATTAACCGAAAAAAGAGGTGAAGCCGATGGCGTACATTCTTTCAGTTGGAACAAGTCTGCCAAAACATCATGTGGATCAGCAAGCAGCTGCTCAATTTGCAAGGTCTCAATTTAAACGATCGTTTAAAGATATTGATCGGTTATTAAAAGCTTTTCAAAATGGCGAAATAGAGAGCAGGCAGTTTGTGAAGCCCATTGAATGGTACCAAGAACACCACTCGTTTGAAGAGAAAAATCATCTCTATTTGGAAAAGGCTTTGGAGCATGCGAAAGAAGCTGTCTTTTACTGTCTTCATGAGACGGCGTTCCTTAAAAAACCGCTTCCCTATGAAGAGGTCGATGCTTTGTTTTTCATCTCCAGCACTGGATTATCAACGCCAAGTCTTGATGCAAAGCTGATGAATGTTCTCCCATTTTCTCCTTATACGAAACGAGTGCCGATTTGGGGATTGGGTTGCGGAGGTGGAGCTTCAGGCTTATCTAGAGCGTATGAATACATACGCGCGTATCCAGAAGCGAAGGTACTAGTTGTGGCCTGTGAGCTTTGCAGTTTAACGTTTCAGCCGCAAGATCAATCAAAGAGCAATTTAATCGGGACCTCGTTGTTCGGAGACGGGACTGCGGCAGTACTATTAGCTGGAGAAACAGCTATATCTGAGTATGCACAGTTTAACGCAGTACCTAGAGTGCTTGGCACACAGTCCGTGACCATGAAAGATTCCGAGGATGTCATGGGCTGGGATTTTACAAGTGACGGGTTTCAGGTCATCTTCTCACGTGACATTCCGTCCATCATTTCTGGCTGGTTAAAAGAGCAAGTGGATCAATTTTTACATCAGCAAGGGTATTCAACAGAGGATTTATCCGTTTTTCTTGCTCACCCTGGAGGAAAAAAAGTAATTGATGCCTATCTTGAAAGTCTATCTTTACAAGAGGATCGGCTGTTTTCTTCAAAAGCAGTACTGAAACATCATGGGAATATGTCCTCTGCCACCGTTTTGTATGTGCTGAAGCATTTTCTTGAGCATCAGGAAGTTGAAGCGGGAGCGGTGGGACTATGCGGAGCGCTTGGTCCAGGCTTTTCCTCTGAGTTATTACTCATGAAATGGGAGGAGGTCTCGTCATGACCTTCTGGCTAGTGATTGGTTTCTTCATTTGTCAGCGCCTGATTGAAATGCTCGTTGCTAAAAGAAATGAGAAGAAAGTGAAAGCGATAGGTGCGATTGAATTTGGTGCTGGTCATTATCCTTATATGGTCGCCATGCATGCGGCCTTTTTTCTCTCGCTCATTGGAGAGACATGGCTGTTTCATCGTGACCCGTCTCGTTTTTTCCTTTTGCTGCTCGCCTTCTTGCTGGCTGTACAAGTGATTCGATATTGGGCGTTATGGTCTCTTGGGACGTACTGGAACACAAAGATTTTAGTGGTTCCAAATGCGACGATTGTCAAAAAGGGGCCGTATCGATGGTTAAAGCACCCTAACTATATGGTGGTGGCGATTGAACTGATGTTTATTCCGCTGCTATTTAACGCATTTATTACGGCCATTTTGTTTACGTGTTTAAATGGATGGATGATGATGGTGAGAATTCAAACAGAAGAAAAAGCACTGAATCAGTATTTACTAAATTAATATTGAAAATCATTATCAATTGTGCTACACTTTCATTAATGATAAGCATTCTCAATCATGAAGGATGGACGGTGATCACATGACAATGATTTTCTTACTCGGTACGGTTTGTGTATACAGCCTATTAATTGGCTTTGTATTAAAAGGTGTTTCAAAAAAATCTGCTTCCTGATTGCAGTCAATGATGACTGATCGGGCAGCAGATTTTTTTTATTTCCTCAGATCAGAAGAAAAATTTCTTCATTTTGTGTAAAATGGTATCACATACATAACTGACTTTTCTAAAAACAAAGGGGTTTATCGTCATGAAAGACTTGTCTATTCGAGATTCGCTCGTTCAAACTACAGGTGCACTATATGAGTGTCTCCTTAAAAGGGATGATCATGAGCGCGCAGCCAAACTTGCATCGATTATGAAAAAGGAAGCTGAAGAAGAAGTGTATATCGCATTTACCGGTCACTATTCTGCTGGTAAGTCATCACTTGTGAATTATCTTCTTCATGATCATATCCTGCCAACGAGTCCAATTCCAACAAGTGCAAACTTGGTCGTTGTGAGAAAAGGGGTCAGCGAAGTGAAGCTTCATACCTCTGACGGCCGTTTTGCAAAAATGAGCGGTTCTTATGATAAAGATGCGGTGCAGCGTTTTTGTAAAGATGGGGAACAGATTGAAATGGTGGAAATCAGCGGTAATTATAAGGGACTTGAAGAAAAGGTGGCGCTCATTGATACGCCAGGTATAGATTCAACCGATCATGCGCACTTTTTATCTGCTGCGTCTATTCTTCATCAAGCAGATGCTCTTTTTTATGTCGTTCACTATAACCATGTTCATTCTGAAGAGAACATTCGCTTCATTCGCTCAATTAAAGAGAAAGTGCCAAATCTTTATTTCATCGTCAATCAAGTGGATCGGCACAATGAACAAGAGACAACTTTTGAAGACTACAAAAAGCAAGTCGTTGAGATGCTTTTAAAAGAAGGCATAGAGGAAGAGCATTTGTATTTTACATCTGTGACCGATGAGGCGCACCCAAGAAACGAAATGATTCGCTTAGTGGAGAAACTGCAAGAATTACAAACTTTACCTAAAGCATCACTTCGAGCCTATACAGAGCAGAAAATAGAACATGTATTAAAAGAACACATCGAATCGCTAAAAGAAGAACTGAACGAAGAGGACCTTGATACGCAGCTTCACGAAAAAAGGAATGAAGTCAAAGAATTAGAAGCAAAAAGCCGATTTATCGAAAAGGGCGCAAAACAGGTAGAAGATGAAGTGTCTTCTGAAGTAGAGAACATTTTAAAAAATGCCAACCTCACCCCATTTAAGATGAGGGAGCTTGCAAATGATTATATCGAATCGAAAGTACCTGGCTTTAAAGTAGGTTTGCTCTTTACTAAAAATAAAACCGAGCAGGAGAAACAAAAACGGGCGAGCGACTTCTTAGCAGATGTCAAAAAGAGAATGAAAGCGGAAGTGGACTGGCACATTGCCGAGCTGCTCAAAACAGAAATAAAACAGCATCAGCTTGGTGAAGAGTTATTAAACCAAGCGATGGCATTTGAAACACCTGTTGAAGAATCCCTGCTTGAAAAGGTGATTCATCCTGGTGCGACTTTCTCTAACGAATACGTTCTTCAATATGCGAAAGATGCTGGTGAAGCCTTAAAAAGACAGGCAAAACAAAAAGCCATGCCATTGATCGAACAAATGGTCGAGGCATTGAAAGACCAGCTGATGAATGAACAGGGGAAGCAGCAAGACAAATGGGAGAAAGCAAAGCAAGAGCTTCAGATGCTTGAGGCGTTTAACGAAAAAAATGAACAAATAAGACAGGACATTCAATCTATATGGGACATTTGGCAAAATGGGACAGATGAGCATATTCAAGACGACTGGTTTTATGTGAAAAAGCAATGGATGCAGCATGACCAGCTAAAGCAGAATCAAACGCCTTCTCATGCTAAAGAGAGCAGTCAAGATGATGAACGGACAGATCGTGATCAAATACGTCAGTCGCAGCATGTGACGACAGCACAGTCGATTGAGCAATTTAAACAGCTTTCTCATATTTTATCGCCTTTAGACGCTATCCAGTCACAAAGACAATCCTTTGAAAAACGAACAGAAAGGCTTCAGGCAAAAGAGTTTACCCTCGCATTATTTGGCGCTTTTAGTTCGGGGAAATCTTCTTTTGCCAATGCACTTGTTGGGAGAAAAGTGTTACCATCATCACCTACGCCAACAACGGCAACGATTAACAAGCTCACACGGCCTACAGAGGATCACCCTCATGAAAGTGTCAAAGTGGTGTTCAAAACAGAACAGGACATTCTAGAGGAGCTTGATCAGATTCTTGGATTTTCAATAACAGAAGAAAAAGGGGATACATTTAAAGCGAAACTGGAAAGGGTGCTGAAAAAAAGACAGCTTGAACAGGACCACTGCATCATTGTCGAACATTTTCTAAAAGCACATGCCCGGTTTCATGATTACATTGACAACCAAACCCCATTACATGTCACACTTCAAGAATTAAAGCCGTATGTGGCAGAAGAAGCCGTTTCTTGTGTAGTGAAGGAAGTAACGGTGTATTTAAGTACACCTTTGACAGATAAAGGGCTGACGATTGTGGATACCCCGGGTGCGAGCAGTATGAATAAGCGTCATACAGAAATAGCTTTCCAATATATGAAGGACGCCGATGCCCTGCTATATTTAACGTACTATCAGCATTCTTTCTCAAAGGCCGATCGATCATTTTTACGTAAGCTTGGACTCGTAAAAGATTCATTTAGTATGGATAAAATGTTCTTTATTATCAATGCAGCTGATTTGGCCAAGGATCAAGCAGAGCTTGAAACGGTGTTTGACTATGTACGAAACGAGCTCACAAAAGAAGGCATCCGGCATCCCAATCTGCATCATGTGTCTAGTAAGGAAGAAATCGAAGGAAAAGAGCCGTCACCTTATAATCAATATGCAAAACTTAGAAAACAACTCGATTATTTTATTGAGGAAGAATTAACGAAAGATGCCATCGAGCTTTTGCATTTTGAAGCCAATACACTATGTGCAACAGTTGACAAGCTTCATGCGACTTTGCATCAATCAGAAGATGAGAAAGAAGCCGAAAAGAAAAACATAGAGACATCATATGAATCAATTCTTGAAAAAATGAACGATGTGAAACGGTCTAAGCTAGTGACAGAAAGCGTAAAAAAAGACGTGCATGAACAGCTTTACCACATTGTACAGCGTCTATCACTATTTGCGAATGATATGTTAAAAACAGCCTTTTATCCGGGCATATCTCAAGAAAACTTCAGTCAGCAGCTGAAAAAGGCACTTGAGAAAGCTCTAAAGGAATATGAATTTGAATTTGTCCAGGAGATCAAGGCGCTTGATATTCGAATGGAATCGTTTATCCATCAATATTTCCAAGAGGAGTGGGAGAAAGGGATGCAGGCTGCATGCGCTGAAGATCCTTACTTTTCTCTCAGTCTGTCACGACCTGAGGAGAAAAACGCCGAGCTGAAACAAATCGAAGTCGAAGCAGAGCTTACGCCGTTTGAGCCGCTCTTAAAGAAACAAAAATCAGCAAAAGCCTTTTTTGAACAGAATGGAAAGGCGGCGTTTATTGAATCCGTTCGAGATGTTCTACTTGAATTGACAACGTTGTGGGCAGATAAAGAAAAAGAAGAGTTACTTAGCAGATATGACAAAATCGTCAAGACCTATACTGAAAGGTATGAACAAGCCGCGCTTCAACAGCTCAATGAGCAAAAACGCACGTTTATGACGAGCCTGAAGACAGATGCGAAAAAGCAGGCCATAATTGAGCAAGTATATAAACAAACAATTGAATGGAAGAACCAGTTGAAAACGATATGATTCATGATAGACTAGATAAAAAAGAAAGCAGTTGATACACAATGACGAGCGTACATGAAGAAATTTCTGCACATTCACAGAAACAGCATGCCCATATTCAATCCTTTCTCGCACTTGAGCAAAAAAGAGAGCAGGCAATTGAGACTGCTGTAGCAAAGTGTGAACGAAACGAACCATTTACAACAGATGAGATCAATGCCATTACTTCGAAAATGAATGAGCTTGCACGAGGTGGAATTGTTCCACTGCGAAAACATGTCACGATAGATATGGTAAGCGAGTACGCCGGGCGTAAACAGAAGTAAAGAGTAACTTTCTCTTTTTTGGTCATCTTAACAAATGAACCAGAAAGGGGAATGATGATGGCAAAAAAGCAAAACGCACAGCAGAAGGAAGAACGCATGCCTAAACAAAAAGACATGCCGTCTTACGCAGAAGCTGAGACGAAAAAAATGCAATATGGTCAAAAGTAATCGGGCTGCCTCTTCTTTTCAAAAAGAAGAAGGCGCCTTTTTATGTCCGTTTCTATGTTCTATGATAGAATAGGAGTATTGTTTTTAAAAAGGGAGTTTATACGAATGAATAAACACGTACTGCTTGTAGATGGAATGGCACTTCTTTTCAGGTCGTTTTATGCGACGGCTGTCCATCGTAACTTTATGATAAATGATCGTGGTGTGCCGACAAATGGAGTTAGTGGCTATTTGAAGCATTTATTAACGGCTGTCCAAACCTTTGAGCCAACACATATTGTTTGCTGCTGGGATATGGGAAGCCAGACGTACCGAAATGAATTGTTCCAAGATTATAAAGCCAATCGAGGAGAAGCGCCTGTCGAGCTGATCCCGCAGTTTGATTTAGCCAAAGAGGCGACAGAAGAACTTGGAATCATGAACGTTGGTTTAAAGGGCTTTGAAGCAGATGATTGTATCGGTACGCTCGCTGCACTCTATCAAAAAGAAGCACGTGTGACCGTTTTGACTGGAGATAAAGATCTGCTGCAAATTTTGAACGAACAGGTGACAGTGGCTCTGATGCAAAAAGGAATTGGGAATTATAAACCATTTACAAAAGCCTTATTTGAAGAGGAAATGGGCATCACTCCAAAGGCGCTGATTGATATGAAAGCTTTAATGGGTGATGCAAGTGATAATTATCCCGGTGTAAAAGGTATCGGAGAAAAAACAGCATTGAAATTTATTCAAACGTATCAATCCATTGATCGTCTGTTAGAAAATATCGAGGAATTAACGGCAGCGCAGCAAAAGAAAATGCAAGCAGGCTTAGAAGATCTGAAGCTTTCTCGTATACTCGCAGAGATTAAATGTGACGTACCACTTAGCTGTCCAATTGATGAAACAAAAATGAACATCAATCCAGAGCGTGCAGCCGCCATGCTGCGCCTGCACCAAATCAAAGGAATTGAACCAATGGTCCACCGTGTAAGTCAATTAGAAATCAGCTAAGGCTGATCTCTCAGACTTCAAGGAACTCTTTATTATGATGAAAAGAAGCAAAGGGCTAAAATAAAGTTCATTTTAGCCCTTTGTATTGCTTTTTTTCGCCTTATTTTCTAATTGAGATAGAGGCTGCTTATCTTTTGTCTGCGCATCACCTTGTGGGGTTGTTCCGTTTGTGACACGGCCTTTGTTCTCTTTATCCAATTCGATTCACCTCACACATTAGCATAACCAAAAGAAAAGCGATTCATCCTTTAGAAAGGTGAATCGCTTTTCTAGCGAGCTGATCGGCTACATGATTTTCCTTGCTTGGAATCCACTTAATAAAAAATAAATCAAACTCGGTTTGAAGCTGCAACATCTCTTCAATAAAATGGCGGAAGGCTGGATTTTTAGCAAACCCTGCATTGGCCGCACGATCAACTACCTGTGAATCTGTGCGAAATGAAACGGTTCGCAGGCCTTTTTCAGCGCAAATTTTCATCCCTTCGATCAGCGCAGAAAATTCTGCTTCATGATTGCTCATTGTTCCAAGAGGGATCGAGAAAGACTCAGCCTTTCCATCATATTTAATGAAAATGCCGATGCCAGACGGACCTGGATTTCCTGCACTGGCGCCATCAATGTATATTTCTGCTGGCACATTATTTCCCCCTTTCATCAAGCGGAACCATTTTCTTTGCTGCATACGCATATGGGGTAGCAATCGCCGCTACGATAAACTTAATCACGTATGTCGTGATGAAAATTTCGATCCAGATATGAAATGGGTAGGTGCCAAGAAAAGCAATCGTTGTGAAAACGAGTGTATCCAGCAGCTGGCTGATCATCGTACTTCCAGCGTTTCGCACCCAGAGCGCACCGTCTGAAGGAAATATCCGGCGAATAAACGAATATACATAAACATCTAACATTTGACTGATGATATAAGCAGCAAGACTGCCAAGGGCAACTCTCGGCATAAAGCCAAAAATGGTTTCTAATGATGATTGTGAAATGTCAGATGGAGCGGGATGGAAAAGCAAAGCCTCCTGCATGACAACTGTTAACGTTAAAAGAGTGGCAAAGCCAATCCAGACAGCTTTCTTCGCTTCTCTTTGCCCATATTTTTCATTTAGAACGTCCGTTGCAAAGAACACACTGCCATATAAAATATTTCCAAGTGTCGCCGTTAAACCAAATAATTCAACGGTTTTGACCACTTGTAAATTTGCGGCAACCGTCGCAAAGCCAATCCAGACGAAAAGGCCTGTCTTGCCAAATCCTTTATAAAATAGAAGAACAATGATAAAATTAATGATCGCAAATAAGAGCCAAATACCTTCATTAAACAAGTGACATGAACTTCCTTTCTGATTGTAAAATGTAACTTTTTGATTATAGCATAACGAACGTTTACCTTAAAAGTACGGAAAGGCGATGTGATCAATGAAACTAAGAGCACATTATACAATGAAAGTAAAATCAATTGGGTCCATTGCTTTTTTTCAAGAAGATTGGATGGAACTCAAGGAGGCCTTGCTTTTAGCAAAGCATATAGACAAAAAAGAACCGCAGTCGCTTCTATCATTTGAAGATGAAAAGGGTGCGATGTGGTCTATCAAAGAGCTTGAAAAACTAAACGAAGAACTTAGGCTTGAACCTGATCAGCTTCAAGTTTATTTTGATGCAAGCTTTCGCAAAGAAACGGGTGAATCCGGACTTGGAATTGTCGTGTATTATCATCTTGGAGAAGATGCTTATCGATTAAGGAAGAATCACCCTTTTCGGGGTACCACTAATAATGAGGCAGAGTATGCGGCTTTATTTGAAGCAGTAAATGCTTTAAAAGAACTGGGAGCGGGCAGAAACTCTGTTACGATTAAAGGAGATTCACTCGTTGTCATGAATCAGTTAAAAGGGGAATGGCCTTGTTATGATGATGTGCATAACAAATGGCTCGACCGAATTGAGGCTGCAATCAAAGAGCTGAAGCTCACCCCAACCTATGAAGTCATTGATCGTAAACAAAATGCAGAAGCCGATCAGCTTGCCAGGCAGATGCTAGCAGACGTCCCAATCGAAAGTAAGTTGAAATTAGAAGCAGACGGAGCTGAATAGTGTGGATAAAAAAACAGCAGTAAAAGAATTGACGGATCTTCAAGACACGTATTGTTCAGATTGTTTGATAAAGAAGCACTTTCGAAAAGAATTTGGCAAAAAATACGCACACTCCTTTTGTATACAGCAATGCACGGTAGGAGAGAAAATCAAAGAATACGGAAATGCACTGCTCAAAAAATAAACGGGCACACCGGTTTTCCTCTTGTTAAACAGATGCTCATGAAAAAAAACGGACAGAATGTGTAAAAAAAGAACATATTCTGAAAAATGAGCCGATATAACTATAGAAAGTTTCGGTTAAGTTACTTTTTGACTAAGTGACGGATATTAGAGGAAAAGGGGAAGGCCGGCATGGATAATAAGGATTTTGAAATGGTATTACATCGAACATTTCAAGAGGTATACAGCGATCTAGAGCAGCTAGTAGATGTAGCAAAGAAGGGAAGACCTTTTCTCGAAAAAGATATCTCTGAAATTGAACAAAGACTAAAACAAAATATTTTAGCAATTGAAATTCAGCTGAAAATCAAATAAGAGAGGCATATGCCTCTCTTTATTTTGTCGTTTCATCATTGATTTAGTTGATTAAATTTTTGTTACGTTAGCTGCTTGAGGTCCACGATTACCTTCAACGATTTCAAAAGAAACTTCTTGTCCTTCTTCTAAAGACTTGTAACCGTCACCTTCGATAGCTGTGAAGTGAACGAATACATCGTCTCCGCCTTCAACTTCAATGAAGCCGAAACCTTTTTCATTATTGAACCATTTTACTTTACCGTTTTGCATATTGCTTTTTCCTCCTAGTACTGTAGCACACCTTTTGGTATACTAAAAAAAATTTTCATCACCTAACGAAGTTGTTAAATGATGGTTCCACTATACACTATCAAAAGTAAAGCGTCAAGCAGGCAGGCCAAATTTTGAGCAGAATATTTGATTTTTTTGTTTTTTAATGCAAAACCACTTATATATAAAACGTCCTAATTTTCTGAAACCTAATGTGTGTCTTGTCCGTATATAAAAAAAATATTGAAAGAGGTGCCGGTCATGAATCGTTACACGATTGAGGAATTTGTTCACAATACACAGCAAGAAGATAAAGGAGAAGGGGTCTTCGAGCTTGAAACATCGAGGCTTTTGGAAATAAATTTGACTGATACCATTTGGGCAAAAACAGGTTCCATGGTGTCATATCGGGGCAAAATAAAGTTTGAACGTGAAGGTGTTTTGGAGCATGGCGTCTCAAAGATGTTCAAGAAGATGTTATCAGGAGAAGGAACCTCTTTGATGAAAGCAACGGGTGAGGGGAAATTATATATCGCAGACCAAGGCAAAAAAATCTCCATTCTTCGGTTGGCTCAAGGGGAGTCCATTTTTGTAAATGGAAACGATCTGCTTGCATTTGAACCGTCAATCCGCTGGGATATTAAATTGATGAAAAAGGTGTCTGGCATGCTTGCCGGTGGTTTATTTAACGTCAAACTTGAAGGACCAGGTCTGATTGCAATCACCAGTCATTACGAACCGCTTACGCTGATTGTTCAGCCAGGTGATTCTGTTTATACAGATCCGAATGCGACGGTCGCATGGTCAGGAGATTTAAACACTGAATTTGTAACAGATGTGTCCTTCAAAACGTTTATTGGCAGGGGAAGCGGGGAGTCCATTCAAATGAAGTTTAGCGGAAGCGGCTTTGTTGTTGTTCAGCCGTTTGAAGAAGTGTACACAGCAAGTGGAAATCAAGGGTAAAAGAAAAAGGTGTCCGTCATAGACGGGCACCTTTTTATGATAATGCACGAGCATACGTTTTGTTGCTCATGATCAGATCAGATTGTTCAACGATATCTTCTATAATGGTTTGAGAAGATTGTTTTAAGTGCAGTTTTTTTATGTTTTGTTTCATTGTGTGTAATTTTTCTTCATCTTGTAGCAGGTTGGTCACAGATTCTAAAATGTCTTCATGTCTGTTGATGACGATGGCAGCGCCATAATCTTCGAAGAAAAGAGCATTTTCTTTTTCTTGTCCAGGAACAGGTTTGTAAAGAATCACTGGGACACCAATTGCTGTTGCTTCTGTTAATGTAATACCACCTGGTTTTGTAATCATACAGTCTGTTACTCTGAACAATTCATCAATTTGTTCCACATATCCAAGCGCCTTCAATTGATCTGGGTGTGCTTGTTCAAGATCGCTGAGCGATTGTTTCAGCGCTACGTTTTTACCGCATACAACAACAATTTGCACTTCACTGTCAAGAAGTAATGCTTCACATAGCTCCTTCACATTTTTTAGTACACCATGAGCACCTGCCATAATGAGAAGGACCTTTTTGTCTGACGATAATCCATATTTTTTATAGATGATCGATTTTGGTACGTCTGCTTCAAATTGTGGTCTAATAGGAATGCCTGTCACCTTGACATCGCTTGGATGTGTGCCGATTTCCACTAGCTTTTGTTTCACATAATCGGTTGCAACATAGTATCGGTCGATGTTTTCATGTACCCAAATTTTATGAAGACAGAAGTCTGTCATCACATTAAATGTTGGAATCACTTTACCTGTTTTGTTTCGGTATTCGGGTACAACAATCATCGGGAATGTAATGATGATGATGTCCGGGTTGTGTAACTGAATTAATTCATCGAGACGCTTATTTCCCATCTTTAAGTAAATGTTAAATTTGCGTTTATTGTAAATTTTATCTACACCGTAATAAAACAAGCGATAAAATTGTTTCCCAATGGAGAAGCTCTTCAAATATAAATATTGAGTCACTTCTGACACAATGGGATTTGATTCTTGATACAAATTAGAAACTATCACATGTTCAAACCCTTGGGATTTGCATTCATCATACAGTGTTTTTGCAACCTGCATATGTCCATTTCCGTAATTTGCGGTCAAGATTAATATTTTTTTATTGGTATTCAAGAATATTCACCTCAAATGTAATCAACAACAACAAAACTTCGTACGAAACTATGAATCTCATAGGTCTACATATACATAAAGATAACATATAAACAGGAAGAGCATATCATTCGTTACGAAAGAATTAAACTAATTTTAAAAAACAAACAGGCTAAATTGATAATGGAAGACAGAGCCATTTGTATTTTAACACATTTTGATCATTTTTCATCAGACCAGAGTCTATTTTATTCCCACACATATGGTGTTTCTTGATAAACATAATAATTAAGCCAATTCATAAAAAGTAAAGTTGCGTGGGCTTTCCAGCGATTCACTGGCACTAATGTGTCTCCATCCTCTATAAAATAGTGGACAGGTTTTTTAACTGTATCATGTTTCAACAAATCTCTTTCATATTCCTGCTTCAATGTATCTGTATCATATTCAGGATGTCCAGTTAAAAATACTTGTTTATCATCATCTGAAACAATTAAACAAACACCAGCTTCTTCAGATATACTCAATATTTTCAGATTCGGTGTGTTTTTTAATTGTTCTGTATTAATATCTGTATGCCTAGAATGTGGGACATAGTATACTTCATCGAAACCTCTTACCAATCTTTCTTTTTTTTCTTTGACATGATGCTCAAACACACCGAATTTTTTCTCGGGGAGCTTGATTTTTTCAATGCCATAATGGTGATATAGACCTGCCTGTGCTCCCCAGCATATATGAAGAGTAGACGTCACATTGGTTTTACTCCAGTCCAAAATGTCCTGCAGTTCTTTCCAATAGGAAACTTCTTCAAAAGGTAAATGCTCAATTGGTGCGCCTGTAATGATCATTCCATCAAATTTTTTATGGCGAATTGAGTCAAAGGTCGTATAAAATTCATCTAGGTGCTCTCTTGATGTATTCTTCGGTGTATGTGTACTTGGAATCAAAAATGTGAAGTACACTTGCAAAGGAGAATTTCCGAGCATTCTTAGCAGCTGCGTTTCAGTTTGAATTTTTTTTGGCATTAAATTTAAGATCACGATATTCAAAGGACGGATATCTTGCTTGAATGCCCTTGTCTCATCCATGACGAAAATGTTTTCGCTCTCTAGTATTTGTTTTGCCGGCAAATGAACTGGTATGTTTATAGGCAACTTGCCACCCCCTGAACCAAAGCTAATTTCATTTCATTATAGGAACTTTCTGGCGATATTTCAATGTTTCAATTATGTTACAATGAAAGATAGAGCAAAAATGAAAGCTGTTTCTGTCAAAAAGGAGGCCGTTTATTGATGATTACAAAACATTTATTGGATATTGACATTGCCCAAAGGGCAAAGCTGAGACCCATTCAAGACATCGCAGCGAAATTACAAATACATGACGAAGAATTAGAATGCTATGGTTTCACAAAAGCGAAAATATCTTTGACTATTTTTGACCGTTTAAAGGAACAGAAAGAAGGAAACGTGATTCTTGTGACTTCGATAAACCCAACGCCAGCAGGTGAGGGGAAGTCCACTGTCACAGTTGGCCTCGGTCAAGCCTTCGAAAAAATTGGCAAAAAAGCGATCATTGCCATGCGTGAACCTTCACTAGGTCCTACAATGGGCATTAAAGGCGGTGCAGCTGGTGGCGGATATTCACAGGTGCTGCCAATGGAAGAAATCAATCTCCATTTCACAGGGGATTTCCATGCCATCACATCCGCACATAACGCTTTATCTGCTTTTATTGATAACCATATCCATCATGGAAATGAACTGGGTATTGATGCACGCCGGATTGTCTGGAAACGGGTGCTTGATTTAAACGACCGTGCTTTAAGACAAGTGGTAGTAGGGCTTGGCGGTCAATTAAATGGATACCCTAGAGAAGACGGATTTGATATTACGGTTGCTTCGGAAATGATGGCGATCCTTTGTTTAGCACAAGACTTAAACGATCTGAAAAAACGTCTTTCTTCTATTGTTGTTGCCTATAATCAAGAAGGTGAGCCTGTCACAGTTGGAAATCTTGGATATGAAGGTGTACTGACATTACTTTTAAAAGACGCGCTCAAACCAAATCTTGTTCAAACAATTGAAGGAACTCCAGCCCTTGTCCATGGCGGTCCTTTTGCCAATATTGCACATGGCTGCAATAGTTTAATTGCAACAAAGATGGCAGCAAAACTAGCCGATTATGTGGTAACAGAAGCCGGGTTCGGTGCAGATCTTGGTGCTGAAAAATTCCTTCACATCAAAACAAGAGCCGGTGAATTCAAACCAGGTGCTGTTGTCATTGTAGCAACTGTCAGAGCGTTAAAAATGCATGGCGGAATGCAAAAAACAGAGCTCAAGGAAGCAAATGCACATGCTGTATTAGAGGGTATACATAATTTAGAGAAGCATATTGAAACACTGCAAGCCTTCGGTCTTCCATACATCGTCGCAGTGAATCGTTTTATCACCGATACGAAAGAAGAAATTCAAGCGATAGAAAATTGGTGTGAAACGAATGGGCATCCAGTAAAAGCCGTCAATGTATGGGAAGAAGGAGGGGATGGAGGCACAGCACTTGCCGAAGAACTCACGACACTCATTGAAAAGAATGAGAACCAATTTTCGTATTTGTATGAAGAAAAAGATTCCATTGAAGAAAAGTTATCAAAAGTGGCCAAAAACGTTTACGGTGCAGATGGCGTCACGCTCACTTCAAAAGCAAGAAAACAGCTGGCAGCAATCGAGAAAAATGGCTGGGCTCATTTACCGGTTTGTATGGCCAAAACGCAATACTCCCTTTCGGATGATCCTGCTTTAATCGGCAGACCAAAAGGCTTTACCATTACGATTCGAGAGTTAAAGCCATCTGTTGGAGCAGGTTTTATCGTTGCTTTAACCGGAAGCATTCTCACCATGCCCGGCCTGCCTAAAAAACCTGCGGCGCTTGAGATGGATTTATTAGAAGACGGCAGTGTGACAGGACTCTTTTAGCAGAGAGCATAAAAAGCGATTTTCTAAAAGAAGCATGTTACGATAGGAAAAAGAGAATCCTAGGAGGCAATGAGATGTCAATTTATGATATTCAGGTCAAGACCATAAACGGTCAGGAAAAATCAATGGCAGATTACAAAGGGAAAGTACTTATTATCGTGAACACAGCGAGCAAATGTGGACTGACCCCTCAATTTAAACAATTACAAGAGTTATATGATCAATATCACGAAAAGGGTCTTGAAATTTTAGGATTCCCATGCAATCAATTTATGAATCAAGAGCCAGAAGGGGAAGAAGCGATTCAAGAATTCTGTTCATTGAATTATGGTGTGACCTTCCCAATGTTTGCAAAAGTTGATGTCAATGGCGACAATGCGCATCCTCTTTTCAAATACTTAACAAGTCATGCGAAAGGTGTACTTGGCACAAAAACGGTGAAATGGAACTTCACAAAATTTATCGTTGACCAAAACGGAGAAGTCACTGAACGATTCTCTCCTAAAACACCGCCAAAAGAATTAGAAAGCTCGATCATCGCTCTTTTGGATCAATAAGATGCGTACGATCATGCAGCAAAAGCAATTGGAGGCAGCGGCCTTCTTTGTTTCAAAACAGCTAAAGGATGAGCCGACAGGTCACGATGCGGCTCATATTGATCGTGTCCGTCTCCTTGCACTTAATATCGCAAAGCGGGAAGGCGGGTCACTATTTATCATTGAAATGGCGGCGATTGTACATGATTTAATTGATGAGAAGCTGTCAAGTGAATGGAAGCTTTCACCGCAAGAACTCAAGCAGCAGCTCCTTTTGTGGGAAGTGGATAAGCGGGATATTCGTTATATCATGGATATCATTACAACGATGTCTTTTCGCCGCCGTCATATGCAGCATAAGCCAATGACATTAGAAGGAGCTATTGTTCAAGATGCGGATAGGCTGGATGCAATAGGAGCAACTGGTATTGCAAGGGTATTTACGTATGCAGGTGCAAAAGGTGAACCCCATTATACAAACGGTTCACACCTAGGCTCAGTGCTTGAACACATGCAAGAAAAACTGCTCAAATTAAAAGACTTAATGAACACACATGAAGGAAAGCAGCTTGCTAATGAGCGGCATGAATTCATGTGTTTATTTATCAAGACATGGAAAGAAGAATGCGGCCTTACAGATGAGTAGGGTCTTTATGTGTGTAAGGAGGATGATGAGATGAAAATAATTGCCATAGAACCGACACCAAGTCCGAATACAATGAAGGTGATTTTGACAGAGGCGCTTGCCGGCGGTAAAAGCAACAACTACAAAAAGGATCAAAAAGACGAAGCACCAGAAATGATCAAGCGCATTTTATCGATTGAAGGTGTAAAAGGGGTCTACCATGTAGCAGATTTCTTAGCAGTCGAACGCAATGCAAAATATGACTGGCAGGGGATTTTACAACAGGTCAGAGAAGCCTTTGGACAAGAAACGGAAGGTCTTCAGGAAACATCACAGTCAGGCGGTGACACATTTGGCGAAGTCAAAGTGTTTGTCCAAATGTTTAATGGCATTCCGATGCAGGTCAAGCTGACAGATGGGGAAAGAGAAGAACGATTTGGCATGCCTGAACGTTTTCAGGCAGCTATCCTGAAGCTAAGAAGCAGTTCAGACAATGTTGTGTTTGAACGTGTGTGGAAAGAACATGGCGTACGTTTTGGAGAATTTGCTGATATCGGTCAAGAAGTCACTGAAGAGCTGCAAGCAGCTTATGACGACGAGCGCTTAACCCGTTTAACAGAAGCGGTTCAGGAAGGACAAGAGGCTGTCGATAAACAGGTGAATCGCAAGGCCTATGACGTCACAGAAGAAATGCTGCGTGAAGAAGATTGGAAAAAACGATTTGCTCATTTAGAGCAAATGCAGCCTGAGAAAAAAGATATACCCGTTTTAATGAAAGCGATGGAGGACCCAAAAACGTCTATTCGCAGGCAAGCTGTTGTGAATGCTGGCATGATTGAAGACCCAGCTATTCTGCCTATTTTATATAAGGGGCTTGAAGATAAAACAGTGACGGTCCGCAGAACTGCTGGAGACTGTATTTCAGATCTTGGTGATCCAAGCGCTATTGAAGCGATGATCGCAGCATTAAAAGACCCAAGTAAGCTTGTCCGCTGGCGTGCGGCCATGTTTCTTTATGAAGAAGGTGACGAAACGGCACTTGAAGCATTAAAAGAAGCGGAGCAGGACCCTGAATTTGAAGTCAGTCTTCAAGTGAAAATGGCGATTGAACGAATTGAGCACGGGGAAGAAGCGAAAGGCTCAGTCTGGAAGCAAATGACAGAAAGTAGAAAAAATGCGTCAGACTGATGAGAAATCGGAACAAGCTGCCAGTGAAAGGCAGCTTGTTTTCTAAAATCAGGAATCTTTATAGACAGAAAAATTTTTTTAGAAAAATTATTTTGAATATTGTTGAAATATGAGAAAAAACTCTATATAGTAGTACCAATATAGAATATTGGAGGTCAGATTTTATGACACCATCCTTGCTGAACACTTGCTTCAGCAGCCATGTTGGTCATCATCATTCATAGGTGGCTAAATAAACAGAAAATTTGTAAAATAAAATCAACTCAAAATGATGCAGTCAACAAGACTTGTAGTATAGGAGGCTTTTTAAACAGATGGCAGAACTACGCAGTAATATGATTAAACAAGGAATTGACAGAGCACCTCACCGAAGCTTACTAAGAGCAGCGGGGGTAAAAGATGAGGATTTCGGCAAGCCGTTTATTGCCGTATGTAATTCCTATATTGATATTGTCCCAGGGCATGTCCATCTTCAGGAATTCGGGAAAATCGTCAAAGAAGCCATTCGTGAAGCTGGCGGCGTTCCATTTGAATTCAATACGATTGGGGTCGATGACGGAATTGCAATGGGGCATATTGGGATGAGATATTCATTGCCTAGCCGTGAAATCATTGCTGACTCAGTAGAGACCGTTGTGTCTGCACACTGGTTTGATGGAATGGTTTGTATTCCTAACTGTGATAAAATCACACCTGGTATGATGATGGCAGCCATGCGCGTCAATATCCCGACTGTATTTGTCAGCGGTGGTCCAATGGAAGCGGGCAGAACAAGTGATGGCAGAAAAATTTCTCTTTCATCCGTCTTTGAAGGTGTTGGGGCATACCAGTCAGGAAAAATTAATGAAGAGGAATTAAATGAATTAGAGCAGTTTGGCTGTCCAACCTGCGGCTCTTGCTCAGGTATGTTTACTGCAAACTCAATGAACTGTTTAGCAGAGGCGCTTGGTATCGCTCTTCCTGGAAATGGAACGATCTTAGCGACATCACCAGAGCGGAGAGAATTTGCGAAGAAGTCAGCAAAACAACTGATGGAACTCATCAAAAAAGATATTAAACCACGTGATATTGTCACTGAAAAAGCAATTGATAACGCATTTGCTTTAGATATGGCATTAGGTGGTTCAACAAATACAGTTCTTCATACATTGGCAATCGCAAATGAAGCGGGTGTTGAATATTCACTTGAGCGTATTAATGAAGTAGCAGAACGAGTGCCACATTTATCAAAACTTGCTCCAGCCTCTGATGTTTTTATTGAAGATTTACATGAAGCTGGCGGTGTAACAGCTGCTCTAAATGAATTGTCCAAAAAAGAGGGTGCTCTTCATTTAGATACAATGACTGTCACAGCGAAAACGCTGGGCGAGAACATTGCAGGACATGAGGTAAAAGATTATAACGTCATTTATCCAATCGATAAGCCATTTACTGAAAAAGGCGGCTTAGCCGTTTTATTTGGAAACCTTGCGCCAGATGGAGCCATCATTAAAACAGGCGGTGTACAAGACGGCATCACACGTCATGAAGGACCTGCGATCGTATTTGAATCCCAGGAAGAAGCTCTTGAAGGCATCATTAACCGAAAAGTAGAAGCAGGACATGTTGTCATTATTCGCTATGAAGGACCTAAAGGCGGACCTGGCATGCCTGAAATGCTTGCACCAACCTCACAAATTGTCGGAATGGGACTTGGTCCAAAGGTGGCGTTAATTACAGACGGCCGTTTTTCCGGTGCTTCTCGCGGATTGTCCATTGGACACGTCTCTCCAGAGGCAGCAGAGGGTGGACCTCTTGCTTTTGTTGAAAATGGTGATCATGTTGTGGTCGATATTGAAAAACGCATTTTAAGTGTAGATGTCCCAGAGGAAGAATGGGAAAGAAGAAAAGCAAACTGGAAAGGCTTTGAGCCAAAAGTGAAAACCGGCTACCTTGCCAGATACTCAAAACTTGTCACATCAGCCAATACAGGCGGGATCATGAAAATTTAATCTGAAATCGAACATTTGAAAAATGGCTCTCTCTATAGTATCCTTTATTCACAGCATAAGGATTTTAGAGGGGGCTTTTTTATGTCAATGGCATATGAAGAATATATGCGTCAGCTTGTTGTACCAATGCGCCAAGAGCTAACAAGTGCAGGATTTCAAGAATTGACGACGGAAGAAGAAGTAGAACAAACGATGCAAGAAGCAGAAGGAACAACATTTGTTGTGGTCAATTCTGTATGCGGATGCGCTGCCGGCTTAGCACGTCCAGCTGCTACTCAAGCGGTCATGAAGGCAGAAAAAGCACCAGATCGACTCGTGACGGTTTTTGCTGGTCAGGATCGGGAAGCAACTGCTAAAATGAGAGAATACTTTACGGGAGAAGAGCCATCTTCTCCATCTATGGCACTTTTAAAAGGAAATGAACTCGTTCATTTTATCCCGCGTGACGAAATTGAAGGTCATGAAATGGAAGACATTATGAACAACATCTTATCTGCTTTTGAAAAACATTGCTAATACAAGTGTTGAAATGCCCTGTGATCCTATCAGGGCATTTTTTCTTGATCATGGTGGAGGAATGGACATGCTCATTACAACAAGCTTTAGAGCAAATGAACATACAATTGAAACAGCAAAGGCACTCGCAAGGGACTTACATGGTGAGTATATAGCGCGGCGCAAACAATCCGTCAAACAGCTTGCGATCAAACGAGGGGACGTTCTCGTTGTTGGGAAAGAAAGGTTCGAATGGTATCAGCCAAATGGTGAAAAGTTTTTCTTCCATCCAAGCTCAGCTATGTTTAGGGTGAAGCGGATTCTGCGAGGGGAGAAGGATCCATTAATTGAAGCAGCCGGGCTAGAGCCGGGCGATTCCTTTTTAGATTGTACGCTTGGCTTAGGCTCAGACGCCATTACCGCCAGCTGCGCAGCAGGCTCTAATGGAAAAGTGGTCGGCATTGAAAAAAATCCGATGACGGCATTGCTAGTTCGAGAAGGGCTTAGCACTTGGGAAACTGGTGTAGCGGCGGCAGATGAAGCAATGAGACGTATATCCGTCATAAGCGGAGACAGCATTGAGCAGCTAAAGAAGCTGCCTGATCGTTCATTTGATATCGTCTATTTTGATCCAATGTTCGAGGAGACGATTCAAGAATCTAGAAGCATGTCGCCGCTCCGTCATGTCGCAGAGCATCACTTTGACCACGAAGTAGCCATGCAAGAAGCGGTGAGAGTGGCTAGAAAAAGAGTGGTTTTAAAGGATCATTGGAAAAGCACTCGATTTACTACAGACGCCTATCAATTTCAGGTCATCAAACGTAAAACCGCCCAATTCCATTATGGGTATATCACAATAGAAGAAGACTAATCAACACCACTTTAATTAATCTGATCGAAAAAAGCCCTGATTCAGGGCTTTTAATCTGTGATCTCCATATAGACAAAATAAAATAATGTCAGCAAGGAAGCTGTGATGAAAAACCCTTCAAGCATATCCATTCCTCCCAAATTTTAGTCGTCGTTACTGTCATTGTAAACGTTTTATCTTAAAAAAGAAAGTCTCAAATAAGTGACCAAATTGAATGACTGAAAATTCATTATATGCTAGAATAGCAGTATGATAACGTATGGAAGGAATTAGATATCATGAAGATGTGGATGAGAAAAACGCTTGTTGCACTCTTTACGATTGCAACGTTTGGCTTAATCTCTCCTCCGTCGGCTTTGATGACAGACAAGCCATCTGAACTTTCTTCATCTGATAAATCACCTTATACAGCAGTTTATGATACATCAGATGATACGCGCAGCTGGGAACTATCGCAAGAAGACAACAAAGAGCGGGTAGACCCCTTTGAGCAATATAAACAAGAGGTTCTATCAAGTGCAGAAAACCAATCCTTTCTCAAATTTGGCCGTAAAATTACACCTGTCATTGAGGACGAGTACAGAGAAGAGATTCAACCGAAGATTGAACAAGTGTTAACCGATTTTTTAACAAATTTTAAAGATGACGAAAAATTTCAAGATGTTGTTTTAACTGATCAGCCTTCGAGCGGAAATAGCGAAAAAATCTTCCACATTTATAACAGGAAGACCGGAGAAGATTTGCTTCGTTTCCATGTGAGAAGAGATCAGCCGCCTCACAGCGGATACTGGTTTAATTTTCACTATCATACAGCAGAAGATGGATTCCAGACGCATCATGAACTCGGTAATATTTACTGGGATAAAAACACCCCGCCGAGCTGGATGAGCCACTAGAAGGAGATGTCATGCCAATTGAAAAAGTATACAATGAACGAAATGGTTCGCATTACAAAACAGATGTTAAACGAGCGTGGAGTGAAAATAGAAGATATTGCACATATTGTGCTGAAACTCCAAGAGAAATACAACCCAAATCTTCCACTTAGTGTCTGCATTGAAAATGTTGAAAAAGTGCTGAATAAAAGGGAAATTGTCCACGCAGTTTTGACAGGACTTGCTCTTGATCAGCTGGCAGAAAAAAAGCTTTTGCCAGAACCTTTGCAGCATTTAGTTGAAACAGATGAACCGCTATATGGAATTGATGAGATTATTCCGCTTTCCATTGTCAATGTATATGGATCAATCGGTTTGACCAACTTCGGTTACTTAGATAAAGAGAAATTTGGTATTATCAGGGAATTGGATGAAGGTCGTCCAGGTGAAGTGCACACTTTCCTTGATGACCTTGTCGCTGCACTCGCCGCCGCCGCTGCAAGCCGCATTGCTCACTCTCACCAAGATATTAAGGACGAAGAGCAGGATCGAGTGAATCAAGGATAAAAGAAAAACATGTCTGCTCATCATGCAGACATGTTTTTTTGGTTTCAACAAAAGCTGAAATAAGGTAAACTACAACAAGAACATAAATAAAGGATGAAAAAAATGAAACAATACAAAGAGTTATGCCGTCATGTATTACAGCACGGGGATAAAAAAGGTGACAGAACAGGAACAGGCACAATCAGCACGTTCGGTTACCAAATGAGATTTGATTTACAGGAAGGATTTCCTCTATTAACCACAAAGAAATTGCACCTGAAATCAATCATTCATGAGTTACTGTGGTTTTTAAAAGGTGATACAAATGTCAAATATCTTCAAGAAAATGGTGTCCGTATTTGGAACGAATGGGCAGATGAAAATGGAGAGCTAGGGCGCGTGTATGGTGCCCAGTGGAGATCATGGGCGAGCGGAAACGGAGAGACAGTCGATCAAATCGCAAGGCTGATCCATGATATTGAGCACAATCCGAATTCAAGAAGACTGATTGTCAGTGCTTGGAATCCGGGAGAAATTGATCAAATGGCGCTGCCTCCTTGCCATTGCTTGTTTCAATTTTACGTATCAAACGGGAAATTGTCCTGCCAGCTTTATCAAAGATCGGCAGATATCTTTTTAGGCGTGCCGTTTAATATTGCTTCATATGCACTTCTGACGATGATGATTGCCAAGGTGACAAATCTTGAGCCAGGAGAGTTTATTCATACACTAGGAGATGCTCATATTTATCAAAATCATCTTCCGCAGGTGAAAATGCAGCTAGAGCGAGAGGAGCGCACGCTTCCGCAGCTTCGCATCACAAGAGATGTAAAGAGTATTTTTGATTTTACGTTTGATGATTTTGTGCTTGAAAACTATGATCCGCATCCTCACATTAAAGGAGAAGTCAGTGTATGATTTCCATGATAGTGGCGACAGGAAAAGACAGAGTCATTGGCCAAGATAATCAAATGCCTTGGCATTTACCCGCTGATTTAGCGTATTTTAAAAAAGTCACAGGCGGCCGTACCATTGTCATGGGCAGAAAAACATTTGAATCAATTGGACGAGCATTGCCTAACCGCCGTAATATTGTGTTGACCACAAGTTCTTCATTTCAAGCTGAAGGATGCGAGGTTGTCCATTCAATCGATGATATTTTAGCCATCGCGAAGAATGAGACAGAATTATTGATCATTGGTGGGTCTAAGCTGTATGAGGAAATGATGCCATATGCAGATCGTCTATATATCACTCACATTCACCATGCGTTTGAAGGTGACCGTTTCTTCCCTCATTACGATGAAGAAGATTGGACGGTTATATCACGTGAAAAGGGCCATAGTGACGAAAAGAACCCCTACAATTATGAATTTGTCGTTTATGACAGAAAAGAAGGATAAATGAGTAGGAGGAGTTCGGTTGTTTCGTTATTGGTGTTTAACGATGTATGTTGTTGTATCCTTTTTTAAAAGTATGAAGCATTTGTACGATCATGAATTAACTGATCCCCGCATTTCCTATACGAAACGAATGCATCTCATTCATGAGCATGCGAAAAAGTTTGCCCGGGGATGTATTGATCAATCAGGGTCAGTGATGACCATTTATCAGCAAAAGAAGCTTCCAGATGGACCTGTGATTTATGTCACACAAGAGCATCATCCAGTTACGACGACATTGTTGATTGGCCACCTTGAGAAGCCATTTGCTTTTATTGCAAAACCGCATCTGTTTCGCTATCCCATCTTAAAGCAATGGCTGAAAAAGATGGCGGTGATTCATCAGAATCAATCTGATGATGCGTTATTAGAAGAGGCAAAAGAGCGAATCATATCTGGACAGAGTATATTGCTTCCTGAAAAATATCGTCCCATTGCAGAAGCGCTTGCTGAAGAATGTGACTGTCCTATCGTTCCGATTGAAACAAGCGGAACGGAGCGCCTTTTAACAGGGAAAATCGTGAAAAGGCTACGTCCTGTCAATGTCGATATTCATATTAAAGCACCTGTTATGATGAGTGACTACGCACAAAAGCGTGCATAGAAAAACCAGCATCCGAATGTGGATGCTGGTTTTTTTATCATGCAGCTGGGATGTTGACACAATAGAATAGAATGCAGAAAAACATGGATGCACTTCCGCCTAGGACAAAACTGTGCCAAATCGCATGATGATAGGGGATTTTCCGCCAAATATAAAAGATCGTTCCGACAGAATACAAAATACCGCCTAACAGTAAGAGACTAAAACCTGCTCCTGTCAATTGAATGTACAGAGGTTTGATCGCGATGATAATCATCCAGCCCATTAATAAGTAAACAAGGGTTGATACAATGATAAATCGTTTGACGAAAAAGATTTTAAAGACAATGCCTCCAGCAGCAAGCGCCCATACGATTGCAAGAAGTGTATAGCCGAGTGCGCCTTTTAATGGTCCGAGTAAAAAAGGTGTATATGTACCAGCGATCAAGACATAAATAGCCGAGTGATCGAGGATTTCAAACACATCTTTTGTTTTTTTGTGCCGAATGCTATGAAGCAAAGTTGAGCTTAAATAAAGCAGCAGCATGGATGCGCCGAATATCGAAAAGCTAATAATGTCTGTGACTGTGCCATATTGAACAGCGAATAAAACGAGAAAAACAATGGCGGGAATGGATAAAATGACCCCAATGCCATGTGTAATGGCGTTTGCAATTTCTTCTTTTACAGTAAACAATGGATGTCCTCCTTTATTGAACCGGTATATAACCATCAAGCGACTTCAGAAATGAGAGACCTTCAAGTGTAATCTTCGTTCCAGCTCTGCCTTTTCCTTTCGTCACATAGGCTTTTTTCTCAAGATCATCTAATCGGCTCCTGACTTGCTGAGGAGTCAGCGGGATATCACCTTGCTTGCTTAATTCAGACAAGATGCGCCTGCTGGCTGTTTCCCCCTTTTCATTGAGAGACTTAATGGCTTCAAGTAAGAAAACAAATTCTTGTTTCTCCATAAGCGTGAGCTGGTGTTCCTCTTTTTTTCCTTTACTCGCCGTGTGTTGAGGTAATAGCACAAAAGGCGGCAAGTGGTGCAAGAAAACCGTTTGTCCCTCGAGAACCGAAGCAGCATAATGAACCATATTTTTTAGTTCCTGGACATTGCCTTCAAACGGATACTGCTGCAAGAACTCCCAAACACTTGAATCAATATCGGGCTTCATGCCGAGCTCCTGAAAGAAAGCTAGTGTTAAAACAGGAATATCTGTTTTTCGTTCTGCTAAAGACGGAAGAGGCACGTGGAGTACATTGAGACGATAAAACAGCTCAGGTAAAAAAGTTGACGAAACCCTCAGAGCCTCTAAAGATAAAGACGAAGAAGCAATGATTTTTGTTTCAGGAGAAGTTTCTAGAAAATGAATGACGTGATGCTGCATAGGGATACTTAATAGACTGACTTCGTCTAAATAAAGAACTTGGTTTGTCACTTGCGTGAATGCTTCCTTTAAAGTGACTTCATCCAAAATAGGGCAGTATATGTGCCGCATGGAAGCTTGTGGATTAGATAGGTTTGCCATTTCCTGTGCAAATCGTGTTTTGCCTGTTCCAATTTGTCCTGTCAACAAGACAGGCTGCTCATTTTTCGCGAATTGCTTTGCCATATGAATGGCGTGCTTAATATCTTGATGCTCCCCATATATAGAAGCAAACGGAGGTGTGGTCATTGGGTGATTCCTTTCTTTTTGGTTCTAATTGGTTTTATTATAACACCCAATTAGAACAATTGTATAGAAAAACGAAAAAGTTCATGAAATTTATCTTCGATCCATGATCTATTGGTTCATTTTTTGAATATTCATGTTATAATGACAAATTAAATAAGGTTAAAGAGAAAGGATCTTGTACATGAAACCGTTGCTCAAAGAAAACACGCTAATTCAAGTGAAAGACATCTTAAAAGCCCATCAAAATTTGAAGGATGTAGTCATTCATACACCACTTCAAAAAAATGAGCGACTTTCTGAACGATATGAATGTAATGTCTACTTAAAAAGAGAGGATCTTCAAGTAGTTCGTTCCTTTAAATTAAGAGGCGCTTTTAATAAAATGAGCCAGCTCCCAAAAGATAAACTAGAAAATGGCATTGTCTGTGCCAGTGCTGGAAATCACGCGCAAGGCGTGGCTTATTCTTGTAAATATTTAGGGATCCATGGGAAAATCTTTATGCCGGCTACGACTCCAAGGCAAAAAGTATCTCAAGTGGAGCTTTTCGGAAAAGAATATGTTGACATTATCTTAACCGGAGATACCTTTGATGATTCGTATCATGAAGCAGTAAAATGCGGAGATGAGGAAAAACGCGAATTTATCCATCCGTTTGATGATTTGGATGTTATGGCAGGACAAGGAACGACTGCTGTAGAAATATTAAATGATATCGAAGTAGAGCCTCACTTTTTATTTGCAAGTGTCGGAGGTGGAGGTTTGTTATCTGGTGTTGGTACCTATCTCAAAAATATCGCACCAGAAACCGAAATCATTGCAGTCGAGCCGCTTGGTGCAGCTTCACTGCATGCTTCCCATGAGAAGGGGGAGGTTGTGACACTTGATTCGATTGATAAGTTTGTAGACGGGGCAGCGGTTCAGCGAATTGGCGAAAAGACGTTTACATCCCTTCAGTCCGTTGTTGATAAAATTAGTCTCGTACCAGAAGGAAAAGTGTGTACAACCATTTTAGAGCTGTATAATCAATGTGCGATTGTAGCTGAGCCAGCAGGCGCTTTGCCAATTGCAGCCTTAGATGCACACCGCGAGGAGATTAAAGGGAAAAATGTCGTCTGTATTGTCAGCGGGGGAAATAATGACATTGGCAGAATGCAAGAAATCAAAGAACGCTCAATGATTTATGAAGGGCTTCAACATTACTTCATCGTCAACTTCCCGCAAAGAGCAGGTGCTCTTAGGGAATTTTTAGATGAAGTGCTCGGGCCAAATGATGATATCTCACGCTTTGAATATACGAAAAAGAATAACCGAAGCAAAGGACCTGCGCTTGTTGGCATCGAATTGAAAGAGCGAGATGACTATGCAGCGCTGATTGAACGAATGAACAAAAAAGGCTTCCATTATGTTGAAGTGAATAAAGATCAAGATTTATTCCACCTATTTATTTAGGGTAAACAGATCACTTGGAAAAGAGGACTGATCGTTTGTGCTGCTCAAAACAATATGTTTTAGACGGATGGATGGAGCTCAGATCAAGGTAACAGAAATCCCTGTTCTAAAGGGAGATGAGCCATATGGTTTCATGCTCACCTTTAGACTTGAAGCTTTCTTGAAAAAAGTCTATGTATCTAAAGGGAAAAGATATGTTTACTCTTTCAGGGAGGATGTGAAACGTAACGTCAAGTGGAGCACATATGAACAGATCTATCAGCAGCCTACATTGAAACACAATGCGTAAATAGAAATCTTTGTCAAAGGAGTAAGAGGCGGCTTTGAAATGACGGCTGCTCCGTTTGGCAAGGATTTTTTTGATGAAAAGAAGAAAATGTGACAATTTCAAAAACGTTATGACAGTTGTTTTCAAGATTGCAGGAAATAAGGTAATATCATAAGTAAAGACTAAGACAGCAAGGATGAGACGATAGTGAAACAAATTAAAATTGTAACAGATTCAACCGTGGACCTTCCGCAAGAGAAAATCAACGATCTTTCAATTCACGTCATTCCACTGAATATATCCATTTCTGGAGTTGACTATATTGACCGGATAAATTTACAGCCAGATGAATTTATTGAGAAAATGGAAGCCGCAGAAGAACTGCCGAAAACGTCTCAACCTGCAATTGGTCAATTCGTGGAATTATATGAAAAGCTGACGGCAGATGGAAGCGAAGTGTTGAGTATCCATTTAACCGGTGGAATGAGTGGTACGGTTCAAACTGCTGAAAGCGCTTCTAAAATGGTGGATGGAAACATTACGGTCATTGATTCTGCTTTTATCTCTCAAGGACTGGGCTTTCAAGTCCTTAAAGCAGCGGAGCTTGCAAAAGAAGGAGCCAGCAGTGAAGAGATCATCAAAGAAGTGGAAAAAATCCGTCTTAAAACAAAGCTATATGTCACAATTGATACATTAGAAAATCTCGTGAAAGGTGGAAGAATTGGAAGAGGAAAGGCGCTGATCGGCTCACTTCTTCATATCAAACCAATTGCCAGCTTAACAGACGGGGTATATACGCCAGAAGCGAACGTGAGAAGCTACTCTGCTCTTGTGCGCTATTTAACAAAACAGTATGTACAGGCGGTGAAAGGAAGAACCGTTCAGGCTATTGGAATTGCGCATGCAGATGCATTAGAACTCGCTGAAAAACTCAAAGCAGCGCTGCTTGAGCACACACCTGATGCCCTTATTGACATTGCCTATACAACACCGATTATTTCCTGTCATACCGGAAAAGGCGCAATAGGCTTTACTTTTTATACCGATTGATTGAAAAAGGGGATGTGCAAGTCATGTATAGAAAAAGGGGAGCCTTGTTTGGTACGCTTATGATGATAAGCGTGCTTCTTTTAGTCTCGTGTTCAAATGGGCAAATCAAGGATGCGTTAAATTATCAAATCGAGCCGTTTGAATATCAAAACCAGGATGGTCAAAAGGTGTCGCTCGATGATGTAAAGGGGAAAGTGTGGGTGGCAGATTTTATTTTCACAAGCTGTGAAACGATTTGTCCTCCTATGACGGCACATATGACAGAACTGCAAAAACGATTAAAAGAAGAAAAATTGGATGCGCATATCATTTCGTTTAGCGTAGACCCAGAGGTAGATTCACCGAAAAAGCTAAAGACGTTTGCAAAAGCATATCCATTGTCCTTTAAAAATTGGGATTTTCTGACTGGTTACTCACAGTCAGAGATTGAAAAATTCGCGATGAAAAGCTTTAAGACCATCGTGAAAAAACCTGAAGACGAAGATCAGGTGATTCATCAATCACTGTTTTTCCTTGTGGATCAAGAAGGAAAAGTGATAAAAAATTATGACGGTGTTCAAAACACACCATATGATGAAATCATTAAGGACATCAAGACGCTGAGCCGGAGCTAGCATAAGGATGTTCAAATGAGCGAAAACATGATACACTTTTTTAATCAGAAAAAGGAGGGACATCATCGTTTGAAAGCTCGTTTGATTTTGATTGTGATGTCTCTAGCTTTTGTTCTTTCTGCATGTTCTGCGCAAGAGGCTGGCATAAAGGATAAACTAGAAGACACACAAAACGTAAAAGAACATATTACGATTGCAGCGGTTGGAGATTCCTTAACAGAAGGAATCGGAGATCAAGATAAAAAAGGATATGCAGGCATCACCCGTGACAAGATAGAAGCGGTGGACGGCGTGCAATCTGTGACATTAAAAAACTATGCCATTAAAGGCAGTAGAACGGTAGATTTATTAAAAAGATTAAAAGAAAAAAAGGTGCAGGATGGACTGAAAGACGCTGATTATATTTTCTTTACGATCGGCGGAAATGACTTGATGCATGTCGTCCGTCAAAATGTGCTCAATTTGACGTTTGCTCCTTTTCAAAGAGAGCAAGGTCCTTTTGAGGAGCGCTTTAAGACCATTCTTGCCCAGCTAAGAGAGCATAATGACCACGCGAAGATCATGTATGTCAGTATGTACAATCCGTTTAAGTTCAGCTTGTCTGAGCTAAGAGATATTGACGAAGTCGTCAAAGACTGGAACGCTGCTGCCAAAAAAGAACTGAAAAAAGACGGCAACGCTGAGATGATCGATGTGGCAGATTTATTTGATGAAGATTCTGATGAAAAATTACTGGCAGATGATGATTTCCACCCAAACCAAAAGGGGTACTCTCTTATGGCAAATCGTTTATTCTCAGAAGTGAAAAAAGAAGGACTGCCGAAGGAATAGGGTGAAAAGATGAAAAAATGGAAGAGCTTATTTTTTATTTTACTGTCAATCAATCTACTCATTGTTCTTGCCTGCGGTATTTTGATGCTGCTGCCGGGCGGTCAATCCGCTTCAACAAAAGAAGTGAATAGCGAGTATGCGTTTAACATTTCTAGCTCAAAAGAATCTCTGACCAGATTTGTCAATGATTATTTGAAAAATCAAGGGTCAAGCGATATGCCAGACTTTCATGTGGCGATTGATCAAGATGTGAAGGTAACTGGCGCAATCAAAGCCTTTTCTTCTACCATTGATGCAAACGTCTCATTTACGCCAACTGTTGAAGATAATGGGGATGTACTGCTTAAAGTAGATGACTTTTCCATCGGACAATTAAGCATTCCGATCAGTTTTGTTTTAAGCTATATGGGTCAGTTCTATGAACTGCCTGAATTCGTTCATGTGAAACCAGACCAAAAAACGGTGGAAGTGCGCCTTTCAGAAATGCCGCTGACGAATGATATGTATGTCAAAGCGAACAAAATTGATCTTGAGAATGATGAAATTGAATTTTCATATTACCATCCAAAGCAATAGAACGTGGTAGTCAGGAGTGAAAACATGAAGCGAGTCTATCAATATTTTAGTTTACTGTCGCTCTTATTTGCTGCGTACTTTGGCATTACGGCTGCCACTGATTTAAAAGCAGAAAATATCGACCAGTTTTACTTAAATATCGCCTATTGTGCTTTATTTTTAGGTATCATGATTCTTGCTTTTGATTTTCAAAAGCAAGAAAAAGCTGAAGATGTCTCGTAAGGAGCCTTTTCCATTTGGAAAGGCTCTTTTTACATTTGACGAGACAAGACCACCTTTGCCATAAGCTCTGGTTCTCCATTTGCAAAACCATGAAGCAAAATAAGATAGGCCCGCTTTGTTTGCAGATGGACTTTCGGGATATCAAGCAGCACACTCTGAGTACCAGACGCTTTCAATTCAAAATGATACTTATTCGGCGAGAAATGATGGGTTTGAGTGCCGCTCACATAACCGAGCTCCTTTGATAACATTCCTTGATCCCGTTCATATATATCAATGGGAGGGAGGTCTGGAGACAGCTGGACAAACGTCAGTGCTGACAAATCTTCTTGCTTAATCAGCGAGTCTTGCCTTTCTGTAAGCAGCGCAAAGCCAGTATGAGCTCCTGTGATACATAGTGTGTAAGTCTCGTTTCCCTTCATCGTCATACGAGAAGAAAGAACTCTTTCTTTTGTAGCCAGCTTGAATACTTCTATCTCATATACACCCTCATCCCACTCCATATATGCTGTCAGCTGGCCGTAAGGCATCTTCTTATGAATCTGGTGCTGGTTCACAAATACAGCGAGCTCACTTAAATCAGGTGCGGCGTGAAATATTCGAATAACGGCTTTTGAAGAGGTGTTTCTCTGATGGTATGGGTGGGCGGTAGCTGATGGACGATATAGAAAGTGATTCATCTCATAGAGCTGCTGCAAGTCCTCATCCCTTCTTTCTCATGCAATGTGTTTTTTGTAGCGTATGCACGACAGGGACGATCTGTATAGGCAAAAGAAACATAGAAAAAAGCCTGACAGATAGCGTCAGGCTCGCATGTTAAGAAGGAGACGAATATTGATGATATTCAGCCAGCTTTATGAACGTTTTTTCATCCTCAATTAAACCACAGACGCCGCATTGGACTTTGATTTTAGGACCTTGATAGCTCATGTGAAAAGGAGAAAGCTGATCACCTTCGTATGTTTCAACAACGGCTCCAGTCGCAGGATCAAGTTTCACAGGTTCTGAAAGCTGCTCGATGAGATTAAAGCGCGTTCTATTGGTTTTGCAATTTGGACAAAGATAAGGGCTTGTCATCGTTTATTCCACCTCTTTTTTATCCGTAGCATGTCCTGAACGCTAAAATCTATGCTTAATTCTTTTGACTTTTATCCAGCTTTTTAAATAATTTGATCATCGTTTTTAGTTCTTGATCATCAAAGGATTCAAATCGCTCCATAAAGTATTCTGTTTTCTTTTTCTCAAAATGCTCAGTAATTTCCTTACCCTTATCGGTTAAGTGGATTTTGATGATGCGGCGATCCTCTTTTGAACGTATGCGGGTGATCCAGCCTTTTTCTACAAGTGTGTCGGTCACCGCTGTAATATGACTGGCTGATACCCCGAGAATCGAAGCAAATTCCGTTACTTTTTTCGCACCCTGCTCACGCAGTAAATTTAAAATGAGAAATTCATTCCGAGATAATTCGTTTTCAAGCAGGCTGTTAATTTCATAACGAATCTGCTTAAATACGGTTCTCAGTAAAGTATCCATTTCATACATCATTTGTTTTCTTTGTTCCAATCATTAAACCCCCATTATATTTTAAGGATACGACAGAATGCTTTCTCTCCATTTTAGGTATACAAGTCGTATCATTTTCATTATTTTTTATCATGTTATAATATGATGATACCATTTTTTAAATGAAGGGGGCACTAATATGTCTGAAAAACAAGAATTAGCCACATTTGCCGGGGGCTGTTTTTGGTGTATGGTTAAACCTTTTGATGAACAGCCAGGCATTATCAAAGTTGAATCAGGGTATACTGGCGGACATACAGTGAATCCGACCTATGAGGAAGTTTGTACAAATACAACGGGGCATAGAGAAGCTGTTCAAATCACATTTGATCCTGATGTTTTTCCATATGAGAAGCTATTAGAACTATATTGGCAGCAAATAGACCCAACAGATGATGGAGGGCAATTTGGTGACAGAGGAGAATCCTACCGTACAGGTATTTATGTTCACAACGAAAAACAAAGGCAGCTTGCAGAAACATCAAAACAGCAGCTGAGCCAAAGCGGAATCTTCCAAAAACCAATCGTCACTGAAATTTTAAACGCTGGTCCTTTTTATCCCGCTGAGGAATATCATCAGCATTATTATAAAAAGAACAAAATGCACTACGAACGATATCATGTCGGTTCGGGCAGAGCAGGTTTTATTAAGTCTCATTGGAGTGATAAATAATGGCCAACGAAAAAGAGCAGCGCATCAAAGAATTAAACCGGATGCAGTATGAAGTCACGCAAAATAATGGCACTGAGCCGCCATTTCAAAATGAATTTTGGGATCATAAAGAAGAGGGCATTTACGTAGATATCATTTCAGGCAAACCATTGTTTTCTTCTTTGGATAAATTTGATGCCCACTGCGGCTGGCCAAGTTTTACAAAACCGATTGAAGATCAAGAGGTAGAAGAGAAGGTTGATACGAGTCATGGGATGGTTCGGACAGAGGTTCGCAGTAAGACAGCGGATTCTCATCTTGGTCATGTTTTTCCAGATGGGCCAGGGCCAAACGGTCTTCGATATTGTATTAACTCAGCCGCTTTGAAGTTTATCCCAAAGGATGATCTTGAAAAAGAGGGCTACGGTCATTTGAACCATCTATTTAAATGATTGATTGAAAAATCGTCACATGGAAAGCGAGTGCTTCCGTGTGACGATTTTTTATTTTTTATGATGCGTATGATGTAATTGTTCAATGATGTGAAACAGCTTCTCTTTTGTAATGAGCGGTGCTTTGTTTGACGTGTAATTGATCAAATCGATTTTTTTGAACGCGGGGTGCAGATGCGGTCTCGGTAAGATGGCATAAAACTGTTCATGTTCAAACAGTGTATCTGCTTCGTGAGGGAATGTGAGTTCCTCGTGCAGTTTTTCTCCTGATCTTTTTCCGATCACGAGAATATCAGGAGATGCAACATTGATTTGACCGGCATATTCATGAAACGCTTTTAATAGATCAGCCAGCTGTAATGACTCCATCTTGAGAATAAACGTTTCGCCGCCTTTCATCATGATCGCCGCTTTAAGTGTGAGGGATACAGCTTCTTCAATGGACATAAAAAAACGTGTCATCTTAGGGTCTGTTACCGTTAAAGGCTTCTCATTTAACAGCTGCTGGAGCATGATGGGAATGACGGAACCCCTTGATCCAAGCACATTGCCAAAGCGTACAGAACAAAACATCGTTTTTTGATTAGCGATACTTTCGTTCGCTTGAAAAAATAATTTCTCTGAAATCAATTTTGTTGCACCCATGGCATTTGTTGGAGAGACGGCTTTGTCGGTTGAAATGTTGACAACATGACTGACTTCATGCTCGATTGCTGCTTCAATGACATGCTGTCCGCCGATGATATTGGTTTGAACGGCTTCAAACGGATTATCTTCACAAGTGGGTACTTGTTTTAAGGCAGCTGCATGAAAGATGATATCAACCCCTTTGACAAGCTGTCTCACACGGCTTGCATCCCGCACATCTCCAAGTGCAAATACGACCTCTGGATACGCTGCATACTCATTTTTCATCATGTATTGTTTGCTGTCATCCTTACTGAAGACAATGATTTTCTTAGGAGAGCATGCTGTTAATTTTTTCACAATTTGACGACCGATCGACCCCGTGCCGCCTGTGACCAATATAATTTTGTCGCGAAAAAAGGTCTTCAAACTCATTTCTACCTGTTTGGACATATCTAATCCCCCAACTCTCATTTCTCTACTTTGTATCATATGTAAAAGCGTGACAGACGTTTGAGGAAAAGAACCACTTTATGCATAAATTAGGTGAACAAATTATAACCATCTGCTTGACGTCTTAATAGAATATGTAGAGATAGAAGAACAAGTAGAAAAACGAGAATCGTGAACACTTCAGTACTGCGATCAGCTCAGCGTAATGGAAAAGCTTTTTTGCAGGATACTGGGCTGCACGAGGGGAGAAGATCATACATGTATAGGGGAAATCGTATTTTAGCCATGATACCAGCTTTTAGCGGCCAGCAAACTCATCATTCAAAACACATTCGTGTAGTAGCGGAGCGTCCGCTGATCTATTGGACCATTCAGCCGTTATTACAAATGGTTGAATTAGATGAAGTCATCGTATCTTCAGAGGATGTGAATACTCAAATCATTTCGTCTCACTACGGGGCAAATGTGATTGAGCTGCCAAGCACACATGTGACCGAACAAACACCTGCTATACTGGCTGTGAAGCATGCGCTTGCTTATTTAGAACGAGAGGGGAAGACATTTGATATTGTGTTGTATCTGCCTCCTTTATCACCACTAAGGCAGCCGGAAGATATTGAGAACTGCTTGAAGCTGCTAGTCGAAGGGGGATTTGATTGTACGGCTTCTTTCACAGAGGCGTTAGAAAACCCGAATGAAACGTGGACACTTCATGAAACCAATGAAGCGAACCTTTATAAGGACAATCATTATTTTTTCATTCCAACACATGACCACCCTTATACGTATGGGCGTTTAAATGGTGCTGTCTATGCGTTTCATGTTCCTTATGCAAAAGAATGCATTCATTCCTTTTTAGAAGGATCTGTTGGAGCGTATATGATGGATCGTGAGCAATCGCTTGTTGTCCTAAATGAGGCAGATCGGAAAAAGGCAGAGAGCGTTTTATTGGCTCGGCAAGATGCAGAAGGAACGGTATAATCAGTAAGAAAAGCGCCCGGTCATAGGGCGCTTTTGGTTATTTCATAAAGTCTGTATGGCAGCGTATCAAATGTGTTCCAGCGAACGACCTGCTCGTAATTATTCTGTGCGACCGACTGTCTTTTTTCAACGTTGGTGATATAATACTCGACCTGTTCAATCAAATCGTTCTCATCTGTGTAAAAAGCAAAGCTTGAAAATGCCTGCGGCGGTTTCAGGTCCGTCAATTGAAAGCGTCCGCTTGCAGCGATATCAAACGCTCTGTTGTTCAGGCTCTTATTTTGAACCATGGCTTTGTTTTGATTATAGGCAAATTGTGCCGGCCTGTGCGGATTTAGAACAATGGCTGATGTTTGATAGATCTCTGCCATTTGCTGTGGGTTCAGCCAATGGGTCATCAGTGTTACATCACGATATCGTCTGCGTGATTTATTCAACTGACGATGCCATTCTTTACCTGCAACGAGAATACGCCATTTGTTTTGATGTAAGAGTGTATGGATGGCTTTGATACGGTTTGGGTAAGGGTAGCCAATGAGTGCAATGTCATAGATGCACGTCTCAAGCAGGGATTCTTTTTTTTGAAATACTTTTGTATTTGTCGGAATAGGAAAGTAGTGCGAGTGATTAGCGCCAAGTTGTTTGTAAAATGACAAAGCACCTTCGTCAATCGTTAAGATCAGCTGTGCATCACCTGCGCAAGCAGCTGACACATCTGTGTAAAAAGGGTCTTCTGTCATCCACAGCACGATCGGGATCTTTTCTTGTTTGAATTGATGAAGCAAGTCTTTTGGAACATGGTCACCGATCATCATGAAAACAAAATCCGGAGAAAATGTCCGGATTTTGTGCATATGATCGAGGAGAGATTCCCTTTCCATTTTGATACAGGAAAACGGGGAATCAATGAAGCTTTCTTCTATCCATTGATCGAAATGCCGATAGATTCCACCGTAGCCAGAGCTGATATAAAGAAGCTTCATGATGGCCCTCTCACATTAAGATGTGAACGTAACACTTTCAACTTTATCTACATCTAATAGAGTCGTTGCAGAGCCTGTAGGTGTCACAGAGCTTTCTTGTGTGACGAAAACAATACCCGCTGAAGCATCGAATGATACGAATTGAACTGGACCGATTAAGTCTCCTGAGTCCATCACAATGCTAATGACTGTGCCTGGTGCAAGTCTTGCAAAAATCCATCTTGCTGCTTGAGAAGTGTTGAGTGCTGCAGCAGAACCTGTCGCGGATGCCTCGACTGCCACCTCACTAAATAAATTGTTTAATTTTTCTTCCACTTGAACTCCTCCTTCTTCGAGATTGGCTGTTAATGCATGACTAAGCGGTTGGAAAAACAGCTTTAATAGCTCTTTTTTTAATTCGGCACGCTTTTCGCTCATCTTTTCCCCATCCTTTCTTCATCCTTTCAAACACACCATTATGTATATGCTGTTCTCTTTTTTTGGTATAAGCAGAATGCTCATTCCTTGTTCTTTTTTCATTTAATGATTTCACACATTTTTTAAAATGTTCTCAAGTGCTGATGCTAAATGAAGTGAATCTCATACTCTAGTAAAGATCAAAGGAGAAGAGAGAGGGATTTTGAATGGAATTTGAACAATTATTAAGTGGCTGGAACGAAGAATTACTAGAAGCAGAAGGAGTCCTTGAAGTGATGTTGATTTTACTTCTTCTTCGTCTTTTAGAGGGAAGTGAGGAAGAAAGTGCGTCAGAAATCAAAGAATTGCTGCGTTCATGGCTTGAGCTGGGCATTCCGGTACCGCGTGTTCATTTAGTCAACGGAGATGTGCTGCAAAACGTAATTGTCGTGCAATTGTTTGATTCAGTGGCAGTCTTTAAAAATGCGACAAATCAGCTAAGAGTGAGTGTTCCTTACGTGAACATTGTCAGCTGGGGAGCTTTTTAATCTATTTAAAAAAGGATAATGTGATCATGAAAGTATCAGTGATTTTAACAAGCTATAATAAACCTGATTTCATTGATCGTGTGCTAAGGAGTATGGTGGAACAAACGTATCAGCATTGGGAGCTTTTGATTATGGATGATGGGTCAGAACAAGAAACGATTCAAAAGATCGAGCCTTTTTTAGACGATGAGCGCATCCAGTTGTATTCGCATCAAATTCATCCTGCAAATCGGCTGACGACCGTACGTTATGCGACGCTTATTAATGAAGCTTTAACACGTATAACAGGCGAGCTGGTTTGTTATTTAACTGATGATACGGTGTACCGGAAAGATCGTTTAGAGAAAATGGTGGATGTTTTTCAGTCGAACCCTGACATCGATATCGTGTATTCCTCGCAGCGTGTCGTGCAGGTGAATCAGCATTCGATGGAAACGGGGAGCTTCGTCCGAGAAGCAGAACAAGTGTTAGAGCATGCGTCCTTTCAAGTCGACCATTGTTCGGTCATGCACAGAAGGCGATTGCTTCCACTTATTCATGATCAATACGGACAATACTGGGCTGATGATCCGAAACATTGGCATCATGGAGACTCCGTTTTTTGGAAGAGGCTAAATCATTTTGCTGCGTTCTTTCCATTAAAAGAAATACTTGATATCACATATAAAACACCACAATCATTCCATCATATGTTTTCAAGTATGCCCTATGATTTAATTGATGGAACCGTGATCGAAAAGGGTGGAGATTATTATCAGATCGCTCACGGATATCTTCATCGAATTGACAGGCGCTGGGTCAATGGAAAGAACAGGCGTGCGATTCGTGTGCCATCGTTATGTACGATGAAATATGAAATAAGAGAAATGCTCACAGTGCCAAATGATACAGTCGTCACCGCAGATTACGGAAAAACGTTTTATTATATTGAACATCAGAAAAAAAGACGATTTGCTTCAAAACGTGATGTACAATACTTTCAGTTTCACCCAAATGAGATATACACCATTTCAAATGAACAGCTCGAGACGTTTGAGGATGGCAGCATTATTCAAGTATCGCCTGTTTTCAGCCCGCCAAACAGACGGCTGTTTAAATGGAAACAAGATATCTATTTACTGGTACATGACACCTTTTGCCGGATTGTACCTGAGGTAGTGAAGTTATTTGCGTTTTACCATCAGCCAATCAAGCTGTATCCCTCTCAATTTGCCTTTTTTCCAGAAGGGAAGCCAATTGTGCCGCTGTATATGGAATCACTGCAAGAATTCGACATGTCTCTTTATCAAACATCAGGGCGAAAGTACTCCTCATAAGAGGGGTGCTTTTTTTTAGAATAGACAAAAAAAGCAGGAGATCGAAAGGAAAAAGCGAAACGTGAAAAGGGTAGGGGAACGATATGAACATGATCAAGCCGCTGAAAATTGGGCAATGGATGCCGGGTTTTCGGCATAGAAAGCGAGGGGGAAGAAATGGGGAAGGTTGTCGAAAGAGCGGATTGGTTTGAATTAATTTTAGAAGCCATCGACGAAGCGATTCATGTTGTAGACGATCAGGGGGTCACCATTTTTTATAATCATAACGCAGCGAAGTTTGACTGTTTAGATAAAAAAGAGGTGGTTGGCAAATTCATCCTGGATGTGTATCCATCATTAACTGAAAAAACAAGTACACTCATGCATGTGCTCAGAACAGGAAAGCCCATTTATCATTCTTTACAAACCTATTTGAATAAAAATGGAGAAAAAATTGAAACGGTCAACACCACATTGCCCATTATAGAAGGCAGCAAGTTAATAGGCGCAGTAGAAGTAGCCAAAGATGTTTCAAAGCTGTCAGCGCTCTCGAATCGTTTAGATCAAAAAAAGCGATCAGACGGAGTCGCTGAAATTGATCAAATGCATGATTTTTCTTCATTTTTAACAAATGATTCACACTTAAAAGAGACGCTTGAGAAGGCTAAAAAAGCTGCTGCATATCCTTCATCCGTTGTTGTCTACGGGGAAACAGGGACTGGAAAAGAAGTACTCGTACAAGCCATAGTCCATGAATCTGACCGAAAAGACCGGGTCTTCATCCCGCAAAACTGCGCGGCGCTTCCAGAGTCATTACTTGAGAGCCTTTTATTCGGATCTGTCAAAGGGAGCTATACGGGCGCCGTTGATCGCAAGGGGCTGTTTGAATTAGCAGATGGGGGTACACTTTTTCTTGATGAGCTGCAGGCGATGCCGCTTACATTGCAGACAAAACTACTGCGTGTTTTAGAGGATGGTGTTGTCCGCCGCATAGGTGATTCAAAGGCCATTCAAGTGGATGTCAGAGTCATAACTGCACTGAATGTAGACCCATTTGAAGCGGTTAAAAAGCAAATTTTAAGAGAAGACTTGTTTTATAGACTGCATGTGTCATCTTTTCATATCCCGCCACTTCGTGCGAGAAAGCATGATATCCAGCTGTTATCCCGCCACTTTATTCAAACCTATCATCAGCAATTTTCTAAACATGTGACCCGTCTTTCTGAAGAAACGACCCAATTATTTATGGCTCACCAGTGGCCAGGGAATGTGAGAGAACTAAAACATACCATTGAGCATGCCGTTTTGATGATGCCAAAGGAAGCGGAAGAAATAACCCCGGCGTATCTTCCTGCTCATTTACGAACGCACAAGGTAGATAAGAGCCCGCCTGAGTCCTCATTAAAAACTCAAGTGACTTTATTTGAACAAACGCTGATCCAAGAAGCTTTAAGAAAGCACGCTGGAAATATTAAGCAAACTGCCGCAGCCTTAAAGATTCCTCGACAAACACTGCAATATAAAATGAAAAAATATGCAGGTGCCGAAAAGTAGGCGCCTCAAAAAATTGAATACCACGGAAAAAGCTCCTTTTGTAAAGAGTAGGGGCATTTTCCCATGTTGGCACATAACTTGCATAGTATAAAGTGAATGCTGATAGGGGGAATGGATATGAATCAGAAACTGTATCAACCGGCGCGACACTGGAAGGACATTGAGCTATGGAAGGATGTCCCTGAGGAGAAATGGAACGACTGGATTTGGCAGCTGACGCATACTGTTAAAACGCTTGATGATTTAGAAAAAGTCGTGAACTTAACAGAAGAGGAAAAAGAAGGGGTGAAGATTTCCACCAAAACCATTCCACTCAACATTACACCCTACTATGCCTCACTGATGAATCCAGACGATCCAAGATGTCCAATCCGTATGCAGTCTGTACCAATTGCAGAGGAGCTTCATAAAACCAAATATGACCTGGAAGACCCGCTTCATGAAGACGAGGATTCACCTGTTCCGGGTCTAACGCACCGCTATCCAGATCGTGTGCTGTTTCTTGTGACAAATCAGTGCTCCATGTACTGCCGCTATTGTACGAGAAGACGTTTTTCCGGTCAGATCGGCATGGGCGTACCGAAAAAGCAACTAGATGCGGCAATTGGCTATATTAGAGAAACACCTGAAGTGCGGGATGTGTTAATTTCAGGTGGTGACGGGCTTTTAATCAATGATCAAGTGCTTGAATACATTTTGAAAAACTTACGAGATATTCCTCATGTTGAAATCATTCGAATTGGGACTCGTGCTCCGGTTGTCTTTCCGCAGCGAATTACGGATGAACTGTGTGAGATTCTGAAAAAATATCATCCGGTTTGGCTGAATACCCATTTCAATACAAGCATTGAAATCACAAAAGAAGCAAAAGAAGCGTGTGAACGTCTTGTCAATGCCGGTGTCCCTGTAGGCAATCAGGCTGTGATCCTTGCGGGGATTAATGACAGTGTACCGATTATGAAAAAGCTGATGCATGATCTCGTGAAGATTCGCGTCAGACCTTATTATATTTATCAATGTGATTTATCTGAGGGCATCGGCCACTTTAGAACACCCGTCTCAAAAGGTCTTGAAATCATTGAAGGCCTAAGAGGACATACGAGTGGTTATGCCGTGCCAAGCTTTGTTGTAGATGCGCCAGGAGGAGGAGGCAAGATCGCCTTACAGCCAAATTATTTATTGTCACAAAGCCCTGACAAAGTCGTTCTTCGTAACTTTGAAGGTGTCATTACCTCATATCCAGAGCCAGAACATTACGTCGCTGGCCAGGCGGATGCATATTTTAATGAAATTTACGAAAAGAAGAAAGAACCGGCAATCGGTGTGACCGCTTTATTTCAGGATGAGGCCAAATCCTTTACACCTGAAAATTTAAGCCGAATGAAACGAAGAGCGTCGTATGAGACAAATCCTGAACACGATACGCTCAAAAATAAACGTGAAAAGCGAGATGAATTAAAAGAAAAGAAATATCAAGCGCAGCTCAAAAAAGAACAAACCGTAAAGGAGGAGAAATAACGTTGCTGACATGTGATTGGTGTGAGGAGAAGAAAGCAAATGAAGAGCAGACAACGGTCTATTGGGAGCTGATCACCGGCACACAGTCAATTGAAATAATTGAAACGCCCTCAATCTCCTGCACGCATTGCGGCATGACCTATCAGAAGGATGAAACGGTAAAAGAGATAGAAGATCAATTGATTTTAGTCGATCAAACAAAGCTGCCCGAAAAAATCTCATATGAAGAATTAATGAGTATGAAGCGATTATTAAAGCGAAATTACTTTGATTTTTCATCATAAGTTGTACCTCCGCCTATACAAGTCATCAATTTCCTGTATAATATAACAACAAAACAGAGTGTCGCGGAGGGAATTACAGGTGAAGTCGTTTTACCACTATTTAATGAAGTACAGACATCCAAAACCGAAAGATGACATCAGTCATTTTGCCAATGCTGCTTATGAAGATCACAGCTTCCCTAAAGCTTCCACTGATTATCATGAGCTGTGTGCGTATTTAGAGTTAAATGGGGACTATTTAAGCTCTATGACGACATTTGACGAAGCATTTGAGCAATACGAAGTAGAAGTCAAAAAAAAATAACACATAACACCGCTTGTTCCGTATGGGAGAAGCGGTTTTTTATTGGGGAAATAAAATGGCGTTTTGCATGGTGTGGTTGCCCATGCAGAATTCCTTGCGCCGGCATACGATACGTTAAGACCAAAAGTCGGGCAAGGGGGAGACAAAATGAAGGCGAAAGCACCAAAATATAAAGTAGGGGATATTGTCGTCGTTGTCATGTACGGCACTGTTGGAACGATAACAAAAGTCCATCAAATTGACCAGCACTATCTATATGAGGTCAATCATAATGAGGTGCTTTATTTTGAAACATCACTTCAGCTTTATGACGAGTACGACGGGGTGATTGTGGATACAGAAAAGCTGGACATTGAATATGAGTTCCTCATTGGCGATGTTGTATATGTAAAAGATTACGGAAAAGAGCTGTTTAAAATCATTGGCCATCGGACTGAAATTTGGCGCTACCTTGAAGATGGCTGGGAAGATGTGATTTACGAACTCACGAGGTTAAAAGACGGAGAATGGCTGGAAACAGAAGAGGAAGACTTGACGCTTGTCCTAAGGAAATATGAGATGGACCAGTTTGTCCATCAGCTTCTTTTTGTGCATTACGTTGGGGAGACCTCAAAAGAAATAGAAGAAGATATGGTGCAGACGGCACTATTACAGTTAGAAGAGAAACAAGAAAGCGAAGCCACACTAGAATTCCTCGCTGTATCTATAGTGGATGAGCTTCTTGACATTTACAATGATTATAAAATTCTCTATGAATTTTTTAAGGACCCAGAATACAAGGATATGATGGACTTTATTTTGGAAAGCTTAAACGAACATTTTGGTTAAAGAAAGACTTGTCCTAACACGAATAAAAAATAAGGGACACAGAAAAAAGCAATCACATAAAACCATCCCCTCAAGATACGGCCCATCACTTGATCAAAAGTATCTCCATCTAATATGCTTAACCATTTCATTGTCTCAAGCCCCTTTTCTTTTTGTTTACTGCATTTATATGTATGGAATGAGCCATTATGACAAACTGTAATAAAAATAAGGGAGCGTTCATACATCATAAAAAAGGAGGCTAAAGCAATGAAAGAAGCTGATTTGGTGATTGATACAGAGGAAATTGCAGAATACTTCTACATGGAGCTGGTCAAAAGAGGGTACATACCATCTGAGCTGGAAACATTTGAGCTTGCTGATATCACATTTGAATATATGCTGAGGAAAGCAATGATAGTTGAAGAAGAGGCTTGGTAGGCACTATACTTTGAAGAGATTCTGAGTAGAAAGGGAGGGGAATACTTTAGCGTGTATGTGATCATTCTTTTCATGATATTTGGCGCCATCGCTGCGCTTATGGTATCTGGTGTGTTTCAAAAATTGGACAACCAGATCATCTTATCGTTTGAGAACATGAGACTTCCTTTTTTAAATGACGTCATGCTCACTTTGACTGATTTTGGCATCAGTGCACTGCTTGTCCCAATCATGCTCATCTTTAGTGTGGTGCTGCTCGCGTATAAACGCTACTACTCTATCATGCTGCTTTTTCTGCTCTATATTTCAGAAAGGGCGATCAATCATGAACTGAAAGGGCTTTTTGCTAGAGAGCGTCCAGCCTTTGATCATCTAGTGAATGAAACATATTACAGCTTTCCGAGCGGTCATTCAATGAATGCAGCAACAATCTATCCGTTTATCGCATATCTATTAATTGAGATGATTCCATGGCTCAAAAAAAGACAAAAAGCGGTCTATATGGTGACAGGATTATGTGTGCTGATGATTGGCATCAGCAGGATGTATATCGGTGTACATTATTTGACGGATGTAGCAGGGGGCTTTGCGATCGGACTAGCTTTATTTCTCATATGTAAAAAGATTGACGAAAAATTGTCCGGCATTCGACAAAATTAGAAGAAGGAAATTAACAAATCCCAGCTAATTTTATATAAAAGGGGAGGGATTTGAATGCAATTGACGTTGAGATTTTTTCAAAAGAAACCTTCAGCATATCACTTAACCATTTACCAAACACCTGAATATGGTGCTGTAAGCGGGCATCAGCCTGTGTACCGGACAAAGATTGGCGGCAGGACACACCTTGATGTACTGGAAAAAGCATTCTCGACATTTAATGTACAAGATACAGTCCCTAATGATTACAATGCACGGTTCATCTCAACAGGGGATATCGTTGTGATTGATGATCAGAAAAAAGGGAAGTGCTATTATCAGCTCTTTCCGACAGGATGGAAACGCAGTGAACGCTTAATGACGATGAGTTAAATATAAACTGATGATGCCAGCCTCACATCCAGCTGGTATTTTCTTTTTCCCCTCAATCGTTTATAATAAATGGGACTAAATACATGTTAAATGTAAGTGGAGGCTGACAAATGAGTGTACATATTGGAGCAGAAAAAGGACAAATTGCAGAAACGGTATTGCTGCCAGGTGATCCGCTTCGTGCGAAATATATTGCAGATACATATTTAGAAGATGTTGTGTGCTATAACGAAGTGCGCGGCATGTATGGCTTTACTGGAACGTATAAAGGGAAGCGTATTTCTGTACAAGGCACTGGAATGGGCGTACCGTCTATTTCGATCTATGTGAATGAGCTGATCCAAAGCTATGATGTTCAAAACTTAATTCGTGTTGGCTCTTGCGGAGCGATCAAAAAGGACGTCAATGTGCGTGATGTCATTTTAGCTCAAACATCATCAACAGATTCTCAAATGAACCGTGTGGCATTTGGACCGATTGATTATGCGCCTTGCGCAGATTTTGATCTTCTGAAGAAAGCCTATGACACAGCCGAAGCAAAAAATGTAGCTGTGCGTGTTGGGAATGTGTTTACCGCAGACCAATTTTATAATGAAAAACCACTTGAGCTGATGGATCAATATGGAATTCTAGCGATTGAAATGGAGACAACAGCTCTTTATACGCTCGCTGCAAAATTTGGCAGAAAAGCGTTGTCGATTTTGACAGTGAGTGATCATGTGCTAACAGGAGAAGAAACAACTGCTGAAGAGCGCCAAACAACGTTTGACGAAATGATCTTAATTGCACTAGAGTCTGTTTTATAATAGTATAAAGGATGTGCTACGACGTAGCGCATCTTTATTTTTTTAGTAGAGCAAAAGGAAGGTATGTCATGAAGAAAAGCTATAAAATACTCTCAATCGCATCGATTCTTGGTTTGACGGCCGCATTATCAGGCTGCCAGTTGCTGGATCAAAAAAGCGGTACCAGTGAATCCAACAAAACAAGCGAACAAAAAACTCAAAGTTCATCGTCCCAGCAAAACTCAAATGATACGGCAGATTCATCTAATCAAGAGCTGACGTTAAAGAGTGAATATTTCAATGACATCAAGGTTGTTAGCGGGCTGAAAACCATTCAAAATCCTGAAAATGTGCTCGCACTTGTCAACAAAGAATACGCACTGCCAGGAACCTATAAACCTTCTGATCTCGTTGTACCAAAAGTAGAATTCTCTTTTACAGAGGATATTGAAAAACGATATATTCGGAAAGTAGCAGCGGAGGCACTTGAGAAATTATTCAAAGGTGCGAAAAAGAAAAACTTCGAGCTGGCCGCTGTATCTGGCTATCGCTCCTATGATCGTCAAAAAGTTATTTTTGATAGTGAAGTCAAATTAAAAGGGAAAGAAAAAGCCCAAGAAGCCGTAGCATTACCAGGCGAAAGTGAACATCAAACAGGTCTTGCAATAGACATTTCCTCAAAAAGTGCCGGTTTTGAGATTTCTGAAAAATTTGGTGAAACACCTGATGGCAAATGGGTCGCCAAAAATGCCTATAAATATGGCTTTATCATCCGTTATCCAAAAGGAAAAGAAGACATCACAAAATATGAATATGAGCCGTGGCACCTGCGCTATGTAGGGAAAGAAGCCGCAAAAGCGATGCATGATCACGACTTAACATTCGAAGAGTACATGAACAAAGTCAAGAAAGTATAACAAAAAAGGCCTCCCAGCTTTGAAGTGACCCCCTAAATTTAGACACGGG
>NZ_AMSH01000024.1 GCF_000300535.1 Bacillus xiamenensis
AACTTGAAGGTGTTTTTTATTTGTCTCATCTTAGGGGGTCAGTCCCGATCCCTGTGCTTTTTTATTTTGGACTAATACGTTTCAACGGCTTGAATGGCGTCGACAATTTGTTCTTTGGAATAGTTTCCAATCAAACAAAAGGTTTCGTCTGCACGTGCAGCATGGCTTGCCACTGTATATGCTGCTTCTTCCAGTTGAGTTTTAATGCCAAGCTCGCGCATATTCTTAGGCAATCCGAGTGTTTGATAAAGCTGAAGTAGTTCCTCTACCTCGGCCATTCGTTTTTCTGCCGCAAGCTGGACGAGGATACCATAGGCCACTTTCTGTCCATGTAATACATGGTGCGTTTCCTCAATAAACGTTAATCCATTATGGACGGCATGGGCGCCTGCCATTCTTCCGTAGCGCCCCCCATAGCCTCCGACCGTTCCGGCTAATGTAATAATTGTATCAGTTACATCCGCAAATGCTTGCGAATGCTGCCCTGTTTTCAAGCTGTGAACAGCTTCCTCACTATGGGAAAGAAGAATGTCTCGAACGGACACCGATTGCTTTAATGCAGCATGCACCATGAGCGGTAAGGACTCCTCTGTGTTTCGAATAATGGCCTCCGCTTCATACCATTTCGCCAGCGTATCTCCAATACCGCTTTGAAGGTAGGAAAGAGGAGAGGAAAGCAAAAAAGTATGATCAATGAGGGTGAGATAACTGGATCGTTTATGATAATCGACTCTCATGAAGTTCCCTTTGTCATCATAAATAACGCTGAGCGGTGTAGATGCCGCACATGTACCCGGGATGGTTGGAACCATGATCACTTCAATTTGAAGAGCATCTGCAACTGATTTGGCGGTATCTAAAATGGTGCCGCCCCCAATTCCAATGATCACATCTGCCCCTTTAATTTCGTCTGCGATTCGTGTCATCGCATTGGGTGAACTGTAGCCTTTGTGCTGGACAACAGGCCAGTGAGACGGCAGCTTTGTGTACGTTGAAAAAGCATGATAGGAATGATGTCCAGTCACGACAGCGGGCGACTGGAAGGATGGCGAAACAAGTGAATCGAGTTTATGATAAATCCCTTTTTGAGAAATAAATTGGTTTGGACCACTTCTGACGATATCCTCTGGCTGGATCATAGAGCTCTACTCCTTTACAACACAGTATAGTCCATAAATCATCTCACTTTACAGAAAGTTCTGTCAATGTTAATTAATATGAGGAGAAAGACCCTTCCGTTTTATGGAATTGAGCCGCCGACATTGCCTTTAGGTATGTATTTCCTGTATGATAAAGAATGGTATGTTTTGATTAAATTTAAGAGGTGTTTATATATATGGAAAAACAATATCGTGTATTACTTTACTATCAATATGTCCCCATCGAGGACCCAGAGACGTTTACAGCAGAGCATCTAGCATTCTGTAAGGAGCTTGGTTTGTTAGGGCGTATTCTTGTTTCATCTGAAGGCTTAAATGGAACTGTTTCTGGAACCATTGAACAAACGGACAAGTACATGCAAGCATTAAAAGAAGATCCGCGCTTTGCGTCAATGCCGATTAAAATTGACGAAGCAGATGGTCATGCGTTTAAGAAAATGCACGTCCGCCATCGAAATGAATTGGTGAATTTAAGTCTTGAAGATGATGTGAATCCGCTAGAATTAACGGGTAAACATCTTAGTCCAGTTGAATTTTACGAGCAAATGCAATCACCTGATACTGTTGTGATTGATGCGCGTAATGATTATGAATTTGATGTAGGTCATTTCAGAGGTGCGGTGCGTCCTGACATTGAAACATTCCGTGAATTACCTGAGTGGATTCGTGACAACAAGGAGATTCTTGAAGGGAAAAAAATCCTGACGTATTGTACAGGCGGCGTCCGCTGTGAGAAATTCTCAGGATGGTTAAAGCGTGAAGGCTTTGAAGATGTATCCCAGCTTGACGGTGGAATTGTCACGTACGGAAAAGACCCGGAAGTCCAAGGAAAGCTATGGGATGGTCAGTGTTATGTGTTTGATAACCGCTTAACCGTGCCAGTCAACCAAACAGAGCATGTAGTTGTCGGAAAAGATTTCTTCACTGGTGAGCCATGCGAACGTTATGTGAACTGTGCGAACCCTGCATGTAACCGCAAAATGATTGCAACAGAAGAAAGTGAGCATAAATATATGCGCAGCTGCAGTCATGAATGCCGCACAAGCGAACGTAACCTATATGTAAAACAGCATAATTTATCTGAAGAAGACGTTCAAGAAAGACTAGCTGTGATTGAAAAAGAACAAGTGGTCTCATAAGGATAAAAGGGTCTCCCTTTTATCCTTTTTTCTTTGCATGATACATGTTCAGAAGGGAAAAGGTAGACATTTCCTCTTTCCTTTTTGTTTTGTTTTTTTCAATATAAGGGTAAAGGTAGTTAATCAGTCTAATAGATTGAACAGTTGAAAAGGCGCTTTCTTTTGAAATAAGCATGTTCGACTATATCAGAAAATGAAGAATTGAGAGATAATATAACAGGCGGAAAAATGAACAAAGGTAAAGGTTCAGATTAGAAAATATTTTCAGGTGGAATGAAAAATGAACTGTTATGAAAGAAAGACGCTTGCTCGACACATGTTTGGTATTTTAATTGAAAGGTGTTATGAACATGAATCATTTGCATCGTAGAATGGGAACTTTCGCTTTAATGATGGTAGGGCTTGGCTCAATCATTGGGTCAGGATGGCTTTTTGGTGCTTGGCGTGCCGCGCAAATTGCCGGCCCTGCAGCTATTTTGTCTTGGCTGATTGGGATGGTTGTCATTTTATTTATCGCATTGTCTTATAGTGAACTCGGGTCGATGTTTCCAGAGGCAGGCGGAATGGTTAAATATACGCAATATTCACATGGCTCTTTTATTGGATTTATCGCCGCTTGGGCAAACTGGATTGCGATTGTCTCAGTGATTCCTGTTGAGGCAGTGGCTTCCGTTCAATACATGAGCTCATGGCCTTGGGAGTGGGCAAAGTGGACAAGCCATTTGGTCACAAAAGGGGTTTTGACGACAGAGGGGCTTATGGTTGCTAGTGTGCTGCTGGTGATTTATTTTCTGCTCAATTATTGGACAGTTGGGTTGTTTTCAAAGGCGAATACATTCATTACGATTTTTAAAATCGTCATTCCAGGATTAACAATTGGTGCGCTCTTATTCGTAGGATTTCATAGTGAGAATTTTACTTCTGGAACAAGTATTGCGCCGAACGGCTGGGCGAGTGTGCTCACAGCTGTCGCAACATCAGGGATTGTGTTTGCTTTTAATGGCTTCCAAAGCCCGATTAATATGGCAGGAGAAGCGAAAAATCCAGGGCGTTCGATTCCAATCGCCATTGTTGGATCGATTTTGATTGCAACGGTCATTTATGTGCTGCTGCAAATCGCTTTTATTGGCGCTGTCGATCCATCAATGATTGTGAATGGCTGGGGGCATTTGAATTTCAACTCGCCATTTGCTGACCTTGCCATTGCGCTGGGGATTAACTGGCTTGTTCTGATTTTATATGCAGATGCGTTTGTGTCACCTTCTGGCACAGGGATTACGTATACGGCGACGACGTCTCGTATGATTTATGGGATGGAAAAAAACAAATACTTGCCGAGTGTGCTTGGCCGTTTGCATCCGATTTACGGCGTGCCTCGTCCAGCCATGTTTTTTAACTTAGCTGTATCGTTTATCTTTCTGTTTTTATTTAGAGGCTGGGGCGTACTTGCTGAAATTATCTCAGTAGCGACGCTGATTTCCTATCTGACAGGGCCTGTTACGGTCATGACGCTTAGAAAGACAGGGATAGATTTGTATCGTCCATTGCGAATAAAAGGACTCAGTATCATTGCACCTTTAGGCTTTGTCTTTGCATCATTGACGATGTATTGGGCAAGATGGCCGTTAACAGGACAGGTGCTGTTCATTATTCTCATTGGTCTTCCCATCTATTTTTACTATCAAGCAAAAGCGAAGTGGAAGGGCTTTGGCCGTAACTTTAAAGCAGGTGCTTGGATGGTTGTGTATCTACTTGTGATGATGACGATTTCTTGTCTTGGCAGTGATAAATTCGGCGGCTACAATGTCATTCATTATGGCTGGGATATGGCACTCATTGCAGTTGTGGCCTTGCTATTTTATATGTGGGCACTTAAAAGTGGATTTGAAACAGAGTTTTTAGAAGATGCGAAAAAAATCAATGATGAACTGCGTGCTTCTCAAAAAGAAGCCGCATCATCTAAGGAATAAAGTATGAAGGCTGCCTGAACATTGCGGGCAGCCTGTTTTATTTTGATGAGCTATGCATGACATGTCGCTTCAGCCAAGTGGTGATGCCGTGTAAAACGGCCGCTGTGACAAGAGAGATGAACAAATATCTCCATAGTTGATCTATGCCTTGTCCACTGAGCCAAAAAACCATTCCTAGAAAAACGAGGGTAAAAATGAGCATGAATACAAAAGATGCTGACCAGAAAAAAGCTTTCATAGAAGGTCACCTCCTCGGAGTATTGTATGCAGGCTGAAGGAGGATCAGACCAGCAAGAAAAAGAGTAGAGTTTTCATGAAATCTATTGTAAAAGTCAGATGAAAACCCGTAGTGATTGGACAGTTGCGTGAAGATGAGAGCATATTTTGAGTGAAGATTGCGGGCGGAAAAAGAGCTCTTATTGGTATGAAACCCTGATTCAGCAAAATGGAGAGAATAAAATACGAAAACGCCAATCACCTTATTAGCGGGTGGTTGGCGTTTTTCTGCGTTCACTCTATTGGCAAAATCATATTGTTCAAGTTGTTCTAAAATGATAGTCTAATAACATATTGTAAAAATTAGTTAAAAATCCATTATGAGAAAGAAGGATGCTTATATGATGACGATCCTTTTTATGTTCTTCTTAGTGTTCTTTATTTTTTATGCTTTGAATTATATAGGTCAGAAATTAATTGCGGACGAATACCCAGTAAAGCATGAATTGATTGTGATTCTGTCAGCTGTTGAAGGAGTTCTTGTGTTTGTACTTGTTGGAATGAATGAGAAATTCCCTTTTTTTTAAATCGTTCATTTCCATCACAGCTTGCTCTCTACTTTCATTATACCCCGATTAAAAAACAATTTATAGACTGTTTTCCGCCCAGATCAGCCCGTATTGTGATACACAAGTCAAAAATGATAAGGGGAGTGGCCATATGAGCGATCAGAAACATGTCTTAGATCCTGGGCCGTTTTTTCATGGGACGAAAGCAGAATTGAAGATGGGGGGCCTGCTTGAACCGTTGTATGTATCCAATTATCAGGATAAAAAATCGAACTATATCTATTTTACGGGAACATTAAACGCGGCCAAATGGGGTGCTGAATTGGCAAGGTCTGATTCAAAAGAGAGAATTTATATTGTAGAACCATTAGGTGCGTTTGAACATGATCCGAATGTGACGGATCAAAAATTCCCTGGAAACCCAACCCGTTCTTATCGATCAAAATCTCCTTTAAAAATAGTCGCTGAATTAGGTGTATGGGAAAGGCATTCTGATGAAGAAATCAACCATATGCGGGCCTCTTTAAAAAAGTTAAGTGAAGAAGGAAAACATGTGATATACGATTGATTCTGACGTGATGTCACCTACATGAAAGAAGACCGCCTAAACATTTATACATTGGGCGGTCTTTTGTGATCAGTATAGTGTGTGTTTACTGTAAAAGATTCACCTTTATCGAAACAACGCATTCATCAGCTCATCAAATGTGTTTGCTTTTTTCAATGAATGAATGCGGTCTGGGCTGTCCAGTAAATCGACGGCTTGCTCGAAAAATTGGTTCATGCAGGCAGCGTCATCCTTATGAATGGCTAATAAGAAAATAAGAGACACTCGATCTCCCTGCCAGTCAATCGGCTCCTTTAGTTGTGCAATGGCTACGCAGGAGGTGCCTTCATTTGTGATGAGTGGGTGCGGCATCGCAATCCCCTTGCCAAGATAGGTAGATGCCATTTGCTCACGCTCCAGCACTGAGAAGCGAAAAGAAGACGATACAAGCTGATGCGCCTCTAATCGGCTGCATAGCGTATCTAATACCTCTTCTTTGCTGGAGAGGTCCGCATCCAATAGGGTCAATCGTTCTTGAAAAAATGCCATCAGCTCCTGCGAAGGTGAGCCGTGTCCGTTTAATAAATGAATGATCTCACTCACACGCTGGACATCATGATGTTCAAAAAAAGCATTCACTTGAATGAGCGGTTTCCCCTTTGGTGCGAGAGGTACGGTTGTAATAATCACATCACATGGCAAAGTCGTGCTAAAAGCGTAATCCTGATAAGAATAAAGCTCAACAATCTCAAGTTCATGCTGAAAGGCGGCCTTCAATTTAATTTCAAGCAGCCGTGCGGTCCCTAGTCCAGACCCGCACACAATAATGGCTTTCTTTTTTTGCGAGGTGTCGAGCTGACTTCTTTCAAATGAAGCAGCGATGTGTAAGGCAACATATGCCGCCTCATCTTCATTTGGCGTACGCACCAGTTTTAAAGCATTCAGACCGCTGACAGCCAAATCAAACGGATAAGGATAAGATGTTTTGATCTCATGCAAAAGCGGATTTTGTAAAGACACGCCGTATTGAATTCGATTTAATAATGGCTTCATATGAAGCATCAAATCTTGACGCAAGATATCGTCATTAGCAAAACGATGTCCGCTTGTCCTTTCAATGTGCTGGAGAAATCGTGTCACTGCCTGCTGTACTTCCTCTGTCGTTTGGTGCTGGTCGGCCTCTTTCCACGTTTGATTCGCCAAGAGGTGCATCACTAAGTAATCTGTTTCATCCTCTGACAAGGTCACGTGAAAAGTGTCGCTCACCTGCTGAGTGATCTTTTTGGCAATTCTCGTTAACACAGGTGACCTTTGTGTGCGTGTGGTGCTGGCAGATATTCGCTGTTTTTTTCGTGTTTGCTGAATGGCAATCGCTAAATGAATCACCAAATTTTTTAGGGCAATGTCTTTAATGAGCAACGATTCTTGATATAGGTTCGTGAGCACAATGGACCGAATGGTTTCAAGTGAAATATCAGGAAAATGAAGCTGTTCCCGCTCGGTAATATTGGAAAGTGCAGGCTCTTCTTCAAGCAGTAAGTCTGCATAGCACGTTCTTTTTTGCAATTCGTCTCCCTCGACTTTTAAGCCAAATCCGGACTTTGAGACAAGGGTCATGCCGTAACGGGCTAACAGTTCCCGTCCTTTTTTTAAATCACTGCTGACCGTCATGCGGCTGATGAACAACTCCTCTGCCAGCTGATCAATTTTTAAGTAATCTGATTGAAGCAATAGCTTTCTCATCATAAATCGTACACGCTCTTCTGGCATGACGGGTACGAGGGAGCGGGCAGGAAGTTTTTGTTGATGAAGCCAAAGCAGGAAAGCGTCTTGGTCACTTGTTAAGAGTGTATACCCCTTCCCGCGTATCGTCTTAATCATGGCCCCGGCTTGTTTTAACAGCTCGTTTGCTTCTTTGATTAAGTTGCGGATGGAGCGGTCAGATAAGCGAAAAGAGGCAGTTAGCTCCTCTAGCTTCACGAACCCTTTCGTTTCAAATAGCCGCTGAATGAGCTGATAGGTTCGAGTATCTGCCGTCATCATCATTGCGCCGCTCCTTGTGACTGTAAGGCATCAGTTCCAAGGGCGATTGCTCCCATTAAACCAGATAATCCGTCAAAGGAAGGCTTTGTGACAATTTCATGTAATGGCTTTGGTAATTGTAAGTAGCCGCAAAGCCGCTTGTCTGCTTCTTCAAGGATAAGCGGCAGCATGGCTGGCTGTTTCATCACACCTCCGCCAAGAATGATACGTTCTGGTGAAAGGGTGAGTAATAAATTTGCGGCCATTTGCCCGAGATAGTAGGCGTGAAGTGCCCAGGCAGGATGATCCTCTGGCAGCATCTGTGCCAGTGTATGATAGCGTCCTTCTATGGCAGGACCAGATGCCAGTCCCTCTAGACAATCATGGTGGATTGGGCAGCAGCCCCCATAGGTGTCATGAGGGTGGCGCTGGACTGTGATATGACCCATTTCTGGATGAAGCAGTCCATGGATGAGACGGTTTTCAATATAGGCACCGCCACCGATGCCAGTCCCAACGGTGATGTAGACCAAAGAAGAAGGCTTTTCTGCTTCAGCCGAAAAGCGGACTTCCCCGAGCGCAGCACAGTTGACATCAGTATCAAGCTTCATCGGGAGACCGAGCGCTTGTTTTAAGGTAGAGAGGAATGGAAATTGGCGCCAGGCTGTTTTGGGTGTGTCTAAAATCGTCCCATAGCTTGTACTCTGTTCTTTTACATCAACAGGCCCGAATGCACCAATTCCAATCGCATCGACTGGATGCGCTGTAAAGTAATCGATCACTTGCCGGCATGTTTCATCTGGATCTCCTGTTGGAAAGGAAGTCTTGTGTTCAATCGTTCCATCTGTTGTTCCGTAGCCGCAGACAAATTTTGTACCGCCTGCTTCAATGCCTCCAATTCGCATGATCATTGCCCTCCATTAGAGAGGGGCGGAATCCAAATGGATCCCGCCCCTACATGTTCATTTTTTCTTTACAATGTAGGTTTGTACCTGACAAGGTGTGAGCGGTTCAATCTGTAATGATCCATGTTGTGCTTTCAGTATGTGGCCTTCAGGTGTTTCGCCTAAATTCGCTGTTTCTCCGTGTTGTAGAGATGAACTATTGATTGAAGCGGCTGTTTGACGCGTTAAATATGGATTGAAGAGACGAATGACAATGCCTGTTCCATGCTCCTCTTTTTTCAAAGCGCTTAGAATGGCTCCGTCTGTTTCAATGTCAAGCAGGCTATAAGTAGATTGTAAGTCTTCTTTTTCATCTCGGAAAGAGAAAATTAAACGACCGTTTAAAAAGTCTGCCCGTTCATAGCATTGCACTGGGGTGGTATACCGCTTGGCAAGCTGCGCTAAGTGTCCTTCGCTTACCGCTTCCTTGCTATAATGCATGCCGAAGGAGAACGATAGCGCGCCTTGAAGCTGGGCGTCAGGTGTTTCAACGATTTTTTCTCCAGACGCTCGGCCTGGACGGTAAAGTAGATTTTCTTTCCCCATTTTTCCGAAACAACGGAAGAGTGTATAAGCAATTGTTGTGTAGCCTTCGCCTGTGATTTGGTATTCTCTTACGCAGTCGGTCAACAGAGCGACCCCATATGATTCATCACGAAGGGCAACAAATGATTGCATCGGTTCAATGGTGATCGGTTTTTCTTCCCAATGCTCCTTGCTCCACCATTCAAGCTCTTGCGTCAGCTCTGTTGGACGTTCGATTGTGCCAAACTGCTGATCGCTTAGTGATACGTTTGATGCGATACCTGTATCAAAAAGTACACGCAGACGATGGTCTAATGCACGGTTATCAACATCCACATGAAAACGAATGACCGCTTCGTCTTGATTTAAAGCGACTTTTGCTGTGATCGGAAGAGAGGTCGTCACCTTTTGCTGTGAGCGTTCCTCTAAGTCATATGGAACCGTGAGATGAAGCTGGATGGTCAGTTCTTCTTGCAGCCCACTTTTAGACACGGTGATATTGGCGGATGAGATATCTTGAGATGATACATAAAGGTCCTCACGTGGTGGTGAATAGTTATAGGAATCCCCGTCGTCTCCGTTGTCTTCAAAGATCATTTGCTCAGAGAATGTTCGGCCTGTCTGTTTATCCGTGATCTCTAATGTTCCATTGTCATTTGCCGCAATGCGGTAATACGTATTTTCAATGATACGGTCATCCGTCTGCTCCCAAACGGATTCGCTTGATTCATCGAAAACCATGCTGACTTGTGTATACCCAACGGAAGGTAAGTCGACGGCTTCAATGAGTAGAACGGCTTTCCAGACTTGCTTAGGGATGTACACCTCTTTGCTTGGGTTAAGAGAAATTTGCTGTGCTAAGACATAATCAGTCACATCGGTTTTGCTTTTCACTGTGTAGTGAAGGGTGTGTCCGTTCGCGTCTTTCAGCGTAAATGGCCGTTCCGTTATAAAGGTTTCGACTTCAATGACTTCAGAGCGCTTTGAAGGCAGGGTATTAAATAAAGTGAACGTGATTTCTTGCTCTGTCTGTAATCGAATGGTGATGAGACGCATGTGTAAGTCCACAAGGTTCTCGGCGATTTCTTTTGCCTGCTTATAGCGGAAGAAGACATCTTGATTCGTCGTGTCACTATTACAGCCGCCAATGCTGTCATGCGCTGCATTTTCAAACATGAGGTACCAAATATCACGCACTGTGTCATGCGGATAATCGTGCCCGAGTGAATAGCTGATGGTTAAAATGGGCTCCATCACATTGACGAGATAGTTTTCAATTTGATTGTTTAAGATTTTTAAATCTGCTCTTGTTGAAAAAATCGATTTATGAATTCGCATATGCTTGGCATGAATGAGCTCTCCTTGTAATGTGTCAAAGGAAGTCCGCTCTTTCTTCACCGCTGCAATGTAATCTTCCAGACTGCTGATGTGATAGTGATGCTCGTCTAATTCATTGGCTTTTTCTAATAAGTCAGGCAGGTTTTTACGGATTGGCGCCTGGTCAAACCCATTTGGGAAATAGACATTGTTAGTGGTGGCTTTTGCTTGAAGCGCACCGATTTTTTCAGAAAGAAAGGCTTTTAAGTCTTCATCCTTCTCAGGAATATTTCCACCGTAGTAGTAGCCGAATGGCAGATTCACAGCAAAGACTTCACTGCCGTCAGCACCGCGCCAATTAAATTCTGTATGATTCGTCATATGATCCGAAACGCCGCGCCAAAATGCCGTATCTACAATGCCAAAGCCTTGATAAATTTGTGGCATCTGTGCGGATTGACCGAAGGAATCTGGTACATAACCCACTTTCATGACATGTCCGAATTGATGACAGCGCTCTATACCATACTGCAGGTTCCGTACAATCGATTCACCTGAAATGACGAGCTGATCCGTTTGTGTATACCACGGACCGATGATGAGACGTTTGGCCGTGACGAGCTTTTTGATTCGATTCTCGTCCTCTGGACGCCATTTTAGGTAATCATCAAGCAAGGATGCCTGTGCATCGAGCATGAAGTAATGGAACCTTTCATCTGTTTCAAGGGTGTCTAAAATGTCCATTACGTTTTTCATTAAGTAAATACGGGAGCGGGAGGTGGTGAAATACCATTCCCGGTCCCAGTGAGTATGTGGAATCACATGTACATTGACAGTCATTAATTAACGACACCTTTCTTTGTTCAAATTATCCTTCTAGCACAAGGTCAAAATCGTCTTCTTCTTTCTGCTTCTGATCGTGTTCTGGTTTTTGTGGTTCTTTTTTCTCAGAGAAATTCACAAGCAGGTTGGCGCCAATTCCGATGACGAGCGCGCCAGTTAGGGCACCGATCAAATACGCCCACCAGTTTCCTACTGAGAAGAAGCCATATAGTCCGCCAATTGGCGGCATGATGTCATGAACACCTAATAAGGCAGCGACCCCGCTTCCAGCCGCACAAGCGACGACATTCAGCGGAATCAATTTCAAAGGATTGACGAGGGTAAAAGGAATGGCTCCTTCTGTAATCCCGATAACGCCCATAACCAAGCCGCCTCGTCCGGCTTCTCTAAAGGTAGGGGAGAAGTTGCGTTTTCGAATCAATGTGGCAAGCCCGTATCCAAGTGGCGGAATGACAATGGCAATATTGACGAGAATGGCAGGAAGATACACACCTGATAAGAAGAGGGCGTTACCAGCCATCCAAGCTGATTTATTCACAGGTCCGCCAAGATCGAATCCAATCATTGCGCCTAAAATCAAAGCAAGTGCGAGTGTGCTCGTTCCATCTGCGACCATGCCTTTAATCCATTCAATTAATGCTGTGTTCAAAGCACCTAATGGCCCGCCTAGCAACACCGACATGAGAAGTCCAGTTAAGCCAACAGTAATGAGCGGTAAGATGAGCAGAGGGACGAGTCCAGCTGCGGAGCCTTGAATTTGAATTTTTCTTTTCACAAAGAGGGCGACATATCCGGCAAAGAAACCTGCAATGACGGCGCCAATAAAACCAGCATTTGTTGAGCTGGCAAGAGCTCCGCCGATAAAGCCGGCCGCAAGACCTGATTTATCCGCAATCGAATAGGCAATAAAGCCAGCGAGCAGTACGTTCATTAAGCCAATGCCTGTCCAGCCAACCTGTTCCATCAAATAGGCACCATGTAAAATGCCGCCTGCATCCTTATAGGCATTTAAATCTGACACACCAAAACCTAAACCGACTAGTTTGGCTAAACCAACGATAAGTGAAGCTCCGATGATGACCGGTAGAATATAAGAAATACCGGTCATAAGATGGCCTTCAATGACTTTTAATTTTGCTTTCATTCTGCTTTGCTCCTTTCTATATGGCATTGCTCTTGTTTATTGAGATTCAGATTTTTTCTTTTCAACTAACGCAACCGCTTTTGTGATAATTTGCTCGGCATTTTTTAAAGCGCGTCCGATTTCGACACGTACTGTGGGAATACCCGAGAAGCGTTCTGCGTCGTTAATATGCTGATTTGAGGCAATGATACAAAGGTCTGCCTGTTTGGCTTCCTCTGCTGTAATGCCATTTACCTGTCCCATAATCCCTTGCTGCTCGATTTTGATCTCGTGTCCAAGCTGTTTACCCGCATTCTCTAATGCTTTTGCTGCCATTGGCGTATGCGCTAATCCTGCTGGACATGAAGTGACACCGACAATTTTCATTGTGTAATCCCCTCTTTCAATTGTTGTTCAATGACCTCGTAATAATAGTCTGCTGTTTGACCGGGTTGAATCTTTTCGATGAAATCAGGTTCCATTAAGCTTGTGGCAATGCCAGACAGTAATTTTAGGTGTGTGACATTGGCCTCTTCTAGTGGAACGAGCAAGGTGAATAAATAGCTCGTTGGTAAATCGTCGAAGCTTCCCCAGTCAATGGGCTGTTCAAGCTCTAAAAAAAGAAGTGAAGCCGTTTGAACAGCAGAGCTTTTTGTATGAGGAATGGCAAAGCCTTGCTGAAGTCCTGTTGAGACTTCGTCTTCGCGTTTCAACAAATCTGTTAATAGCCCCGCGTGATCGTTTGTAATCTGAAGGTCTTCAGCTTTCTCAGAAATATATTGTAAAATCTCATTCTTTGATCGACCGTTTACTTGTGTAAAAACATGATCTTTTTGGAACAAGCTGATCCCTTCTCTCTTGTTTGTTAAGCGCTTACAATTTGATTGTAATGTACTTTTCGATATGGTTAAATAGCATCATTTTCCGTTTGAAATGGCAAAAAGTTTATGAAGCGATCAGACTTGCTAACTGAATATCTCAAATCCTAGCTTAAAACGAGTTTAATTATGTCAAAAATAGATTCTACTAAATGATTTTCTGTGATATTCTTCCAAGGTATTGTAAAAAATAAGGGGGTCTTTTCATGTTCAAAAAGCAGGTCAAATCCTGTGTGGTTGTACTCATGGCTATCATTCTATGTATGGCTGCATTACCTGGGTACGAGGCATCAGCAGTTAGTAAAGGAACAAGTGTCAATGAAGCCATTGGGTTAAAAAATGGTGACGTCATTTCAGGTACATTACAGAATGAAAAAGAAGAGTCATGGTATCAAATTACGCCATCTTCACAAGAGGTGGCAAAATATACACATATGCAAATTTCTGTAAAAAGTAAACAAATGTTATCTGTATCGGTCTATCCAAGTAAGGACAGAGCGATGAAGGATGACACTTATTCGAGATATCGCGCTGACACAGCAAGTGGAGAGACAGAGATTAACTTCCCGCATGCATGGTCAGGTCCTTACTATGTCAAAGTGCTGTATTTAGGTACGGAGGAAGACAGCCGTGATGAGGAAGAGGATGCAGCCTATACAATCGGGTATAAAGGCGCGAATCTCCCGCCATCTGAACCGATTTTCCCTGAAGAAGAAGATCCAGGGATCATCATTATTGAGAAAAAGCATGGACGTGAAATTCTTCAATCCATTCGTACGATCGAGGACAAACGATTCAATGAAACAGCCGATGGTCAGAAACTCACACGTCTGCTGCAAAAAACAAAGCCGTTTCTCAAATCTAAACTCATCAACAATCAAAAAAAGCAGCAAACGGTGTACAATCATTTGCTTACATTAAAATCATTGCTGAATGACGTAGAGAAAAATGGTGCATTCAGCGGTCATATTGTCACAGAGAAAGAGCAACAGGCGATCCGTTCCCTTTTTGATATGCTCAAAGAGGCAAGTCCAGCCTATCTAAAAAAGGAATTAGAAACAGTGGGACAAAAAGTAGGAATTGATCAGCTTGAAGGAAAATCAATCGGTTATGTCCTCGAGAAGCAAAAGCTTGTTCCAGAAGAAAAGGTCAACACAAACAAAATCATCTTTAAATTAAAGGATGGACAAACGCTTCAATCCGCAAAAAAGAAGATGAAAAATTACGGAATTCAAGAAAACCGTGTGACATCTCAATCAGTCAGTCCTTTATTTAAAGGAATGTATGTCTATGATGTTCCAGCAGGGCAAGAGTCAGCTGGAAAAACACTAAAAGCAGGGAAAGCTGTGATCAAAAGCACTGCAAGAAAGCTGTCTAGCATGCCGAATGTTGAATTTGCAGAGCCAGTGCAAACCTATCGTGCGCTCAGCAATGACGTGCAGTATGGATACCAATGGCCTTTGAAAAACAGTGCACAAAACAGCGGGAAAAAAGGCGCTGATGTAAAGTTTGAACAAATGAATTCACTGATTGGCACTAGCAAAATGAAGCAAACGTTAATTGCTGTTGTTGATACAGGTGTCGACAGCCGTTTGTCCGATTTAAGCGGGACGGTTCGCACAGACTTAGGTGCTAACTTGATTGGACGAAATAAAGATGCAATTGATGACAATGGACATGGCACTCATGTGGCAGGCATCATTGCAGCAAAAGCCGATAACCACTATTCTATGGCAGGGCTGAATCAGCATACAGGCATCATTCCAGTCAAGGTGCTGGATGCTTATGGATACGGAGATACAGAGCATATTGCACTTGGAATTAAGCATGCAGTGGACAAAGGCGCAAAGGTCATCAACATGAGTCTTGGCGGCTACTACAGCAGGGTCATTGAATATGCGATGAACTATGCTGCACAAAGAAATGTACTAGTGGTCGTGGCAAGCGGAAATGATGGTATTCCAGAAATGGGATATCCTGCGACTTCAAAATACGCCATGGCAGTTGGCGCAAGCAACCGCATGGATATTGGCGCTGAGTTCTCAAGCTACGGCAAAGGATTAAGCATGTCAGCACCGGGGTCTGATATTCCAAGTTTAATGCCGGATGGGAATGTCTCATACCTGAGCGGGACATCCATGGCTACACCATACGTTGCAGCAGCAGCAGGATTACTGCTTTCTAAAAATCCAGCCCTGAAACCAAATCAAGTGAGAAATATTTTGCAAAATACAGCAGATAACATCTCATTTCCCTTTGTTGATGGAAATAATGACATTTTCTATGATGAAAATGACGAGCCGATTGTCGATCCGAAGATTCCGGGTATCGATTGGATGACAGGACATGGCAGACTCAATGCTTTTGCCGCATTAAGTGCTGTTGAATTAAACGCATCAGTCAACAAAGTAGAAGATCAGCATCAAAAGGTGACAGGAAAGGCGAAAGCAGGTGCGGCTATTTCTGTGTATAGGGGCAAAACCCTGCTTGGAAAAGGCACGGCAAGCAAAAAGGGAACCTTTAGTGTGAAGATCAAGCATCAGAACAAAAACAAAGTGCTTCACATCAAGATTTCAAAAGGGAAGGCTGCTACTTCTCTCAAAACGGTCGTGAAAAAGGGCAAAGCACCAGCTAAACCGAAGGTGAGTAAAGTCACGGTGAAAAGCAAAACCATCAAAGGGACTGCGGGTGCAGGCTTGACGATCAAGGTGAAGAACAAATCAAAGAAAGTCATTCAAACGGTCAAAACCAATAGCAAAGGCGCATTTACAGCTAAAATCAAGCCGCAAAAAGCCAAAACCGTCTTGTATGTGACAGCTTCAGATGTGAGAAAAAGAGAAAGTAAAGCAGTGAAAGTTGTTGTGAAAAAATAGTGTGAGAGCTTCCCTTTTCTAAAAAAGGGGAGTTTTTTTGTTTTATACTGGAAAAATACCAATTACTGTCGATAGTAAGAAAGTAGGAAAAAAAAGGAGGATTTATCAATGAAAAAAATCATGTTTGCTTTCTTTCTATCATTACTTCTTGTCTTCCCAACCTTTGCACATGCAGAGGAAACAGAAGCAGTACCAGCATCCGTTCAAGTAACAGGTGTCACAGCAGCAGACGGTGGTATGGTCAATTACGGTTCTGGCAGTAAATATCGAGTGGGTTCATATTATCCGGCTACTTTTAAAGGAACACTAAAAGATACGAACGGAAACCTCATGGCCAATCAGCCAATCCAGCTTTATTTTGAAGCAGCAATCAAATCATTGGCTCAAACAGCGACAGGCACAACGGATGAGAATGGACAATTTTCACTGACGATTCAAGTTCCTTCTGGTGCAGGCTACCGTACATATAATAATGCAGGCTGGTCTACACATTACTACGATATCGTTCCAGTGACTTTCACTTCAAACGACATCACGCTATCTTCAAATGTTACAAGTGTATACCATTTGGCGTATACATTGCGTAACTAATCTGTTGGAAGAGCGACTTGGCTGAAGCCTTGTCGTTTTTTTCATAGAAAAAAGGATGTCAGCAGGTGGGACATCCTTTGTCTTCTTTTCATCGTGAGTTGAAAACCTTTGCAGTCTAGGAAGGACGAATATAGGAGCGGAGCCAATTTGATATTCGTGAGCACCGGCACGCAGGACTGACAAAGAATACGAGGGTTTGTCTACACGCTGCCTAGTGTTATACACCAGATTCTTCTCGTTGTTTGCGAATCCAAGCCGTCACGTAATAGGCAGCATAGCAAAGCGCGATGAAAGGAATGCCGCAGATGAGGGCAATCCGCTGATTTGGATCAAAGGCAATGCCGATCACAGATGCAAGGCACAGGAGGAAGGCAGCAATCGGAACCACCGGATAGAGCGGGGTTCGGAAAGATAAATCATGAAGCTGTCCGCCTTCCTGTAAAAATCTTTTGCGAAACATGAACTGGGAAGCAGCAATCCCCATCCACACCACAACAACGGCGAGTCCAGAGATGGAAACAAGGACAAGATACACCGTTTCTGGTGCGATCACACTTGATAGCAAAGAGAGGATACCGCCGATCATACTTAAAATAAGTGCATTCAAAGGAATTCCCTTTGGTGTCAATTTCGCTAGTTTCTTTGGAAGTGTCCGTTCCTCAGAAAGTGACCAGAGCATGCGGGATGAGGCGTATAGTCCTGAGTTTGCGGCAGATAAGATCGCCGTCAGAATGACAAAATTCATGAAATCCGCCGCATAAGGAATACCGATGCGGTCAAATACCACGACAAATGGACTTTTGATCACCCCTGCTTCTTCTACAGGAATTAAGCCAGCTAAGACCACGATCGTTCCGACGAAAAACAGAACAAGGCGCAGCACCGTCGTCCGAATCGCCCGAGGAATGGTCTCATCTGGATTGACGCTTTCACCCGCAGCAATCCCGATCAACTCCGTACCGGAAAAAGCAAAATTGACGGCGAGCATCGTCATGAAGATCGGTAAAAAGCCGTTTGGGAAAAGTCCGCCATCTCCAGTGAAGTTAGAAAAGAACGGAGCGGCCTCACCGCCTTTTAATGGTATCAAGCCAAACATCGCAGCTCCGCCAAGGATAATAAAGAGAATAATGGCCATGACTTTAATGCTAGAAAACCAAAATTCGGATTCTGCAAAGAACTTGACTGTAAATGCATTGAGTAAAAAGATGAGAAGCGCAAAAACACCACTCCACATCCAAACCGATGTATCTGGGAACCAGCGCTGCATTAAAAGTCCAGCTGCTGTAAATTCAGAACCAAGTGCCACTGTCCATGTCAGCCAGTAAAGCCAAGCGACTGTATACCCCGTACCAGGCCCAATGTATTTTGTTGCATACGTATGAAACGCCCCGGTAACCGGCATTGCGACAGACAGTTCACCTAAACAGAGCATCACAAGATACACAATTAATGCCCCAACAAGATAAGCCAGAATCGTTCCCGCAGGTCCGGCCTGATGAATGGTGTATCCTGAGCTTAAAAAGAGTCCTGTACCAATCACGCCCCCTAAAGAAAGCATGAATAGGTGCCGGCTCGTCATTTTTCGTTGATATTGTTGTGACTGATCTTTTGCTTGTTCCATGTCTTCCCGCCCTTTTGCTTAGAAGTATGTGTGTTGATTCATGGTGCTACGATGTTGCCTGTTTTAAGATGTCCGTAATATCTTCTGGTGTCGTCCGGCAGCAGCCGCCGATGATTTGTGCGCCGTCTTTGTACCACTGATGCGCACATTCTCCAAACGTACGGTGGGACGTATCTCCGCTCCATACCTTTTCTTTAGGGTCATATAATTCCCCTGAGTTCGGATACACCACAATTGGTTTGCTCGTCCCTTTTTTCATCTCTTGAATGAGAGAAGAAATAAATTGAGGCGGTGTACAGTTTACGCCAACAGCAGCGATCTGCTCATATGGCTCAAGTGCTTGTACACAGTCTTTCAGCAAATCTCCCTCACTAATGTGCAGATCATCCTTTGCGCTAAACGTGATCCATGCATATACACCGCTGAATTCATCCTGAAGTAGCTTTGCGATAGCCGTTGCTTCAATCAGGCAAGGAATGGTTTCACATGCGAGAATATCTGCACCAGCCTCTACTAATGCCTGAATTCTTGGTCTGTGAAAATCAATGAGTGCCTGCTCTGACAGCCTGTAATTTCCCTTATATTCTGAACCATCAGATAAATAAGCGCCGAATGGTCCTACTGATCCAGCGACAAATGGTTTTGTGCGCCCCTCACGACGTGTTTCATCCTGCCAAAACAGTTCGCATGCTTCTTTCGCTAAAGTGACAGATCGTTTCATTAATGCAATGGCTTCTTCTTTTGTATAGCCTTTTTCAGCGAAGCCATCAATCGTCGTTTGGTAGCTGGCTGTTGTGGCACAGTCAGCACCTGCTTGGAAGTAGTCCAAGTGTACTTGCTGAATCAATTCTGGCTGTTCAATGAGGATTTTGGCTGACCATAAACTGTCGTTTAAATCACAGCCCTTTCGTTCAAGCTCCGTTGCAAGTGCACCGTCTAAAATTAAAGGTGCGTGAGCCTGTAATCGGCTTTGAATAGGGTTCATATGAATTGAACAGCCTCCTTTTTAGATCGGAAATAATGGATATGATATGAGGCAGTAGTTTAAATGACTAAAGTGTTTTTGTCAAGGAGAGGAAAAAGCATAGGAGGGCGTAAAAACCCTGAAAACATGCGGATTTCAGTGCATAAACATACAGTCAAAATAATAGAATAACAAGTCATTGACAGCCTCTAAAAAGAGATATATATTATGGAAAGGTTCATTTCAGAAAGCTTCATCAAAAGGCGCCGTCTTTTGATTTTATGTTGTCCAACGACTGTCTTCTTTCGTGCAGAAAGAGGGTTTTTTATATGCTTAAAAAAGGAGGAAAGAAGAAATTGAAAAAATGTGTGAAAGATATTGCGATGATTCTAGTCGGTTCTTTTTTATTCGCTGCAGCAGTAAACATGTTTGTCATTCCGCTTGAATTTGGTGAAGGCGGTGTAACAGGGCTGTCCATCATTTTTTATTATTTGTTTGAGATTGCACCGTGGCTGACGAACCTTGTGTTGAATGCGATCTTATTACTTGTGGGGTATAAATACTTGGACAAGAAGACCACGATCTACACAGTGGTAGCTGTCGCAAGTAACTCCCTATTTTTACACTTGACCACTACATGGGTGGTACATGTACATGAATTGATCATTGGTGCTATTTTCGCGGGAATCATTATCGGAATTGGAATTGGTCTTGTATTAAGAGTAGGCGGAACAACGGCGGGTTCCGCTATTCTTGGGCGAATGGCCAACAAATATTTAGACTGGAACGTGAGCTATGCCATCTTGTTCTTTGATCTAATCGTTGTCTTTGCTTCCTATTTTATTATTGGTGCGGAAAAATTAATGTTTACGATTGTGATGCTGTATGTGGCGACTAAGGTGATGGATTTCGTCATAGAAGGGCTCAATACGAAAAAGGCGGTCACGATTATTTCTTCATGTAAAGATGATATTGCGGAAGAAATCAACCACACCCTTGACCGAGGCGTGACGATCTTAAATGGACGCGGTCATTATTCAAAGGAATCAAAGGAAATTCTTTATGCAGTCATTCAAAAACAAGAGCTTATGCGTCTAAAGAAAATTATTAAGAAAATTGATCGAGATGCATTCGTTGTTGTCCATGACGTGCGGGATGTGTTTGGAGAAGGATTTGTGAATATATAAAAAGTAAAAAAAGACACATCCACTATAAAGTGGGGGTGTCTTTTCATATGTCGAGTGATCTTATGTTTAAGTGACTATTTTTTTAGGGTATCCTCTTTCTTCTCGTTACTTTTCAGAACGAAAAAGCGTATACACTCAGCAATGGCCGCTCCCACCACAAACAGGATGATGGGTGTAATGGTAAAAGGTTGTTTGAAGATGAACAAATACACGGTATAACATAAAGTTAATGTAATAACTAACGTGAGGTAATTGCTCAACGCTCTATTCAAGATCACCACTCCTCTTTTTTAAGGTCTACAACTAGCCGGTATTGGTTGAGTTGAAAAGAATTTTCCACTTTCTTCCGTTCTCATCACTTTTTTTCGAGTTGAGTTTTCGTAAAACTTAGTATGATTAAAATAAGGATAAGCCATGTTGAATTCACTTTTTAATTCCATGCAATTCAACATATCCCTTTAAAATAAAGAGAATAAATTGGTTGTTTCCTAATTTATTAATATTCGTTCTTGTTTATGTTTGTTGTCTACAATAGACACACTCTAGATTTATCTTGATCAGGTGAAGCCTTGAAAAAAGAGATACTTCCTGCATGAAACTTTATAGGTATGTTGCGTGTGAGAAGTTGGGAAAGATACCTCTTGTCACATCATACTATGTAATGTATAGTATAAATGGTTAGGAGTTGTAAACATGAATGCACAACTAAAAAAAGGCTTATTGGAGTTTTGTGTACTGGCGGTATTAAAGAAAGGCGATTCCTATGGTTATCAAATCATTAAAGATATATCTCATTGTATTGAGATGTCCGAGTCGACATTATATCCGATATTAAAGCGGTTAGAACAAAACAATTATGTGGAGACCTATTCACAAGAACATAACAGCCGGTTAAGAAAATACTACCGGATGACAAAAAGCGGACGGGAGCATATCGCGCAATTTTTAGATGAATGGGACCAGGTGATGGAGATTTACGACTTTATTTCTGGAGGACAGAGCAATGAATAAAAAAGAGTTCCTAAGCAGCTTAGAGAAGCATCTGCATCGTCTGGGCGAAAAAGAAAGTGAGCGGTTTATCGAATATTACGATGAAATGATCGAGGATTATCAGGAAGATGGGTACAGTGAACAGGAAGCGGTTCATCAAGTAGGGCAGCCTGCAATCATTGCTGAAGGCATTATGAAGGAACAAGGAATGAAAACCGTAGAAGTGCCTACATTTGGAGAAAAGGCGACGAGGTTCTCGATCCTCATTTTAGGCTTTCCTTTATGGGGAAGTATTCTAGCGGCAGTGATCCTGCTTATTCTTTCTGTGTACATGGTGATTTGGTGCATTCCCCTTGTGACGGGTGCATTGACGCTGTCTGGCCTGCTTGGAGGATGTTGGAGCATCATTGGTACTCCGTTTATCTATCAGGACGGTTTGCATGTGGCGGTGACGCAGTTTGGGCTTGGTATTCTTCTTTTAGGTGTAGGGTTATTATGCGGTATTGCCACAGTGTATTTAACAAAGCTATTCACGCACATGACGGTCCAAACCAGTAAGGCATTTATGGGGATGTTTAGAAAGAAGGTCGTGAGAATATGAAGGTGAATGACTTAAAGAAAAAATGCATCACATGGGGCATCATTTTCACCATTGTAGGTGGTTTTGTAGCCGCTCTTGGTTTTGGTTTATCAGGCTTTGACTTAGATGCATATCATACAAACGATCAGTCCAACGTTTTCCGCACCATTAATTGGTAGCTTGCCATCACGAAGCCAAAAAAACCCGCTTATGCGGGTCTTTTTTTCGCTCGGGCTACAAAGAAGATATAACAGCAAAGTGCGCCAACATCACAGAGCATAATAATCAGCCCCATTGGAAAGGCAGTCTGGCCTCCGGCGAGTCCGACAAGAGGTGTCATGCATGCGCCTAAAAGCATTTGCGCTACACCGATGAGGGCGGCCGCACTTCCAGCATGCGCACCGTGATGCTGCATGGCAAGGGAGGGAGCAGAAGTACCGACAATCCCAACGCTTGACACCACAAAAAACAATGGGATGAGAATGCCATACATCCCTGCATCAATAGAGATCATCAAAAACAAGGTGACGCCCCCTAAAGCAGCTGTCAGTAATCCAATGCGAAGGACTTTCTCCTCACCAATTTTCGCAGCGACTCGAGCAAATACTTGTCCAGCTGTGATAATCCCAAGACTATTGATTGCAAAGGCAGCGCTGAAGCCTTGAGGAGAAAGGTTGAAAATCTCCTGCAGTACAAACGGTGATCCAGAGATATACGCAAACATGGCGGCGAAGACAAGACCTTGTGAGAGAGCATAGCCAACAAAGAGTCGATCACTCGCTAGAATTTTCATCGCACCGATAATCTGTTGAAAGCCTCCAGTCTGTCTGCGTTCCACAGGTAAGCTTTCTTTCAGTGAAAACATTGATCTTAGGAGCATCAATGCCCCAAGGATTCCTAGTAGAACAAACACCCCCTGCCATGTTGTGAATCGTAAAATTTGTCCGCCCACGATAGGTGCGGCTGCCGGGGCAACCCCGTTGACTAACATGAGCAGAGCAAAGAACTTCGTCATCTCTGATCCTTCATAATGATCTCGCACGATGGCTCTTGCGATGACAATGCCAGCTGAACCAGCGAGCCCTTGAATCAGTCTTAAAAGAATGAATGTCCAAATGGATGTGACCACTGTACATAAAAGAGAGGCCGCAATAAAAATGATTAATCCGATCATCAGCGGCTTTCTTCTGCCGACCGTATCACTGATTGGGCCGGCAATCAGCTGCCCAAGCGCCAGTCCAATCAAACAAGCCATGAGACTTAACTGAGACAGCGCCGTGCTGGCTTCAAAATCCCGCGCGATATTAGGTAAAGCAGGTAAATACATATCCATTGCCAGCGGTGCAAGGGCTGTTAAAGAGCCAAGCAGCGCGGCAAGGAGGAACCGATTTTTTTTCGATTCTTGGGGATAAGATAAAGTATTCATATAATGACCCTCCTCGTATATGTCCTCAAATCAGCATAATGAATACGTCGTTTCTTTTCAATGAAAAATGTCCAAATCGGATTTCGTGCAAAATGATTGATCTTTCGATTGAGACTCTTTACATTGAATGAGTAGAGATTGAAAACAAGATCATCGGCATGCAGTGATTGCATGATACGTATATCCTTCAATAGACAATAGGAGGTGCTGTTATGGAGCAGCAAGAGCTGATCATACGTGAAGCAGTGAGAGAAGATCATGAGGTGATTAGACACGTACTGATCAAATCATACGCACAGTATGAGCCTCAATTTACAGAGGAAGGCTGGCAAAATTATTCTGCGGCACTGCGAGCGGCTGTGGATAACCCAAACATGGAGCTTATGCTTGTGGCGGAGCTTGAGGGGAAGGTTGTGGGAACCCTTCAAATGTTTCGGTCATCTGAACAAGCGTATGACAAGCCTGAAATGGGCATTACTTCCGCGATTGTTCGGTTTTTAGGGGTAGATCCTGATGTGAGAGGAAAAGGAATCGCGGAGTCATTGTTACGTAAAAGTATTGAAATCACGCAATCGTGGGGCGAGAACGTCCTGTACCTTCATACATCGGATAAAATGCAGGCCGCCATTCGTTTATATGAAAGAATGGGCTTTGAGCGGGCACTTGATAAGGAATTTGTGAATCAAAATGGAACGCATGTAAAGAGCTATCAGTATGTGATCAAAAAAGAACAGCCGGCTGGCTCATAATACGCCGTATAAGAAAAGGAAGAGCATGTCCTGCATGGACGAGGCTCTTCCTTTTTCTCATGACACCCATACGTTCAGTACCATATACGATAAGCACCATGAGATTAAACCAAACATGACAAAAAATTTCAACACATGTTCATAAACGGTCAGCTTTCTTTCTCTTTTCGTTTTCACAAGCCGCCAGTAAAGGGCATAGCCGCAAAAAACCAACATGATTTGTCCAAGCTCTGCTACGGTTTCGATGATTGTGATCCCGTTCATTCATTTTCACCTCACCATATGTCTTCCATCAACAGCAGCAGTTAACCTTTATTTCTTCAAAGGAAATCAGTGTATACTGGAATAAGAAGTAGATGCAGAAGGGGTTGTGACACATTGTTTCGGCTACATGCAGATTCTTGGGATGACGTAATCGAGAGAAAAATCAAATACGATGATGAGGTTGTGGAACATACTTGTCAGCTGTTAGACGCACAGGAGCAGCAAGTCGTCTTGTTTCATAAAATTCAAGACCCGTTTACAATGATTGCTGGTGATGGTGCTGTCACGATCCCAAAAGGGAGCTATACGACCGCCTATTATTGGACGGACCGGCCTTACAATGTATATTTTTGGAGAGATGATCAAGGCAATGAACTTGGCTCCTATTTGAATATCGTCAGAAATACGCAGTTCAAAGATCAGATGGTCATTTTTAACGATTTGATGATTGACCTTCTCGTTCTCCCAAATGGTGATGTCTTTGTTTTGGATGAAGAGGAATTGCCGGAGAGTTTAGCCTCTTTTGAAAATGGTTCGGTCCATCAAGCACTAAGCGATGTCATCGGTTCATTAGAGCGTATACTAGGTCGATTGAGATCAGATGCCGAAGGAAGATACCATCACACTTTGTTTGAACCGATTCTAAAATAAAAAAACGATTCCTTTAAGCGAGGAATCGTTTTTTTGTCAGACCTTGATACGATTTAACCGTTTTTGTAAATCGGTTTTCGTTTTAGATGCTTTTAGTTGTTTGACTGCACTTTGAGCTGTTGCTTTTGTTTTCTTTGTTCGTTTGGCTTCAGCTTTTTTTACTTTTTGTTTGGCATCTGTCACTTTCTTTTGATAAGCGACTTGTTTTTTGACTTTGTCGAGTCGGTTTTGCAGGCTTGTTTTTTCTTTGCCTTTGTTTAGCTTGTTAATGGCCGTTTGGGCGCTTTTAATCGAGCTCTGCGTTTTGTTTTTTTCAGCTGTTTTGACCTTTGCACGGGCGGAACGGATATCAATGTTTGCTTGGACTTTTTTCACCCGTTCTGTGAGTGTTGTTTTTTGTTTGCTTGCAGTGAGTCGGCCGATTCTCGTTTTGGCTTGATCGACATCTGCCTGTTTTTTAGATGTTTCAGCAGTCTTAACCGCACTGGTCGCAGCTTTTAAAAAGGTTGATTGGGGAACATATTGCACGCGGCCATAGCCGAATTGTGAATCTTTCCCTTTCGCGCCAAGATCCACTGTATAGCTGCGTAATAAGGTGCGAAGCTGTACATTTGTTTTCTTCGGATGCAGCTGTTTTAACAGCGCAAGCATCCCTGTGACATGCGGTACAGCTTGTGATGTACCCGTTGCATACCAATATTCATTTTTTAAATAGGTGCTGATGACGTTCTCGCCAGGGGCGGAAAATTCAATTTCTTTTCCTGTATTGGAAATAGACGCGAGTTTGTCTTTGTCAGTTGTTGCGGAAACGGCAATGACGCTACTGTAAGCGGCAGGGTAGCTAATCGCATTTTTCTTCCCATCATTTCCGCTGGCAGCGACCACCAGTAGTCCTTTTTTATATGCTTCATCAACTGCTGAATGCAAGATGGGGATATTATCTTCAAAGCCTAAGCTAAGGTTGATGATGTCCATCTTATTGCTAATCGCCCAATCAATGCCTCGTAGCAGGCTGTATAGGTCGCCTTCTCCTTTTTTATCTAACACTTTCACCGCATACAGCTTCACATCAGAAGCGACACCGACTGTACCATAATCATTATTGAGTGCCCCAATCGTGCCGGCGACATGAGTGCCATGTCCTTCATCATCTTTATATGAGGACGTGTAATCGACGAATGATTTACCGCCGGCGATCTTTAAATCTTCATGTGGGAAAATTCCAGTATCGAGGACGGCTACTTTGACATTTTTCCCTGTCACGCCTTCTTTGATCGCTTGCTTAATATTGAGCTTTTGCAGATTGTAAGATTTTTGTACCAACACATCCTGACCAATGGCAGCAGCGGTTTTTTTCACGGTAGAAGAAGCGAGTTTGACCTTCACATTTTTTGAGACATAGGCGATGTTTGGGTCTTTTTTAAGTGAGGTGACAGCTTGTTCATCTGCTGTCACCGCTACAGCTGGAAGGTGTATGTACTGAGCGTTCACTTTTTCACTTTCTTGAATCGCAGTTTGTTTTCCTTTTTGGTTTTTATAGACGATGATGACATCTGTTTCTTTTGGCGGTGCAGCTGCCTGCGAATGGAGGGGCAAAGCAGTTGTCAAAGCAAGAAGAAACGCGATGACCACGAATATATTCTTTTTCAAGGCAATGGCTCCTTGCATACGAGATGACCTCCGTCTGTTTTCCTCTATTATATCGGAGAAATGAGATAGATCGTTAGAAGAATTATAGTCTGGACAGAAAGTTTTTTGACAAGTATGTCGAAATTGAAATTCATAGAATTCTAGTAGACAATAGAGAGACATATTAAGAGAAAGAAGGACAATGCCGATGAACGTAAAAGAGTATATGACGTATGATGCGACGGGACTTGCAGCACTTGTACGGAAAAAAGAGGTCGCACCCGAAGAACTTGTACAAGCTGCATTTGCTAGATTAGAAGAAGTCAATCCAGCGCTAAATACGGTGATTCGGACGAGACAGGATCAAGTGTTAAAAGACATCCAGCCATTACAGCAGCATCAGCCATTTGCAGGTGTGCCATTTGTGCTGAAAAATATATCGCAAGGGCTGGCCAATGAACCGCTGACAGCAGGTGCTGCAGTGTTAAAGGAGGCTAAGGCGAAAACGGATTCCCATTTTGTTCATCGATTGAAGCAGGCGGGATTTCTCATGATCGGTCATACCAACACACCAGAATTCGGTTTGAGAAATGTGACTGAACCCGCCTTGTATGGTCCAACGAGAAACCCGTGGGATGTTGCGTATTCTCCGGGCGGTTCAAGCGGCGGGACGGCTGCAGCTGTGGCAAGCGGGATCGTACCTGCGGGGGGAGCGAGTGATGGCGGCGGGTCCATTCGTATCCCGGCATCGTTTACTGGTTTGTTTGGACTCAAGCCAACACGGGGGAGAACGCCAGTAGGTCCGGGTGCAGGTAGACAGTGGCAAGGGGCTTCCATTGACTTTACGCTCACAAAGACCGTTCGAGACAGTGCAGCACTTCTTGATCTGCTTCAGGTTATTCAGCCAGAAGCTGCTTTCCAAACCCCGTTATATGACGGTAGCTATCAGGAGGACCTTGTGAAACGCACATCTTCTATGCGAATTGCTTACAGTGTAGACTCTCCAGTTGGTACGCAGGTCAGTGAGGAAGCGAAGCAGGCGGTCTTAAAAACAGTGAAATGGCTGAGTGAACAAGGGCATCAACTAGAGGAAATGAAGCCGGACATTGATGGTGTCCATCTGATGCAGCAATATTACATCATGAACAGCGGAGAAATGTCTGCATTATTTACCTCATTAGCTCGCTCATTAGGGCGTTCTGTGAAGCCGGAGGAAACAGACATTGTGGCATGGGTGCTGGCGGAGGCTGGAAAGAATGTGACGGCTGCCGCTTATACAGAAAGTCTTGATGCATGGGATATGGCTGCTGCACAAATGGCCGCATTTCATCAAACCTACGATCTTTATGTGACACCAGCTACTGCCTATTCAGCTCCAAAGGTTGGTGAGCTTATGCATACCGATCAGGAAATAGCCGCACTGTTACGTGTGTCAGAGCTTTCAATGCAAGCACAGCAGGATTTGATTTATGAGATGTTCCTAAAGAGTTTGACCTACACCCCATTTACACAGCTTGCCAACCTCACCGGACAGCCATCTATGAGTGTTCCAGTTCATCTCACAGAGGCAGGCATGCCTTTAGGGGTTCAGGTGACAGCTCCAAAAGGAAAAGAGGACTGGCTGCTCAGACTGGCGTCAGAGATGGAATCATCCTCAATATGGAAAGGCACTCATCAATTACTGAATCAATAATACGGTGAAATCGCCGTTGGTCTATGGAGGAAAGGAGTGTCATACGTGAGTACGAAAGACAAAATCATTCAAACGGCCGCACTTCTTTTACGTAAACAGGGGTATCATGCGACAGGGTTGAATCAAATCATTCGAGAGAGCGGCACGCCGAAAGGATCTCTTTATTATTACTTTCCAAATGGAAAAGAAGAGCTAGCCATAGCAGCCGTTGAATATATTAGTCAAAAGGTCATCAATCAAATTGAAGAAAGCTTTGCCTATTCAGATGACCCCTATATCGCCATCGATCGCTTTATGACCAACATCATCAAGGGATTTGAGGAGAAAGAAAACGAAAGAGGCATTCCGATTGTCTTGCTGGCAGCTGAGTCAAAGCCTGAGCATACACAGCTTCATGCTGCATGCAAACAAGAAATGATCCGCTGGCAAGAGCTTGTCAAAGAAAAATTGATGAATAGCGGATATGAAGAAGCAAAGGCGGATGAACTGGCATCCCTTCTTCATTCAATGGTCATTGGTGGTTTATCGATGACCACTGCACTCAAACAAACGACACCTTTAGAGCACGTAAAATGCTACCTTAGACACTTATTTATGCGAGCAGAGTAAAATCTCTCGCATATTGTCTATCTATTATATCAATTGGTCTATATAATAAAGATAGTCAATTAGTCATGAGGAGTGATGGGATGTCGGAGCAACCACAATCGATCAAGCAATCCGAAGGTACCTTTTTTTATACCGTGTCTGGTTCAGGGGAGCTGTATGGGCTGGGAAATCAGCTTGTGCATGTGCTGGCAGAAGCAAATCAAACGAATCAACTGTTTGAGCTTGCCTTAATCACAGGCGGTAAAGGTGCTTACTTTCCCTTGCATTGTCACGAGGCATTGTTTGAAACCGTTTTTGTGCTGGAAGGTAAGCTTGAAGTGATGCTTGACGGTAAAAAATATATGGTGACCGCCTTCGATTATATTCATATTCCGCCCAAAACAATCCATGGCTACAGAATGCATAGTCACAAAACAAGGTTTATTTCATATACATTGGGCGGACAAATGACAGATGTCTATCAGCAAATTGGCAAGCGGGGTTTGCAGAATGAATGGCCGATGACCGATTATGCATTTGATGCAGACGCCTTTCAGCAGGCTGAAAAAGAGAACGATCTCATGCTGATGCATGGCATGAGAGAGCTGTCTAATACAACCAAGCCAGCCGTTTTGTTTCATAGTCAGCTCCCTCGCGCAGTGCAGCCCTATGTATTAGAGGCTGGTGAAGGGAAGCAATACATTGTCGAAGGTCAGCTTCATGAGCTGATTGCGACAACAGAAACAACAGGAGGCAGATTCAGTCATTTTGTGATTGAAGGGACAGAGGGAAAAGGTTTCCGGCCGCATTATCATCAAGTTCATACAGAAGCAATTTATTGTGTTGAAGGCAGAATGAATCTTCAGTTAAACGGAGAGGATATTTGCCTGATGCCGGGTGATTTTGCTTATATTCCTCCGAATACCGTTCACTCGTATGAATTAGTGTCTCATTCAAATAAATTTTTGATGTTGCTGCTCCCTGGGGATATTGATCAGGTGTATGAACAGTTTCAAGAAGCACAAAATCCAAGTATGTGTCCTTATTTTATACAGGAACAGAACCTGATGATCGATCGGGAGACATTCGCTCAGTATGATGTGTATTTTGTAGAAACAGAATAGTTGTATCACACGTTACATAGCTGTCATCAAAAGCCTGCCGAATGGATCGGCGGGCTTTTTCGTTTTTCCTTCTGTGACAGATCATCCTGATCATATGCATGATCCATCCATTCAAGGTGAAGCTATATAAAAGTTGACTTGAGTGAAAGGTGGAGATGCGTGTGAGAGCTGTCAGATAATGCCGCTCATGCGTATGACATATTCAACGAGAAACAGGATGATTGTATAAAGGTCACCTTAAAGCCATAAAAAGAAAGGCTTAGGAGCATTCCTAAGCCTCAGCGTGTAGACAAACCCTCGCATTCTTTGTCAGTCCTGCGTGCCGGTGCTCACGAATCTTGAATTCGCTCCGCGCCGGTACTCGTCCTACCTAGACTGCAAAGGTTTTCATGTCACGCTGAAAAGAAGACAAAGGGCTAAAATAAAGATCATTTTAGCTCTTTGTCAACAATCTAAGGCTTAGGAGCATTCCTAAGCCTTTAATGTGCGATCGTCCATCATTTTTTCAATTAATTCAAAAAATGTTTTTTTATCTTCTTCTGATAAATGGTTGAACAGTTGATTGACAAGTAGCTGGCGATTGTCGATCATTTGTTTGGCTATTTGTTCACCTGATTCAGAGAGTGTAATCCACACCGTACGGCGGTCATTGTTATTTCTAGAGCGGATAATCAGCCCTTCATCTTCTAAGTGGTTGAGAGCGGTTGTTGTTGCAGAGGGAGATAATGAAACTTCCTGCAGAATATTTTTCACAGTACATGATTGATGGCGGTAGATGATGCGTAAAATAAACCCTTTGATATTCGTGACGTTTTTCGGAATGTTCTTTTCATCTATTCGTTTCGTCGCCTTTAAATACTTTGTCAGTGCATGGTCTAACAAACTGGCCTCTAGCTCGAAATGTTGCATTCTCCATACCTCTTTTCCTATTGCATTCGCATTTTCCGATCAGTTACTAGGTCTATCTTATCATAATAATCACCATCATTTAAACCAAAATGGAAGTCGAATATAAAATTACCTATATTATCAATTAACAAAAATAATAATTCTAAAATGAAATGATTTTACTTTCGTCTTTTTTTATTTTAGAATGTGAATGAGATAAAATCTTCCAATCCAATTCTCTGGAAATTGGCTATTGGAAATCAAACGTTTGGAGATGAAGATATTGAATACTTTACAGGCATTACTAAACGACAGAATGGAACGCTCTTCACACATTGAAGCGGTAACTGGCGGGGGTGTGTCTTATACATTTGAAGAATATGCAAAACGCATTGATCAGCTGGCTCATTACTTACATCGTAAAGGAATTCGAAAAGGTGACCGTGTTTGCTTTATTTGTCAAAACCATCACCACTTTTCTACGATTATGCTGGCAGCCATCAAAGCAGGTGCAGTCGCAGTGCCGCTTAGCTGGCAGCTTACCTCCTTTGAGCTGGAAGGTATTTTGAAAAAAGCAGAGCCAAAGGCTTTATTTTTTGACCGAGAATTCCGTGACATCATTGCCGCTGTGAATGTGTCTTTAGAGGATTGCTTGGTGGTGGAGTCCGGTGTGAATGCAAAAACAACGCAACTATTTGAAGACATATTGGCTTCAAACGATGGAAGTGATCTTGCTGATGAGGTGTCAGAAGAGGATCTAGCGATGATTTTGTTTACCTCTGGTACGACAGGCAATCCGAAAGGCTGTATGGTCGGACATGGACGACTCTATCAATTTTTAACAAGACACGGGAATCGAGGATTTGACCTAAGAGGAAAACGTTATTTGGCGAGTCACCCTCTATATCATATGAGCTCAATCAACCATCTTATCGCAGCGGCAATTGAAGGGTATACGCTTGTCTTTTTGCATGATGCAACACCAAAGCGTATTTTAGAAACGATTGAAAAGGAACGAATTACGTTTATGATGGCCTTCCCATCAGCTTATACGTATATGCTGGAAGAGATGAAACGTAGGTCATATGATCTTTCGTCCTTTGAAATTGCGATTTCTGGCGGTACGAAGGTGCCAGTACGTTTGATCAAGGATTACAACGAGGCGGGCATTCAAATGATGCATGGCTACGGAAGTACCGAAGCATGGATTGTCAGTGCATGGTACCCTGCAATGGGCGAAGATAAAATGGGGTCTGCCGGTAAAGTTGATGCGGACGTAGAAGTGAAAATCGTGCATCCTGAGACAAAGGAAACACTGCCGGCTGGAGAAATTGGCGAAGTCGTTATGAGAAGCCCATTTTACTTTCTAGGCTATTATCAGCAGCCTGAAGCGACTGAGAAGGTGCTCAAAGATGGCTGGTTCCATATGGGGGATGCAGGTTATCTAGATGAAGACGGTTTTCTATATATCACAGGCAGATACAAGGATGTGATTGTGTACGGCGGGGATAATATTTATCCTGACCAAGTAGAGGAAGTCATTGAACAAATTCCAGGTGTCATTGAATCAGCTGTGATTGGTGTACCAGATGATGTATATGGTGAAGTGCCAAGTGCGTATATTGTGAAGGACGAATCCATTGATTTCTGCGAAGAAGATGTTGTGCACTATTGCCAAGAACGTTTGGCAGATTACAAAGTTCCGTCCATTCATTTCGCGCAGAAACTGCCAAAAAATAAGCTTGGTAAAATCATGAAGAAAGATTTACGTGAATTGGTTGTGAATGCGTAGTATCTATTCTGCTATAATGAAATTTGAATGATTTTTTGTTTTTCTAACGTTTTGGAGGGAAAGGGTTTGCGACATATTCTTCGTAAGAAACACATTCACGATTTGTTAGAACAGAGTAGACAGCAAAAGGTAAAGAAAACACTGGGCGGGCTCGATCTCACGCTCCTTGGTATAGGGGCTGTGATCGGGACGGGGGTCATGGTGTTGACCGGAATTACAGCAGCTAAGGATGCAGGACCGGCTGTCATTTTCTCCTTTGCGATCGCAGCGATTGTGTGCAGTTTAGCAGCACTTTGTTATGCAGAAATGGCTTCAGCGCTGCCTGTGTTCGGCAGTGCTTACATTTATTCATATACAACGATGGGTGAGCTCGTGGGCCATCTTATGGGCTGGACATTATTATCTGTTTATATGCTGACGGCTTCGGCTGTAGCTAGCGGCTGGTCCAGTTATTTTAACAGTCTGCTGGAGGGATTTGGAATCTCGATTCCACATCAATTTTTAGCGGGACCAGAACAAGGCGGATATATGAATTTGCCGGCGATTATCATTGCTTTACTGATTGCGTGGATCTTATCTAGAGGAACGAAGGAAAGTAAAACATTCAATAATATCATGGTGTTTGTGAAACTTGGTATTATCGTTCTTTTCATTGTAGTAGGTGGTTTTTATGTAGAGCCAGCCAATTGGCAGCCGTTCATGCCGTTTGGTACGGAAGGGATTATTGCCGGTGCAGCTGCTGTGTTTTTTGCCTTTTTAGGGTTTGATGCCATTTCGGCTTCTGCAGAAGAGGTGAAAAATCCACAGCGGAACCTCCCAATTGGTATCATTGGTTCATTGCTTATTTGTACGGTCATCTATATTGTCGTTTGTTTGGTCATGACAGGCATGGTGCACTATACGAAGCTGAATGTGACAGAGGCCATGTCCTATGTGCTGCAAAGTGTGCATCAAAATAGTGTGGCTGGTATTATTTCTGTCGGTGCCGTCATTGGATTGATGGCTGTGATTTTCGCCAATAATTATGCGGCCACTCGAATTGCTTATGCGATGGGGCGGGACGGGCTATTGCCTAAAGTGTTTTCAAAAACAAACAAAAGTGATACCCCTGTTGCAAGTATATGGGTAATTGGCGGAATGACAGCTGTTATTTCAGGCTTTATTGATTTGAAGAACCTGTCCAACCTAGCCAATATCGGTGCATTATTAACGTTTGCGATGGTGAGCTTATCTGTTCTCATCTTGAGAAAGACGCATAAGCAGCTTGAAAGGGGATTCCGGGTTCCTTTTGTGCCGGTCTTGCCGATCATTTCAATGGGCTGCTGTGTGTTTCTTATGCTCAATTTACCGGGCCGGACATGGCTGTACTTTGGGGTTTGGCTGTTCATCGGTGTCGTCATGTACGCAGCGTATTCTAATAAACACAGTGAGTTAGCGAAATCTTCATAAGAAAAAGGTGCAAATCCGTTGACGATTTGTGCCTTTTTTCTTACGATTTGGGATAAACTATATAAGAGATACTGTACGGAATAAGAGGAGGATGAGGGATATGATAAGCGTTAGTCCTTATATTGTCGTAGAAGATGTGAAGGAATCTCTTCAATATTATCAAGGGATTTTTGGCGGAGAGATTCATATCTTAAATGAACATCAAGACCGTATATTACATGCTGAATTGCACCTTGGAGAATCACTGCTCCATTTTTCAGATACGTTTGGGCGCACGCCAAAGCCAGAGAATTTGAGGTTGATCATGCAGTTTGACAATGAAGAAGAGTTAAAGGCTGTATATGAGGCGCTTGAAGCGGACGGAGATGTGCTGGTGGAATTACAGGATACGTTCTTTGGTGCACTTCACGGACAAGTACAAGACCGGAAGAATGGTCTGATATGGGTGCTGAATTATATAAAATAAACAAAGACCTTCACATCTGTGAGGGTTTTTTTGGGGAGTGTTTTTATTTTCTGAAAAATGGAAAATATGCTATGTTGGAAGAATCATACGACATGGGGAAGGGTGGAAAATCAATGGAGAAAGTTGAATTTCAATATATCCAAACAAATGGTATCAAGCTCCATATAGCAATGGCAGGCCCTGTAGATGGCCCGCTTCTTGTTCTGCTGCATGGGTTTCCAGAGTTTTGGTACGGCTGGAAAAATCAAATCATGCCCTTAGCAGAGGCAGGCTATCGCGTCATCGTTCCTGATCAAAGGGGGTACCATCTTAGTGACAAACCAGAAGGAGTCGAATCATACGTCTTAGATCAATTGAGAGATGATATTGTGGGATTGATTAAGGCGCTGAGTCCAAATCAAAAGGCCATTGTCGGCGGACATGATTGGGGCGGAGCTGTTGCTTGGCATTTGGCTTCAACCCGATCTCAATATGTCGAGAAATTAATCATCGTCAATATGCCGCATCCGCGTGTAATGATGAAGGTTCTCCCGTTTTATCCGCCGCAGTGGAAAAAGAGCTCCTATATTGCATTCTTTCAGCTTCCGAATGTACCGGAGGCGGCGCTTCAAGAAAATCACTTTCAAAGGCTGGATGAAGCCATTGGATTGACGGCTAGACCCCATTTGTTCACGAAGGAAGATGTCTCAAGCTATAAGCTGGCATGGACGCAGCCTGGAGCGATTACGTCTATGCTGAATTGGTATCGGGCTATTAAAAAAGGCGGTTTTGAAAAGCCGATTTCCAAACGAATTTTAGTTCCTGTCCGCATGATTTGGGGAATGGAGGACAAGTTTCTAAGCAGAAAGCTGGCAAAGGAAACGATCAAGATTTGCCCAAATGGACAGCTGATTTTTGTCGATGATGCCTCACATTGGATTAATCATGAGAAACCAAATGTCGTGAACAAGCTCATACTCGAATTTCTCAAATCAAGCAAAAAGCTCTGATCAAAGGACCAGAGCTTTTTTTAGTTAACTGATTTGATTCTTTTTCAACGTAACGGGTTCATCGTCCCAGCATTCGATTTTCTCATTGTTCGGAACGGCATTTTTATAGAAGACAGGATCTTCGCCTGCTTTTTTCTGTCTCATATAATCCTTCAGTGCTGCAAAGGCGACCTTAGACAGCATGGTGATGGCAATGAGGTTGACGATGACCATGAGACCCATGAATATGTCAGCCAGTCCCCAAACAAGATCGACCTTTGCGATGGAACCAAACAGAACCATCCCTATGACAGCGACGCGATATATGTTAAGCCAAATTTTGTTCGCTCCAAGGAACTCAATGTTCGTTTCTCCATAGTAGTAGTTACCAATTAAAGTACTAAAAGCAAAGAGGAAAATCATAACTGCAAGGAATCCAGAAGCCCATGGTCCAATATGCTGACTTAATGAAGCCTGTGTGAGCTCAATCCCTTGCAAATTTGTTGTTTTATACGCATCAGAAAACAGAACAAGAAATGCTGTGCTCGTACAAATAATTAACGTATCTGTTAACACGCCGAATGCTTGAATTAAGCCTTGTTTAACAGGGTGGCTTGTGACAGCAGTTGCTGCTGCGTTAGGTGCACTACCCATACCGGCTTCGTTTGAGAAGAGACCGCGTTTAATCCCTTGTAATAATGCTCCGCCTAGTGTACCTCCGGCGAACTGTTCAAAACCGAAAGCATGATTCACAATCGTACTGATGACGCCAGGCAGTTCAGTGATATTTGTGACAATCACAAATAATGCGATACCGATGTATGCAACAGCAAGCACAACAACAATATATTCAGATGCTTTTGCAATCGCTTGAATACCTTTAAAGATAATGGCGGCAAAAATAACAGCCATTATGATTCCAACAGTTAAACGGTCTAGACCAAAGGAACTTTTAAAAGCAACAGTAATCGTATTAGATTGAACCGAGTTAAAGACAATCCCAAAAGAAATGGTGATGAGGATAGCGAATAACACGCCCATCCATCGCTTGTTTAACCCTTTTTCCATATAATACGCAGGTCCGCCGCGGAACCCTGTTTTATCTTTCACTTTATACACCTGAGCCAGTGTGCTTTCAACAAAACTTGAAGCAGAACCAATAACGGCTACGACCCACATCCAAAAAATAGCTCCAGGTCCACCGACAGCAATAGCGATGGCAATTCCTGTAATGTTCCCTGTTCCTACACGTGCCGCCATACTGATGGCGAATGCTTGGAACGGTGAAATGCCTTCTTTTTCTTTTCTTCCTTCTTTCAGAACAAGTACCATTTCTTTCATCATTCTGATTTGGAGGAAGCGTGATTTATACGTAAAGTAAATCCCTACTCCGAGTAACAGAGCAATGACAATATAAGTCCAAATAAAATCATTTGTATGTGTTAAATAAGATAGCAAAGCTTTTTCGTTCATAACATCACCTCTTCGAATTCATCACTGTTCTTTTTAAAAAATACTGAGATCCCACTCTTTGGCGAGCTTTTTCAGCATCATGACACCAGTAATACTATTTCCGCAATCATCAATGGCGGGGCCATAAATGCCAATTCCGCAGCCTGTCTGAAACGGGAATTCTCTTCTTGCGCTTGGCGGAACGCAAGCCATAATTCCTCCAGACACACCACTTTTGGCTGGCACGCCTACAAAAGCAGCAAAATTACCAGACGCATTGTACATGCCGCATGTCAGCATCAACGCCTTTGTTAGTCTTGCGATATCTTTGGGAATGACTTGGACCTGTTTAAAGGGGTGATAGCCATCACTTGAGATAATCAGTCCAATTAAGGCGATGTCCTCTGTTGTGACCTCGATAGAGCATTGCTTTAAATAGACCTCTAACGTTTCTTCGACATCTGATTCTAAGTAATTGGTTTCTTTTAAATAATAAGCAAGTGCCCGGTTACGGTGCGCTGTTGCCCATTCTGATTGATATACCTCTTCATTAACAGAAGGACGCTTACCTATTAAGTTTTCGATTAAATCGAAAATATATGCTAGCTTTTCTGTAGAAGTCTTTCCGGAAAGGATGGAGGATACGGTAATAGCTCCAGCATTAATCATTGGATTAAAGGGTTTCCCTGGCTTATGCATCTCAAGGCGGTAAATCGAATTAAATGCATCACCAGTTGGCTCTACATCTACCCGATCCAAGACGTAAGGAACGCCTCTTCCTAAGCAGGCAGCTATAAAGCTGATGACTTTTGAGATACTTTGCAGGGTAAAGGGAACGTCCCAATCACCATAACGTACAGATGATCCATCTGGGCCTATCACGCTGATACCAAGTTGAGAGGAATTCACTTTTCCGAGTGCTGGAATGTAGCTAGCATTTTGTCCGTTTTTGTAATACGGACGTATTTCTTCTGCCCATTGATCAACAGCAGGCTGGCATGCGTGTTGTGTATTATTAGAAATTTCTGTTTTCATACGATTCCTCCAATCAAAAATCAAAAAAGTACCCTATTGAATTGGCGGATGACAAAAAATGCGATCAAATAGGCACGAAAACATGTTACACATCTTCAATGAACTTGTCATGCGCTGCTTGTACCACTCCTTTACACCTAAATATATGTTCAAATGAAGGCTTTGGCGGCGAAAAAACAAAAAGGGTTTTTAGTGAAAATTCAGAAAACGCTTACATATAGTTTCACTAAAATTGTTCATTTAATTTATCTTGGAAACTACACAATCTGACGAAAATCTACAGAAAAACTTACAAATAAAAATCGGTATGTCGACAATTGTCTAAACAATTCCCATTATTGTAGACAATCACCAAAGAACAGAATAGCTGAAAGGTCACCTTGATGACTCGGAGAATAGTCATAAAAAAAGATTTTGGAGATGAAAGGCACAGTGAAAATTATTTTTTTGCTCATTGTGAAGAAAAGAGTCTCCTTGTATACTGTGGCTATGCAAACAGGGGAAGGGATGTCAGTCACTTGAGTTTAAACCAGCTTGTCAAAAAAGACGCATTCATTTTAATTTTTATGGTGGTCATTGTGCCGCTTGCAGGAGAGCTGAAGTTTTATCCTGTGAACGAGACATTTCGCATCAGTTTTGGGGCACCTGCGTTTTTCTTTTGTTTATTGCTCTTAAGAAAATCAAGACCGTTTCTGCCGGGATTGTTAACAGGCGCAGCCATTGTCCTTTTTCGGGTAGGCTTAGATTTGATTCAGCAAAAGGCTGATCTGGCTGTGTCGTTTTATCAGCAATTTCCGAGCTTCTTTTTTTACTTTACTTACGCTTTTCTTTTCTTTGTTGTCCGTACGGGACGTTTTAAGCAGCGCTCCATTTTTATTGGACTGATTGGTCTTATGATTGAGCTGCTTGCTGATTTTGTCGAGCTGTTTGTACAGTTTTTAGTGTTTGATACCACAATCACCTTTTCAAAGCTGAGTGATATGGTGCTCATTGCATTTGCTCACAGCTTTGTAGTTATCAGCTTTTTTAATATGATGAGGCTGTATGAGGCACAATCAAGAGAGAAACAAATCATGAAACAAAATGAGCATATGATGATGGTCATTTCGAATTTATATGAGGAAACGGTTCACTTAAAGAAGACGTTAAATCATACAGAACACATTACGCAAGAATCATACCGGCTTTACCGTGTGCTGCATGAACACGAAGCAGGAAAAAACGTGAGTCAGGAGCTGTTGAAGCTCGCAGGAGAAATACATGAGGTTAAAAAGGACAATCAGCGTATTTTCGCTGGACTTTCGAAGCTGATCTCAAAAGAAAATATGCAAGACTATATGAGAGCTGAGGAGCTCGTTCAAATTGTGATCCGCATTCAAGAGAAATATGCGCTGTCTCTAGAGAAGAACATTACTTTTACATCTGATATACGAGGCATTCACTTGCATGATTATCATGTGTTCATTTTCTTATCACTGATTAATAATTTAATGGCAAATGCAGTTGAAGCAATAGAGGATAACGGGGCCATCTCACTCGTATTAAAAGGCAGTCATGATAAAATAGAGATTCGGGTTGAAGATGATGGACCGGGTATTCCTGAGAAATTAAGAGAGGTTGTCTTTGATCCAGGCTACACCTCGAAATTTGATGCATATGGTACACCGTCTACGGGGATTGGTTTATCCTACGTGAGAGAGCTGGTTCAAGAGCTTGGAGGGCAAATCAAGATTGAACAAAAAGAAGCAAAAGGTACAGCTTTTCAGCTTGTCCTTCCAATACAAAATTTAATACAGAGAGGGTGAGTGTATGCGATTTTTCATTGCAGATGATGATCGTGCAATACGCTCGATTTTATGTCAAATCATTGAGGATGAGGATTTGGGAGAGGTCGTGGATGAAGCTGATGACGGAATTGGATTAGAAGCTCATTCATTGAACCTGAAAAAAGTAGACATCCTTTTGATTGATCTTTTAATGCCAGCTAGAGATGGTATTCAAACAATACGCCATATTCACCCTGAATTCAAAGGCAAGGTCATTATGATTTCTCAAGTAGAGGCAAAAGAGATGATGGCAGAAGCCTATGAACTTGGGATTGAATATTATATTCATAAACCCGTCAATCGAATTGAAATTGTCAGTGTCATTCGAAAGGTCATAGAGCGTATGAAGCTGGAAAAATCCATTTATGATATTCAAGCTTCCCTTCGGCATGTGCTGCCATTAGAGCCAGTGATTTCTCATGATGCGGGCGCTGGGGCGAAGCGAAGAACGATGAAAGAGGCAGGGGAATTCCTCCTATCTGAATTAGGAATTGTTGGAGAGAGCGGCTCTAAGGATTTACTAGAGATATTGATCTACTTACATGAAACGCAGACAGCCAATTCCCATGAGATCAATTTTCCTCCACTCAAGCAGCTGTTTATCAAAACGGCGGAGAGAAAGCTGGACCATGGTGCGACCGATGTGGAAGTGATGCGGGAAGTGAAAGCAGCAGAGCAGCGAATTAGACGAGCTATTCATCATTCCTTAAACCATTTCGCTTCACTAGGGTTAACAGATTTCTCGAATCCTAAGTTTGAGCATTATGCGTCAAAGTTTTTTGATTTTACCGACGTCAGCCAAAGAATGAAAGAAATGCAGAAGGCATCTTCACCCGCAGGGTCAACAGGCAGGGTCAATACGAAGAAGTTTGTGCAAATTTTTTATTTTGAAGCCAAGCAATTATTCGAAGGAATGAACTAAGGAAAATCTGTTGGAATGATTGGAGAAAATAAACAGAGACAGGATGCTCTTTTCTAGGATCGGTCTTGCTCTTGTAGGTGTCTTTGTTATTTATCCGATCATTCTGATTTTTCTTTTTTCTTGAAAATAAAACTCTCCTATGCAATCGTTTGTTAAAATAGTGAGGTTAGACTAGAATGTCGGAGGTTTTATTTTGGGAAAAATTAAACGAAATGCGCTCTGCCCATGCGGAAGCGGAAAAAAATATAAACATTGCTGTGGTCAAAAGTCAGGCGGAGAACAAACGTCTGAACTTGTGTTTAAGGAAGCTGTTCAAGTTCAAAAGGATTTAATGAATTATGCCTTCTCTAAGCATCAGAGAGCGATTAATCAATTCATTAATGAGTTTTCTTTTCTTGCAGATATGGATAAAGAAACGCAACAAATCTCAGTCTTTCATTTGAGTGTATGGGGCATCTTCTTCCGCCCATTAACAGATAAGAAAGAGACGATCTTCCATGAATTTCTGACAAAGAAAGCAGAGGATATTACCCGTCCGAAAACAAGACAGGTGGTTCAATCTTGGACAAACATGGAGCCATCTTTGCTTTTATTAAATGAAAAAACGGATGAGTCTCTTTTCTTCGAGAATATGGTGACAGCTCAGAAGGTTGAAGTTGATGTGAAGCCGGATCAAACGGTACTGCCAGAGAAGGGCAGTCTTGTTCTGGGTTTTCCTGTTCAGTTTGGAGAAAAAGCAGAGTTTTTCATTCAATATACGATGTTTGCGAAAGAGTTTACAGATACGCTCCTTCTTCAGGTTCGCCAGCTCGTTGAAGCGCACGAAGCAAATGGAGGCGCGCGTAGCACATTTATGAGAGAAGCCTTCCCTGAAGTGCTGAAGCGTATGTTTGCGAAGCAAGAAGTAGAAGAAACGGAAGCGTCTGTTCCAACAGAAGGCGGTACAGGACTATCAGCAGACCGTATGAACTGGGCAAGTGATGTTCAGCTGGAAACAGCCAAACTGATTGAAGATGGCATGAAAGAGCACGGTGACCAAAGCCTCACAGATGGCGCTTTAACGGTTTGGAAAGCTTACTGTGATCAGAAATCACCTGTGATCCGTAAAGCAGCGTCGTTTGCTGCGGGAATCGAATATTATATTCATTCGCTTGCAAGTGATGCACCACTTTCTCAAGCCCAAGTGGCTAAAAAGTATGGCGTTAGTGCGTCTACTGTATCGAGCCGTTTTAAAGACATTGAAAAAGCGGTCAAAGAAGAGCAAGAGGCGGCTGTATAATGTAAATGAAAAAGACGCGGCACCCTTTAGGGAGCCAGCGTCTTCTTTTCTTATTACCTTGTTTTGATAAAGCCGTTCATATACTGCTCTGTTTGATAATCATTGAGGTCGATTTTCCACTGGTCGTCCCCATTCCGCTTCATTTTCACTTCATATTCAACTGGGCTGGAGACTGGAGGAAGCTTTTCGAACTCAGATGCGTACATCTTCAAGATTTTCTTATACAGTTCTTCTTTCGAACGAATCTTGCCGTTGTAAAACTCATCTTTTTGCTTGTCCAGCTTGTCTTTTAAGTTAGAGGCATCAATGCCTGTTACTTGAGCGGAAACCTTCGCTTCGTCATCTGAAATGGTTTTCACACTTGTTTCTACTTTGGCTTTATCCTTCATTGTGTTTTGCATGCGTTTGTACATGGACAGGATATCACGATCGCTCACTTCATTTCCGTATATGCTTGCACTTCTCTTGAAGTCTTTCACAAACATTTCATGATATTTATTGACGATATCCGATTGGTTGTCACCTGTTAATTCAGAAAATTGATCGTTCTTTTTGTCAAAGACAATGATATCAGTATAAGCGGATAGCGCTTTTGCTGGGTTATCCAGTTTTTTTGCTGTATCTAGTATTTTGTTGCCATCTAGTGCAATTTCGATTGAATCACTATTTTTCTTGATGCTGTCTTGGTACACGAATTGATATTTCTTGCCTTTATCTACTAGGAAATAAAGAGCACCAGATAGTGATTTTCCTTTATTCAAAGACCCTAGATCAAGGCGGTCTTTACTGCCGTAGAATTTTAAATCGGAGACTTTGGCATCGTCCTGATAAAGAGAGAAATCAGAGTTATATAAGGAAAGGGCTTTGTCACCTTTGTTGGTGATCGTCACTTTGACTTTTAACACCAATTCATTGTCACGCAGTGTAGTTGTTGTGTCTTCTGGTAACGTATATTCGTAACTATTCACTTTTATCTCGGCTGTTTTCGTAGATTTTTGTTCAGCGTTGGTTGATTTTGATGAGCTCTGGCAGGCCGCAGAGATGATCATCACGAATGAAATCATGAGGAGTGCGCTTAATTTCTTTAGATTCACAGTTGATGCTCCTTTGCTTTTCTTTCGTCATTCCCTTCCCATATCTGACTAAGAAAAAAGAAACAGATAGAATGGTATATTCGGGTGTTAGAGGGGAAAATCTCCTAATGACGATTTGCACTATTCATTCTATCGAATTTCATTTGCGGTGAGGAATAGGTTTTAGTCCCTATCTTTGATAGATTTTTACACATTTTCCTATAAAAAACGGAATTTTGTAAGCTGAATATACTGGTTAATAAGGATTATTTTATCTTTTTATCGTGGTTTTTAAATGTTTTTTGTATAAAAATCTTGAAATAAAGGTAGTTATTATGTCGCAGGGCGGTGGCGGATAGCGAAGACGACAGCCTGTGCCGGTCTGGTGCATGCCACTTTTGCAAAATGCGTTGATACTAATAAATAGCTTGTCCGCGATGCTTTTACTCTTTAATCTGTAAGCCGCTTGCTTCAGCATTCCCGTTCCAGTTCTGATCATTTGGAGAATTTTGTTTTAGTTTATCTCCATCATACGACCTTTTGTTCTCGAAGCGTCCACCTCCAGATTGATTTTCAGGAGCAGGATACTTGAATGTTGAAAATGATTCGTGGGAAAATAAGGGTGATTAAACAGCCAAGGGAGATGAGGGTTTGAAGAAAGTAACGCTTGGACGAACTGATTTACAAGTGAATCCGATAGGACTTGGAACAAATGCAGTAGGTGGCCATAATTTATTTCCGAATCTAAGTGAAGATGCAGGTCGGGAGCTTGTGGAAACGGCTCTTGATCAAGGTGTCAATTTCTTAGATTCTGCTTTTATTTATGGGCTAGGCCGTTCAGAAGAATTGATTGGCGAGATCATTGCCAAAAGAGGCGGTAGAGAAACACTCGTCCTTGCGACAAAAGGGGCTCATAAAGAAGTAAACGGGCAAATTGAACTTGATAATAGCCGTGATTTCTTAAGGCAGCAGGTCGAAGACAGCTTGAAAAGGCTGCAAACAGATTATATTGACTTGTACTATATGCATTTCCCAGACGGGCGCACGCCGCTGGATGAAGTGGCAGGTACATTAAAGGAATTGAAGGATGAGGGGAAAATCAGGGCAATTGGGGCATCAAACCTTGATTTTGAACAGCTTCAAACCTTTAACCGAGATGGATACTTAGACGTCTTTCAATCAGAGTATTCTCTGCTAAAGCGTCAGGCCGAGCAAGACCTTCTCCCATACTGCGTGGAGCATGGCATTTCCTTTATTCCTTATTTCCCGTTGGCGTCAGGCTTGTTGACTGGAAAATTTACAAAGGATGCGACATTTGATGATATTCGAGCAAAGAACCCGCTTTTCCAAGGTGATGCATTCCTTCAAAATCTCGAAAAAGTAGACAAGCTGAAGGCCATTGCACAAGCAAAGCATGCAGAAACGGCACACGTAGCGCTGGCATGGCTATTAGCGCAGGACGGCATTGATGCGATTATTCCTGGCGCAAAACGAGCAGAGCAAGTCTTGCAAAACCTAAAAACAAACGATGTTCAATTAACAAAAGAAGAAATCAACGAAATCAATCAAATCTTTTCTTAACATAAAAAATAAGGTGCCGAGCAGCACCTTATTTTTTTATGCCATTGTGAGAGGAATCTTGATCACGAGCCGCAGATTTGGAGAACGATAAGTAAAATCAAGCGTGCCGTCTGCTTTTTTAACAAGCTGATGAATGATATATGTACCCATTCCTTGATGATCACCGCCTTTTGTTGAGCGGCCAAATGTTTTGAATAGATGATCTAATACGTGTTTTTCCATTCCCTTTGTACTGTTCTCACAATGAATCAAAAAGAGCCCGCTCCGTATGGAAGTCGTGATCGAGATGCTCCCTTCGTTCCCAGCTTGCTTCGCTTCAATGGCGGCATCTAAAGCGTTATCGAGCAGGTTGCCAGTAAAACTCACCTGATCAGCCTTAGAAAAAGGAAGAGAAGAAAAGGGTGCTTGAAGATCGAGTGAAAGGACAATGTCCTCTTTTTCAGCTCGCTGGAAAAAGGGATGAAGGGTTGAGGCCAAATAAGCATTTTCCCCTTTGATCCAAGGGACATATTTCACGTAATGCTGAATCAAATCCTTGATCTCATGCTCGTCATTTGACGTGGAAAAAGCATTTAAATGTCTGGCTGTTTCATGGTGTTTACTTCGCAGCTCAAGCAGCAATTCATTGGTTCTCGCTTCAGCATTGGTCAGCTCTTGTAGCCGTCCATTTAAATGGTGCTCCGTTTTCATCATCTTTAAGGAAAGGAGATCCGTTGTCAAAATGATGATAACAGTTAAAAGGGGGCTGAGCCCATTTCCGTGCGTGAGAAAAAGTGAAAGTCCTGAACAGGTGATGAGCACAAAAGCGCCTAATATCACGTAACCACTCATACCCAGCCAAAACCTTTTGTAAATGAAAAATGTGTAAAGGCACATGATACAAAAGGTCAGAAGCCACACCATGCTTGACGACAAAGGCAGAAAAGCTGTCGCGGCAGCTTGAACGGCAAGACCTAGCCAGATGAGCGTATATATGCGAAATCCAAGATAGAAAGCGTTCACGTTCGTTCTCCTTAAAAGTAGTATTTCTTAAAGTATTCCAATTGCTGCTTGGTCATCATGGCCTTTTTATCAGTACCTTCAAAAGATACGATAAATGAATTTTTGGCATACGCTGAAAAGTTCTTAATGTAATGAATATTAATGATAAACGAGCGGTGGGAGCGGATAAAATCTTTCTCAGCTAAATCGCCCTTTAACTCGTTGAGTGTTTGATACGTTTGAATATCTCCTGTTGTTGTGACAATGGTCGTCGACCTGCCCGTACGTTCAACAAAAATGACGTCTTTTTTCTGCAACACATGGATATCTGACTGCTGCTTGATGAGAAGCCGTCCATGAATGCTTTTCTCCTGCTTGGTGGACATGTAGCGCTCTAAGGATTTGGCGATTCGATCGGCATGGTAAGGCTTCATAATATAATCATGGACATTCAAATCAAAGGCATGGACAGCATACCCACTGTTTCCCGTCACAAATACAACATCCACATTCAGTGCGTGAGAGTGAATAAGGTCTGCTAATTCATAGCCTGATATGCCGGGCATTTCAATATCTGCAAACAACAAATCAATGCCGCCCTGTTTGACCTTCTCATATGCATCCTCGGCTGACTGCGTCACAAAGGCAATGTCAACGGCCTCCATTCTGCCGACGATGGCATGCAGCTTTTCTAAATCCACTCGATAATCATCGACAAGACCTACTTTTATCATAAAAATCACCTATGACTCTTCTTATTATTTGTCTATTTTACCATTTGTTTTTTGAAATTGATCATTTCAAGACAGAAAAAGGACGTTTCGCGACATTTTTATGTCAGGTCCGCTTTATTTTTTCTATCATAGACGTAGATAGTCGAAAGGGGCGAACCAAATGATTACTCTCAGCGATTGCAGCTGCTGGTTTACAGATAAGAAAAAAGTCGTAAAGGCAATGAAGCATATGACGTTCTCCGTGAAGGAAGGAGAAGTCGTCGGCATCTTAGGAGAAAATGGCGCAGGGAAAACCACATTATTGCGCGCCGTTGCGACATTATTGCAGCCTACTCATGGAACCGTGAATGTTGCAGGTTTCGATACAGTCAAAGAAGCAACAGAAGTGAAGAAGCGAATTGGGGTCTTGTTTGGAGGAGAGACGGGGCTTTATGATCGTTTGTCGGCTCGAGAGAACCTTGAATACTTTGGGAAATTATATGGCTTAGATCAGCATGAAATCAAAGCAAGAATTGAGGATTTAGCAAAGCGGTTCGGGATGAGGCAATACATGGATCGCAAAGTAAAAGGATTTTCAAGAGGGATGAAACAAAAGGTGGCGATTGCCAGAACATTGATTCATGATCCTGACATTATTTTGTTTGATGAACCGACAACCGGTTTAGATATCACATCGAGTAATATTTTCAGAGAGTTTATTCATCAGCTGAAACAGCAAAATAAAACGATTCTATTTTCAAGCCACATCATGGAAGAAGTCAGCCTGCTTTGTGACAGTGTCATGATGATTCATCAAGGGGAGCTTGTGTACAAAGGAACGCTTCCAGAATTATATGCACAGGAACAAAGTGAAGACTTGAATTACATCTTTATGTCGAAGCTCGCAAGGGGGAATGCATAATGTGGAAAACCGTCTTTTTAAAAGAAATGACAGATTCGCTCAGAGACAGGAAAACGCTGCTCTTAACCGTGTTGATCCCTCTTTTGACGATGCTCGGACTCGTGTTTTTTTACGAAAGCATGATCGCTGATCCAGGCGATAAAACGTATACAGTCGCAATCAATGAAAAGCTTCCGTCTGATATGAATGACATGATCAAAGAAGTGAAAAACCTGAAACTTGAAACCTTTGATGACCCGCAGCAAGCCGTTAAGGACGGTGAGGCGAATGCTTATCTAGAAATGCCGAAAGATGCAGACGATATGCTTCAGCATCAAACCTCATTTGCCATTAAAGTCCATGGGTATCCAACAGATGATGATTCAGTGATTGCGGTTCAAATGCTGCAATCATTGCTTGAACAATATCAAAATCAAGTCGTAGAAAAGCGTTTAGCACAGGATCAGATCAAATCGTCAGTGATTCATCCGTTTGAGGTGCAATCGGTTGATGTGCAAGAAGGAGAGGACGGGGATGGAGAAAACGGGGTGACTACCATGCTGCTGTCGATTCTCCTTCCAATGATTTTAGTGACCTCTGTGATCTCAGGTGCTTTACCAGCTGCACTTGATATCGTAGCAGGTGAAAAGGATAGAAAATCAATTGAAGCCTTATTCCTGACACCGGCCAGCAGACTCCAGCTTTTAATTGGAAAATGGCTAGCTGTTTCTATGTTTGGTATATTAAGTGGCATTGTGGCGATTGGCATGCTGCTGCTCTCTACATTGCTCTTTACAGAAAAGCTGAAACAAGCACTGAACTTTGGAGATCAAGTGTGGAGCATCATCGGCGTTATGTTCGTGGCATTAATTATCTTCTCATTCATGGTCTCAATGATTGAACTGCTGCTCAGTGTCGTTTCAAGCTCAGTGAAAGAAGCACAATCGTACATGTCCATGATTATTACACTAGGTGTGATTCCGATGTTTTTCACCATGAGAGCAGGCGCTACGCAGCTAGATACGTATTACTTTGCGATCCCATTCCTTAATATTCACGCACTATGCAAGCAATTGATGTTTGGCATCGTTGACCCAATGTCGATTGCCCTGACGCTCGGCTCATCGGCGCTGTTAGTCGTTATCCTGTTTGTCATCGTGAGAAGCTTGTTTATGAAAGAGAAATGGATGCTTGCGAAATAAATAAACGCCCTCTTTTAGAAGAGGGCGTCAGCTTGTAGACAAAGTCTGCAAGCTTTTT
>NZ_AMSH01000025.1 GCF_000300535.1 Bacillus xiamenensis
GCTAAAATAAAAATCATTTTAGCCCTTTGTCAACAATCTGTGAGCTGTGCCCCATAAGGGCACAGCTCTATTATTGACGAGTAATATGCAGTTTTTTCATTCGATATTGCAGACTTTGCCTGCTCATGCCCAGTATCTTTGCAGTCTGTGAAATATTGTCGTCCATTTGATTTAAGTAATGGACGATATATTGTTTTTCAAAGCGTTCCATTTGGGTTTGAAAATCAGTCGTCTGTTCCGAGCTTGTGTAGATAAAGGTATCAGCTGCTGATGGTTGCTGCACAGGACTCACCTGCATGTGTTCAGCAGGACGACCTTCTCTATGCTTGAATCTGAAATGATAGGGAAGATGCTGCAAGCTTAAGTATGCTTCATCCATCATCATATTCATCCCAGCCTCAATCACATGCTCCAGCTCTCTGACATTGCCTGGCCAATCATAAGCCTGAAACAGAGCAAGCACCTCTTCATCAGCCGCCTTCACATTCATTTGAAACAGCTCATTATATTTTTGAATAAAATGCATGACAAACGTAGGGATGTCTTCTTTTCGCTCAGAAAGCGGCGGGATAAACAAGGTGACAATTCCTAATCGGTAAAATAAATCCTTTCGCATCCGTCCACTCGCAATCGCATCCACAGGGTCCTCATTCATATTGGCAATTACTCTCACATCAACGGCAATTTCTTTTGTGCTGCCTAACCTTCTCACGCGCTTCTCCTGCAAGACGCGCAATAGTTTTGCTTGAAGAGCCGGGTGTAAGGAATTGATTTCATCTAAAAGCAGTGTCCCTCCTTGTGCTTGTTCGAATAGACCGGGCTGATCTGTTGCGCCTGTAAAAGCCCCTTTTTGCGTTCCGAACAGCAGACTTTCAATAAGGTTATCAGGAAGCGCCGCACAGTTTTGGGTAATAAATGGCCCGGATGAACGACTGCTGCCATTATGAATGCTTTGTGCAAACAGTTCTTTCCCCGTCCCTGTTTCTCCAACAATCAGCACATAAGATGAGGTGCGTGTGGCTCGTTTCGCATGCTCGATGACTTCTAAAAATGCAGGACTCTCCCCAATAATTGAATCAAATGTAAAGCGTGTGTTTCCTTTTTTCTTCATATTGTGATGGATCAGCCGTTCGAGCTTGGTGACGTCATTCGAAATTTCAACCGCTCCTTGAATCAAACCGTCTCGAACGAGCGGGTATGTATGGTTAATGGTTGTGATTTCTTTTCCATTGTAGTTGTGATATGTCTGCTTTGCATGAACCGTTTGTTTCCCCGTTCGTAGCGCTTGGACAAGTGTGCTGTGCATCTCGTCTTGAAAGACAAAGAGGTCTAATACATTTTTATAAAGGACATCAGAGCGTTTTAAAGATTCGATCTCCATCATTTTTTTATTATAAACAATGGTATTGCCATTTTCGTCAATGGCGTGCACCCCGACATCAATTAAATCGAGCATTTGTTTATACAGATCAATCTCATTTTCAAGTTTTTCGACATGGTGCTCTTTTTTCATTTACGCCACCCCCCAGACCTTTCCATCTATTTTACATGAAATATTTTGCGGTTTCCTCTTAAAAATTTTGCATATGCAAAATATTTTTGCGTTAAAGGCCAGATAAAACCTAGGAACGAAGCGATTACAAAGTTGGCACAATCCTTGCATAACATAAGAGTGAAGATGAACCCAATGGAAAAAGGCAAGCTTATTGAAGGAGGATAACATGATGACACAGACAAATGAATTGATTCAACAAACAGAACAATATGGTGCTGCGAACTATCATCCGCTGCCAATTGTGATTTCAGAGGCTGAGGGCGTGTGGGTGACTGACCCTGAAGGCAATCGATACATGGATATGCTTAGTGCGTATTCCGCAGTCAATCAAGGACATCGGCATCCCCGTATTATTGAGGCACTCAAAACACAAGCAGACCGTGTGACACTGACATCGAGAGCCTTCCATAATGATCAGCTTGGTCCTTGGTATGAGAAAATTTGCAAACTGACGAATAAAGATATGGCGTTGCCGATGAATACAGGAGCGGAGGCTGTGGAGACGGCTGTAAAGGCAGCAAGGCGCTGGGGCTATGATGTAAAGGGCATTGAAGAGAATCGCGCAGAAATCATTGCATGTACCGGGAATTTTCATGGCCGTACGATGACGGCTGTGTCACTTTCTTCTGAAACAGAATATCAAAGAGGTTTTGGTCCGATGCTTCCGGGCATTAAGCTCGTCCCTTATGGAGATCTGGATGCGCTGCGTGAAGCAATCACTCCGCAAACAGCGGCTTTTCTCATTGAGCCGATTCAAGGGGAAGCGGGCATTATCATGCCGCAAGAGGGCTTCTTGAAAGAAGCAAAGGCACTATGTGAGAAGGAGAATGTTTTATTTATTGCAGATGAAATTCAAGTAGGATTAGCACGAACGGGTAAGATGTTCGCATGTGACTGGGAAGAAATTGAGCCTGATATGCTGATTCTCGGTAAAGCACTTGGCGGCGGGGTATTCCCGATCTCATGTGTTGTAGCAAACCGTGATATTTTAGGCGTGTTTAATCCGGGGTCTCATGGGTCTACATTTGGTGGAAATCCTCTCGCATGTGCAGTGTCACTTGCTGCACTGGATGTTTTAATTGACGAGAAGTTAGCAGAGCGTTCAAAGGAGCTTGGCGAATATTTCAAAGACAAACTGTCACGCATTCAAAGCCCTGTCATTAAGGAAGTGCGCGGGCGCGGACTATTTATCGGCATGGAGCTGCATGAGGCAGCTAGACCATATTGTGAGAAGCTCAAGCAAGCAGGGCTGTTATGCAAGGAAACCCATGAGACAGTAATTCGATTTGCACCGCCGCTCACCATTTCAAAAGAAGACTTAGACTGGGCGATCAATCATATTGAAGCATTGTTTCAAGCATAAAGGGTGCAAGGGAGAAGCCTCAAATTCTCCCTTTCTCTTTCAATGAACGGCGAATTTTGTCAAAAGATGATGAATAGAAGAGTGAAAGTGGGGAAGCGGATTTGAAGCAAGAACAGCATAATGAACTAGAGCGTTCCATGAAAAGCAGACATCTCTTTATGATTGCCTTAGGCGGGGTCATTGGCACAGGCCTTTTCCTTGGGTCAGGACTCATTATTCATCAGGCTGGACCAGGGGGAGCGATTCTTTCATTTATCATTGGCGGACTGTTCATGTATTTGGTCATGCTCTGTCTTGGTGAATTAGCAGTGGCGATGCCGACAGCCGGTTCCTTTCAGGAGTATGCAACCGAGTATATTGGTCCATCCACAGGCTTTATGATCGGCTGGCTCTATTGGTTTAGCTGGGCGTGTACAATCGGACTTGAGTTTACATCGGCAGGTATTTTACTCCAAAGGTGGTTCCCTGATATTCCTGTGTGGCTTTGGTGTCTGGCATTTAGCATCATCTTATTTGCCATCAATGCCATCTCAGCACGAAGCTTCGCTGAAACAGAGTTTTGGTTTTCAGCCATCAAGGTTGCTGCCATCGTCTTGTTTATTATCATTGGAATTGGCGCAATTTTCGGAATGATTCACTTGAAAGACGGAGAACCAGCCCCTCTATTTCGTCATTTGACGGATCATGGCGGCCTTTTTCCGAATGGTATTTTTGCGATTTTATTAACCATGGTCACAGTTAATTTCTCCTTTCAAGGAACAGAGCTTGTAGGGATTGCAGCAGGGGAGAGTGAAAGTCCCGAAAAAACACTCCCTCGTTCTATTCGGAATATTATTTGGAGAACGATGGTCTTTTTCGTCTTATCTATTGCGGTTCTTGCCGCACTTCTTCCATGGCAGACAGCAGGCACTGTAGATAGTCCGTTTGTTGTGGTATTGGACAAGGTCGGCATACCATACGCCGCCGATATCATGAATTTTATTATCATTACAGCCGTTCTATCTGTAGCGAACTCTGGATTATATGCATCATCACGAATGCTCTGGTCGCTTTCAAAGGATGGGAAAGGACCTGTTTTTACGAAAAAATTGTCCAAGCGTAAAATTCCGATCAACGCATTATTGGTGACAATGGGTGTTTCTGCTCTATCTCTGCTCACGAGTGTTGTAGCACCAAAAACGGTCTATGTCTGGCTTATTTCAATTTCAGGTATGGTGCTTGTGGTCGTATGGATGTCCATTTGTTTATCCCAGTATTTCTTTAGAAGACAATTCATAAAAGACGGAGGAGATGTAAAGGATCTCGTCTTCCGTACACCACTTTATCCATTTGTGCCATTGGCAGGCTTTATCGCATTTGGCTTGATTCTTATCAGCTTATTCTTTATTGAGGATCAGCGGATTGGCCTTTATTGCGGTGTTCCGTTCATGGCTGCCTGCTATCTCATTTATTACCTTAAAATCAAACCGAAGGAAGATGCGAAGCGGTTTGCTGAAGAGGAAGAAGCGGTACCAAAAACATAAGCAGGCGGATTACATTCGCCTGCACCTTTTTCATGCCAAATTCATTCTATATAGAAGAAAAATAATATTTTGAAAGAAATAAAATAGCGAGAAGCTTGGTGACAAGCAGGTTATCGGTGAAAATGTGTCTATTTTTTGTCTGAATGTGTTTGTAAGAGTTGAAAATGCAAGATGATCCTGTTAAAATAATGAAAGAAAGCAGGGTTTGATTTTTTTTGGCTGTGGCGGGACGTTTTTTGTCACAGTGGGACGTTTTGAGTCCAACGTGAAAAGAAAGGGTCGTTTGCCATGAATCATTTATTGGAAGCTCAAAAAAAATTATTGCCAGATCTTCTTACAGTTATGCAAAAACGCTATGACATTTTGCAGTACATCAGGTTAGCTGAACCAATTGGCCGCAGAAGCCTTGCGACAAGTCTTGGTCTCAGTGAGCGCATCTTAAGAGCTGAAGTTCAGTTCTTAAAAGAACAAAACCTGCTGGATGTTAAAACGAGCGGTATGATGCTGACAAGTGAAGGTCATGCTTTGCTAGACATGCTTGAAGGAATGATGAAAGACGTTTTAGGCTTAACCTTTTTGGAAAATACATTAAAGAGGAAGTTAGGCCTGGAAGAAGTCATTATTGTTTCTGGTGACAGTGACGAATCTCCGTGGGTGAAGCAAGAGATGGGGAGAGCTGCTGTCCAATGTATGAAAAAAAGGTTTACAGGAAATAATATCGTCGCCGTCACTGGCGGAACGACGATGGAAGCCGTTGCCGAAATGATGACCCCTGATGCCAAAAATCGCGACATGATGTTTGTCCCTGCGAGAGGCGGTCTTGGGGAGAATGTAAAAAATCAGGCAAACACCATTTGTGCCCACATGGCTGAAAAAGCTTCCGGTACTTACAAGCTGCTGTTTGTTCCAGGACAGCTGTCAGAAGGTGCGTACTCTTCCATTATTGAAGAGCCGTCCGTCAAAGAAGTGCTTCAAACGATTAAATCGTCCACGATGCTCATTCACGGGATCGGGGAAGCAAAAACAATGGCGATGAGACGAAACACACCAACCGAAGATTTAAAAAAGATTGATGAGCATGACGCCGTGACTGAGGCCTTTGGCTATTACTTTAATCGTGATGGCGAGGTCGTACACAAAGTTCACTCCGTCGGCATGCAGCTAGACGATCTAGAAAACATTCCACACATCATTGCTGTTGCAGGTGGATCATCAAAGGCAGGGGCCATTGAAGCCTATTTCAAAAAACCCCGCCGAACGGTTCTTGTTACAGACGAAGGAGCCGCAAAAGAGTTATTAAGGGAGTCAATTGATCCCTCAATATAAAACATTCTGTTACCTATAAAAGGAGGAAACATCATGGCAGTAAAAGTCGGTATTAACGGATTTGGACGTATTGGACGTAACGTATTTCGTGCAGCATTAAACAATCCTGAAGTTGAGGTAGTAGCGGTTAACGATCTAACAGACGCTAACATGCTTGCACACCTTTTACAATATGACTCTGTTCACGGAAAACTAGATGCAGAGGTTTCTGTAGACGGTACAAACTTAGTAGTGAACGGTAAAACAATCGAAGTATCAGCTGAGCGTGACCCTGCAAAATTAAGCTGGGGTAAACAAGGCGTAGAAATCGTTGTTGAATCTACTGGATTCTTCACGAAACGTGCAGACGCTGCAAAACACTTAGAAGCTGGCGCTAAAAAAGTCATCATCTCTGCTCCTGCTAACGAAGAAGATATCACAATCGTTATGGGTGTAAACGAAGACAAATACGATGCAGCTAGCCACGATGTCATCTCTAATGCATCTTGTACAACAAACTGCTTAGCTCCATTTGCAAAAGTACTTAACGATAAATTTGGTATCAAACGCGGTATGATGACAACTGTTCACTCATACACAAATGACCAACAAATTCTTGACCTTCCGCACAAAGACTACCGTCGTGCTCGTGCAGCTGCGGAAAACATCATTCCAACTTCTACAGGTGCTGCGAAAGCTGTTTCACTTGTATTGCCTGAACTTAAAGGAAAATTAAACGGTGGCGCAATGCGTGTTCCAACACCTAACGTTTCTTTAGTTGACCTTGTTGCTGAATTAAACCAAGATGTAACAGCTGAAGACGTAAATGCAGCACTGAAAGAAGCAGCTGAAGGAGAACTTAAAGGAATCCTTGGCTACAGCGAAGAGCCATTAGTGTCTGGTGACTACAATGGTAATGCAAACTCTTCTACAATCGATGCTCTTTCTACAATGGTTATGGAAGGCAGCATGGTGAAAGTGATCTCTTGGTACGATAACGAGAGTGGATATTCTCACCGCGTAGTTGACCTTGCAGCTTACATTGCAAAACAAGGTCTCTAATTTCTCACACTGAAGGAACTCACTTGGTTCTTTCCTAGAGACACGATATAATGAAGACGGACAAGGGAAGGGGAAGCATCCCTTTCCCTTTTTCTCTGTTTTTATCCGTTCTGCACGATTTCTCGTTTTGATGAGGGCAAAATGGGAAAAGGATAAAAGAGAGACTTGTCTAATGCGTAAGGAAACCAGAATAAAGGAGGATCTCCTGACGAGCATGAATAAGAAATCAGTAAAAGACATTGACGTAAAAGGTAAAGTTGTGTTCTGCCGCGTGGATTTTAACGTTCCAATGAAGGACGGAAACGTGACGGATGATACTCGTATTCGCGCAGCATTACCAACCATTAAGTATTTAACAGGGCAAGGCGCAAAGGTACTATTAGCTAGTCATTTGGGTCGTCCGAAAGGTCAAGTTACTGAAGAACTGCGTCTGACACCTGTGGCAAAACGTCTGCAAGAGCTTCTTGGACAAGAAGTGAAAAAAGCAGATGAAGCTTACGGCGACAACGTGAAAAAGCAAATCTCTGACTTAAAAGAAGGAGACGTGCTAGTGCTTGAAAACGTTCGTTTCTATCCTGGTGAAGAAAAGAACGATCCTGAATTATCAAAAGCGTTTGCTGATTTAGCGGATGTGTATGTCAATGATGCGTTTGGTGCTGCACACCGTGCACATGCATCAACAGCTGGTATTGCAGCATATCTTCCGGCTGTTGCGGGCTTCCTCATGCAAAAAGAGCTTGAGGTTCTAGGAAAGGCCATTACTAATCCTGACCGTCCATTTACAGCGATTATCGGCGGGGCAAAAGTAAAGGATAAAATCGGTGTGATTGAAAGCCTTCTTGATAAAGTGGACAACCTCATCATCGGCGGCGGACTCGCTTATACATTTGTAAAAGCACTTGGCCACGAAGTAGGGAAATCCCTATTAGAAGAAGACAAAGTAGATTTAGCGAAATCCTTTATGGAACGTGCAAAAGAAAAAGGCGTGAACTTCCTTATTCCAACAGATGTTCTAGTAGCCGACGACTTTTCAAATGATGCGAATACAAGCATTGTGCCAATCTCTGAAATTCCAAGTGATCTAGAAGCACTTGATATTGGAACAGAGACAAGAGAGAAGTATGCTGATGTCATTAAAAACAGCAAGCTTGTTGTCTGGAACGGTCCAATGGGTGTATTTGAAATTGATGCATTCGCCAAAGGAACAAAAGCAATTGCAGAAGCACTGGCAGAAGCAAAAGATACATATTCTGTCATTGGCGGTGGAGATTCAGCAGCAGCTGTTGAGAAATTTGGACTTGCCGATCAGATGAGCCATATTTCGACAGGCGGCGGCGCTTCACTTGAGTTTATGGAAGGCAAAGAGCTTCCAGGTGTGACTGCATTAAACGATAAATAAGACCAAAACTGCTATAAGGAAGTGTCAATCATGAGAAAACCAATTATAGCTGGGAACTGGAAAATGAATAAAACACTTGGCGAAGCGGTCAGCTTCGTTGAAGAAGTAAAATCATCTATTCCATCTCCTGACAAAGTGGAATCTATTGTATGTGCACCAGCCCTTTTCCTTGAAAAGCTGAACAGCCTTTCAAACGGAACAGACCTGAAAATTGGTGCGCAAAACATGCACTTTGAAGAAAACGGTGCATTCACTGGTGAAATCAGCCCTGCTGCTCTAAAAGATCTTGGCATCGGCTACTCAGTGATCGGTCATTCAGAGCGCCGTGAATTCTTTGCTGAAACAGATGAAACAGTGAACAAAAAAGCACACGCAGCATTCAAGCATGGCATCGTTCCAATCATCTGTGTAGGTGAAACACTTGAAGAGCGTGAAGCAGGCAAAACAAATGAACTTGTCGCTGATCAAGTGAAGAAAGCACTAGCTGGTTTAACAAAGCAGCAAGTTGCTGCATCTGTGATTGCATATGAGCCAATATGGGCCATCGGTACAGGTAAATCTTCTACAGCGAAAGATGCAAATGATGTTTGTGCTCACATTCGCCAAACCGTTGCAAGCGAATTTGGTCAAGAAGCGGCCGACAGCCTTCGCATTCAATATGGCGGAAGCGTAAAGCCGGCGAATATTAAAGAATATATGGCAGAATCCGATATTGACGGTGCTTTGGTTGGTGGCGCAAGCCTAGAGCCTCAGTCTTTCGTTCAATTATTGGAGGAAGGTCAATATGAGTAAGAAACCAGTTGCATTAATCATCTTAGACGGGTTTGGTTTAAGAGGTGAAACAGTCGGAAACGCTGTTGCACAAGCAAAGAAACCGAACTTTGACCGCTACTGGAACGAATTCCCGCATCAAACGTTAACGGCTTCAGGTGAAGCAGTAGGTCTCCCAGAAGGTCAAATGGGGAACTCTGAAGTTGGGCATTTGAATATCGGTGCAGGACGCATTGTGTATCAAAGCTTAACAAGAGTGAATGTCGCCATTCGTGATGGGGAATTTGAAAAAAACGAAACGTTCCTAGACGCAATGACCTATGCAAAAGAGAATGACAAGGCCCTTCATTTATTTGGACTATTGTCAGATGGCGGTGTGCACAGCCACATCCAGCATCTATTTGCATTGCTGAAACTAGCGAAAAAAGAAGGCTTAACAAAAGTATACATTCATGGCTTCTTGGACGGACGTGATGTTGGTCAGAAGACAGCTAAAGTGTACTTAAAACAGCTTGAAGAACAAATCAAAGAAATTGGTGTCGGTGAAATTGCAACACTTTCTGGACGCTATTACTCAATGGATCGTGACAAACGCTGGGATCGTGTGGAAAAAGCATATCGAGCAATGGCGTATGGTGAAGGTCCAAGTTATCAAAACGTCTATGATGTCGTGGATGACTCATATGAAAATGGAATCTATGATGAATTCGTCATTCCATCTGTCATTACAAGAGAAAATGGTGAGCCAGTTGCAAAGGTAAACGACGGCGACTCTGTGATTTTCTATAACTTCCGTCCAGACCGTGCCATTCAAATTTCAAACACATTCACAAATGAAGATTTCCGCTCATTTGACCGCGGAGAAGCGCATCCGAAGCATTTACACTTCGTTTGCTTTACACACTTCAGTGAAACGGTGGATGGCTATGTCGCCTTCAAACCAGTGAATTTGGATAACACAGTAGGAGAAGTGATTTCACAAAATGGATTGAAGCAGCTGCGGATTGCTGAAACAGAGAAATATCCTCATGTGACATTCTTTATGAGTGGTGGACGTGAAGAAGAATTTCCTGGTGAAGACCGCATCTTGATTAATTCACCAAAGGTGGCAACCTATGATCTAAAGCCAGAAATGAGTGCTTACGAGGTGAAGGATGCACTTGTTGAAGACATCAATGCAGACAAGCATGATGCGATCATTCTGAACTTTGCCAACCCGGATATGGTCGGTCATTCAGGAATGCTTGAGCCAACCATTAAAGCCATTGAAGCAGTAGATGAGTGCTTAGGAGCTGTAGTCGACGCAATCCTAGCGAAAGGCGGACATGCCATCATCACGGCAGACCACGGTAACGCAGACGTGCTGATTACCGAAGAAGGAAAGCCGCATACTGCGCACACAACAAACCCTGTTCCAGTGATCGTCACGAAAAAAGGTGTGACGCTTAGAGAGGGCGGCATTTTAGCCGATCTATCGCCAACACTTTTAGACTTACTTGGTCTTGAAAAACCAAAAGAGATGACAGGAACATCATTGATTCAAAAATAACAAATTGATTCAAAAGGAGAGAAATCACAATGCCATACATTGTTGACGTATATGCACGCGAAGTATTAGACTCACGCGGTAACCCAACAGTTGAAGTAGAAGTTTACACAGAATCTGGCGGTTTTGGCCGTGCATTAGTTCCAAGTGGTGCTTCTACTGGTGAATATGAAGCAGTAGAACTACGTGACGGAGACAAAGACCGTTACCTTGGAAAAGGTGTTCTGACAGCTGTAAACAACGTAAACGAAATCATTGCACCAGAGCTTTTAGGCTTTGATGTAACAGAACAAGTAGCGATTGACAAGCTGTTAATCGAACTTGATGGAACAGAAAACAAAGGGAAATTAGGCGCAAATGCTATTCTTGGCGTATCTATCGCTGTAGCACGTGCGGCTGCTGATTTCTTGCAAATTCCACTTTACCAATACCTTGGTGGATTCAACTCCAAAACGCTTCCAGTGCCAATGATGAATATCGTCAATGGCGGAGAGCATGCGGATAACAACGTAGACATCCAAGAATTCATGATTATGCCTGTAGGTGCACCGAACTTCCGTGAAGCACTTCGCATGGGCGCACAAATCTTCCACAGCCTGAAATCTGTATTAAGCGCAAAAGGCTTAAACACAGCTGTAGGTGACGAAGGTGGATTCGCTCCAAACCTTGGTTCTAACGAAGAAGCACTTCAAACAATCGTAGAAGCGATTGAAAAAGCGGGCTTCAAACCAGGTGAAGAAGTGAAACTTGCGATGGATGCTGCATCTTCTGAGTTCTATAACAAAGAAGACGGTAAATATCATTTATCAGGCGAAGGTGTTGTGAAAACATCTGCTGAAATGGTTGACTGGTATGAAGATATGGTATCAAAATACCCAATCATCTCTATCGAAGACGGCCTTGATGAAAACGACTGGGAAGGTCACAAACTATTAACTGAACGCCTTGGCAGCAAGGTTCAGCTAGTAGGAGATGACTTGTTCGTAACAAATACGAAGAAGCTTTCTGAAGGAATCAAAAACGGCGTTGGTAACTCAATCCTGATCAAAGTGAACCAAATCGGTACATTAACTGAAACATTTGATGCAATCGAAATGGCAAAACGCGCAGGATATACAGCTGTCATCTCTCACCGTTCTGGTGAAACTGAAGACAGCACAATTGCCGACATTGCAGTTGCAACAAATGCTGGACAAATCAAAACAGGTGCTCCGTCTCGTACGGACCGTGTGGCGAAATACAACCAATTGCTTCGCATCGAAGATCAATTGGCTGAAACAGCACAATATCATGGCATTGAAACGTTCTATAACTTGAATAAATAATGCCAGTACCGCGCTGCGTGCCGCTCTTACATAAGAGCGCGCCGCAGCGTTTTTTTTTATGTTCATGCAACTATTCCATTTGGCATATCCTTTTTCTGTAAAAAATAATTCTTCTGTCATTGAAAATTCGGTAAAATGCCAATATATAAGAAAGAAATCATGAAAAAATTTCTAGAAATATGAATAAATTTGAACTTATGTTTTATGTATGATGGTGTTATTGTTTTACATATATTAGGAGGTGTTAAGATGCTGAATGCTTTTAGTCTTCGTTTTCCTGTAAGTGTGTACATGTATGTACTACATTTATTGGCAGCCTATGAGGAAAAGAAGCAACGAATCCTAACTTCTCAGAATACACAGAAAAACTCATTTTGGATTTATGTTCTTGCGGTTATTTTAGGTGTAGTGACATTTGCAGCACTGGTTTGGGCATGCAAAACATTTGGAAAAGGCTCTAAATTTGCAGGGCAATTCAAGTTTTTAGGCATTTACATCAAAATCAAATGCGGTTGAGTTTTTAGCAGATGTAAGGGACAGATGACGATATCGTGAGGCGAAGTCATCTGTTCTATCTGAAACAAACGGAGGGACATGATGCTGACCTTACAATTAAAAGAAAAAACGTATAGCCGCACCTTCTCTCTTCGCAATATTCAGCTAAATGTGGAGAAAGGACGTATGCTTCTTCTTTTGGGGCATAATGGTGCAGGAAAGACAACGATGATTCAATCTATGTTTGGGCTGACGCCATTTACAGGGTACGTATCTTTACATGGTCAACAGCTGAACTTTCAATCCTCAGCTCATATCTCCCTATTAAAAGAACATGTTTCCTATATTCCTGATGAACATGCTTTGTTTGATTATTTAACGCCAAGAGAATATTTTCACTTACTCCAGCTACCACATGAGCAAGATATCACGCGGGAGGAGACATTCGTTGATCTTTTTGAGCTGAGTCCGTATATGGATCAGCCAATTGCCCAGCTGTCTCATGGCAATCAAAAGAAAACGCAGATCATTTCACAGCTCCTCAGGCCTTGTGATTATTATGTATTCGACGAGCCAACGAACGGACTTGATCCAGATATGATGATCATCTTAAAAAAGGTGCTCATGAAACTGAGAGATCAAGGCGCTGGTATCCTCATTTCCACTCATCATTTAAGTTTTGGTGAGACATTGTATGATCATCTCATGATCTTAAGAAACGGTGACGTAAAGCTGGATATGTCTCGTCAAGAAACGAGCCGGACATTTCCTCAACAAGCACTTGAGGACATTTATAAAGAAGTGAATCGAGATTACTATATACAGGTGGAGAGGTTACTCAATGATTTGGACACGACACGTTCTTCATAAAATAGAATGGGGCATGCTCATAACGAAAGTAAAGCAGATCGGCAAAAAATATCCTTTGCAGCTTCTCACAGCAGCCGCATTTTTCTTGTTGATCTATGCCACATACGTGGTCATGAGCCTGCGTTTTTTTATGCAAGCAGGGGAAAGCGAACCAACTGCTTTATACCTTCAATTTGTGAAAATGACACTGTTACTTTTAGGTGCGGGTGTTGTCTTTTCCCGCAATAAAATGAAGCGTCAAGAGTATCAATTCTTCTTTCTGAATAGTGCGATTCAAAGTGTGTCATTTGTCCTGTGTGTCTATTTCTTTCCGGTGTTGTTTTGCTTCATGATGCTTGGCCTGCTTTTTTTGCCAATTGGTTTTGGACTTTTTATTAGCGGCGTTATCCCATCTATGTATTGGATGATGGTTATTTGTGTTACTTGCTGTGTATTGGCGCTGTATGCGCTCGCTTCTTGGATGCTCATACGAATCGGAGTGAGCCATTTCATTTCAAAAACAAAAGAGCATTTACTGCTACAAACGATCGGATTTGTGACACTCGGCGCTTTTGAGTTTTTTTTCTTTCAAAAAGCGGTTGAGATGATGCATGTATGGCCGTCTGGCTATCTCGTGTTTCTTGTGATCTTACTATGCGCCGTCTGGCTTTGGCTGAAGGGTTTAGCGCCTTGTTATGTCAATCGAATGTTTTTGCAGCTGAAAGTAGAAGTAAAGGCGTTTTCTTACCAGAAAATCAGAACGGATTCTTCATTTCTGACTCAATTGCGGCAGGAATTTGTTTATTTCACGCGATCAGCTGTGTTTAAAGAACAGGGTATTCTGTTTTTATTTCTTGTCTGTTTTACGATAGGTCTCCCGTTTGTGTTTACTCCGGCAGAGACTGGCTGGCTGTATGCTTTTATTGTGCAGTATGCATTAAAAGAGATCTTGATCATGCTTCCGCTGATGATTGGCAGGGAATATCATATGAACCATCGAGCCATCTTTATGTTAAATTCATCAAAGGGCGCTTATTTACTGTCGAGAATTTTATTTTATTACACGATCAATTTGTTGATATATTTTGTGTATATCGGGCTTGCTTATGTGGTGTTGGGCATTGAAAGTGAAGGTCACGTTTTGGCGAGTCTGTCCATTTTATTGATCACCGTCATGGCGGCATGTGTAGGCTTTGTCGTGAAAATCAGTGAGTTGAATAAACTGTTTGTGATTGTGATGATGATTGCTGTGTTCAGCATGATGGATATGATTTTATTAGAGTGGCTTTCAGCACATACCGAGCTTCTCTCAATCGCCTACATGGCCTTCTCAGCCGTATTCTTTAGCTGTATATATGCTGCCATGTTAAAGAGGCCGATTGTGCGATGATGGAACTTTTAATTTGCTTGATAGCGGTTGTGGTCATTCATGAACTCGGTCATATACTGATGGTGATGTTGTGCAACAAAATCGAAAAAAGGCCGCTTTTTGATTATGTGGTGATGATCGATTGGAAGCACGTGTCGATCGTTCATGAGACCTTTGCCCGGCCAAGCTTTAATATGATGGTGGCACTTGCAGGTCCGTTGTTTCCAGTAATCTGCTCGGCTGTGCTTTTTCTGATATGGAAGCATCCGATGACTCATCCTTTGCTGCTTTTTTCTTTACTAAACACTGTGATGCTACATCCAGCTTGCCCAGACGGGAAAAATATCACAGCCAGCTTAAAAGAGATGAAAGGAGAGAAATAGATGGTCAAAGTTTTTCATTCGTTTTCTAGCGGCTTAACGCTAGCGATGCTTTATGTATTTGCTGTGTTTATGACTCCGGTATTTTTACTGCTGCTAGAGGTCAAACATGTGGAATCAAGTCCAACTCTGTTTGGCATGCCATTTTATATCATGAAAATTGAACAGTATCAATTCAGCTCTGAGGCGACCCTCTTTGGATGCGTGGTCTGCTTTTTAGCGGGTGCCGTGCTTTATTTCTTGATTCAATATGTGATTCATGCAGTGAAAAAGAGCAGAACATAAAAAAGCAGGCTGAATGGACTCAGTCTGCTTGAAGAACGAGTGACAGCCGAACCATATCCATACACTGAATGCCATTTTCATAGATCGGTTCATCATAATGTTTAAGAAAGAAATCATGATCAATGGACGCCATGCGAAATCCGCATTTTTGGTAAAGGGCGAGCTGCTGAATGCTGGAGTTGCCTGTGCCAATTTCAATTGTGTGAAAGCCGGCAGCTTTGGCTTCTGAAATGGCATGGCGCACCAGCTGTTTTCCAATCCCTTTTCCTTGCCATGACTCCTTCACAGCGACATTCATGATTTCCACTGTATGCTGAGAAAGAGACGTGAGAACATAGACACCTAGCATGTCCTGTTCATGAAAGGCAACATAACAAGAACCAGATTCTACATAGGCAAGGACCTTTTCTTTTGAAGGATCAGCTAATAATAAAAGATCCATAGGGACAGATTGATCAGGGGGCAACGGCCGAATCTGTATCAATTCACTTCATCCTTTCTATTTTTCAATATCTCCTTGTTTCATACCCCAATCCCCCACTGAGAGCGAAGGGGATGTTTTTTTCATGTTCTATCCTCCTGTCTTCAAGCCTCTCTTATCAGCGGTTAAAGCCGAATAGGTTTTATCCGAACAAGGGAATATTCGCATCAGATTGGCAGACACTATGAAAAAAGGAGGGTGTCTGTTGATTTCCTTTATGATTCATGTCATTGTGTCATTATTTGCTGTATCGAACCCGATTGGAAATGTGCCTCTATTCATCACTTTAACAGAAGGCTATTCAGAGAAGGAACGCTCCCAAACAGCCAAAAAAGCCATTGTTGTGTCATTTATTATTTTGATTGCCTTTCTACTGGCAGGCAGGCTCATTTTCAAATTGTTTGGCATCGATATTCATGCACTCCGCATCGCCGGAGGTATTTTTATTTTTGGTATCGCTTACAATTTGCTGAATGCAAAAGAATCACATGTTCAAAACCCTCATTCGGATGAAAAGGCAGAAAGCAAAGAGAAGGCAGATGTCTCGGTGACCCCGCTCGCCATTCCGATCATTGCCGGACCTGGTACAATCGCTACCGTCATGAGCTTAACGCCAGGAAGCCAAGTAACGCTTCATATGCTTGCGATTCTGATTGGGATTGTGGTCGTTCTGACCATGACTTATTATGCATTTCATTACTCAAGTTTCATCATGCGAAAAATGGGGAAAACAGAGATGAATGTCGTGACACGATTAATGGGATTGATTCTTGCTGTTGTGGCAGTTGAAATGATTGGCTCAGGAATAAAAGGGATGTTTCCAATGCTGATGTCATAAGTGTATATAAAAAAGCTGTTTTTTTCTACAAAGTTGTAAAATAAAACAGCTTTTTTAAGGTTTTGGCACATGTTTAAATACTTCTTCGCTTTCGAAGAACTCAATTAAGCGGCTAATCCAATCATAGTAATCAAGGCTTTCCTTAATTTCTGAAAGAAGAAGATTGATTTTATCCTCTGTCTCTTCTGGTAAGTCATCTTGTTCGAGCAGCTCCAGCAATTCCTTGCATGTCTTCTTATGTGCCTTGCGATTTTTGCTGACCACACGTGACCAATTGGCTGCAAACAATGAAATAAAGGTTTGGTAATGATCTTGCTCAACATCATACAAATCTTTACGTATTCCTTTTTCATACACCTTTTCAGCAATATTCAAATCAAGCATTTCTCGAACGACTTGACTCATTCTCGTTTTGCTCATGCCGGTCGCCTCTGAGAGCTCACCGAGCGTCATTGGTTTACGGTTCATGTGAATGATACCAAGCACTCTGCCCACTGTGGCAGAAAGACCAAAGGCATTCATGTTCTCGGCAGCTTTTTCAATATAATGATCCTGTGCTTTTTGAATGGCACCTAACGCTTGCTTGTCCACTCCCCGCTTCATCCCTTCATGACTGACAATTTGTAACACAATATATCATATACCTGTTTGTTGATGAAAACAATAAATATTGAGTATTTGCTCGTAAGTTGGAGGAAAAAGGAGGGATCGTTACATATCTGACCGTTAACTGAAAATTTTAAATAAATCTTATGCAATATAAACACATCGTAAACTTTTTATTTTATAAAGTTTGCACTATAATAAATAAGGTGTAAATTTTCTGAAAATATATATCCGACTAATTGGAGGTGTCTCATTTGCTGAAACTAGAGAATGTATCTAAGACGTATAAAGGCGGAAAAAAAGCTGTCAAAAATATTGATTTAGAAATAGCAAAAGGAGAATTTATTTGTTTTATTGGACCGAGTGGCTGTGGAAAAACGACAACCATGAAGATGATCAATCGACTCATTGAACCTTCCTCAGGAAAGATTTTGATCGAGGGAGAAAACATTATGAAAAAAGATCCAGTCCAATTAAGAAGAGAAATTGGTTATGTGATTCAGCAAATTGGGCTTTTCCCCCATATGACCATTGCACAAAACATTTCACTTGTTCCGAAGCTGCTAAAATGGCCGGAAGAAAAACGAAAAGAACGTGCACGAGAACTGCTCAAACTCGTCGACATGGGGCCGGAATATTTAGAGCGTTACCCGCATGAACTCAGTGGAGGACAGCAGCAGCGGATCGGAGTTCTTCGCGCATTAGCAGCAGAACCCCCTCTTATCCTCATGGATGAACCATTTGGAGCACTTGACCCCATCACAAGAGATTCATTGCAGGAAGAATTTAAGAAGCTACAAAAAACGCTAAATAAAACAATCGTATTCGTCACACATGACATGGATGAAGCGATCAAACTTGCTGACCGCATTGTGATCTTAAAAGATGGAGAGATTGTCCAAGTAGGAACGCCAGATGATATTTTACGTAACCCTGTCAACGAGTTCGTAGAAGAATTCATCGGGAAAGAACGCTTGCTTCAATCAAATCCGAATATGGAACGTGTGGAACAAATGATGAACACGTCACCAGTCACAATTACAGTCGAAAAAACACTGACAGATGCCATCTTTATTATGAGAGAAAAGCGGGTGGATTCCCTGCTCGTCGTTGATGAAAATCATGTGCTAAAAGGCTATATCGACATCGAAACAATTGATGCGAACCGCAGAAAAGCAGCCTTTGTTGGCGATATTTTAAATACAGAATTCTATACAGTACAAGAAGGCGCACTTCTAAGAGATACCGTCCGAAAAATTTTAATACGAGGCATTAAATATGTACCAGTTGTCGATACACAGGGTCATTTAAAAGGCATTGTGACACGTGCAAGTCTTGTGGATGTTGTATATGACTCCATTTGGGGAGAAGATACGCCGGAGGCTGTCACTGAAATGAACTAAGGGAGGTGTACACATGGATCAAATCATTGATTTTCTAGAGAAAAATGGTGGGGAACTCCTCACAAAAATGTGGGAGCATTTATATATTTCTTTGATTGCCGTTGTGTTAGGCATTATCGTTGCCGTTCCTTTAGGCGTGATTCTCACACGAATGAAAAGAGGCGCAGGTGTTGTCATCGGTGTCGTGAATATCTTTCAAACACTCCCTAGTTTAGCGATTCTTGCATTTTTTATTCCTATTTTGGGAGTCGGGAAAATACCTGCAATCGTTGCTCTATTTTTCTATTCGGTTTTGCCTATTTTGAGAAATACGTATGCAGGTGTTCAAGGTGTGAACAAAAACTTGCTTGAATCTGGTAAAGGGATCGGCATGACGACATGGGAGCAAATTCGTCTTGTTGAACTGCCGCTTGCCATTCCGATCATTATGGCAGGTGTTAGAACATCAACCATTTATTTAATTGGCTGGACAACACTTGCAGCTTTTATCGGTGGAGGCGGTCTTGGTGACTACATCTTAATTGGACTTCAGCTATACCAGCCGGAATACATTATTGCAGGTGCCATCCCAGTCACCATTTTAGCGGTCATCATCGACTTTTCATTGATGAAGCTTGAGAAAAAAGTAACACCAGAAGGCTTAAAAGGATTGAAGGAAGTTTCATAAGGAGTTGGCTCATGTGAAGAATCGAAAAACAAAATGGATCAGTGCACTGCTTGCTGGATGCTTGCTATTGATAAGTGGCTGTTCACTTCCTGGACTAGCCGGCTCCTCAGGGGGCACGCTGCGAATCGGAGCACAAAACTTTACTGAATCAGAAATTATGGCTTATATGGTTGGAGATATCATTGAGCATTACACAGATAAAAAGACAACCATTGTGAAAAACCTAGGCTCAAACACCGTACAGCAGAAAGCGATGGAAAACGGAGATGTCGACATTTCTGCGACAAGATATACAGGCACAGATTTGACAAGTACGCTCGGAATGGATGCGGTAAAAGATCCAAAACGTGCAATGGAAATCGTCCAGAAAGAATTCAAAAAACGCTACGATTACAAATGGTTTGATTCCTATGGATTTGATAATACGTATGCCTTTGCCGTGACGCAAAAGATGGCGAAGGAAAACAACCTGGAAACAGTCTCTGATTTGAAAAAGAATGCCAAGAATTATCGCTTCGGTGTGGATAATATTTGGCTGAAAAAGAAAGGCGACGGTTATGAAGGGTTTGTGAAAACATACGGAATTGAATTTGGAAGCACCTTTCCGATGCAAATCGGTCTAGTCTATGACGCATTGAAAAATGAAAAAATGGATATTGTACTTGCCTATTCAACAGATGGCCGGATCAAAGCGTATAATCTCAAAATCTTAAAAGATGATAAACGATTCTTCCCGCCTTACGATGCATCACCAGTTGTCCCGGAGAAAGTATTAAAAGAACATCCAGGGCTCGACAAGGTCATCAACAGGCTGATTGGGAAAATCGGTACAGAACAAATGCAAGAGCTAAACTATCAAGTCGATGGAGAGCTTCAAGAACCAGCGACTGTTGCGAAAAATTTCTTAAAGAAACACAATTACTTTGAGTAAGATTGGGAGGTGTCAGGGCTGATGGACACACTGCAGCAATTATGGACATATTATCAGCAGAACGGTTCATATGTGTTAGAAGAATTTTATCGGCATTTTCTCATGTCAGTGTATGGGGTGCTATTTGCGGCGATTGTCGGAATTCCAGTAGGCATCTTTGTGGCGCATTACCGCAAATTGAGCAATTGGGTGTTCGCAATTACAAATGTCATTCAAACGATTCCAGCATTAGCGATGCTTTCAGTGTTGATGCTTGTATTAGGACTTGGCGCAAATACAGTCATCCTATCACTCTTTCTGTATTCGCTTTTGCCGATCATCCGCAACACGTACACAGGGATTGTCAGCATTGAGCATGCCTATTTAGAGTCGGGGAAAGCAATGGGTATGACGAAATGGCAAGTGCTGAGAATGGTTGAATTACCGCTTGCTTTATCGGTTATTATGGCTGGTTTAAGAACCGCACTGGTCATCGCAATCGGCATTACAGCGATTGGGACATTTGTTGGTGCTGGAGGACTTGGAGATATCATCATTAGAGGTTCAAACGCCACCAACGGAACAGCCATCATTTTAGCAGGTGCTATTCCAACTGCGCTCATGGCCATTATTGCCGACCTTGTCATGGGCTGGCTTGAACGTTATTTAAGCCCAACAAACAAGAAAAAAGAGAATAAAGCGCTAGCTGAAAAAAATATGACATCGGCTTAAGCGATGAAAAAGAAACAACCTCTCTTACAAATGGTAAGGGAGGTTGTTTTATGATCAACAGGCGGGCTCATTTGAGGAGAAATTATGATTCAAGATTGATCCATTCAGAGGACCATTTCGCAATTTCCTCAAAAACGGGTGCAAGTGAGCGTCCCATATCCGTTAAAGAATACTCAATACGCACGGGTGTTTCAGCGAAAACCTCCCGTTTTACAATGCCTGCTGCTTCAAGCTCTTTTAATCTCTCAGATAATACTCTTCCGCTTAAATTTGTCAGGGCTGCCTCAATTTCACTAAAGCGCTGCTGACCTGAGAGAAGCTGAAAAACAATCAGTGCCACCCAGCGTTTACTTAATAACTCAACTGCTTTTTCAAACCGCGGGCACATGTCAGATTGATTCATCTTTCTTCACTCCAATCTGAACCCATTATACCGTAATTCTGTCATAAATCAGCGCAAAAAGCTTGTCAATGCTCAAAACATTTTACGGCGATGAACGGCTGTTTAACAGAAACAGCAAATAGCGGTTTAGATCCTCTATTTCTTTTTTAGATAAGGTGGACCAGATGTCCCCATTGAATATTTCAAGGTCGCCAAGCCCATAGTTGTCTGCTGTTTCTCGTATTTTGGACAAAGCCATTTCTTCTTCCTTCATGACTTGGGCAGGGGTTGCTTCTTCAATATAGCCTGCAGCCTTCATCATTTCCTCATAAGGTATCTTTAATGCACCTGCCAGCTTCTTAATTGTAGGAGGTTTCGGAATGCCTCGTTTCCCATTTTCAATCCGAGAAATACCGGCAGCACTGACCTCTGAATACATCGCTAACTGGTTCACTGACAGCTTCTTTTCCTCACGCAATGCTCTTAAATATGCACCGAAGTTCATCAACTCAAAACCTCACATGGTTAAAGATTAGTTACCTCTAGTTTACTTGATTTGTTGACTATTGGCAATAAGTATACCATGAAAATATTGACATTAGTTAATGGTGGATGTATCTTAAGTTTATGCCCAACTATTTGTTCGCCTTTTTTTGGTTGATGAGCGTGAGAAAGTATTGATTCAACTGGCTGATGTCATGTGCGGTGAGCGTTTCCCATTGGTCTCCATCAAAAATGGGGAGATGTTCGACATCTTTTTGAAGCGCCGTTTGATAGATTTTTAACATGGACTCATATTTAGGTTTCATTTCGTGAACTTTTTCTTGTTCAATATAACCGGCAAGCAGCATTAAATCCTCATAAGGCACCTTCAAAGCGCGTGCTAATTTTTTTATGGTTAAAGGCTTCGGCACACCGCGCTTTCCATTTTCAATCCGAGAAATACCAGCAGCGCTAACACCTGAATACATGGCAAGCTGATTGACAGACATTTTTCTATTTTCTCTTAAAATGCGTAATTGTTCACCAAAGTGATTCATGTCATCGAACCTCACATTTCAGTATATGACTTATTTTAGTATGATCATTGACCAAAGGAAATAGCAAGGGCATAAAAGTGTTGACATAAGTAAATGAAGCTGATTGATGTGAGAGTTCTACATGTTGTACATATTGATCCTACAGGAGGTTGTAATGATGGTCGAAAAGATTCAGATCAGGCGGGCTTTTGTGATGCAGTATATGATCGAAAACGATATGTCTTTAAATCAGCTCGCAGATGAAATTGGCATCTCTCCTGCCACACTCAGCAGGGTATTAAATGGTCACAGGAAGCCAGGACAGCTTGTCATTGGCAAAATGATTCATTACTTTGATAAGAAATTTGAAGATCTATTTTACTATGAAGATGTTGACAAAAGTCAATGAATGCAATCATCGTATCATCATAAAGGAGGCAACCTCATTGAAAAGAACTGGGATGGTTAGACACATTGATTCTCTTGGTAGAATTGTTCTGCCTTCAGAAATGCGAAAGGTACTTAATATCAAAGAAGAGCAGCTGTTAGAAATTTTCATCGAAGATCAAACCATTATGCTGAAAAAATATGATGCAGACAAAAGCTGCCTTTTAACTGGAAAAATAACGAAACACAACAAAAGCTATGGAAATGGCAAAGTGGTTCTGAGTCCTGAAGGAGCTGAACAGTTGTTAGTAGAATTAAAACAGCTCTTGCAAGAAGATGCAACTCGCTAAAAACGTTTTTTAACTCAAAAATTGCATATAAAAAATGCGGCATGCAGCACATTGGAGCGAAATTGAATCAAAATGACAAATAAAGTCGACAATATATAGGAAATCTTTATTTTGATGTTTCGTGACATGTACCTTGTTTTCATGTAAAATAAAGTTATGTGTACCAGTTTGTCTGGAGGTGTTTTCATGCACGCATTTGTTATCACATTACTCGTAATTGTCAGTATCGCACTTATCATCGTTGTATTATTGCAATCAAGTAAAAGTGCTGGACTGTCAGGCGCTATTTCAGGTGGAGCCGAGCAGCTTTTCGGTAAGCAAAAAGCGAGAGGTCTTGACTTGATTCTTCACCGATTAACTGTCATTTTGTCAGTGCTTTTCTTCATCTTAACACTTGCATTGGCATATTTAGGCGTGTAAGGCGCGAGTAACAGAAGGTCTGATCTTTTTTCAGACCTTTTTTTATTATTAGCACTCTTTTGTGTTTGTTTCGTACATACAGGTGGAAAATATAAACTATATCAAAAAGAAAGGAAGTCACATCATGAAAGTTGTTACACCAAAACCATTTACGTTCAAAGGTGGAGAAAAGGCGGTGCTTCTTCTTCACGGTTTTACTGGGAATACAGCAGATGTTCGGATGCTTGGGCGCTATTTGAATGAAAGAGGGTATACATGCCATGCACCTCAATACAAAGGACACGGCGTACCGCCAGAGGAACTTGTCCATACAGGCCCGGTAGATTGGTGGAAAGATGTAGAAGAAGGTTATCAATTTTTAAAAGATGAGGGCTATGAGGAGATTGCTGTATGCGGACTATCCCTCGGAGGAGTTTTTTCATTGAAATTAGGTTACACTGTACCTGTAAAGGGAATTGTACCTATGTGTGCACCTATGTACATAAAAAGTGAAGAAGTCATGTACCAGGGTGTACTAGATTATGCCCGTAACTATAAAAAATTCGAGGGTAAGTCAGAGGATCAGATTGAACGAGAAATGGAAGAGTTCAAGAAAACACCAATGAATACGCTCAAGGCTCTTCAAGAACTGATTGCAGAAGTGAGAAACAATGTTGACATGATTTATTCACCTACTTTTGTTGTTCAGGCACGTCATGATCATATGATTAATACAGACAGTGCAAATATTATTTATAACGAAGTAGAGACAGATGAAAAACATTTGAAATGGTATGAAGAATCAGGCCATGTCATTACGCTTGATAAAGAGCGAGAGAAGGTTCATCAGGATGTATATGCATTCTTAGAATCACTCGATTGGTCAATTTAAATATATAGAGGGTTAGAGTGTGCAAAAAGAAGAATTTATGGATGAACTACTTACGTTTATGCAGGAAGAGGCGTACAAACCGTTAACGGTACAAGAATTAGAAGTCATGATGGAAATTACCAATCCGGATGATTATAAAGAGCTCGTCAAAGCACTTGTGATATTAGAGGATCAGGGACTTATCGTCCGTACCCGCAGCGACCGCTATGGTGTACCAGAAAAAATGAACTTGGTAAAAGGGAAGCTGTCTGCTCATGCAAAAGGATTTGCGTTTGTGACACCTGAAGAGTTTGGACAGGATGATATTTTCATTCCGCCTAATGAGCTGGGCACAGCGATGAATGGTGATACCGTCATGGTGCGTGTCAGCCATAAATCAAACGGCACCAAAAAAGAAGGAACTGTCATCCGTATTCTAGAGCGTAATACTCAGACGGTTGTCGGTACCTATACAGAAACGAAAAGCTTTGGTTTTGTCATTCCGGATGATAAAAAAATCACAAACGATATCTTTATTCCGAAATCAGCTAAAAACGGAGCGGTTGAAGGTCATAAGGTTGTTGTGACACTGACAAGTTATCCAGAAGGCAGAATGAGCGCAGAGGGTGAAGTGACTGAAATCTTAGGTCATAAAAATGACCCTGGCATTGATATTTTGTCGATCATTCATAAACACGGTCTGCCAGGTGAGTTCCCTGAAGAAGCACTGAAGCAGGCGGCAGACACACCTGAAACAATTGATGAAAAAGATCTGGAAGGCAGACGTGATCTGCGCAACGAGACGATTGTAACAATTGACGGTGCAGATGCAAAGGACTTAGATGATGCCGTTACTGTGCAAAAGCTGGATGATGGTAAATACAAGCTAGGGGTGCATATTGCGGATGTCTCTCATTATGTGACGGAGAATTCCCCAATTGATCGGGAAGCCTATGAGCGCGGGACGAGTGTGTATCTTGTAGACCGCGTTATCCCAATGATTCCTCATCGTCTGTCAAACGGTATTTGTTCATTAAATCCGAAAGTCGATCGTCTTACACTGTCTTGTGAAATGGTTATTGATCAAAACGGGAAGGTTGTCAAACACGAAATTTTCCAAAGTGTGATCAAAACGACAGAGAGAATGACGTATTCCGATGTGAATAAGATTTTAGTGGACCAAGACGAAGAGCTTCTAGACAAATATGAGCCGCTTGTACCGATGTTCCAAGAGATGGAGAAGCTTGCAGAAATTCTTCGCGACAAGCGGATGGAGCGTGGAGCTGTAGACTTTGATTTCAAGGAAGCAAAAGTGCTTGTAGATGATGAAGGAGTAGCGAAAGATGTGGTCATTCGTGAGCGTTCTGTCGCCGAGAAATTAATTGAAGAATTCATGCTGGTTGCAAACGAAACAGTTGCCGAGCATTTCCACTGGATGAATGTGCCGTTCATTTACCGAATTCACGAAGAACCAAATCCCGAGAAGCTTCAGCGCTTTTTAGAGTTCGTGACGACATTTGGTTACATTGTCAAAGGAACGTCAACAAATATTCACCCGCGTGCACTTCAAAGTGTACTCGATGCCGTCCGTGATCAGCCGGAAGAAGTCGTCATTCAAACTGTGATGCTTCGCTCTATGAAACAGGCGAAGTATGATCCAGAAAGCATTGGCCATTTTGGATTATCAACGGAATTCTATACACACTTCACATCGCCGATCCGCCGTTACCCGGATTTAATCGTGCATAGGCTGATCAGAACCTATTTAATAGAGAAAAAGACAGACGAAGCGACCCTTGAAAAGTGGGGACAACTGTTGCCAGAAATCGCAGATCATGCATCTACAATGGAGCGCCGCTCTGTTGATGCTGAGCGCGAAACAGATGACCTGAAAAAGGCAGAGTATATGCTTGATAAAATCGGTGAAGAGTTTGATGGTATGATTAGTTCGGTCACGAATTTCGGACTATTCGTTGAACTGCCGAATACGATAGAAGGTCTTGTCCATGTGAGCTACATGACAGACGATTATTATCGCTTTGATGAACAGCACTTTGCCATGATCGGTGAACGTACAGGAAATGTCTACCGTATCGGTGATGAAATCACTGTCAAAGTAGTTGATGTCAATAAAGATGAGCATTCGATTGATTTTGAAATCGTCGGAATGAAAGGCACTCGCCGTAAATCGCCAAAAGACTTCAAGTTCAAAAAGCGGACAGATCCACCAGCCAAAAGAGGGCGCGGAGGTCAAAAACCTTCTGGAGAAAAAGCCAAAGATGAAAAAAGCGGTGGAGAGTGGTTTACGAGCCGTAAAAAGAAGAAAAAGAAAAAACGCGTATTTGATAACGCACCGAAACAAAAGCGCAAAAAGAAAAAGTAACGTGACAAAAAGCAAATAGGGCATCATGCTCTATTTGCTTTTTGACCACGTAGCGTCAGCATTGTCGAAAGCTGGATTGTTTGATAAAATAATCCGTACGATTTGGACCGTGTTTGTGTCAAAAGGAGGGTGTTCGCCAATGCCAAAGGGAGAGGGAAAAGTTGTTTCCCAAAACAAAAAAGCAAATCATGACTATTTTATAGAAGAAACCTACGAAGCCGGCCTTGTGCTACAAGGGACGGAAATCAAATCAATTCGAGCAGGAAAAGTGAATTTAAAAGATTCCTTTGCCAAAATCGAACGAGGAGAAGTGTTTCTTCACAACATGCACGTAAGCCCATACGAGCAGGGGAACCGTTATAACCATGATCCGCTGAGAACAAGAAAGCTGCTGCTTCATCGCAAGCAAATCAGCAAATTGATTGGTGCCACTAAGGAAGAGGGCTATTCACTTGTTCCCATTAAACTCTATTTGAAAAATGGCTTTGCCAAAGTGCTAATCGGAGTCGGTAAAGGGAAAAAGAAATACGATAAGCGTGAAGATTTGAAGAAAAAAGATGCAAAACGTGAAATCGAGCGTGCCTTCCGTGATCGGCAAAAGCAATTCTAGTCTAGAGCGGATTGCTTGCTGAGGCCCGAAGCACTATGCTACAATATGATATGCAGTCATCAATCATCGTCATTTTTTACAGAAACCACCAGTTGTTTCGAACGATGAAGTTGTTATAATAGTTATATACGGAAGCAGTTAAGCTAAAGAACGTTTCCATCCCGTATATCCCTTTTACAAGGGGACGTTACGGATTCGACAGGGATGGTTCGAGCTTAGGCTGCGAGCCGAGAGGCGATCTCGTTAACACGCACTTAAATGTAACTGGCAAAACTAAAAGTTTTAACCAAAACTTAGCACTAGCTGCCTAATAAGCGCAGCGAGCTCTTCCTGACATCGCCTATGTGTCTGTGAGGAGCCCAATGAAGTAGGCTACGCTTACGTTTTCGTCTGAGGACGTAAGAAGAGATCCATCAGACTAGCTCTCCAAGCGCCCGTCAGCAGGCATGAGGATGAGTGAACACGTAAATATGTTGACTACGCTCGTAGACGCTTAAGTAATCGATGTCTCTGGACGTGGGTTCGACTCCCACCGTCTCCATCAAAACTTTTAGAACGCAGTCGTATCAAGGGTTTGAAAGCCCTTGGTGCGGGTCTGGCAACATTTTGGCAACATGTATGAGTTTCCTAAACGTTTGGTCAGCATCTAAGGATTTGTTAACAATCTTTTTATTCTTTATAAACATTACATATTTCAATAAAAAAAGACGCTATTTTCAGCGTCTTTTTTTTATTCGATAATCTAAATTTCTATTCATATTCAAATGCTTATTATTTCGAGAGCGTCTATTTTTCAAAAAAATACCTTTAAATGAATATTATCCTATCTTCATCATGTTTATGTTGAAATAAACTTATAATGTTTAATATTAACATTTATAGTAGGTATTTGTAACGGTGGCGATGAATGAATTTCTCAAGAAAGTTTCAATTTTAACAGTCATTCTTTTTACAATTAGTTCATTATCGACTTTAACTAGTTTCGCAGAGACAGAGTCAGATAATGAGAAACAGCCCGTTTTAGAGGGAGTTTTAGTAGGTGAAACAGTAGATGGCATCAATTCAAAGAATGTTCAATTGAGTAAGGAGGTTTTATCTGAGGAATTCGATCTCGAAGAAGAGGTTAGAAATATGCCTTCAATAGATGAAATGACGAAAGATGAGAAGCAACTTTTTAATAAAATAGTAGAAGAACAAACAGAGCTTTCAAATGTAAATGAGAAGGAAATATTTAAACAAGAATTAACAAATTTCTTTGATAAATATTCTGATACATATAATGATTTGACTGCAGCACGCACAAAAAGAGTTAGTGGAGGGAATAAATGATGCAACACTAGAAGAAAATGATGATTTTGCATTTGCTAAAGATGTATTTGTTTCTTCTTTTGGGGTGAAAGAAATTCAAGCTGCTAAAAAGAAAAAATCATCAGGTATAAAGGTCGGTGTCTCTGTTAGATTTGCAGGTGCAGTTTTCAATGCAGTGATTGGTTTTGCTGTTGGGGGTGGTGTAGGTGTTATACAATCATTTATTATTAAAAAAGGTAAAGCGGAAGCTAAAAGAATATTTACTAAAACTGTGACAAGTAGATTAAAGGCGTGGGGAGCTAAAAAATTAGCGATCTCTATTGGTGTTGCTGTTGCAATTGCTTTAATTATTTGGATATCGGAACTCAAATTGCTAAACAGTTAGATAAGAGGGATAAGCACCCTAATAATGGTTGGGTAGATATATATTAGGAGGAATGTTGTGAAGAGGATGATGAAGTATGCTGTGATGATTTTATTTATGAGTGTATTTTTCTATTATTACAATATGTTTGTACCTAAAAATTTTCTGTACCTTTTAATTGCATTTCCAATTTGCTTTGTTGCTATAAACATAATTGATAAGCTATTTACGAATAAATGATTATAAGAATAAGCAAGCCTCATGTTTGCTTATTCTTATAATTAGATTTGTATCGGTATATCATTCTATCGGCCGATTAGAGTGATCCTTAGATATTGTTTATCCATGTTCAACTTTTATTAAAATGTTATCGTTATCTAAAATGTTTCCTCGAATAAGTCTCTAAAAACCGAACAAACAAAGGACAAACCACAATCACCGCCATCACCATCAAAAACCGATCCGACATAAACTCCAAAAACGTTGTTTGAATCACATAAACCGCAATCAGCAGTAAATAACTTACCAAAAAGAACAACCCAGATCGTCTTTTTTCAAATGGCTTCTCTAAAAGAATGAGCATAAACAAACATGCCATGAGGATCAAAAAAGTCATATTCTTTTCATGCCTCCTCCGCATTTGATCCCCAAATTGTACATATAATTCTTCTGCCGCAACATGCTTTTCCATCAATTTGAGCAAAGAGTATTGAAATCAGAGATGTCATCACAAGTAAAATGCTCGGAACTTTACAAAAAATCTCCAATCAATTCAAAATCGCATCTTCCCATTTGTGACGTCCTCATATATAGTTATATTAGACTAGTTCTAAATAACTGAAATTGGGGCGTTTACATGAATTCGATTGTTTTACATTTTATTGTGATCATGAGTGTTTCTGGCATTCTGTCCGTGATCTTATCAATCATTGCTCATGCAAATCGCCATCGGTATATTGGCTGTCAATTGTTTATGTACATGTCTGCGGCAACTGCGATTTATATTTTTGGGCACACGTTTGAATTGTTGGCACGTACCCCTCAAGAAATCATGTTCTGGGTTAGTTTTCAATACATAGGTCTTCCGTTCATCGCACCGTTCAGCCTCATGATTGTGCTGCAATTTACGGGTTTTTATCAATATATAACAAAGCGCCGCGTGCTTTTCATCTTACTGATTCCCATTCTCACCACCATTATGGTGTTCACCAATTCTTTTCATTCACTTTTTTACCGAAGCATCACGCTGCATACTTTAGACGGGTTTTTACTGGCTGATTTTAGGATTGGGTATTGGTATATCATTCATGGCGTCTATACCTTTGGCTGTTCAATGCTCGCAGTCTTTATGCTGCTTTGGTTTTTACGTGTGACCAAAAAAGAATATTTAAAACAGATTCTGATCCTGCTCGTTGGCATGTTATTGCCGATCACGACCTCTTTTATCTATTTATTAGGTCTCACGCCTTTTCACATTGACCCAGTACCAGTGGTGATGTTTTTAACCAACGCTCTTTATTTATGGGCGATTATGTCCTTTCATCTCTTTAAGCTTTCTCCTATTGCGATGGAGCGTGTGTTTGAGCATATGTCAGAAGGCGTTCTCATTTTGGATCGTTACGGAACGCTCATCGATTATAATCCTGCGGCTGCGTCGATTATTCCGATACTTTCTAAAAAGGGAATCGGCTATAAAATCGAGGATATTTTCTCAGGGGTCATCAAAGAGTCCTCGTTTATTCAGTGGTTGCGTTCTCCGCAGGATCATTCGCATTATGATTTGATGTGGGAAAAAGAGCAGCCCTGCTATTATCATCTGACCGCTTCTTCTCTATTTAATAAGAGAGGTGAGATCGAGGGCAGGCAAATTGTGATTAGTGATGTTACGGAGCAGCGTTTGCTGCAGGAGGAGCTGGAGCGTCGCGCGTATATAGATGGTTTAACGAATATCTTCAATCGTTCTTCTTTCATTGAACGAACACAGATGATATTGGAAGAGGATGCACAGAATACCGCCATTTTACTGTTTGATATTGATTTCTTTAAACAAATCAATGATACGCACGGACATCATATTGGGGACGAGGCACTTCGTCATGTTGTCTCCATTTGTCAGCAGCATTTAAAGGTGGATGATTTATTTGGCCGATATGGTGGAGAAGAGTTTGCCATTTGTCTGCCGCAGCATTCATTTGAAGAAGCATGTCATATCGCAGAACAAATAAGACATTCCTTTGAAGTGAGCTTCTTTCAGGCTGATGAGAAAAAAGTACAAGTGACAGCGAGCTTCGGCATCGCCCATACAGCGAATGATTCCCCTATATTAGAAAAGCTTCTATTCGAGGCGGATCAAGCCTTGTATATGTCAAAACGCCACGGACGTAATCGGATTTATTCATCAACTGGTGAAGACTATATACCACATCAGAGACATGACCTGCCGCCAGCTTCTCATTGACTGTTGTCCTTCATTTAGATATGATAAACATAACATTTGAACGGTTTCCTAAAGGGGAGTAGCTTTTACGGTTTGGTCGTCATTACAGAAACATCCGCTGTTTCTCGGCCATTCCGGCATGAACATGTTAGCCAGACCTTTGCCTATGACACATAAGGCAAAGGTCTGGCTTTTTTTAAGGCCTTTTTGCATCCGTGTGGCAGGGGAGCGGGACAAATGAGTGCTTTTAACACAATAGATGAAAGGATGATGGAGTTTGAAAAAATATGTGATGACTTTCCTATTTTCCGGCACGCTGTTGTTAAGCGGATGTTCCGGCTTGCTTGACCAAGTAAACGATACAACGACGTATGTCACAGAGGCAAATGAGTATGTGACGGATATTCAGCAATTCACAGAGGCATTTCCACAACTTGCGAAAGAAGCTGTACAAGATGCTGCAAAAAAAGCAGATTTGACGCAGCAGCTTGAATCATTGAAGGCTGACATTCAAGAATTTAATGAACTCACAGCGCCGAAAATAGCGGAAGATCTGCATGCACAAATCATAGAGAAAAATAAAGTGCTGTCAGAGGAAATTCAAACTTATTTACAGCAATTGAAAACAGACAAATTCGATGCTGCTGCTATATTGGAGGATCAGCAAGGGCTGATCAAGCAGCTCCAGCAGTCCGTCAACCTTTTGCAGGATATTGAACAATTAACAAACTAGGACAAACGCAGCTTACGCAAGGCATATCTTTGCCTTTTCCGGTGGAGATATGCTTTAATTTAGTAAAAGACAAGTTTGATAGAAAAAAGGTGATCACATGACAGAGCATGAAGAAAGGCATATCGCTTCGCCTAGAGCCGAGAAGGAAAAAGATCAATTAATCAACCGCTTAAAACGAGTGGAAGGACAAGTTCGAGGAATTCAGCAAATGATTGAGAACGATCGTTACTGTATAGATGTCGTCAATCAAATTTCTGCTGTGAATGCGGCTTTAAAGAAGGTGAGTCTTCAATTGATGGAAAAGCATACACACCACTGCGTAGCGGATGCCATTAAGAGCGGCAATGGGGATGAAGCCATTGAGGAGTTAATGAACGTCTTCACGAAGCTGACAAAATCGTAGCACACAGCGCATCATTTATGTTTACAATGATACCCTACTAGGGTATAGTAAAAATAGAAAATGATTGATGGAGGCGATGAGAAGTGGAACAAGCAACACTTCAAGTGCAGGGCATGTCTTGCGGACATTGCGTGAAAGCAGTCGAAGAAAATGTAGGAGAATTAGCAGGTGTTGAATCTGTGAAAGTCCATTTAGACAAAGGACAGGTGAAGGTTTCGTTTCATCCTGATCAAGTCACGTTACACCGTATCTCCGATGTGATCGAAGAACAGGGATATGATGTCGTATAAATGAACAAACGTGCTGCATAAGACAGCGCGTATTTTTTTAACATCACAATACCCCCATGGTGTATATGGAGAGGTGAGATAAATGAAAAAAGAAATTGACTTTCACATTACGGGGATGACCTGCGCCGCCTGTGCAGGCCGCATTGAAAAGGGCCTGAACAGGCTAGAAGGGGTGGACGATGCCAGTGTAAATTTGGCGCTTGAAACATCGCACATTGTCTATGAAGCGGACCAGCTAACAGCAGATGATCTGAAACAAAAAATTCAATCGCTTGGCTATGATGTGGTGATGGAGCAAGCAGAATTTGAGATAGAAGGAATGACGTGTGCGGCCTGTGCAAACCGAATTGAGAAAAAAGTCAACCGGATAGACGGTGTTGATCAAGGGTCTGTGAACTTTGCGCTTGAAACCCTTCAGGTCACGTATCATCTTGGTCAAACATCTCCAAGTGACATCAAAGAGGCTGTGAAATCCATTGGGTATTCATTAATAGAACCAGCCGAAGAGCATGCAGAGGAAGGCAAAAAAGATCATCGCCAAGCAGCCATTGAGAAGCAGACGGCACGTTTTTTATTTTCAATGATCCTGTCACTGCCGCTGCTTTGGGCTATGGTCAGCCATTTTTCTTTCACATCGTTTATTTGGCTCCCAGAAGCGCTGATGAACCCGTGGGTTCAGCTTGCATTAGCAGCGCCCGTCCAGTTCATTGTCGGCTGGCCTTTTTATGTAGGCGCCTATAAAGCTTTAAGACATAAAAGTGCCAATATGGATGTCCTTGTGGCACTAGGGACATCTGCTGCCTTTTTCTATAGTTTATATGAAAGCATTCAATCAGCAGCGGTCCAAGGCACACATGAGGCGGCTCTCTATTATGAAACAAGTGCGGTGCTTATTACGTTGATTGTGCTCGGAAAGTTAATGGAAGCAAGAGCGAAAGGGAGATCATCAGCAGCGATTCAAAAACTGATGGGCTTACAAGCGAAAGAAGCAGTCATTGAACGAGACGGGAAAGAGATGACCGTTCCTATTTCCGAAGTGAAAGTGAATGATCTTGTGTTTGTAAAACCGGGTGAGAAAGTCCCGGTAGATGGAGAAATCATCGAGGGAACAACAGCGATAGACGAATCCATGATTACAGGAGAAAGTCTGCCAGTTGATAAAATCGCAGGAGATACGGTCATCGGGGCAACCATCAATAAAAATGGGTTTATCAAAGTGAAAGCAACAAAAGTAGGGAAAGAGACGGCTCTTTCACAAATCATTCGAGTGGTAGAACAAGCACAAGGCTCAAAAGCACCGATTCAAAGAATGGCGGATCAAATTTCAGGGATTTTTGTTCCCATTGTAGTCGGTATCGCTGTACTGACCTTTCTCATATGGTTTTTCTTTGTAGATCCAGGGAATGTGACATCAGCACTTGAGACTTTTATAGCGGTGATAGTCATTGCATGTCCTTGTGCGCTCGGCCTTGCTACACCGACCTCCATTATGGCAGGTAGCGGACGTGCAGCTGAGTCAGGGATTCTGTTTAAAGGCGGAGAGCATCTAGAAGTGACCCAATCACTAGACACGGTAGTTTTAGATAAAACAGGGACTGTGACAAAAGGCGAGCCGAGTCTTACAGATGTGATGGCATATGGCCATTGGACTGAAGATAAGCTACTTCAGCTAGCGGGGTCGGCAGAACAACAGTCAGAACATCCTCTTGCCAGAGCGGTGACAGAAGGCATGAAGAACCGCGGTCTTGAAGCGGTTGAGGTAGAAGCTTTCCAAGCAGACCCTGGTCATGGAATGAAAGCAAGGGCCGCTGGTCATGAGCTTTTGATTGGCACGCGGAAGCTATTAAAGAAACACCATATCGAATACGAAAAAATAGAAGCAGCCGTTACTAAACTAGAGGAGCAAGGGAAAACGGCCATGCTCATTGCGATTGACGGCGAGGCGGCAGGTATTGCTGCGGTTGCAGATACGATGAAACCGTCTTCTCCTCAAGCAATCGCTCGGCTCAAAGAGCAGGGGATTCATGTCGTAATGATAACAGGGGATAACAAACGAACAGCAGAGGTGATTGCGAGACAGGCGGGCATTGATCATGTCATCGCTGAAGTCCTGCCTGAGGAAAAGGCGGCACATATTGCGACGTTTCAGGAACAAGGAAAGAAAGTGGCTATGGTGGGAGACGGCATCAATGATGCACCTGCCCTTGCGACAGCGAATATTGGAATGGCAGTTGGAACGGGGACAGACGTTGCCATGGAAGCAGCAGATATTACGCTCATGACAGGAGATCTTCATGCCATTGCAGATGCGCTTGAATTCAGTAAAAAAACGATGAGAAACATTAAGCAAAATCTATTTTGGGCGCTTGCTTACAACTGCATTGGGATTCCAGTAGCCGCATTTGGATTCCTTGCGCCATGGCTTGCAGGAGCGGCAATGGCCTTTAGCTCTGTGTCGGTTGTGCTGAATGCACTTAGATTACAGAGGTTGAAACCTGTCAGAGAGGGAGTGGCAGAATGAAGCTGAATGTCAAATGGGTGTGGACGTTGAGTGCTGTGATTTATGTGGCGCTTGTACTGATTGGTTATGCTGTTTATGACAAATTTTCTCCACATCAAGAGTCTCCAGCTGAACAGATGCAGCAACATTAAGACTTCGCCAAAAGCGAAGTCTCAGCGTGTAGACAAACCCTCGCATTCTTTGTCAGTCCTGCGTGCCGGTGCTCACGAATGTCAAATTCGCTCCGCTCCGGTACTCGTCCTTCCTAGACTGCAAAGGTTTTCACGCTGAAAGGAAGACAAAGGGCTAAAATAAAGGACATTTTAGCCCTTTGTCAACAATCTGAGACTTCGCCAAAAGCGAAGTCTTTTTTTAACATTTTTGTGGAAGAACTGACCTTTTTTAAAAAATTTCATAAAAAATTCATTTGTTTTTGTTCCTTTTTGTCGTTTTTTGTAGGTTCATCGTTAAGATTCGATTAAGCAACAAAGAAAGCGTTATCAATAAAAGGGGGTTCACGTATGAAAAAGTTAGGGTTAGCTTCTCAAATACTCATTGCACTTGTTCTGGGTGTTGTCGTAGGAGCGCTGTTTTATCAAAATGAAACTGTTATTAATGTGTTAACGCCGATTGGCGATATATTCATCCATTTAATTAAAATGATCGTTCTTCCAATTGTCATTGCTGCATTGATTGTAGCAGTAGCAGGTGTAGGCGATATGAAAACCATCGGAAGACTCGGTGGGAAAACGATTCTTTACTTCGAGATTGTGACAACGATTGCTTTAGCAGTTGGACTGCTTGCAGCAAACGTCTTCCATCCTGGTACAGGAATTGATATGAGCAACATGGAAAAAGGCGATATCTCTAAATATGAAGAGACATCTAAGGCTTCTTCCGACAAAGCGACTTTCTCTGAAACGTTGGTACATCTTGTCCCAACAAACGTTTTCCAATCAATTGCAGAAGGTGATCTATTACCAACCATCTTCTTTACAGTATTATTCGGATTAGGAATTGCCGCAGTAGGAGATAAAGGGAAACCAGTGTTAGGATTCTTTGAGGGCATACTCGAAGCGATGTTCTGGGTGACCAATAAAGTGATGAAGTTTGCTCCATTTGGTGTATTCGCACTCATCAGTGTGACGGTGATCAAATTCGGGGTCGGAGCGCTTCTTCCATTAGGTAAACTGGTCCTTGTCGTATACGGTACAATGGCATTCTTCGTATTTGTTATCCTAGGCATTATCGCAAAAATGGCTGGAACAAGCGTCATTACACTATTTAAAATTTTAAAAGAAGAAATTATTCTTGCCTTCTCAACAGCAAGTTCAGAAGCTGTTCTGCCTAGATTAATGGACAAAATGGAGAAGTTCGGCTGTCCGAAAGCGATCACGTCGTTCGTTATCCCGACAGGCTATACATTTAACCTAGATGGAAGTGCAATCTATCAATCGATTGCCGCTATATTTGTTGCACAAATGTATGGCATGCCGCTTTCCATCTATGAGCAAATTACGTTACTATTAATCTTAATGCTGACATCAAAAGGAATGGCTGGTGTACCAGGTGCATCTATCGTTGTTGTCATCACAACACTTGGAGCAATGGGACTACCGCTTGAAGGACTTGCCTTCATCGTTGGTATCGACCGTATTCTTGACATGGTTCGTACAACAGTGAACGTCTTTGGTAACTCACTTGCAGCCATTGTTATGTCTAAGTGGGAAAAAGTATTTGATCACGAAAAATCGAAAAAGTATATTGAGGAATTAAAACAACAAACAAAAGCAGCGTAAAAAGGAGATCTTTTCAAATGACGAAGCTACAGGACAAGCAAGTTCGAATCGAACGAGACTTTCTAGGTGAAAAGGAAGTAGACACTCAAGCATATTATGGGATTCAAACATTACGTGCAGTGGAGAACTTTCCAATTACAGGCTACCGTATTCATGAGGAACTCATTAAAGCATTAGGGATTGTCAAAAAGGCAGCCGCCCTTGCCAATATGGATACACAGCGACTATATTCTGGTCTTGGAGAAAAAATTGTTCAAGCCGCAGATGAGGTCATCGAAGGAAAATGGAACAGCCAATTTATTGTCGATCCAATTCAAGGCGGGGCTGGCACTTCAATGAATATGAATGCCAATGAAGTCATTGCAAACAGAGCGCTTGAACTACTAGGAAAGGAAAAAGGCGCTTATACTGAGCTTAGTCCAAACACGCATGTGAACATGTCGCAGTCTACAAACGACGTTTTCCCAACAGCGATTCATATTTCGACATTGAATATGATTGAAAAGCTACTTTATACGATGGAAAACATGCATCAAGTCATGATTGAAAAAGCGCAGGAATTCGATCATGTCATCAAAATGGGACGTACGCATCTTCAGGACGCTGTGCCAATCAGACTTGGTCAAGAGTTTAGTGCCTATGCAAAGGTGCTCGCTCGTGATATTAAACGTATCAAGCAGTCTAGACAGCATTTATATGAAGTGAATATGGGGGCAACAGCAGTCGGAACGGGGCTGAATGCAGACCCTAAATATATTCGTCAAGTGGTGAGCTATCTTTCTGACATTAGTGGATTACCGCTAGTTGGAGCGGAAGACTTAGTTGATGCAACGCAAAACACGGATGCTTATACAGAAGTATCTGCTGCGCTTAAAGTATGTATGATGAATATGTCCAAAATGGCGAACGATATTCGACTGATGGCTTCAGGTCCAAGAGCAGGCTTTGGTGAGCTGCACTTGCCGCCTAGACAGCCAGGTTCATCGATCATGCCAGGGAAAGTCAACCCAGTCATGCCAGAGGTGATGAACCAAGTGGCATTCCAAGTCATCGGGAATGATCACACGATTTGCCTTGCATCAGAGGCTGGTCAGCTTGAACTGAACGTAATGGAGCCAGTCCTAGTGTTCAACTTGCTTCAATCTCTCAGCATGATGAAGAATGTATTTGAGTCCTTCGTTGACAACTGCTTGCGTGATCTAAAAGCAGATGAATCTCGATTAAAAGAATATGTAGAAAAGAGTGCCGGTGTCATGACGGCGGTCAATCCGCACATTGGTTATGAAGCTGCTGCACGAATTGCTAGAGAAGCGATCCTGACAGGCGCATCTGTACGTGAGCTTTGTCTGCAAAATGATGTGTTAACAGAGGAAGAGCTTGATGTCATCTTAAATCCTTTTGAAATGACGAAACCAGGTATTGCTGGCGCATCACTTTTAGAAAAGGATCGTTTAGAAGATTAAGTGACACCATGAGAAGCGCACACCGACAAAGTTCCGGTGTGCGTTTTTTCATGGACTGTTTGTTTTTCTGAAGCTCACATAGTATACTATCGTCAATTATTAGGGATGTGACTGCGTTTGAATCTACTGAAAAAATGGCTGAATACAGAGCCTTATTTAATTGTCATGCTCATTGTACTAACACCGATTGGCGGAGAGCTGAAATTTTATCCATTTGAGGACAGCTTTCGGGTCAGCTTTGGAACCGTTGTCTTTTTCTTTATCCTGCTTCAAATGAAAAAATTCCCTTCATGGGCAAGCGGCATGATTGCGGGGGGATCTGTGTTTGCTTTCCGGGTGCTGCTTGATACAGTCGTGACAGGCCATCTCCCGCTGGAAGAGGCGGTTTCTTTAAGATTTCCTTCCCTGCTCTATTATGTCGTCTATGGCACGCTCTTTTATTTATTGCAGGTCAGACGGTTTCGTGATAAGCCTTGGTTGATTGGGGCGACGGGCATCATCATGGAACTGTGTGCAAGTGTTGTTGAAATGATTGCACTCCGGGGAGCCATTGATGAAATTTTAACAGTGAGAACGCTCTTCCAACTATTTGTATTGGCGATTTTCAGAAGCTTTTTCGTACTGGCTTGTTATACGATGATTCGATTATACGAAGAACAGGCAAGAGAGCGTCAGATGAAAAAGGAAAAGGAACATCTGCTGATGCTGCTGTCGAACCTTTATATGGAATCTACATACTTTCATAAAACACTGGCACATGCTGAGCACATTACAGCCACATCGTATCAATTGTATCAATCCCTTCATCATGCAAAGGATGCGGAATCATTAGATTTGAAAAAGCTCGGAAAAACAGCCCTGCAAATTGCAGGAGAGGTGCATGAAATCAAAAAGGATAATCAGCGGATTTTTTCTGCTTTATCAAAACTGATTCATGAGGAGAATTTTCAGGAGTATGCAAGTCCCGCTCATATTGCTGGGCTTGTCATTCGTATTCATGAAAATTACGCGGAATCACTTAAAAAACACATTGTCTTTGATTATGATGAAGAAGGACAGCATCCTGCCTATCATGTGTATACGATTCTATCTTTATTAAATAACATTGTTTCCAACGCCGTTGAAGCCATCCCAGTTGATGGAGAGGTGTCACTAGCCATTTCAAGGGAAGAAAATCATGTGATCTTTCAAATTAGTGACAACGGACCAGGCATTAAAGAGCGTAACCACCATGTGATCTTTAAACCGGGCTTTACTTTAAAATACGATCAGGCTGGAAATCCATCAAGCGGCATCGGTCTTTCCTATGTGAAGGACACAGCGGAGAAGCTGGGCGGAAGTGTTGAGATGGAGAGTATCCCAAATAAACAAACGATTTTTACGTTAAAGATACCAATTGATCAAGTCAGCAGAAAAGAGGGGAATGGGAGATGAGATTTTTTATTGTCGATGATGATGAAGCCGTTCGTTCATCACTGGCTCAGCTCATTGAAGATGAAGAGCTTGGCGTTGTGGCTGGAGAAGCAGAGGATGGTGCTGAATTAACAGCCAACTACTTAAATGATTTGCATATTGATATCTTATGTATTGATCTTTTGATGCCAGAAAGGGACGGGCTTGAAACGATCCGAGCGATCAAGGATGAGTTTCATGGGAAATATTTAATGCTTTCGCAAGTAGAAACAAAGGAATTAATCGGACAGGCATATACGCTTGGCGTCGAGTATTATGTGACAAAGCCAATCAACCGTGTAGAGGTTTTAAGTGTGCTCCATCTGATGATTGAACGTCTGCATTTAGAGCACTCGATTGAAAATATTCAGCATTCGCTAAAGTCGGTGATGCAGTTCCAGCAGCGCGGACAGACAAAAACGAAGCAGCGGGGGAAAAGTCTTGCAGAGGCAGGTCAATTCTTGCTGGCGGAGCTTGGAATTGTTGGCGAGAAGGGGTCTAAGGATTTACTAGATATGATTCTTTTCACAGATCAGTATTTAGCGGTACATGCCGATCAGCACGACTCTTTTCCTTCATTAAAGGTGATTTTTACTGGCATCACAGAGGAGAAATTAAATGAACCTTTTACATCAGCAGACATCGCAAGAGAAGCCAAAGCAGCGGAACAGCGGGTAAGGCGTGCGATCAATCAATCATTGAAACACATCGCATCGCTCGGGCTAACGGATTTTTCGCACCCAACCTTTGAAAACTACGCCTCTAAATTTTTCGATTTCACGATTGTTCGAAAGAAAATGAGTGAACTGACAAAAGAGACAAGCGGTAGAGAAGAACATACCCGCATCAATGTAAAGAAATTTGTGCAGGTGCTCTATTACGAGGCCAAACGTATCTTTATGGAAGATTAAAACAGACATGCTCTTTATGACGAGGGCATGTCTGTTTTTGTGATGGATTCAAAATGTATCTGCAGCACCGAGCGCATAAGCTGAGGCGGGAGACGGTGAGGCTGTAAGATACCGTTCAAAGCAAGCCCGTTGATGACCGCATAAAGTCGTTCAGTCTCTAGTAAAAGATCAAGATGATCTAGCAGCAGATCATCGTCTTTCAGCTTCGTTAGACAAAAATGAACGGTTTGGAAAAGCTCGTCATACATTTCCGCATTGAGCGGCTGTAGATCTGGTTCAGTCAACGATTGAATCGTAAAAGCCTGCCACACCTCCATTTCAAATCTTCGTTCCTCATCAAGCGGACGGACTTGCTCAAGTAACGTGAGGACATTTTCAGTAGTAGAACCGTTTAATGACAGTCCGGCCATTCGCTCCTTGACTCACTCTTGAATCAAATTCATAGAGAAAAGAAATAATTCCTGCTGTGTGGAAAAATAATGGCGCATGGAGCCGGCAGAAATGTCAGCTTCAACAGCTATTTTCCATACAGGCGCATTCTCTAATCCATCCTGTTTGATCACTCTCATGGCAGCTGGCCCAAAAAACATCCGCAAAATATGGCAGGCTGAAAAAAGACAGGCGGATTCACTCCACCTGTCTTTTTTAGGATGACAATCCTTTGTATATGGTGTCAATATTCCATTTCATCATTTTATAGTAGCTGTCCCCGTCTTCCCCTTTCTTGCCAATGGAATCAGTGAAGACTTTCCCCTTAATTGGAACCCCGGTTTCCTCAGAAAGGCTTTCAAGGCTCCGTTTATCTACACTTGTTTCAAGAAAAAGAGCAGGAACTTGATGATCTTTGACAAAATGAATGATGCGTTTCATTTGCCCAGGTGTTCCTTCGCTTTCTGTATTGATCTCCCAAATGTAGCCGGCCTTCAGTCCATACGCATCTGCAAAATACTTGAATGCCCCCTCACTTGTGACAAGAAGCTTTTTGTCTTTTGGCAGCTGTTCAAACTTGTCTTTTGCTTCATCATGAAGAGCCTGAAGCTTTTTGATATAGGCTTTAGCATTTTTTTCGTAATCCTCCTTATGCTCAGGGTCGGCTTGAATGAGCGCATCCCGGGCATTTTGGGCATAAAGGATACCGTTCTCGACATTCAGCCAGGCGTGAGGGTCCTGCTGGCTTTCCAGTCCTTTTGAGGACAAATGCTTTACTTTGACTCCCTTACTCAGCTCGGCTACAGGTGCATCATCTCCATTCTTACCGCTTGATTCAAGCAGCTTTTGAAACCAGCCGTTCCCTGTTTCAAGATTTAAGCCATTATAGAGAACAAGGTCTGCATCCGTTGTATGCTGAACATCCTTTGGCAGTGGGTCAAATTCGTGTGGATCTGTTCCAATTGGTACGATGCTGTGAATAGAGACATGCTGCCTGCCTACTTCCTTGACGATGTCATAAAGAATGGAGTAGGTTGTGACCACTTTTAATTTGCCATCATCTTTGCCAGCATGATTTTGTTGAGTAGAACATCCTGCGATCACCATAAGAGCAATGAATACTGCGGTCAACCGGATTGCAAATACCTTCTTCATATATGTCCTCCTTTTACATAGACGCTTCCTTTTTTAATTGCGTTCGTTTTCGTTTCGATTTTAATGATCTCCACAAAATCCCTTGCTTCGGTGAAAAGATAAATGCACTGCCGAATAAAATGGTCGCAACTAGCACGATTGAAGCACCAGACGACAAGTTATACGTAAAGCTAAGCCCAAGTCCTGCGACTGCTGAAACTGCTCCGAAAAAGGCAGATAAATAAATCATGATCCATAGCCGGTCTGTCAGTAGATAGGCGGTGGCTGCCGGCGTAATCAGCATCGCAACAACAAGTATAATACCTACGGTTTGCAGGGATGCGACGGTTACAAGGGTCAATAAGGTCATGAGAAAATAATGAATCATTCGATTCGGTAAACCGTAAACAGAAGAGATCACTGGATCAAATGAACTAATGAGCAGTTCTTTGTAGAAAACAATGACGGCCAGCAAAATAAAAATGCCGATTCCAAGCGTAATCCACATATCAGATGAGCGAACGGCTAGTACGTTTCCAAACAAGATATGATATAAATCGCTTGAACTTTTCAAAAATGTGATCAAAATGATCCCGATGGAAAAAAAAGCGGTGAATACGATGCCGATGGCAGAATCATTTTTAATGCGGCTGTTTTGACTGACATATCCGATGCCGATAGCTGTTAATACGCCGGTTAAGACGGCTCCGAAGAAAAAATTGATCCCCAGCATATAAGAGATGGCGACACCTGGCAGAACGGCGTGTGAAATCGCATCTCCCATCAGTGCCATACCTCGTAAAATGATAAAGCAGCCAATGACGCCGCAAATGATCCCCACCATGACGGATGTAAATAACGCTTTTTGTAAAAACGCATACTCAAAGAGTCCGGTTAAGAATTCCATTACACGTCTCCTCCTGCTGATTTTAAAAATGGCAACTGCGTTTCATAGGCTTCCAGCATGACCTCTGGACGAAGGATATCGTGTACAGGTCCTGCTTTGATCAGTTTTTTATTTAATAGAATGAGGTGGCTGAAGTAATCATCCGCCTTACTTAAATCATGGTGGACGACCAGAATGGTTTTCCCTTCATCTCGCAGCTCCTTCAAAATGCGAATCATCGTTTCTTCACTGGTCATATCAATTCCGACAAAAGGTTCATCTAAACAAAAGAGCTGTGCGTTTTGAGCAAGCGCTCGTGCAAGGAAGACGCGCTGCTGCTGACCGCCGGATAATTCCCCAATTTGTCTTTTGGCAAAGTCCTGCATTCCGACCTTTTCTAAGCAATGGTACGCATAGGCACGGTCTTCTTTTTTCGGTCTTTTGACCAATCCGAGCTTTGGGTATGTCCCAAGCAGAACGGTATCTAGCACATGGATTGGAAACGTCCAGTCTAAATCATTTCTCTGCGGTACATAGGCGATCTGTTTTCTCACTTGTTTAAAGGGCTGTTCAAAAAAGTGAATATCCCCTTGATCTTTTTCAATTAAATCCAAGCAAGCTTTCAATAAAGTTGATTTACCGGCACCATTTGGACCAATGATGCCTGTCATCGTTCCTTCCTGTATGGAAAGAGAGACGTTTTCTAGTGCATCCTGTCCGTGGTATGAGACATATAGACGGTCGATTGTTAAAGCGTTTGACATCTCTTGAGACCCCTTTCAATCATCAATTGCGTTTCCTAAAGATATATGCGTTCATTTAATAATTTTGACTAAAGGATGAAATGATTCTCTAATGCTAATTTGTTTCCTTAGGGAAACTTTTATTTTATTCTAAGCGTATGTTCTTCTTTTGTAAAGAGAAATGCTGGAATTCCTCATCAAACGATCGTTTGTATGTTATGCAAGGAGCAGGGGACATGAGCATGGTTTATTGAAAATCTCAGTGACATCATTGGACACAAAAAAACACTTCATTTGCTCATAAACGATTGACAGTTTATAAGAACTCCTCATATAATAAGGGTAATTCAATATATGAATATGTGCTCATATATAATATTTACAGCAGCTGATAGGTTTGATTGAATCAGGGAACGCTACTTATATAGAAAAAGGTGAGAACATGAAAAAGATGAAGGATGAATACGTGTTAAGCGGTCTTGATTGCGGAAACTGTGCACGTAAAATTGAAACAGGCGTCAGCAAAATTGCTGGAGTTGAAGCCTGCTCCATTAATTTTGCGACCGGTACATTAACTGTGACACATGCTGATGCACAAGAAACGATGTCAAAGCGTATTGAAAAAACCGTTCAGTCCATTGAACCTCATGTGAGTGTATCACCAAAAGAAGAAGGACATCACCACGATCACGATCATGGGACAAAAAATTTGAAAACGATTGTACTGAAATTAATCGGCGGTGCAGTCATTGGAACAGCAGCTTATTTTATACCTGACAATGGCTTACTGAAGTTCATCATGTTTTTCGCCGCATATTTACTCGTTGGCGGAGATGTTGTCTTGAAAGCACTGAAAAATATAGTGCGAGGCCAAGTATTTGATGAGAACTTCTTAATGACCATAGCGACAGCTGGTGCTTTTGTGATTCAGCAGTATCCTGAGGCACTGGCAGTCATGCTGTTTTACCAAATTGGAGAGCTTTTTCAAGGAGCGGCAGTCAATCGTTCAAGACGGTCGATTAGTGAATTAATGAATATCCGTCCTGAATACGCGAATCTCAAAGTAGGACACGAAACGAAAAAAGTAAAGCCGGAAGAAGTGAAAGCTGGTGACCGCATTGTCGTGAAACCAGGTGAAAAAATTCCTTTGGATGGACGTGTGATAGATGGCTATTCTCTTGTCGATACCTCTGCACTAACTGGGGAGTCTGTTCCAAGAGATGTGGAAGCGGGAAAAGAAGTGCTGGCTGGATTTGTGAATCAAAACGGCATTCTTGAAATTGAAGTGCAAAAAGAGCTAAGCGAATCGGCTGTTACGAAGATCTTGGATTTGGTCGAGAATGCAAGCAGCCGAAAAGCACAAACAGAAAACTTTATCACAAAGTTTGCAAAATATTATACACCTGCTGTTGTCGTGCTTGCCTTATTGCTTGCCTTTATGCCGCCGCTTTTCATTCCATCAGCTCAATTGTCTGAATGGGTGTACCGGGCGCTTGTCTTTCTCGTCATTTCTTGTCCTTGTGCACTCGTTGTCTCCATTCCATTAGGTTTCTTTGGAGGAATTGGTGCAGCATCTAAACGAGGCATTCTCGTGAAAGGCAGTAACTATTTAGAAGCCCTGAACTCTGTGCGCTATGCTGTGTTTGATAAAACAGGCACGCTCACAAAAGGGAACTTTACAGTCACTCATATCACAGCCGCTCATGAGAAATGGTCAGAAGAGGAATTGCTTTCTTTTGCGGCTTTAGCAGAAGCGCATTCCTCGCACCCGATTGCAGAATCGATTAAAGCCGCTTACGGATCAGCGCTCGATGAGAGCCAAATCGAAGCCTATGAAGATATTGCGGGACATGGAATTAAAGCGACAATACGCGGTGCAAATGTTTTAGCGGGAAACCATCGCCTCATGGAACGAGAAGGCATTGCTTTTGAAAAAGAAAAACGAAGCGGAACGGTTGTGTATTTGGCAATAGACGGTGAGTTTGCGGGATCTATCTTGATTGTTGATGAATTAAAAGATGATGCAAAGGAAGCAGTATCTGCTTTAAAAGCTTCTGGCATTCAAACTGTGATGCTTACAGGGGATGCCAAGCAAGTAGGGACTGCCGTAGCGCAGCAAATCGGTATTGACGAAGTTCACACTGAATTATTGCCGCAGGATAAAGTGACGAAAATAGAGGAAATGTATCAGAAAAAAGCACCTCAAGAAAAATTATTATTTGTTGGGGACGGCATTAATGATACGCCAGTATTAGCAAGAGCGGATATCGGCATTGCGATGGGGGGACTTGGTTCAGATGCAGCTGTAGAAGCGGCTGATATTGTAATTATGACGGATCAGCCATCAAAGGTAGCGGAAGCCATTACTGTCGCTAAAAGAACGAGAGCCATCGTATGGCAGAATATTGCATTTGCTCTTGGGGTGAAAGCCGTTTTCCTCTTACTTGGTGCATTCGGTATTGCCACCATGTGGGAAGCAGTCTTTTCAGATGTCGGTGTCACCGTACTGGCTGTTTTAAATGCGATGAGGGTCATGAAATAAAATTGTTAGGAAAAATTCATGAATAGCGTCTTTCATAATGAACCCCCTCTTGTTAAAATAGAAGAAGTTGGATAATGGCATTTTCCTGAGCTATTATCCTTTTTCTTTTGTGAAGGAATGAAAAAGATAAGGTAGGTGCTTTTGTGAGTAAAAAAAATAATCAATCTTCATCCATCAAGTTTGCTGTTATTCTAACCATCATTGCAGCTCTTCTCATCGGTATTTTCGTTGTTATTGGCGGCAACAACAACAGCCAAGAAGCACAAACAGTCGACAGTAAGCCGTCTATTAAAGGACAGCCTGTCATGGGAGATAAAAAGGCAAAAGTGCAAATTGTCGAGTTTGGGGACTACAAATGTCCATCATGTAAATTATTTGAAACAGACATTTTCCCAAAACTGAAAGCAGACTACATAGATAAAGGCGATGTAACCTTCTCATTTATTAACTTACCACTCCCTGTTCATGGAGACGGTGCAGTGTTAGCAGCACTTGCTTCTGAAGAAGTGTGGAATGAAGACCCGAAAAATTTCTGGGCATTTCATGAGGCTGTCTACAAAGCACAACCAGATAGTGAAGCGGAATGGGTAACACCCGCAAAACTCATTCAATTGGCGAAAAAGACAACCAAAATTGATACGGACAAGCTGAAAGACAATTTATCGAAGAAAACGTATCAACCTCAGCTGAGCACAGACAATGAGCTGGTGAATCAATACAAAGTAAATGCAACACCAACCATTTACATTAACAATAAACAAGTTCAAAACTTTTATGACTATGATGAAATCAAGGAATTAATAGATCAAGAGCTTAAAGGGAAAAAGTCATGAAGAATAAGCTGTTTTACTTATACAGCGCTTGGATCGTCTCTATTGTAGCGACGATGAGCAGCCTGTATTTAAGTGAAGTGAAAAAGTTTATCCCATGTGATTTGTGCTGGTTTCAGCGCATTTTTATGTATCCGCTCGTCCTTTTACTTGGCATTGCGACTTTCAGGGGCGATGTCAAAGTGAAATATTACGTCCTTCCATTGGCGGTCATTGGTGCTTGTTTTTCCATCTATCATTATATGGAACAAAAGATACCTGGCTTTGCATCCATCCGCCCTTGTTTGAGCGGGATTCCTTGTTCCTTTGATTATCTCAATTGGTTTGGCTTTATCACGATTCCTTTATTAGCACTTATTGCATTTATTCTCATCATCATCAGTATGCTACTTTTAAATGCAAAAGAAGATTGAGTGGAATCACCTGCTTTCGAGCAGGTGATTTCAGCGTGTAGACAAACCCTCGCATTCGGTGTCAGTCCTGCGTGCTGGTGCTCACGAATGTCAAATTCGC
>NZ_AMSH01000026.1 GCF_000300535.1 Bacillus xiamenensis
GACATTCGTGAGCACCGGCACGCAGGACTGACAAAGAATGCGAGGGTTTGTCTTCACGCTGAAAACCCCGCTCTTCAGCGGGGTTTTTTCTCTTCTTATTCAGCTTCAGATACAACCGTAAATCGTTCTCCAACATGGGCAGCCTGCTCAATTTCATCAACCAGCGCAATGGCGTAGTCAGCATAGCTCACATAGCTGTCACCCTTCGAATTGACAATGAGATGATCTTTGCCTTTCACATAAGAACCAGTTCGTTTGCCTTCTGGATTAAAGAATGCTGCTGGACTAAGAAATGTCCATTTTAACCCTTTGGAATTTTGAAGATCTTTTAAGTTTTCGCCTTGCTTTGACGAAGTAGCGAAGTATTCCTTTGGAAACTCTGGTGTGTCCATAAGTCTTGTGGTTTTCGCCTCATCAACAAATAAACTGCCAGCACCGCCTACCACGATTAAACGCGTGTCTGGTGCCTCTTTCAATATATCAATCAGCTTTTTTCCAGCTTCTACATGAAGGTGCTCTTGTCCAGCTGGTGCACCAAATGCATTCACGATGACATCAAAACCTTTGATGTCTTCTGCCTCCAAGTGGAACACATCCTTCTCTAAAACGGCTGCTGATGAACCTGTCATCTTTTGTGCATCTCGAACAATTGCAGTTACTTCGTGTCCTCTTGATTGAGCCTCTTTTAAAATTTCCTGTCCTGCTTTACCTGTTGCGCCAATGATTCCAATTTTCATGTGAATTCCTCCTACAATCTGGTTTAATTTTTACATCTAGAGGTGTAACAAAAACAGTTACAACAGAGGTAAAAAAAATTGAATAAATCATCCAATTTTTTTGATTAACACCTGCGTTAGTTCACTCAATTTGATCTCAGCCAGCACTTGCTCCATCGCACTTTGGGCACGGCACAGAATTAATTCAAGCACCGCTTGAATATTTGCACCGATCGGACAGTCAGGGTTCGGGGTTTCATGAATTTGAAACAATTCTCCCTCATCCACAACTTCAACCGCTTTATACACATCGAGCAGTGTGATGTCTTCTTCACTGCGATTCAACTGTGAACCACCTTTGCCAAGACTCGTTGAGATCAGGCCTGCTTTTTTTAATTTACTCATGATACGGCGAATGACCACTGGATTTGTATTGACACTTCCTGCGATATCCTCCGATGTCTGTAATGATCCTTTTTCAAGTGATAGCAAGGCCAGAATATGGACAGCGACAGTAAATCTGCTGCTGATTTTCATGTTTTCTCACCTCTGTTGTAATCATTATAGTTACACCATGTCAGAATGTCAATAAAAAAGTCTGCCGAGCTACTCAGCAGACGTAGATTGACGTGCTTCCATTTCTTCTTTCGTATAAATCATGCGCATTGGATTACCTCCAACAAAAGAGCCTGCCGGGACGTCTTGATGCACAAGCGTACCCGCCGATACGATAGCACCATCACCGATCGTCACTCCGGGCAGAATGGTTGAATTTGCTCCAATTAAGACTTCATCACCAATATAGACTTCCCCAAGCCTATACTCTTTAATCAAATATTCATGTGCCAAGATCGTCGTGTTATAGCCAATCACACTATTTCGACCAACCGTGATTTTCTCGGGGAACATCAGATCGACCATCACCATTAAGGCAAACGCTGTATCATCTCCGACTTTCATGCGGAGAAAGGTTCGATAAATCCAATTTTTCATCCCCATAAAAGGCGTATAACGTGCCATTTGAATAAAGATAAAGTTTTTTATCACCTTGAGAAAGGGGACCGTCCGATAGACTTGTCTAAGTGAATTGACCCCTTTGACAGGATAACGATCTGTTTTTCTCAACTTAATCAGCTCCAACAATCGCCAAGAGATCACTCATTTTCTGCAGCATGTAATCAGGACGATGCTTTAAAAGGGCTTCTTCTCCCTTAATAGACCAAGCGACACCTGCTGTTTTCGTTCCTGCCGCTTGTCCAGACAAAATGTCGTGATAATTATCACCGACCATTATGGCCTCATGCGGGTCACTGCCAAGCTTGGATAACGCCAGCTGGACTGGTTCTGGATGCGGCTTCTCGTTTTGTACATCATCAAGTGTGACAATCACCTCAAAGAATGGCTCCAAACCTGTCAGCTTCAATCCCATTAAGACCGTATCACGTATCTTCGTTGTCACAATTCCGAGCTTAAATCCTCGATCCTGAAGAATTTTTAACGTATCTAAAACCGTCTCATACTCCGTCACAAGCAGATCATGCTGTTCATGATTAAACGTCCGGTACATCTGAATCATGTCATCCGTCAGATTCGGGTCCATCGCAGAGAATGTATCAAACAGCGATGGACCAATAAAGTGAAGGATATGCTCACGGCTGTACTGACCAGGGTAATAATGATCCAGCGTATGCTGAAATGATGCAATAATTAATTCATTTGTATTGATTAACGTGCCATCTAAATCAAATAGCACGGTGTTGATGGTTGATTCGTTCATATGGCTTCCTTTCTAACAGCTGCATGTTCCCGCTTCCGCCAAAAATAGCTAATGGCAGCTGTCAATAAAATAGCAGAAATCAGGCGGATCAGAAGCAGCGGCCATACTGGAATACCTAATGGAATGAAAATCAGTGTATCTTCGACCACCGCATGACAAGCAACGAGGAAAATGAAAGCAAGGGTTAAATCCTTTTTGCTGACGCCGTCCTCTTCCACTGCCTTCATCATCACGCCTGCCCCGTAGGCCAAACCAATGGTTAAACCAGCCACCATCGTCATAGACGTATTTTCTTTCATTCCAAGCATTCTAGTAAATGGAGACAGCCACTTAGACAGCGTATGAAGCCATCCTAAGTCTCTCATCAATTGAATGATGATCATGAGAGGGATGACAATACAAGCCAGTTGGAGCACACCAAGAACGGCTTTCTGTAAAGCAAGGAAAACGATCATATGCCAGCTTGAAGGCACATCAGCTGTCTGAGCTGCTGTAAGCAAACCATATTGCGCCGGCTCCTGGCCTCCCTGCCAAACGAGATGAATGACAATCGCTGAAACAACGGCAAGACTGATTCTGACTAACAAAATAACAGACACCCGTAGTCCAACCTTCGCCGCCACTGTCGATTCAATCATCAGGTTGTGACAAAAGGATAGCATGACCGCTAAAATGAAGACTTCCTTCACAGGCAGCTCTAATGTCAAGATAGCTGCAATACCCGCATACAAGTTCAGCATATTTCCTAATACAAGCGGAATAGCTGCCTCCCCTGAAAGGCCCAATAGCCCCATAAACGGACGGATAAATTGGATGATCCAATCCATGACAGGCGTATGCTGCAAGATGCTGACGAGAATGGTAACCGGAAAAATGACTTTTCCAAGTGTCCAAGTCGTCGATAGCCCTGCTTTCAAGCCATTTTTCCATGTCTCTCTCATCTCTTATCCCCCCTGCTTAATTTGATGAGTTGTTCTCTTTATACGGTATAGATGCGTAGCCCTTGATTCTTCTATACACAATCAACAAAACGGCCACGGCGAATATGACAATTGAAATCATCTGCGCAATTCGAAGGTGCTCTGTCAGCATTAAGCTGTCTGTTCTCATGCCTTCAATGAAGAAACGGCCGATTGAATACCAGATTAAATAAGACAAGAACATTTCGCCTCTGCGCAGCGATGTTCTGCGTAATAAGATGAGAATTACAACGCCGGCAAGATTCCATAATGATTCGTATAAGAACGTCGGGTGATAGTAGGTTCCATCAATATACATCTGATTAATAATAAACTCAGGCAGGTGTAAATTCTCTAAAAAGGCTCTTGAAACAGCCTCACCATGCGCTTCTTGATTAATAAAATTCCCCCAGCGTCCAATCGCCTGCCCTAGTAAAATACTAGGCGCTGCCACATCGGCGATTTTCCAAAAGGACACTTTTCTCACTCTTGTAAAGACGATCGCTGTCAGCACTGCACCTATCAGTCCGCCATGTATGGCAATTCCGCCATTCCAAATCTTTATGATTTCATTTGGATGCTGCTGATAGTAATCCCATTCAAAGGATACATAATAAATTCGTGCACAAATAATGGCGATAGGAATGGCAAATAAAATTAAATCAATAAACGTATCTTTATTGATGCCTCTTTTTTCACATTCCCTGAGTGCGAGCCAGAGGCCAAGCAAGGCTCCAACCCCTATGATCACACCGTACCAATGAACCGAAATAGGTCCGAGCTGAAAAGCAATCGGATCAATTGGTTGAATTGCTTCATTCATATAGACAACTCCTATTCATCCTGGCCATTGTCTTCAATGACATCGGCAAGTTTACTTGTAAATTGTTCCGCTGCATTATGCCCCATTCGTTTCAACCTGAAGTTCATCGCAGCTACCTCAATAATGACCGCTAAATTTCGTCCTGGACGTACAGGGATCGTCAGCTTTGGTACATCCGTATCGATGATCCGCATCTTCTCTTCCTCAAGCCCTAAACGATCATACTGTTTGCCTTGTTCCCACAGTTCAAGGTTCATCACAATCGTAATTCTCTTATAGCTTCTGACAGCGCCTGCTCCAAATAAGGTCATCACATTAATAATGCCTAATCCACGGATTTCTAGAAGGTGCTCAATCAGCTCTGGTGCGCTCCCAACTAGCGTATCCTGATCCTCTTGACGGATTTCCACGCAGTCGTCTGCAACCAGCCTGTGTCCCCTTTTCACAAGCTCTAAGGCTGTTTCACTTTTTCCTACACCGCTTTTACCTATTAACAAAACACCCACACCATATACATCTACAAGGACACCATGAATTGCGGTCGTTGGTGCAAGCTTGCTTTCTAAAAAGTTTGTTAATCGACTCGAAAGCCTTGTCGTTTTTAAGCTTGATCGTAAAACCGGCACGCCATTTCCATTGGATGCTTCAATTAATTCCTTCGGCACTTCACGATCTCGTGACAAAATGATGGCAGGGGTAATATCTGTACAAAGAGACATCATTCTCTGCTTTCGTTCGCGTTCTGGGAGTTGTTCAAAAAAGGAAAGCTCTGTCTTCCCTAAAAGTTGAACTCTTTCTTTTGGATAATATGTAAAATATCCAGCCATTTCAATACCTGGTCTGGAAAGATCACTGATTGTAATGGGACGATTAATCCCTTCTTCCCCACTTATCAGCTCAAGATGAAATTGTTCCATTATGTCCTTCGTACGAACTTTCGGCACGCTTCTTCCTCCTTTTATCACAGGCGTTTCAGAAATACAGCTCTATTTTATCACTTTCAATGATGAACCCAAAACAGTATTTTATCCTGTTCCTGTTTCACAAGCTCGATTGGTATAGACAACTATACTTAAAAAGGGTACACTAAAGCTAAAGACAACGAATAAGGGGGCACAAACATGAGCAGCTCTTTATTGCTCTCCAATATTCATATTGTGACAAAGACAGAAATCATTGAACGCGGTTTTGTCGGTTTACGCGATGGCAAGATCGACTATATTTCAACATCTCCACCGACAGGAAATTATGAAAAAGTATATATTTCCCGGGAAAACTTTTATTTACTTCCCGGAATGATTGATATTCACATTCACGGCGGTTACGGTGCAGACATGATGGATGCGACACCAGAAGCCATGAATACACTTGCTGATCACTTACCCTCAGAGGGAACGACAAGCTTTTTAGCGACAACCATTACACAAAACCATCAAGAGATTGAGCATGCTCTTAAAAATGTCGCTCTGTGGAAACCCGATAACGAGAAGCAGGCCGGAAGTCAGGCACAATGTTTAGGAATTCATTTGGAAGGTCCTTTTATTTCTAAAGATAAAGCTGGGGCACAGCCTGCCCAATGGATTAAACAGCCTGATCTCCCGCTTTTCGAAAAATGGCTTCATGCATCTGAACAGCTGATTCAAATTGTCACATTTGCACCTGAGGAAGATACTGATTTTGCTTTCCTTTCCATGCTGCAAGAAAAAAACATTATTCCTTCTATTGGACATACGAATGCTGATCATGCCATGATTGAACGAGCAGCAAAGCACGGTGCACGCCATGTGACGCATCTTTATAATGCGATGAGTTCGTTTCAGCATCGTGAACCAAGCGCGGCAGGTGCTGCTCTTACAAACGAGAAACTCTTTACTGAGCTGATTACAGATGGCATTCATTCACATCCTCTTTCCGTAAAGCTAGCATATCTGGCAAAAGGGAGTGAACGTTTGATCATGATTACAGACTCCATGCGCGCAAAAGGGCTAGGAGAAGGAACATACGAATTTGGCGGTCAAACTGTCACAGTCAGAGGTGAACAAGCATTGCTGGCAGACGGTACACTTGCAGGATCGATCTTACGTATGAAAGATGGAGTCAAACAGATGAGACAGGTCACGCATTGCGGATGGACAGAGATTGCTAAGATGACCTCGACAAATGCAGCCAGTCAGCTAGGTCTTGAAGATCAGCTCGGTTCAATTGAAGTTGGGAAACTGGCAGACTTGGTCATTTGGGATGATTCTGGCGAACTGATGATGACGATCTGCCGAGGACAAATTGTCTTTGAAAAAAGGAGGCAAATGACTGATGAACATCATTGAATTTGCGGATAAAGATCAATTAGGAAAAGAAGCTGCTGCCTTCATTGCACGTACCATTAAATCCAAAGCAGATGCGGTGCTCGGTCTGGCAACTGGCGGTACTCCTATCGATACTTACAAAGAGTTAATTCGGCTGCATCAAGCAGAAAAATTGTCTTTCAAACAAACAAGAACAGTGAATTTGGATGAATACGTAGGACTTGATCCAAATCATGAAAATAGTTATATGACCTACATGAGGCGTCATTTATTTGACCACATTGACCTCCCAAAGGATCAGTATTTCCTTCCTAATGGCGCTGCATCTCAATTGGAAGAAGAGTGCTTAAGATACGATCAGCTCATTGAAGATTTAGGGGGCATAGATCTTCAGCTTCTTGGCATTGGGCAAAATGGACATATCGGGTTTAACGAACCTGGTACTCCCTTCGATTCAAAAACGCACGTTGTCCAATTAGATGAACATACCCGCAAGGCCAATGCAAGATACTTTTCTTCTATTGATGAAGTGCCTACACATGCGATCACAATGGGTATTGCGAGCATTCTTTCAAGCAAAAAAATTCTGCTTCTTGCATCAGGAAAATCAAAGGCGGAAGTGATACAATATTTAGAACAGACGGATGTTCATCCAGACTTCCCTGCATCTGCCTTGAAACTTCATCAAGATGTGACGATTTTTATTGATCGAGAAGCTGGTTCACTACGCTAAACACGAGAGGATTTTCACATGTTTATTGATAAGCAGTCACCTATTCCCATGTACCATCAGATTATGGAGAACTTGAAAAAGCAGATTGAGGATGGAACGTTAGCCCCTGATACACTTATTCCTTCTGAAAGAGAATATGCTGAACGCTTTGGTATTAGTCGAATGACTGTCAGACAAGCCTTATCGAACCTTGTGAACGAAGGATATTTATACCGCCAAAAAGGAAAAGGCACCTTTGTTAGCCGAAAAAAGTTTGAACAGCCGCTTCAAGGCTTAACAAGCTTTACAGAAGATATGCGCCAACGGGGTCTCAAAGCCTCAAGCCAGCTGATTGATTTTAAAAAAATCGCATGTCCAGAGCACTTACTGCCAGTCTTACAGCTGTCCAGCAGCGATGCTGTATATGAACTGAAACGGATACGGCTTGCAAATGATGAACCGATGGCCATTGAAAAGAGTTATATACCTGAAAAATTTGCAGGGGATCTCATAAAGGAACATTTAACAGGATCGTTATATGAATATATAGAAAACCACACGGGCCTGGCGATCGCTCATGCAAAGCAGGAGCTTGAAGCCAATGTTGCCTCAAAAGAAGAAGCGCACCTGCTGTCAATTGCAACAGGCGCTCCTGTTCTATCCATTGCAAGAACGACTTATTTTCAAAACGACCTTCCATTCGAGTATGTCATTTCCGTTTATAGAGGAGATCGTTATAAGCTCATTCATACAATGGAACGATAAACTGTGCTCCTAAAATAGAAGCACAGTTTTTTTATTTCCTAAGAAATTTTGATTGACCATCATTTTTTGTATGAATTTTCCATATAGGTGAAACAGCTTTCCCCTGGAAACGATCTTTTGCGACAGTGTACCAATAATAATCTTGGTTTGGTTTTAAACCTTTCCATTCAAAGCTTGCTTTTTTACCACTTTTCACACCTTTAGCTTCCCCAAGAAGAACATTTGTGTAGACATTGAGTTCAAAATAATTGGTTTTGACGGATTTCATTTTTGGTGTCAAATCCACATCAATGGAAAATTCGTCTTGGTCTCCATACGTTTTAGGATCATAGAAATGCTCTTGATTCATATAAGGAGAGTAGGTTGTAAAGTGAAGTTGATTTTTTTCTTGATCTGCTGTAATCAATCGCATAAAGCCTTGACCACCTTCAGGACCTGATTGATAATCTGCCAGTATTTGATATACTTTTCTGTCCACTTTTCCATCATGATCATCATCAATCTCATCTACTTTCCGGCTCGCTCCGTGGTAGTGACCGCTAAATACTGCCACAATATTAGGATGACGTTTCACCACTTGATGGAAGATGAGATCTCCAATCGGGCTTCGGTTGCCGCTCACTAGCAAATACTCATGAAAATTTAAGATGACAATACGATCTGGATGCTCAGAAATCACTCGGTTTAACCAATCAATTTCATTTTGCTTCAACCCCCAGCCCATATATACCATCATATAATCATTACCGCCAGCAGAGATGAGATCATAATGTCCTCGATTGTTTTGATAGGATTCACCGTAGTAAGGTTTTTCTGCAAAGCGTTTCGCTCCAAAGTATCTCCCATATTCCATATAAAGGCCGTCTTTGTGCCTGACATCATGATTTCCAGCTAAGACACCGTAAGGAATTTGATGTTCATCTAACACACGCATAAATGTATCGGCACGATTCCATTGCTTCCCCTTTGAATCATCCACAATATCGCCTGTATGGAACACGTATTGAATATTTAGCTGATCCCTTTGATCTCTAATCCACTCGACCATTTGTTTAAAGATATGAGGATAGCTTTTAGCATAATATTGAGTGTCAGACATCCATACCATTTTATACGGCTTTTGCGTCTTGCTGATTTCATCCTGCACAAGCAAATCAAATGTTTGATTTTTCATGTACTGTCTCACTGACAGCAGTCCTTTCAGGTAAAATTCCTTTTCATCTTTAGCAAAGTGATGAGTGATTTTATCCCACTTTTCCTGCTGATGATTCCAAGCGTACATTGTCACCTTTCTCCCAGTTAATGAACTTCCTTTCCACATAGCCTCGACGACATCCTTTTCACGTACAGCGTGATGCACCTTGATTTGAAAACGATGATAAGGAAAGCGCTGTAAATCCCTCGTTTCGACTGCTTTCCCATCAGCAAATGCAATTCGGTTCCTTTCTTGCTCGGAAAATAGCATCTCACCTGATTCGGTAAGACTCTTTGGCGGTTCAGTCTCTGCTGCATATTGAAAGATCTTCATGGATGGATGCAGCGATGTATATTGATAGGCACGATAAAATGAGTAATCTAACTGATCATTTGTTGGATCTTTGGTTAACACCGTTTGCTTAGATGATTTCATTTTTGTCTTATCTGCCACTCGTTCTGGTGTTTCAGGATGTTCATGTACCGTTTTAAACTCTTTTTTCAATATAGACATGTTCCCTGCGGCATCTTTTGCTTTGATCGTAAACGTATGCTGACCTGGATTTAATTCGCTAGAGGATGTCTGATAAGGCAAAGAAATTGGTTTGCCATCTAAATATGCCTTCATCTCCTCTATGTCACTCCATTGATCCGTCACCTTTGCCTTTAACGTAAAGGCGCCTTTATATTGGTCATTTGCCTTTATATTTGTCTTGATTTTCGGACCTGTGTTATCGACTTTCACCCGTACTGATGCAGATTCGTCTGCGGTGTTGGCCTGAATGAAATGCGTCCCTTCTTTCAGCCTTCTTGTATCCCACTGAATATAGGTTGAAACATATGCTTGTTTTGGAAGTTGAAATTGGAAAGCTCTGACCTTCTTTGCATTGCCACCGTCTCCCATCTTCCATTCTTTTTGCGGATCGGCATTTGTCGAGGGAATTTGAGTTCCATTCGATAAAATCATCCTGACATGTTTCAACTCAAAATCATCGTGATTTTCTCCAGGAAATCGGTCAAATGGAGATGACTTTGTTCCAGCATGAAAAGAGATTGTCTGCGGACCTTCCTTTTCCAACTGATTTTCTGGTATTCGCATTGTATAGGTGCGATACACTTTTGTCGAATCATCAAAAATAGAAAGTAAGCGTTTCCCTATAGACACACCATTCTTAAAATATAAATTTGTTCCTTTGACATCAAATGCAATATATGGATCTGCTTCAAGCGCAGGAAATGCTTGTCGAATCCGCTTTCCATCTATCATCAATTGAATGTTTTTTTTCTGATCCGCTGTTGCTTTTAAGGAGAATATGCCTGAAACCGTATCTCCGTCTTCTACATTGAATCGAAGGCCGTGGGCTTTGCTGACCTGCTCGACATCAATTGTTTTTTTCATGGTCATTGCTTGATTTTCACCGTCAGACGCTTCCAGCTCGTATTCCAATTGTTCTTTACCAATCAGCTCAGGTGAATAAATAATGTAATGAAACAGTCGGTCATTATGATCCTTTTGAAGTAGAACCTCTTTAAAATCATCTTTACGATTCGTCCGATATCGCAGTTTGACGGTTTTGACGGATTGATCGTCCTGTACATCTGCTTTAACCTCAATACCCTCAGTTGGTTTTACCGGTTTCTTGTCTGTCATATCTTCGATCACAGGTTTATGAACATCTAGTGAGATTTCTTTTTTTTCAGATGGAATTTGTGCTTTTAATACTTTTCCAGGTGTAGGCTCTTCCTCCACTTTTGAAATCAGCTTCATTTGCGTCGTCCCATCCATTGGATACTTGAACAATAAAGATTTGTGCTCGCTAAATAATGAAGGCTTCAAACGATATGAGGCAGATGAAATCTCTTCCCCTATATTTGTTGTGATAGAGACAAGACGAGATTTGGAATTGGACAGCCCTTTGCTCTCGATCAGTGATAGATGCTCGCCCTCTTTTAAATGGCTTTTGTACATTGCATTAAAGTCCGCAACCGTTAAATGCTCCTGCCCTTTTTTTCTGAGCCAGAAAACATGTGGTTTTCCAGGAGAGATAGTGACTGGATTGGTGTGAAATGAATAAATATCATCCATCTCTAAGCCTTGTGCAGGATTGCGATAGCGAAGCTGATAATGCTGAAGAGAGATAGGTGCTTGTGTTGTGTTATACACCTCGATAAATTCAAATGCATCCTTGCCTTTTCTGTTTTTTGAATTGGCGACGATCTCCGTGATAAATAAGTCCGGAATATGTGAAAGATCCTCTTCAAATCCGTTTACGTGAACAAACTGTTCTGTGGTTTTGATCACAGACTTCTGCGTTAGGAATTCTGTATAGTAATGAACCGTTGGATTCCATAATTGATCTGACGGGATTTTCGCTGTGAATTCTGGTTTCATCCCTGGTAACCGTTCCATTGGAATCAAGCGGTATCCAAGTTCGTCACTTTGTTTATAGTACAAGTTTGCAGACAAAATGTGCTCTGACTGATTAATAGATGCCCGAAACTGAAGATCACGGCTTTTTCCTTGAACCGGACGGACATCCACATGAAATTGGTCAAAGATAAAAGGTGAAAAGGGCTTGTTTGGTAAATTCACTTGGGTTTGAATGTAGGCACCTGCTGAAGCAGGCTGACTGAAACAAAAAAGAATGATAAAAAAAGGTAAAAGAATCATTTGTCTGCTCACGTTCACCATCGTGCACCGCCTCCCTTCGGATATTGTGTCTCCTAAAGGCGGTTTTTATGACAGATGGAACGGGGAAAAGGGATAAATTCGCATAAAAAAACCGTTAGCTTTTCTTCGCTAACGGCTCCACGATTCCTTTTTGTATGAGCAGATGGAAAATGGATAAAATGACAGCCACCCAAATGGCCGTTCCGAACCCATCAATGTGAAAACGATCTCCCATAAAGCTTGACGTCATCATCAGTGTGATGGCATTAATAACAAATAGGAACAATCCTAGTGAAAGTACTGTCACTGGCAGCGTTAAAATGATCAAAAACGGCTTCACTAAAATATTGAGCAAGGACAAAATGATACTTGCCACAACGGCTGCGCCAAACCCTTCCACATACACGCTGCCGAGTCCTGGCAGAATGCCCGAATCAAAATATCCAGCAATGACGATTAAAAGTAGTGCATTCACTAAAATACTGGCAATCCATCTAAACATTTAGCTAGTGCCTTCTTCCGGAACAACAAAATACCAGATGAAGTAGATGAGAAAGATCGGCATAAATGCTGTCATAAAACCGATGATCACTGTTAAAATGCGAAGCAGGGATGCATCAACACTTAAATATTCAGCAAGTCCACCAACAACACCCGCTATTTTTTTATCTGTTGCTGAACGATACAGCTTCTTCATGTAGAATCACTCCTTGTCTGATTGGTGCTTTACTTGGATTGAGCCTGTTTTTGTTTCTGCAAAAATAGAGATACTATGCTCTGCCTGTTGATTGGCCTTGATCATTTTTTCTTTTTGTAGCGTTTCATTTTTCTCTTTAATCATATTGGCATCAAGCAAATCGTGAGAAATTGAACCGAGATTGCTTTTGAGCTCCGCCGTCACTGCACATGCACGTGGAATGTGAACGTCCACACTGCCTGTTGTGGTTTTTGCATAAATCGAACGGCACTTCTCATCTGACAGCTGGACAGCAATATTCCCGTTGAAGCTCTGTGCATCAATTGATTCACTTTTCCCACGCAGGTCAATGAGCCCATTGATGGTTTCTACTTCAATCATACCACACTCGTGATCTGCCAGTTTAATTTGTCCGTTTGCTGTTTCAATTCCGACCTTTTCTGCTTGTAAAGAGGCAAAAGAGACAACGCCATTTGTGGTTTTTGCAGCCAGTTCTTTTGTCTTTAGCTTTTCCCCACGAATTGGGCCATTAAACAGCTTGACCTTGATCTTCTCGTATTGGATACGCGGTACATATAGGGTGACATTGACTTTCATTGTCTTCTTTTCAGTTCGGATAAAAAATTTATCCCCTTCAAGCCCGCAATCCAGTTGATTGAGAAATTGCTGTCTTGCCTGCTCTCCATCCTCTGCACGGTAAATTTTCGCATGACACTCTGCTCGAATGTCCCCATCGTCCCACGGCATCACATTGAGACTGCCGTTCGCCAATTGAATATCTAGATGAGACAGTGAGGCGTCTTTGAATTGAAAAATGTGTTCAACGTCGACGGACTGTCCGAAGTTCAAATCAAGATCAACATCTTTGACTTTTTTCACGGCAGAATCTAACCAGCCAAACAGCTTTGCTCCAAGATTCTCACTGCTGTTTCCTTTGCTTTCTGCTCCCGCTTTTTCTTCATGAAAGGTGTGATCGGCTGTAGACTTTTCTAATGAGACAGACTGACTTTCTTCCAGCTTTTCTAATAACGTAATCGCTTCTTTTGCCGATAATGTCCCATCTTCTACTAATTTTAAAATTCGTTCTTTCTCATTCATACAAAGCCCTCCTACGATTTAATGGTTTGAAGTACTTTAATGCCTTGAATGATATTCCAAATGACAGAGATCAAAAAGCTAATGGCAATGATAAAGGTCAAGATAAACACCGTCATGACTGGAATGACCGAATCGGTCGACTGCGTCGCAAGTAAAAATGGGATAGACCCAAAAATGAGAATACAGCACGCTGCAATCGGCAGCAGGTGTGACCATAGCGCCCGCACCGCATGACGTTTTGTTTCCTTTTGATCTACTACAAAATATGCCACAATCGGTACGATAAACGGCATAAAAAACACACTAAAATAACAAATAGATGCAATGATCGACTGATCTCTATTCATATATTCGCTCCTTCATGATGAAAATTCCTTTCTAACTCATACGTTTCTTGCGTATAAAAAGTTTCAAACTCATTCGATTTACATATGACCTTAGACACAAATTATTTCTTTTTCCCCGTAAGTGTAGATTCTTCATGGATTACCCTTTAAAATATGTTGAAAAGATGGTGATTATCATTATAGGGGGTAATTATTTTGACAGATCATCATAATTCTAATCACACGGCGCAAACGCTTTTAGACCTTATACAGAAACAGAAAAGCATGAACAGCGATATGATCAAGGAGCTGGAGACCATTCACCCGTCTCATCCGAAGTATGGTGATATCCGTTATTTAAAAGTATTGCTCGACAGCAGCAGTACCCATATTTTAAAGGATTTAACGCACCTCAGTAACTTAATGCCAAAGGAAGATGCGCAATAAAAGGAAAACCCCTCGACCGGAGGGGTTTTCCTTTATGAGGATGTCACACTTTCTGTTTCTTTGACTAACTGTTTCATTCGTTCACGGTCACGCTCTAAAATAGGTTTTAAGTATTGACCGGTGTAAGAAGCTTTTTCTTTTGCAATTTGTTCAGGTGTCCCCGAGGCAATGATCGTTCCCCCGCCTGCACCGCCTTCTGGTCCTAGATCAACAAGGTAATCGGCCGCCTTAATAATATCAAGGTTGTGCTCAATGACCAAAACCGTATCTCCATTTTCAACCAAGCGCTGAAGCACTTTTAACAGCCGGGCAATATCATCCACATGTAGACCTGTTGTCGGCTCGTCTAAAATATAAAGAGACCTTCCGTTCGAACGGCGGTGAAGCTCAGATGCCAATTTCACACGCTGCGCTTCTCCACCAGACAATGTCGTCGCAGGCTGTCCAAGTGTAATGTATCCTAGACCAACATCAAAAATCGTTTGAAGCTTCCGCTTAATTTTCGGGATATTCTCGAAAAATTGAAGGGCATCCTCAACAGTCATTTCAAGAACATCGGAAATGTTTTTCCCTTTGTACGTGACCTCTAGAGTCTCACGGTTATAACGTTTCCCGTGACACACCTCACAAGGCACATATACATCAGGTAAAAAGTGCATTTCAATTTTAATAATGCCATCTCCACGACACGCCTCACAGCGTCCGCCTTTCACGTTAAAGCTGAATCGGCCTTTTTTATAGCCTCGCACTTTCGCTTCATTGGTCTGCGCAAAGACATCCCGCACGTCATCAAATACACCTGTATACGTAGCCGGATTGGATCTTGGTGTACGGCCAATGGGAGATTGATCTATATCAATGACCTTGTCTAGATAATCCATTCCTTTCACTTCTTTGTGCTGTCCTGGCTTCGCCTTCGCTCTGTGAAGCTTTTGCGCAAGGGACTTCAGTAGAATTTCATTCACAAGCGTACTTTTCCCTGAGCCTGACACACCAGTCACAGCCGTAAAGACACCTAGAGGGAATTTGACATTGACGTTTTTCAGATTATTTTCTTTTGCACCTTTAATTTCAATGTAGCGGCCGTCAGGCTTTCTTCTCTCAATCGGAAGCGGGATAAATTTCTCACCAGATAAATATTGTCCCGTCAAGGATTTCGGGTCCTTCATGACTTCTTCTGGCGTTCCAGCTGAAATCACTTCTCCCCCATGAACCCCTGCTCCTGGTCCGATATCAATTAAATAGTCAGCAGCAAGCATGGTATCTTCATCATGCTCTACAACAATCAGCGTGTTTCCGATATCACGCATGTTTTTCAATGTCCCAATCAACCGGTCATTATCCCGTTGGTGCAGACCAATCGACGGTTCATCTAATATATAAAGTACGCCTGTCAGCCTTGACCCGATTTGAGTCGCCAGTCGAATCCGCTGCGCCTCTCCGCCTGATAATGTGCCAGCAGACCGGTTTAATGTCAGATAATCCAAGCCCACATTATTTAAAAAGGACAAGCGCTCTTTGATTTCACGTAAAATAAGCTGGGCAATCTGCAAGTCTTTCTTAGATAACTCGATTTTCTCATAGAAATCAAGGGCATCAGATACAGACAAATCGGTGATTTCTCCAATGTGCTTGCCATTGATGAGAATCGCAAGCGTTTCTTTTTTCAGACGGTATCCTTTGCAGGTCGGACATGGCTGATTGGCCATATATTTTTCCATTTGTTCACGAATATAATCGGAGCTGGTTTCCTTATAACGGCGTTCAATGTTCCGAAGAACACCTTCAAACTCAATTTCATTTTCACGTACCTGGCCAAAATCATTTTCATATTTAAAATAAATCAGCTCAGAGCCGCTACCATATAAAATTTTATCAAATAAATGCGGCGGTATATCTTTGACTGGTATGTCCATGTCGATTCCATAGTGTGTACATACGGCCTCAAGAAGCTGCGGATAATACTGTGAGCTCTGCGGCTCCCATGGAGCAATGGCATGCTGCCGTAAAGTCAAATCCTTATTCGGAATGACAAGCTCTGGATCTACTTCCAGTTTAGAGCCGAGACCATCACAGCTTGGGCAAGCACCGAAAGGACTGTTGAATGAGAACATTCTAGGCTCTAGCTCCCCAATAGAGAACCCGCAGTGCGGACAAGCATGGTGCTCACTAAATAACAGCTCTTCTTGTCCAATTACATCAATCATGACCCGACCTTCACCAAGTCGAAGCGCCGTTTCAAGAGAATCAGACAGGCGTGCAGCAATGCCTTCTTTCACGACAATTCGATCAATCACGACTTCAATGGAATGCTTTTTATTCTTTTCAAGCTCGATCTCTTCTGACAGGTCTTCCATCTCGCCATCAACTCTCACTCGAACATAGCCCTGCTTTCGGATTTGATCAAGCACTTTGACATGTGTTCCTTTTCGGCCAGAGACGACTGGCGCAAGCACTTGCAGTTTTGTACGCTCTGGATATTCTAAAATACGGTCTGTCATTTGCTCAATCGTTTGTGACGTAATTTCTATCCCGTGTATAGGACAAATCGGTTTTCCGACTCGAGCATACAAAAGGCGCAGGTAATCATAAATTTCTGTGACAGTCCCTACTGTTGATCGAGGGTTCCTGCTGGTCGTTTTTTGGTCAATACTAATCGCTGGTGAAAGACCTTCAATGGCATCTACATCAGGTTTGTCCATTTGACCGAGAAACTGACGTGCATAGGCTGAAAGAGATTCAACATATCGCCGCTGTCCTTCAGCATAAATAGTATCAAAGGCAAGCGACGATTTTCCTGAACCAGATAATCCCGTCATCACCACTAGCTGGTCACGCGGGATATTGACATCAATATTTTTAAGGTTGTGGGCTCTAGCACCTTTCACCTCTATTCGTTCCATAGCCATCAGGCATTCATCCTTCCGCTTTTAACTCTAGCAATAAATCTCTTAATTCTGCTGCTTTTTCAAAATCAAGCGCTTTTGCTGCATCTTTCATTTCCATCTCGATTTTTTCGATCACTTTTTCTCGTTCTTTTTTGCTCATTTTTGACAGCTTTGGCGCTGCTTTTGTTTCGTATTCTTCCGAATCCTCATGTACTTTCGTTGCCTTGATGACATCTCGAATCTTCTTATGAATCGTTTGCGGAGTAATTCCATATTTCTCGTTATACGCTTCTTGTTGCTCTCTTCTCCGCTTTGTTTCTTGAATCGCAATGTCCATTGATTTCGTCATATTGTCCGCATACATAATTACCCGGCCTTCTGCATTTCTCGCAGCACGGCCAATCGTCTGAATGAGAGATCTTTCAGAACGTAAAAAACCTTCTTTATCCGCATCCAAAATGGCTACGAGTGACACCTCTGGAATATCCAAACCTTCACGTAGAAGATTGATCCCGACGAGTACATCAAATTTACCGAGACGTAAATCACGAATAATCTCAATTCGCTCAAGGGTCTTAATTTCTGAATGTAAATAATTGACCTTGATTCCGATTTCTTTTAGGTAATCTGTGAGATCCTCAGACATTTTCTTCGTTAAAGTCGTCACAAGCACCCGTTCATTTCTCTCAACCCTTGCATGGATTTCTCCAATTAAGTCATCAATTTGCCCTTCAATCGGACGCACTTCAATGATTGGATCGAGCAAACCAGTTGGGCGGATAATTTGTTCCACGACCTCTGGCGTTTTCTCAAGCTCATACGGTCCAGGCGTTGCGGATACGTACACAATATGGTTAATATGCTTTTCAAATTCATCAAAAGTGAGCGGTCTATTGTCAAGCGCTGACGGCAGACGGAATCCGTGATCTACCAGCACTTGTTTTCTTGCCTGGTCCCCGTTGTACATGGCTCGAATTTGCGGGATGGTCACATGTGACTCATCGACCACAATCATAAAATCATCCGGGAAATAATCAAGCAGTGTGTAAGGCGTCGAACCCGGAGGACGCAAGGTTAGATGTCTGGAATAGTTCTCGATTCCTGAACAAAAGCCCATTTCTCTCATCATCTCAAGGTCATACCTTGTCCGCTGCTCAAGACGCTGCGCTTCAAGCAACTTTCCGTTCTCACGAAGCTTTTCAAGCTGCTCCTCAAGCTCTTTTTCAATATTGATAATGGCTTTTTCCATTTTTTCTTCTCTTGTGACGAAGTGAGATGCTGGGAAAATAGCGACATGATCACGATCACCGAGTATTTCTCCAGTCAGAGCATCCACTTCACGAATACGCTCAATTTCATCACCGAAAAACTCCACTCTGATACAATGCTCATCTCGTGAAGCTGGGAAAATTTCAACGACATCGCCTCGAACCCGGAAGGTACCGCGCTGAAAATCTATATCATTACGAGAATACTGAATATCCACAAGCTTACGCAGAAGCTGATTACGTTCAATTTCCATTTCCGTTCGCAAAGACAGGACAAGCTCCCGGTATTCCTCTGGCGAACCTAAGCCGTAAATACAGGACACACTGGCAATGATGATGACATCTCTCCGCTCAAATAGCGAGGATGTGGCGGAGTGTCTCAGCTTATCAATCTCATCATTGATGCTGGCGTCCTTTTCAATAAATGTATCAGTTTGAGGCACATACGCCTCTGGCTGGTAATAATCATAGTAACTCACAAAATATTCAACAGCATTATTCGGAAAAAATTCCTTAAACTCACTGTATAATTGACCAGCAAGTGTCTTATTATGCGCAATGACAAGTGTCGGTTTGTTCACTTCTTTAATCAGGTTTGATACAGTAAAAGTCTTTCCCGTACCTGTAGCACCTAACAGCGTTTGATGCTGTTTCCCCTGATGGATGCCCTCCACAAGCTTTTCAATCGCTTTTGGCTGATCCCCTTGGGGTTGATAGGTAGAAACTAATTCAAAGCGGTCACTCACATCAAAGCCTCCGTTTCGTTACGAAATCTATCTAATGAATATATTATCATAAAAGAACACAAAAATACGAACTAAAGTTCGCTTCTCACTTGATTTTTATTTCCAATACCATCATACCCTCTCTGCCGAGGCAAATAACCACCTCAAGAAACCTTCCTTTCAGTATGGAACATTTTGGAGCGAGATATTCGATCAACAGAAAGATCACAAAAAAGAAAGCTGCACTCACTAAAAATCGTAAGCACAGCTCAGTACAAAACGTATTCTTTCGATTGATCACAAGGAAAAACATCAATGATGTTTTTCAGCCTTCTCTCTCTTTTCAATTTCTTTCTTAGCCATAAACAATGCCCCAGCTACTAAAGAAATAATATCTAATCCTACAATAAAGTAAGTTTCTGTATAGCCTTTCATATACGAGGCAAATAAAAGGGCCGCGGTTAAAGCAATGCCAACGTAATGATTATAAGTAACCTTTGAAAATAAAATGACAAGCAGGAAAGGAAAAATAAGTGCAAATATGGCTTTTGTAATCACAATAACCCTCCCTCTACATGGTCTACTCCCTTGATTATAGTAAAGATTGGCATAATGAACAATTCACAGTTTTCAATTTCAGCTTTTTTTCTTCTCTAATGAAGACTTTTGATATAGATGAGGAGGAGAATTAGTGAGAACGTCCCCTTTCCAAAGATAGGTCTTTACGTCTTTGACAATTACATCCAATAAATTCTATGATTAAAATGATAGTGCGCACTATCATCTTGAGAATATAGAGACACAGACAAACAATTGGCTATTTGAATAAGGGGGCTTTCCCATGTATTCAGTATTATTTCATGCGGCTGAAGAATCCGCATCACTCGCAGGGGCAAAAGGCGTGAATTTAATTAAATTAAACAATCACGGGCTGCCAGTTCCAGATGGGTTTATTATTAAAACCAACAGCTTTGCAAGCTTTCTTTCCTATCACCACCTGCATCCAACTGAACAAATGCTTGAACAAAAAATCAAAAATGCTTCGTTTCCTTCACAAATGGAAACAGAGTTACTTTCGTCCTTTCAATCATTGCTCAAAACATATCCCTCCGTTGCAGTTCGATCCTCCTCTGTGGCGGAAGATCTCGAAGGCGCCTCATTTGCAGGACAATACGAGACCTATTTGAATATCAAAACCAATGAAGAATTTTTACAGGCTGTGAAAGAATGCTGGTCTTCTTATTTTGCAGCAAGAGTCACAGAATATAAGGAAGAAATGGTCGAAACCGAGGAAGATATGCCGCTCATGGCAATTGTCGTTCAAGGATTAATCCATTCTGACGTCTCCGGCGTCATCTTTAGTGAGAACCCGGTATCAGGAAAAACAAATGAAGTCATGTTGACAGCAAGCTACGGACTAGGAGAAGCCATCGTCTCCGGCCTTGTGACACCAGACACGTTTATTGTAGACAAAGAAACGGACTCTATTGAGAAATCACTGGGAACAAAAGATCTGCAAATTGTCCCCTGTCAAGAGGGCGTCATTGAACAGCCTGTATCTAAGGAAAGGGCTGGTCAGTTTTGTCTGCATGATGATCAATTGTTACAAATCACGAAAATCACCAAACAAGTCGAAGCACTTTACGGACATGGAGTAGATATTGAATTTGGAATTTCAAATGGTACTTTTTATTTACTTCAAGCGAGACCCATTACCACTGTTCTTCCAAAAACAGCCAATGAAGTGGCAGGAGCTTCTTTTCAAATACAGCCAGAAGAGCTGCAAGATTTCTGGATTTCAATGGACGATCATATGCCTGGACCAACAAGTCCTCTCTTTTCAAGTCTAATCATCCCTGCTTTAAAAAGCGGGATGAAGAAAAGCGGAGAAAAGTATCAAGTGCCTGATCTCAATATTAAAGATATCAAGCTTTATAGAGGCCATCTGTATTCTTCACCATCTATGCCAGAAGCAGGAACGGATACTGAACCAGTTTTTGATGAGAGTCTATTTGAGCTGTTTCCCCGTTTAAGCGAAAGAATGTATCACATTTTGGAGCAAAACTTGTTTCCCTTATACGAAAAACTTGATCGGCAAATCAATCAGCCTCTGACAACTGATGAAGCCATCATTGGCCTCAAAGAATTAAAAGATATTTATCTAAAAGCGTACGACGATCATTTTGATATCGTCATCCCACAAGTCATTCTATCAGCAATGATCGAAGATATGCTTGTCACATATACCGGTGATCAAACACAAGTCGTCTTGCTGCATGAAATGATGATAGGTGTGATGAACAAGTCTCTTGAAACAGATCAAAAGCTATCTTACCTGGCAAAAGAAGTCCTTCAAGATGAAGAACTTCTTCAGGCATTTACAAACCATGCAACGAATCCAGAACGATTATATGCGCTCAATCACACGGATAAAGGAAAGAACTTCATTTCTAAAATAGAAGAATTTCTCCAAATCTATGGCTGGCGATCTGTCAAAAGTCATGATTTTACAGATGAAACATGGGTAGAGAACCCTGATTTTGTCTTAGATATCATTAGAAATAACATTCAGTACCAATCTGATTTTGACGATGAATTTGCACAAGCAGTGCTCAAAAGACGAGAAACTTATGAGCAATTTATGAGTCAAGTAAAGGATGAAGCGTTTAAAACAAAATTTGAAAAACTTTATCATTTTGCGCTTCAGGCAGCCAATATTCGAGATGATCATCACTTCTACATTGATGCCATGTTAGATGCAAAAGCTAGACTATATCTCTTGAAAATTGGTGAACTTCTTGTCCAAAAAGGAGCCATTCCTCATCAAGAAGACCTTTGGTATCTCTACGATGATGAAGTACACAAAGCACTTACAACTTCTATCACATACGATTCGGTCATCCAGCAAAGAAAAATTGAAATGAAAGAAAATGAAGCGATTCAACCGCCAGCTTATACAGGCAGCCCCTCTGAAGCTGAATTACAGCAAGTAGAAAGAATGCTCGGTTCGTTAAGAGAAAATGAAAATAACACAAATGATGTAATCCACGGAATTGGCGCATCTAGCGGCATTGTATCTGGAAGGGTAAAAGTCATTACATGCGCTGATGAATTCTCACAATTCCAAAAGGATGACATTTTAGTTTGCAAAACAACGACGCCTTTATGGACCAGCTTATTTAGAGACGCCAAAGCCGTGATCACCGATTCTGGCGGCATTTTGTCTCATTCCGCTATTATCGCTAGAGAGTATATGATGCCTGCTGTCCTAGGAACACGAATCGCCACCGAAAAACTAAAATCAGGTGATCTTGTTACAGTAGATGGTGCCAATGGGCGTATTCAGTTATTAAAACAACATTCAAGGGCATAATCGGAACTTTTTGGTTCATATTGGCGGTCATGGATTTTATCGGTATACTTACTTTGTTGCAAACACATTCATAACCTGAGGTGAGTATGCTTGTTAAAATCAACAAATCAACGAATCATTCGCGCAACGATGGATTTATTGTCGGAAAAGGGCTATCAAAAAACAACCACTAAAGAAATTGCGTCAAAAGCGAATGTGAGTGAAGCGACAATTTTTCGTAACTTTAAAAACAAACGCGGCGTGATTGCTGCCATGATGAAAATGAAATCAACACCGACAAAAACCCTAGAAGCAGAATTTAAAGGAGATTTATACACGGATTTAAAATTTCTCGGTACCTATTTCCTTGAACATTTGACTTCCAAAAAAGAATTTATTTATATCAGCATGAGAGAACCAGCTATGTTTAAGGATTTAGCAAACCATGAAAAAATTTATCCTCAAGAACTGAGGGAAATGCTGATACAATATTTCAAAAAGATGAGTGATCGGCATCAAGTATTAAAAGGAAATGAAGAAATCTACTCGGACATTTTTATTAGTACGTATTTCGGTTTTTTCATTCAACAGCTGGAGCTAGACTTCCAACTCGTTTTAACACAGAAAGAAGATTTTATTGAGACATGCACACACATTTTCATGAGAGGAATTTCTCCCGCTTGAAGGGTGAAATTCTTCTTTTTTACAAAAAGGTGGTATACACATTGAAATTAAAAAAAGAGAGCTTGATTATTTATTCTTTGTTACTTGGTGCTATTTTAGTTCCGGTCAACTCAACCATGATCGCAGTAGCTCTATCATCTATATCAACTTATTACGACCAATCCATTTCAAACATTACTTGGGTTGTTACGATTTATCTTATTGTGATGGCAGTCACTCAGCCTATTGCGGGTAAGCTAGGAGATATATACGGCCACCGCAACATGTATTTAGCCGGTGTGACACTCTTTTTGATTGGCTCCATTGGCTGTGCTTTCGCACCTAATCTTGCTTTGCTCATCACTTTTCGATCCATCCAAGCAGCAGGTGGCGCTATATTAACACCGAACAGCATTGCATTAATTCGGGCAACGGTATCACCTGAAAAACTCTCTAAAACAATGGGGTTCTTTGGTTTTGGAGCAGGAATTGGTGCTGCACTTGGGCCTTTTATTGGCTCGATGCTTATTCAGAGCTTTGACTGGCATTCCATTTTCCTAGTGAATATTCCTTTTTTATTCCTCACACTTGTGACCGGCGTCTTGCTGATTCCGAAGATGGAGCATACACGCTTACAAGCCAATGTAGATATCATCGGTTCGTTATACTTAACGATCGGGATCGCCACACTTATTCTGTTCACCAAAAGCCAACTATTAAATGAATACATGGTCTATGGGATACTTGCATTGACCGCCATTCCTTTATTCTTCAAACATGTACGTAAAGTAACAAATCCGATCATTGATTTGGCCCTATTTAAAAATAGTGCTTTTACAAACGCTAACCTTTCCATCATGCTTAGTAATTTTGTGATGTACGCTATTCTTCTCATTATGCCGCTGTTTATGGAACAACAACTTACGCTGTCTCATACACAAAGCGGGATCATTCTTTCTATCTTTTCACTCTGTATGTCTATTAGCGGACTGCTTGGGGCAAAACTCCATCCAGTAAAAGGCGCAAAGAAAATGATTCGATTTTCATTTTTCTGTCTTACTTTATCAGGCATCCTGCTGATCACACTAAGCAGTTACCCAAATGTACCTCTCCTGATCATCACATTAGTCGCAGGGGGAATCTCATCCGGTATTGGCATGACTAGCATGCAGATGGCTTCTTTAACCTCTGTTGATCAGAGCTTATCAGGTTCGGCATCTGGGATTTTCTCTACCTTTCGATATTTCGGAAGTATCATTTCATCTACATTGATTGGAATTATAAGTGGTTTTCAATCTTTATTTATTGTATTAATGGGCGCCGGTATTCTTGGTTTCCTCCTATCTCATCGCTTAAAAACAAAGTCCACCTCTCATTCATCTGGACACTCTGCTTAATGACTTCCTTCGCTCTAGGTTCATTTAGGGCGGGGGATCTATGATTATCTGTCACTTTACATTATGAAGAACATATTGATCAAACCGTGAAAATCATCTTTTAAACATGAAAAAATGTCATATGTTCAGAAGAAAAATGGATTTCAGCTCAAATTTCACCCCACTTCCCTACCTAAAAGCTTTTTTTCATATCTTCCAGCAATCATAACTTCGATTTTTTTTCACAATTTTTGTGTTATGCTTTTTGAAAATAGAGCACGCAAAGGAGCAGAAAGATGGAACGTGTGAAATATTTTTTGATTTGTTTATCAGCTCTACTGTTTTTCCTGTCAGGCTGTGGAAAAGAACAGCAATTTACGCCACCTAGCAGCTCTCAATCGTTTGCTGTGATTTCTCAATTAAAAAAAGCCTCCTTTTCAATAGTTGATTTACAAAAGAAAAAAATTGTCTCTTCCGTTGATTTAAAACATCCTCTCACTGATCTTATTCAAATCAACAAAGACGTCATCATTGCTTCAAGTAAAGAAGGACAATCTCTAATAGAAATCAATTTAAAAAAAGGAACAGCAACAGACTATATGAATGTGAAAAAAGGGCTGACGTCACTTACATATGATGCAGCTTCCCGCACTTTACTTGCAGCAGATTCAGAAAAAAATGCCGTGTATTTTATTGATACGCAGCGCAAAAAAATAAAAGCAACTGTGAAGACAGGAAAATTACCTTCTTCTATGACTCTTTCTTCTGCAGGAACTTTGTTTGTTTTAAATGCAGAAAGTCATACCGTTTCAGTCATTGATATTGAAAAAGAAAAAAATATACGTACCATTTCTGTATTAGAACGACCTTCTGGTATCCATTTTGATGGGCATTCCATTTGGATTGGAGGACACGGTAAACCTGGCACCTTAAATAAAAGTATTTTTGCTTACGACCCTAAAACAGGAAAAAAACAGCAGGAAATCAAACTAGGCGTCATGCCTGTTGCATTTTTCTCAGAAAAAAACGCCTCTACTTTATATGTACTATGTCATGGAGACCATACACTCTACAAAGTAGATACGAAGAGGAATCAGCAGCTCTCTTCTGTTGAAACCGGTCAAAATCCGAATTATATTACTGCCGATTCCTCATCCATATATGTAAGCAACTTAGATGACAATTCAGTATCAGTCATTGATAAACATACATTCATGTTAAAAAATCGGCTGAATATCCCATCAGGGCCTTACGCTATCGTGTTGGAGGAAAAGAAATGAAAGAACAGATGAATATTTTAATAGTAGATGATGAGTTAGATATGCTTGAGTTAATCGGAGCCTTTTTGCAGAAGCAAGGCTTTCACGTGATGACTGCCAATAATGGAAAGGATGCCTTACGTCAGTTTGAAAAAGAGCAGGTAGATCTTATTGTATTAGATATCATGATGCCTGAAATGGATGGATTTGAAGTCTGCCAGCGTATCAGGCAAACCTCCCAAATCCCCATTTTATTCTTAACAGCTAGAAGTTATGAGGAGGATCGAATTAAAGGGCTGGAAATAGGAGCAGATGACTACATCATGAAACCTTTCAGTCTGCGTGAGCTTTCAGCAAGAATTGAAACGACCTTAAGAAGAATTAGAGGACTTTCACTAAAGCGCAGCCGGGTGCAGATTGGTGACATGGAGATAGATCAAGATGGAAGACAAGTCTATCTAAAGAAAGAGCCTATTAATTTAACAAGAAGAGAATTTGATTTACTCATGTTTCTTCTGCTTAATCAAGGCCAGGTGTTTTCCCGTGAGCAGCTCTATCAAAAATTGTGGGAGTCACACTCAACTAGCGGCTCTTTAAGAACAGTCGATACACATATTAAAACATTGCGGCTGAAATTAAAAGGAGCCGAACGGCATATTAAGACCGTGTGGGGTGTCGGCTATAAATTTGAGGAGAACGAATGAAGCCATTATCCATTAAAAAGAAGGTACTTTTCTTAATCCTTTCCGTTATAGGAATCGTTGCCACCTCAGCTCTTGCACTAACCTATTACTTATACCAGCACTTATATATAGATAAACAGATTGACTCCTTAAGTTTACAAGGAAAGAAGCTGGCAGAAGTCTATCACAAACACGGAAAAGACACGTATTTTACCGACAGAATGAAATGGGCAAATGATTCAAGTCAGGCGCGTGTTATTTTTACTGATGATCCAATGGAGCTTTCAAGTGGTATTCCTTTTGATACGAATACAAATGATAATCTCATTACGTTTAAGGAACGCCAAAAGCTACTTCAAGGGAAAACAGTTGTGTTAATTAGAGAACATCCCCAGTTTCATCAAGATATTCTCGGGATTGCCATCCCTGTATTTTCAAACAAAGATGATCTATCAGGGACGATTTTTCTCTCGATGCCTTTATCCGATGTGTATGAACCGTTTGTTCAGATTAGATTGACACTTGGCCTATCCATTTTATTTATCCTGCTGCTGATTTTCTTTATCGGATATAAGAGCTCAAATAAAATCGTAAAGACGATTAATCAAATGAAAGAAATTGCAATGGAGATGGAATCTGGTGATTTTTCAAAGCGCATGGCTGTGACAAAAAAAGGGGATGAGTTAAATCAGCTGAGCCGTTCCTTTAATAAACTGTCTTCTACCTTAGAAAAGGTTGAGCAGCACCGCAGGGAGTTTCTGGCGAATGTCTCTCACGAACTTAGGACACCTTTAAGTTATATGAAAGGCTATGCAGAAGGGATTGAAGAGGGCATCATTGAACAAAAGAAAGGAATGCAAATCATCCAAGATGAGGCTGCACGTTTAAGCAGGCTTGTGCATGATCTTTTAGACCTTGCACAATTAGAGGGGGAGTCTTACCCACTAACGATGGAGCCCATCGTCTTTGCACAGCTTATTCATGATGTTCTTGATCAGATGACATTCATCGCTCATCAAAAAGGGATATCGTTCACACGGACCCTTGAAGAGGATTGTATTGTATATGGTGATAGCGATCGGCTTCAACAAGTGGTGCGTAATTTATTGGACAATGCCATTCATTATACCCCCTCTGGGAAATCGATTTCGATTGAATTAACTGTTCACCAAAAGACGGCTGAATTGAGAGTGATAGATGAAGGCAGCGGGATTCCAAAGAAAGACCTACATCATGTTTCTGAGCGATTTTACCGAGTGAATAAAGCCCGTACAAGAAAAGATGGAGGCTCTGGCCTTGGACTAGCCATTGTTTATCAAATTATGAAAAAGCATCATGGCACGTTTGATATTCAATCTGAACCAGGACTCGGTACGACAGCTATCATTCAATTACCAAGTGCTGCATTCAGCGAAAATCTGCCTGCTCAATAACAAATACAGTTACACTCTCCTTCACCTTATAAATCCTTCACATCTATATACAAATGTGAAACAGAACAGCTCATTTCAAGAGCTGTTTTTATTCATCAGAAAAATAAAGAATTGGCCTTTTTTTATTAACAATTTATTCATATTTGCTTGTTACACTTTTTTCAAGTAAAGAAAAAGGAGTGACACACTTTTGGTGAGACGTTTTCAGAAATTTGATATCTATTTATTTTTCATATTGATCTTATCTGCCATTTTAAACATTTATAACATTTGGAAAGATGATACGGTGAATGCCTATTATACGGCGGCAGTCACAAGTATGATGCAAAGTTGGCATAATTTCTTCTTTGCTTCGTTTGATCCAGCAGGTTATGTCACGGTGGATAAACCACCTCTTGCCTTCTGGCTGCAAACCATCAGTGCCAAAATTTTCGGACTGCATGGCTGGAGTGTAATCTTGCCTCAAGCTTTAGCTGGCATTGGATCTGTTTATTTAATTTATCGACTTGTTAAACCTACTTTCGGTCAGGCTGCTGCAAGACTTGCCGCACTGATTATGGCTTGTACACCTATCGCAGTTGCCGTATCTCGTACAAATAACATTGACAGCTTACTCGTCTTTATACTTTTACTAGCAACAGCCATGATGTTCAAGGCTGTAAAACAGCAAAAAGTGCTGTGGGCCATTGCTTCATTTGCGATGATTGGGGTCGGATTTAATACAAAAATGCTGCAGGCGTATATGATCGTACCTGCTCTTATCCTGTTTTACATCATTGCCTATCGAACGACATGGAAGAAGAAATTGCTTTCACTCATGATTTCAATGATTGTCCTGTTAGGTGTATCTGCATCTTGGTCTATAGCAGTTGATCTTACCTCAAAAGACAATCGCCCTTATATGGGTTCGAGTCAATCCAATTCTGCTTTAGAATTAGCCTTTGGTTACAACGGCCTTCAGCGGCTGACTGGTCAACAGTCTGGCGGCGGTGGTGGGATGAGCGGTGGTTCAAGTGAGGGTCAAGGTCAACCACCTTCACAGCAGGGTGAACAGCAAAACGACAATGATTCATCCACTATGCCTCAGCCGCCATCTAATGGAAATCAAAGCAGCTCAGACAGCTCGGATCAATCTTCAGGTCAAACACAGCCGTCTATGCAAGGGCCGCCAAGCAGCGCGAACGGCTCAACTGCATCTGAAATGCCTTCTGGAGGAGACGGAGGAGATGGCGGTAGCCCACCAAATGGTGGAGGCGGCAAGATGGGAAGCGGCTCTGGCATGTTTGGTACAGGAACAAAAGGGCCATTACGTTTATTCCAATCTGAATTATCCGATCAAATCAGCTGGCTGCTTCCATTTGCAATCTTTGGTGCAATTGGTATCTTCTTCTCAACAGCATTTGAAAGAAGACGTCTCAATACAAAACAAAAAGAAACACTATTTTGGTTAGCTTGGCTTATACCGGTCGCTGCATTTTTCAGTGTAGCAGGATTTTTCCATCACTATTACTTAATCATGCTGGCACCGCCAATTGCTGTATTAGCTGGAGCAGGATGGGTGTCTATGACTCAATTGTTCCAAACAGCAACCGGCTTTAAAAAATGGCTGCTTCCAACTGCTATTATAGTGACGACAGCATTTGAAATCTTTATCTTATCTACCTTTACAAGCACGATTGGTCTTGGATTAAGCATTGCAGTTGGTGTCATTGGCGTTGGAACCACCCTTGCACTGCTCTTGATAAAAGGGAAAGAAAAACTAAAACAATTGATGTCTCTCATCGCCATCCTTGGCATGCTGATCGCACCATTGTACTGGGCAAGCACACCTCTTCTTTATGGAGGAAACAGTATGCTGCCAGAGGCTGGTCCTCAGCTTGCAACTTCAAGTGGCAGCATGAGTTCACAAGTCAATGAAAAGCTGATCAGTTACCTTGAGAAAAACAATACAGGGGAAGAGTTCCTGTTTGGTACAACAGATGCAACCACTGCTTCGCCTTACATTATTAAGACAGGAAAAGCTGTTATGGCATTAGGTGGATTTAGTGGATCTGATAACATCCTTACGCTTAGTGAATTCAAACAGCTCGTCAAAGACGGCAAAATCAAATACTTCTATCTCTCTGAGATGAGAGGCGGAAGCTCTGACATTCTGAGCTGGATTCAAAAAAATGGGAAAGAAGTTTCTGCTTCTAAATGGCAGAACAGCACTACATCTAAAACGAATCAGCAAACAGGCAGCTCAGACAGCCAGCAATCGGAACAAAATAATCAGTCAAATGGACGAATGGGCGGAACGGAGAGCGGCACCCTTTACGAACTATCCGTTGATTAATTCATCTATTAAAAGGAGGAAAATGACTGATGGAAAAAAGCATAAAGTATTCTATTGTTGTCCCAGTCTATAATGAAGAACTTGTGATCCATGAATCGTATCAGCGCCTCAAAACTGTCATGGATTCGACGGGAGAAGCATATGAGCTTCTCTTCGTCAATGACGGTAGTATGGATCGAACAGCTGAACTGATTAAAGGGTACTGTCAGGAAGATCCTAATGTGAGACTCATTGATTTTTCTCGTAACTTTGGACATCAAATTGCGATCACGGCGGGAATGGATTATGCAAAGGGAGAAGCCGTCGTGGTGATTGATGCGGATTTACAAGATCCACCTGAATTGATTTTAGACATGATTGAGAAATGGAAGGAAGGCTATGAAGTCGTTTACGCAGTCCGCACCAAACGAAAAGGAGAAACGGCTTTCAAAAAATACACTGCTTCCCTTTTCTACCGAGTGCTGCGTCAAATCACCGAAGTAGATATTCCTATCGACACCGGCGACTTTAGATTAATGGATCGTAAGGTATGTCATGAAATGAGAAAAATTCGTGAGAAAAATCCATTTGTCCGCGGCTTAGTCAGCTGGGTCGGCTTCAAACAAATTGCGGTAGAATACGTTCGAGATGAGCGTCTAGCAGGAGAAACAAAGTACCCTCTCAAAAAGATGCTCAAACTCTCAATGGATGGAATCACATCCTTTTCCTATAAACCTTTAAAGCTAGCCAGCGTGGCAGGCATTACCCTTTCTGCTATTGGATTCATTTCTATGTTTGTTGTTTTATACTTAAAGCTTTTCACAAACAGCACCATCACTGGCTGGAGTTCATTAATTGTCATCCAACTATTCTTTAGCGGTATCATCCTCTTTATGTTAGGAATGATTGGAGAGTATATTGGCCGAATATACGATGAAGCAAAGGACCGGCCGCTTTATATCGTCAGGGAAAGCTATGGGCTTCAGGCAAAGCCTCACGCGGTTCAATCCCCTGTTCATTTCAAGCAATATAAACAGCATTAAAAAAAAGCGTGTGAGACCTTATAAAAAGATCTTGCACGCTTTTTAGATTAAACGGCAGTTTCAAACCGCTTTCTGTTGATGAAAAAAGAGAGTGTAATGAGTAGATAAATTCCCATTGTGACCATCGTTTGTACAATTGGTGTTGTTGATACAACGCCGATAAAAATAGCAATGATCGCAATGACAGAAAACCATGTCGTGAACGGATACAGCTTCACGCGATATCCACCTGGCTGTGCGACACTTCGAGATTTCAAATGACCGACTGCAATGATAAACCAGATGAACAGGACGGTATAACTTAAAGACCCCATCAAATAATTGAACGTTTGACTTCCCACAAAAAGAGAAATCAATACAGCTGCATACAATGTGGATGTACATACAAGGATGGCTCTGACAGGTACCTGCTGTTTTGACAGCTTAGAGAAGCCTTTCCATACACGTCCATCCATTGCCTGCGTATAGAGTACCCTTGATGAAGCATACAGTCCAGAGTTCATAGAAGACAAGATCGCTAGCAAGATGATGCCGTTCATGATATCACTGGCATACGGCACACCAATCGTTGCAAACACTGTGACGAATGGACTTACTTGCTCATTGTTTACTTGATTCCAAGGGATTAAGCTGACAATGATAAAGAACGGCAGTACATAGAAACCGATAATTCGGACAAACGTACTTTGAATGGCCTTTGGAATCACTTTTTCAGGATTTTTTGTTTCCGCTAGTGTGACCCCAATCATCTCAGTCCCGCCATATGAATAGACCACAACCAGCATTGCCGCAATTAAGCCGCCAGTTCCATTAGGGAAAAATCCTCCGTGGCCGGTTAAGTTAGATAGTCCCGGTGCCGCATGCTGTCCAAATGAGACAAACAGCATCGTTAACCCAATGATAATAAATAAAATGATGACAGCAATTTTAATAGAAGCTAACCAGTACTCCGTCTCAGCAAACATTTTGACTGAACACACATTAATCAATGTCACAACAAGTGAAATGATTAACACAAGCGTCCAAATCGGCACGTGAGGGAACCAGTATTGAATAAAGATCGCAGACACAATGGCTTCTGCTGCAATGTTCAGCACCCACATTTTCCAATAAATCCAGTCTAAGAAATAGGCTGGATATTTACCTAAGACAGGTTCTATTAAATCACGGAATGTTCTTGCTCCAGGTCGTGCAACGGTCATTTCGGCAAGTCCTTGCATAATAAATAATAAAATAAGACCACCAATCATATATGCCAAAATGACAGCAGGACCTGCAATATCAATGGCAGAACTGCTTCCTTTAAATAGACCAGCGCCGATTGCACCGCCAAGCGCAAGCATCATAATATGCCTTGACGTCATTGTTCGTTTTAACTGCACATGTTCCTTTTCCATTTTCTATAGCTCCTTTAAATTTGAATCTTCAGACAAATATAAGATAAAAGCATATAAAAAGGCCAGCCATCTCCTTGAAGAGACGACTGACCTTGCAACCGCGTTACCACTCTAATTGATTCAGCACGTGCTGAATCCAACTTAAAACCCGATAACGGAGGTCACACGTAAAGACTTACCATTCATTCAGTCTTACCGCTCTTTGAGCGAGTTCAATGATTCGTTTTACTGCGTTGCACCGACCCGCAGCTCTCTTAAAAAACGGATGTTCATCTACTATTCTCAAGTCAAAGCGTTTATCGTCAATTTGTATATTCACCAAAGATTTTATTTTTTAAATATACTGACTAACCACGCAATTGTCAACATCCTTTTTCAGACAAACGGCGATTAACGAATCCAAACGGCTACTTCATCCATCGGACGGCGCGTTTTGCCGCGCTTCGGTTCAGTGACACGATAACCAAAGGCTACCATCACAGAAATGTCGTATTGACCATCCTCAAGTAAACCTTCTTCTTCTAGGATACGATGTATTTCATCGTAGCTAAATCCTTCAACTGGGCATGAATCAATACCGATCTGTGCTGCAGCTGTCATCATATTTCCAAGGGCAATATACGTCTGCTTTGACGCCCAATCAAATAATGTACGGTCATTTTCAAGTAAATGAAGGTCGTTTTCTTGGAACTCTTTGTAGCGTTCCTTGACCATTTCAAACGTTTCATCTGTCATGCCTTTGATTTGCTTGTTGATATATTCTGCATAAGCGGAATCATAGCGGGCATCTGTTCTTGCCAGGATGATCACAAAATGACTGGCAGTGGGAAGCTGTTTTTGCGCGCCCCAAGTATATTTTTTTAATTTTTCTCTAAAAGCTTCATTCTGCACAACGAGGAACTTCCATGGCTCAAAGCCTACAGAGCTTGGAGAAAGTCTTCCTGTTTCTAAAATAAATGCAAAATCATCCTCAGGAATTTTTTTCGATGGATCGAACTCTTTTGTCGCATGGCGGAACTTATATGCTTCAATGATTTCCTTTTTTAGTAATTCTTTGTCTCTCATATCGTTCATCCTTTCACATGATTTTTGGCATATTATTTTTTACCATTATATTTGAAAAATAATCACCCTTTGGTGTGATGTCATATCGTTTATGTTAAAAGATATAACAACTGCATTCAAGTAAACTGCCTTTCAATCAATTTCTATCATTGTCACGTTCAGCATATCTTCATTTAAAACATAAGTTGAACAAATAAAAAAAAGAGGGAAAAAAACACCAGAATGACCACTTCCAAAAAAGGGAATTAAGTCTCTACTATCCAATCGATAAAAAAGATATCATTGTGTTGCTGGCGATTTTCTGAGATCGTCAGCTATGTGACACCCTTTTCTGCAAGAAGATGCAGAGGGGAAATGGGGCTTGGAAAGATCATCGAACATTATGAAGAACAAATTATCAATATGAAAAACCCTGACTATACCAGTCAGGGTCACGTTTTTCAGTTGATTTTACCTACACCAGCTTTTGATAGAACGTTTGATTTTACTTTCGTCACTGAATCTTTGGATAAAAATAAAGTAGGCGTCCAACCAACACTTGTTTTTAATCCTTGATTCGCACCAATTTTCTGTGTTAAAGAACCATTTAATAGAGTATCTGAATCCCGCAATTCAGAACCCGAAAGAATACTAATTACGTTCTTAGATGTCAAATTGGGTACATCGATCACATTGTTCTCTGCATAGATTTTCGAACTCTTTCCAATGCCCCAAGCATAACTGAAAGGATACTCTTTCGTGCTTAAACTACCTTTATAGTAGTTATTGTAAATATGAACTTTTCCATACCTGACTCTCGGTGCCCGCTGTACGATATTTTCAAACCGATTATGGTGAAGTGTCACTCTTAATTTCCCATCATCAATAGTATTTTTATCATTAGAGCCAATGGTCATAGCCTTATCATGATGATGGAAATGATTATAAGATAACGTAATGTAATCCGCTTGGTTTGTGATATCTAACAAGCCATCATGATGTTGATATTTCCTTCCGTAATATGAAGGGAATGTATGATCTTGTCTAGAGCCATCATTAAAAGTACAATGATCAATCCATACTTTCGTTCCCCCATTAATAGAAACGTTATCGTACTCTGAATTCCAATTTCCGTTTTTACCGTCCGTAGGATCCCACGATGGGAAGAAATCATATGCATCTTGAAATTGAATATTTCTTAAGATTACATTATTACTTTTGATAAGAAAAACGCCTCCGATTACTTTTGCGTTATTCCCCACACCAACGATTGTCGTATTTGACGGAATATCAATTTGAACACGTGCTTTCTGATTCAATTGAGAGCGTTTACGTGCCTCTTCTAATGTACCAGTCGGCTCCTTCTTCCCCCATGTTTTCGGATCATATTGTTTTAAGTATTTGTCAAAATCATATTTTGGGTCTTTATAATCGTTTAACCCAAGTTTTTTGAGCTTATCATCCACATTTAAATCAATGGTTCCCTGAATGTAGATTATTTTTGGTGTTGTATTGGTTTTAGAACCTAAAGCATTCACAAGAGTGTTTCGATTAGATACAGTATAAACATTTGCAGCTTTAGCAGCGGACCCTCCAGTAACTCCAGTTGACTTTGAGCCCCATCCATCATTTTTAGCAAGCGTTTCACGTCCGATGTCTGCTCCAAAAGCTATGTTCTCAAAGCTGAATAAAGACAATAACATCATAACTAACATTATTTTTTTCATTTTTTTCTCCCTATTATTTTTTGCACACGTGAACATAATTTAATTTTTTAGCAGCAGAGAGTTGTGCAATCCTGCATCTACTGCTTTCTCATTGGTGTTTGAAGAAAACAAATGATGATACAGAACAGCGTTTATTCATGCACCCCCGTTCATATACTGACAAATATAGCACCCTCGTGCAGACGGCACTATGTTCACTTATGATATCTTCAGCCTCTCACCTCTCTCTATTTTTATAAACATCATTATTACATATTTTCAAAAAATTACAATATATTTTACAATAAATACTTTTTTTATTTATTGTTTCCTTTTGAAGCCATCAAAAAAAGCTGCTATCTCTAGCAGCTTTTAGCTATTTTAAGATGAAATCGCCGTTGGTTCTTGCTGCGGGTCATCCTTCACAAACAAGATACCAAGCTGATGATGCTCCCCTTCGTAAGAAGCTCGTTTCTCAAACCTTGTCTGACCATTTAGGCCAATGATCTCAAGCTTTGTCAAAGCACGATTGGTTTGAAGTGCTTCATAAAATTCTGAAACGGTTTTGACCTCGATTCCATTTACCTTTGTAATCATTTCCCCGATCTCAAGCTTTAAATCAGCTGCAGGGGTATTGGGAATGATGCCAAGCACCATCAGTCCTTGATTCCGCTTAGAGAAGAAGAACGGTGCAGCATTGTCATTGACCCTCTGCTTCCATGAAAGAAAGGCTCTTCCAACAATCGCTATTACAACAGCTCCCAGGGCAATAGGCTCAAACCAAATACTTGCAGCACCTAGTAAGGCAACAGCGAGTCCAAGCATCAGAATTCGTCGTGCCGTAATTTGAATACTGACAATTGGCAGCGAGCCTTGAATTCGCTGGCCGAAGCCGATGATATACGGAATCAGAATAAATGAAAAGCTTTGGTCGTGCACTTGAAGCACCGGCCACCATGGCAGGGTAGAAGTGAATTCACCTGCTGGCATCAGCAAAACAAGCGGTAAAAGCCACAGACGGTTTGCCCGCTGCTGGCCAATCAGAAGTCCTCTCGCACTCATCACCATTGCAGGCGATGTACGTAAATGCGCCGTTCGATATGCTAGAATTCCCTCGGTCATTAATAGGAGCCCTAACAGGATGACTACGGCTGAAGCATTCATCATTGAAAGCTGCGGCAGCCAAGAATGGTTCACTTGGAAGAACATTAGTCCAAATGCCGCAACAAAACTGAAACCGAGTGTGTATGCAGACGAAAGCGCACTCGCCTTAAAGAATAAAGAGAAAACGATGGTCATTGCTGCAATCAGCACGATGAATCCAGGCGGGAGGGATATCCCTAAGCCTACTGAAATGACAGATAGACAAATACCTAGAATCCATCCCTTTGAATATGTAAATTTTAGTTCATCGTAAACATCTTCTATTCTTGTTTGAAACGCTTTTCTCTCCCGCTTTACGCGGATGTAGCCATACAATAGGCTGATTAATATCATGAAATAAAAAAGAGGATGGATTAAAAACAGACCGACCGCTTTTAATCCGGCTCCCATCCACTCCGAGCTCATTATCGTTCACCGCCCAAGTCAAGCATTTTCTCTTATTCTATCAAATAAATCGATGCTTGACATCAGGTTTATTTCTCCTGATTCATCCAAAGTGTGACATTTGACAGTGAAAAATCCTTTAAATAGTGATTCACATCTACATCTAGTATGCCGCCGAGAAGCTGCATGGACCTCTTGATGTCGGTTAAGTTTATACCAAGTCTCTTATGATTATCCATTAAATAATTGAAGTATATCTCAGCACAGTCTTCATCGATTTCGTCGACTGATTCTACCGTTGTGTAATTGACCAAGTACCTGCTTAACAGCATGAGCAGACTTAATGCCTTTGTAGCGGAAAACGTCACATCTTTCGTACGACTCTTAAGCTCCTCTACCAACTCGTAATATTTTTTTTCTCTCACAATACTTGCCCTTTTCAATTGTGTACCCCCATTTACTAGTTCTTTTAAGAAAAGCGCAAACCTCGGTACAGCTTAATGCTTAAGCTGAATATCCGCAAAAAATAAAAAATTTAAAATGAGTGCTACTTTTTATTGTAAGAATTATTTATGTAACATACAACTTTCAAAAGTTTCATTTTCATGACATGTTTAAATCAACAGAAAGTCTCTTATATAAATATGTTATCGGGTAAATTCGAAGGAATGTTATGTTTTTTGTAAAATAAATGAATATATTTCTCGATATAATTTATTTTTAAGAATAAATTATTACATGTTCGTGACACTTATGAACCAAAAAAAAGAGGCATTTATTCGCCTCTTTATTTTTTGAGATATAGTGCTTTTAGTGCAGTTTGCAGTTGAAGATCATTCTTTTCATAGGATTTCACTTCATCTACCATTTTGTTCATCATTTTCGCTGTCTTCAAATCAATGACACCTGATTTATCAAGATTGTATGTGCTTTGAAAAGCAAGTACGGCTTTTTTCGTTTCTTCGTCGAAATATCCATCTACTCTGCCTGGATCGAAAGACAAGCCTTTTAGCAGCGTCTGAGCTTGTCTGACCTCTTCATTGTTCATATCAAGCTGAAGTGGTTCTTTTAGCTGAAGCGGGCCAACTGTGAAGTAATCTGGCTGATGAATCGCAATCGTCGGCACGACGCCTTTTTTGTGAATCCAATTGCCTTTTGGTGTCAGCCACTTATACAGCGTTAATTTAATGTTACTTCCATCTCCCATCGGAACTGCCTGCTGCACAGTTCCTTTCCCGAAGGAAACGTCCCCCACCACTTCATACTTTCCTGCTTCTTTCATCGCACCAGCAAGAATCTCAGAGGCCGATGCACTTCCTTTATCAATCAAGACATTGACCGGATAAGGTTTTGGTTCTTTTCGCTTTGAAAAATATCGTTTTCGATCGCCGTTCCGTTCTGCAATCTGAATATAAGGCTGATCCTTTGTGATAAAATGCTTCAAAATGTCTTCCACACTTTGCAGATAGCCGCCTGGATTTCCTCTCACGTCCAGTACAAGACCTTCCATGCCCTTTTTCTCGAGCTGATTCAAGCTTGCAGTGAAATCCTTCGCAGTATCTTCAGAAAAGCTGGAGATCGCAATATAGCCCGTTTTATGACCATTGACCTCTTTCATTGAAGCAGTCACTGTTTCAAGCGGAATTTCTTCTCGTTTGATATGGAACGTTAGCTCTTTCTCAATCCCATTTCGTCTAATTTTCAAGGCGACAGACGTTCCTTTTTTTCCTCTTATTTTCAGCACAGCATCGTTGAGGCTTTTTTCTTTCATCGTCTCACCGTCAATGCTGATAATTTCATCTTTCGGTTTAAGACCTGCCTTAGCCGCGGGGGATTTTTTAAAGGCAGAGACGATAATGATCTTCCCTTCATCCATCCCAACTTCTGCGCCAATTCCCTCAAAAGAGGAATCAAGCGAATCAGAAAATTGTTTTGCGGTTTGCTTGTCCATGTATACTGAATACGGATCATTTAAAGTTGAAAGCATGCCCTGGATGGCGCCTTCAAGCAGCTTTTGACGATCCACTTCCTCCACATATTCATTCGAAATGAGGTCATAGGCTTTCTCAATTTTCTCCATTCCGTTTTCCTTCGCCCGATCATTTGATTGAGCTTGTCCAGCCACTGCAACAGCCGCTTTCGGTGACTCCGCATGAGTTCCGTCTTTATACGTCATCACCCCTGCACTCATGATAAGAACGACACTTGCCATGATAGATGCAATTTGTTTTTTCATATTTTGCCTCCTTCTTCAACTCTTCCTGATGACCTGAGTTATTATATGCCAGAAGAAGGGATTTCATGTAAAGACATTCTCCCCGGAAGGCTTGACTAATCATTTCATTAGGTGTAATTTTTATTTTGGTATGATCGAGAAGGAGTCTTCGCTATGTATATTATTTTGACTATGCTTTTATTAGGAATTTTACTAGGGTTTGTCGGAGCTGGCGGAGCTGGTTTTGTCATCGCATTGCTTACGTTACTCTTTGATGTACCAATCCATACAGCACTCGGGACATCTTTAGCTGCTATGGCATTTACGACTTTATCTGGTGCATACAGCCACTACCGGGAAGGGAATATTCAGCTGAAATCCGGGTTGATTGTCGGTGCTTTAGCTTGTATTGCTTCTTTTGCGGGAGCAAAGGTTGCTCCTTTTATTCCTGAGGAAAGCCTGCACTATTTAACAGCTGGTATGCTCTTTTTATCTGCTGTTTTTATGATGATCAAATTATTTGTCCTGAATGAAGAAGCAGAGCAACAGCCGCTTTCTTCACGTCAATTGCTCATAAGGGGCATTATTTTAGGCCTTGTATCAGGTATGCTGTCAGGCATGTTCGGTATCGGGTCAGCACCATTTATCCAAGTGGGACTTTTGATTTTGCTGAGGCTGTCTATTAGACAAGCTGTTGGGACGACCATGCTTGTCATTATTCCAATCTCTATTGGCGGTGGAATTGGCTATATTTCAGAGGGGTATGTTGACTTTATCCTGCTCATTCAAATCTTAATTGGTACAGTATTAGGGGCTTTTATTGGGGCGAAATTCACACGCCTCGCACCGAAACTTCTACTGAAATCCGCTGTGCTTTTAACACCTATTATCGCCGGATTACTGCTGTTATTTTAATTTTATCTAGATGAAAAAAGCCGATAACAGAGTGTTATCGGCTTTTTGTTAGCGAATATATTGAGCTGGATTGACAGCATTTGATTTTGCGCCATTCCATAACCCTTTATGAATTTCAAAATGAAGGTGCTGACCATATGACCGGCCTGTGTTCCCCATATATCCAAGGAATTGCCCTTGCTTGACTCTCTGGCCTGTTGAAACACTTCTTGTTGACAGGTGAGCGTATACCGTTTGATACGTCTGTCCATTGATGTTATGCGTAATGAATACAACATTCCCATAGCTCGGCGAATAGCTTGAGTTCGTAACTGTTCCAGATGCTGCTGCCACAACAGATACTGTGCCTTTTGCCGCAATATCTAATCCGTAGTGCTGTCCACTAGAACGTCCGCCAAAGCCTGATGAGAATCGGCCTGCAGCCGGCTTAATGAAACCTGAGCTGCTTGCTGGTGTATCTGACACTTGATCAGATCCGCCATTTGATGCAGGTGCATTTTTTTCAGCAGCTGCTTGTTGTGCTTTTTTCGCTTCTTCTTTTTGACGGCGTGCCTCTTCAGACTTTACAGCCGCTTTCTGATTCGCTAAAATTTCTTTTTCATTTTCAAGCTTGCCCAGTTCATCATGTGCATGTTCTTTTTCTTCCGTTACATGACCAAGGACTTTTGCTTTTGCTTTTTGCTGTTTAGATAAATCCTTTTTCAGCGCCTCAAGCTCTTTCAGAGATGCTTCAAGTCCACTTAGCTGTTTATTTAGCTCTGCTTCTTTTTGCTCCACAAGCTTTAAATCATTTTCGTGTTCTGTAATCATGTCTTTATCTGCTTCGACAATGGTAGTGACAGCTCCAACACGACTCACAAAATCACTGAAGCTGCGAGCACCTAGCAGCACATCTAAATAGTTGATCGTACCGCCGCTTTTTTGCATAGAACGAATGCGGTCTTTGAAAATCGCTTTTCTTTTTTCAATTCGCTCATTGATGACTTCAATGTCTTTTTTCAGTTTTTTGATCTCTTGTTTCGTCTTTTTGACTTCTTTTTCTTTTTCAGCGACTTTTTCAGTTGCAGCACTTACTTTTTGGTCAATCTTTTCAATCTCTTGTTTCAGCTTTGATTCTTTCTTTTCAAGCTTTGCCAGATCTGATTTCTTTTTCTTCAAGGTTGATTCAGTCTTCGATGTTTTCTCTTCGATTTGTTGACGTTTTTGATCTAGGTCTTCGTATGCGAATGCACGATTCTCGTTCCCTGGAATGTATAGCCACGTTGTTCCAATAAACGCTGCCATTCCAGCCATTATCAGCTTTCTTTTCAAAACGATATTCCCCTCCCATGACAACTGCCTGCATAAAGATTCGACCGGATGAATTGGATCAACCGGTCACATCTTCTATAGAATCCTCGAGTGCTGCCATCAAAATAAAATAGATTTATACTTTCAAGAATTTACGGATGGACGTTAAACTTCCCCACACACCGATAACGGCACCGATCAATAGAAGGATCAGTGATACTTGATAGACAAACGGATTGTATGGAAGCATTGAAATAAATGAACCTTGTACCCTTGGCGCTACCCAGCCGACAACATATTGATACGTGCCAAGCAATAGAGCGATTGGTATAATGGAACCAAATACACCAAGCAGTAATCCTTCAATGAAGAATGGCCAGCGGATAAACCAGTTCGTTGCACCTACTAGCTTCATAATCTCAATTTCTTTACGTCTAGCAAAAATCGTAATTTTGATCGTATTGGAAATCAAGAACATCGCTGTGAATAAAAGCCCAATAATGAGCGCGATGCCGACGTTACGTGCCACACCGACAACATTAAAGAGTCGGCTGACCTCTTCTTTTCCATAAGTGACTTTATACGTCCCTTTTAGGTTTTCTAACTTCTTCGCTACTTTTGGTGTATCGTGAGGGTCTGTTGTTTTCACAATAAACGCATCATTTAATGGGTTTTCTTGATCAACCAATCCCATGGATTGTCCATTTTCACCAAAGCTTTTAATCAGTGCTTTCAGTTCATCATCCTTAGATGAGTATTTCACATCACTGATTTCAGGAATCTTCTCAATTTCTGCTTTTAATTCATCCTGCTGCTTTTGATTCGCTGTTAATTCAATTAATACTTTTACTTCTACTTCTTTTTCAGCGTTCGATGCCATGTTATTCAAGTTGAGCATAATGACAAGAAAAACCCCAACTAAAATCAATGTGACAGTGACCGCACTAATTGAGGCAAATGTCATCCACGTGTTTCTTCCAAGTGAACGGAAGCTCTCACGTAAATGCCGCGAGAGAGTTTTAATCATAAATTCCGTACTCCCCTCTTGCTTCGTCACGCACAATCATCCCGTCTTCGATTGCGATGACGCGTTTCTTCATGCTGTTTACAATCTCTTTGTTGTGTGTCGCCATGACGACTGTTGTTCCGCGGTTATTAATCTCTTCGAGTGTCTTCATGATTTCCCATGAAGTATCTGGATCAAGGTTTCCTGTCGGCTCGTCTGCAATGACAACCTCAGGATGATTGACGATTGATCTAGCGATAGACACTCGCTGCTGTTCACCGCCAGACAACTGGTCAGGGAATTGGCGCGCTTTATGCTTTAATTGCACTAAATCGAGTACATCAAGCACTTTTTTCCTAATGATACTAGGCTGTTCACCAATGACTTCAAGGGCAAATGCCACGTTCTCAAACACTGTGAGAGTTGGAAGAAGTTTGAAATCTTGGAATACTACGCCTATTTCTCTTCTCACGTAAGGAATTTCTTTTTCCTTAATAGAGCCTAAATCTTTGTTATTAATTAAAATTTTCCCTTTGGTTGGCTTCTCTTCACGATACATCATTTTGATGAAAGTAGATTTACCAGCGCCACTCGGACCAACAACATACACAAACTCTCCTGGATGGATAGAGACATTGATTCCATTGATCGCCTTTACACCATTAGGATAGATCTTGTAGACTTCCTTCATTTCAATCATGTAATCACCTAATCTTTTCTTATTCGCTGACAAACAGCTTATCATGATGTTTTGACACTTCTCATCAAAAACGTTATGTATGGTCACGCACATACCTTTCGATACGCAAAAGCAATTTATGTCCTTTTCATCCAAAAAGATGAAAAAATTGAATCGTCTAAATTTCAACAACTCCAATTATACGTCATGATTCGACGCAATGGTATTACATTTATATTTCAAAACTTATAAATAAAAGGTAAATCGAACAAACAAAACCAAAAAACATGCCTTTTTACCCTTATTTTTTAAATAAAATTTAATATAATGCGTTTTCATACTGTTTAAAAGTCTTTTTCTACATATAGAAAATAAAAAAACCTTGTCGATTAGACAAAGTTTTTATTTTTTCTCTGCAAGCCATTTGGCGACTTCTTTTGCTTGTTTTTCATCTACCATCCCGCTTGGCATAGACCCTTTACCGTTCTGTGCAATTTCTGCAATTTGGCTTTCATTATATTTCTTCCCGACTTCTTTCAGGCTTGGACCGCCTCCACCAGATAAGTCTTTTCCATGACAGCCAATACAGTTCTGCTGATAAACCTCTTCACCACTGCTCACAGTTGATGCACTTTTACTGCCTTCTTTGTCACTGCTGCTTGAATTTCCTCCACAGGCCGCAAGTACAAATAGCATGGCCGCAAATAAAAGCGTTAATCCACTCTTTTTCATCTATTTCCCTCCCTTACGATCATTTGGTCAACGCTTATTATATCCTTGTTTACGCCCTTTTAAAACCCTCACCAAGCACCTCTTTGGCATCCATGACAATGACAAATGCTGATGCATCGATTGCTTTGACCACTTGTTTCAACTTTGTGAATTGTGACTGCCCTACAACACACATGAGAATCGGCCGTTCATGGTCGGTGTATCCCCCTACTGCTGAGATCTTCGTTACACCACGATCAATTTGATCAAAAACCGCCTTTCTCACCTCATCCTCATGCCCAGTAATAATCATGGCCATTTTCGAATGACTGAAGCCAGCCTGTACCACATCAATCGTTTTACTAGAAATAAACACGCCAATCACAGCGTACAATCCTTCTTCGATACCAAACACAGTCATCGCAGCCAGTACAATGAGGCCATCCATCATTGCTAAACATGTACCTAACGTCAGTCCTGTGTATTTATTGATGATTTTGGCAGCGAGTGCCGTTCCACCCGTTGAACCATTCCCGAGGAACACGAGCCCTATTCCGATTCCAATCACCACTCCGCCAAATATCGCTGCGAGCAGCGCTTCATGGGTCACAGGGGCAATATGTCTCGTTAAGAATACCATCAAAGGTAAAAAAACAGACCCAACAAGTGTCTTCACCCCAAATGTTCCGCCCAATAAATAAAAGCCGGCGATAAACAGCGGAATATTGAGGCCCCATTGTACATATGCTGCTTCGAAACCGAATGACTGCATAATGGTACTAATGCCACTCACACCTCCAGCGGCAATCTGATTCGGTAATAATAACGTATTAAACCCAATAGCCACGATGGCTGACCCTATGAAAATAAACAGATAGTTTTTCGCTTCAATCCAAAATTGAGAATGTCCCTGCTTCATGTCTTTCTTCCTCCGTTACTTCTGAATGCACACCTATTTTAAGCCCTCTTATTTGGATTGTAAATAACAGCCAAATGCAGTGCTAATGGATTAATACTTTATCACACAGCCGGATCAGCGTACTCATTACTTGGCATGAGAGGAAATGATGATATATTTAATATGTACATGAGAAAGAAGGGACATGCGATGAAGAAAATATTAAAAATCACTGGTATCACATTACTCGCACTGCTGATTTTAGCCTTTGGTGCTTTCTATACATGGAGCCGCTTTACATATGGACCATCTGAAGCATTAAAAAAGCAGGTGAACATCGAGCAGGTTGATCATCAAAACGGGGTTTATGCATTTGAAGCAGCTAAAAGCGATACTGGCATCATCCTGTACCCAGGTGCAAAGGTTGAACCTCTTGCGTACGCCTATCTCGGGAATGCGCTGATGAAGAAAGGCTATTCGGTCTTTGTCCCAGACATGCCATTTTCCTTTGCGATCTTCCATACAAAGAAAGCAGAAGATATCATCAAGGATCATCCAGCCATTAAGCATTGGTACATTGGCGGGCATTCACTAGGCGGGACAGCTGCCGCTATGTACGCAGAGAAAAATCAGAGCAAGCTTGACGGCCTCTTTTTCCTTGCCTCCTATCCAGCATCAGATGACTTGAAACAGGCTTCCTTTCAAGTACTATCTATTTCAGGCGAAAAGGACGGGCTAGCGACACAAGAGAAAATCAAAGAATCGAAAAAGCTGCTGCCGTCTCAAACGGTGTACCATGAGATAAAAGGCGGGAACCACGCGCAATTTGGCATGTATGGCAAACAAAAAGGTGATCAGCTTGCAAACATTCCAGCACTGACACAACAAAAAGATATCATTCAGACGATGCTTGAATGGTTAAAGCCAGCAAAAAAGCTCCCATAATGGGAGCTTTCGGATTGTTGACAAAGGGCTAAAATGAACTTTATTTT
>NZ_AMSH01000027.1 GCF_000300535.1 Bacillus xiamenensis
ATTGTTCGATCGCTTCTTCAAAAATATCTAACCCGTCATCACCGATCATAATGTTCTTTTTCTTATGTTCTTCTTCCCAAAAACCCATTTGAAAGCACACTCCTTATTTATATTTTCTTGATTCCGACAAGTAATATTTATACTTTTTGTTCTTTTTGCTAATTGGTCTTATTTTATTTCGAAGCTTTTTCTTTCCACCATGTTGTAGATACAAACGATGCTCTAACCCCCTTGCTTCAGCATAGGTTAAACCACTTTCTTCTTTTTTAAAGAAAGCATCACCGTGTTTCTTTTTATGTGCAGCTTTTCTTTTCTTAACATTTTTTGTTCTTCCTACATAAACGACCTTTTTACCTTTTCTTAAAGTATATACAGAATGTGCACCTTTTAAAATTCGGCTTGCACCCTTAAATATCTTCCCTGGTCCAAAATTAGATGCTGCTGCTAAAGCTGCGCCTTTCCAGCCCTTGCCCGATTTATAAGCTTTGTATCCATCATATACCGCAAATCCTGCATTGACAACTAACCATACCCAATGGCCGTCTGGGTCTACATTCATGACTGGGTTGTTGTTTCCATAGGTATATCCGTTTTGATCTAGTGAATCTCCATCGCTTCCTGGATCTGGGTCAAGTGATAGGAATACGCCGTTTCTTGGTTCATAGTAGCGTGCGATTAAATAGTAAAGTCCTGTTTCTTCGTCGAAGCGGTAACCAGCATAGCGATATGGGTTGCCTTTTACTTCTTCATCTTCTTTTACTTTTGTTGGAACGCCCCATGTATCGTATTCGTACTCAGCGACGATTTTTCCTGCACTATTTGTGATGGCTATGACATCACCGTGTGCATTGTAGTGATAGAAATATTTTTTCCCGTTTTGCGTGAATGCAAGGAGTTGTCCACTCTCACCGTATGTGTATGTTTTTGTGACTTCGTTGTCTCCATCTGTTTCGTATAAAACATTCAGGCTGTCGCCGTCATAAAAGTAATTGGTGACTTTTCCATTCACTGTTTTTTGAATTCTATATCCACGCTCATCATATTTGTAAGTGACAAATGGCTTGTCTTCCCCTTTTTTCGTGATGGCTGTAATGTTATCTTCTGCATCCCATTCATAAAGGAATTGTCCGTCAGACGTTCGGTTGCCATTTTTGTCATAAGTTAAAGTCTCATCATTTACCTTTGTCAGTTGGTTCATGATGTTGAATGATGCGTTGATTGTTTTTTTAGTGCCATTTTTTTCAGTCGTGACGGTTTTTCTGTTTCCAAACCCATCATATGTGTACTCAATGACCGTGCCATCTGGATGAGTTTCTTTGATCAATTGATCTAATTTTCCATATTCATAACGAATCTTCCCGTTGCTTCCTTGATCAATCGTTATTCTGTTTCCATTTTGATCATATTCGTAAGCTTCGTTTAAGATCGTTGTGCCTTGGTTTGTTCCAATATGCAAATCATTAATTAAATTGCGCTCATCATAAGCAAAGCTAGCACCACTGCCGTTACCTGTAATAAAGGACTGAACATTTCCATTTTCATCATAATCAAACGAATACGTAGAACTCGAATCCTTCATCTGCGTCATTTGATCAAGCTTATTGTAACTGAATTGGTTCGTCCCTTTTTGATTTCCGTGTGTCCACTCAAAGGATTTCAGTTTATCTGAATCGGTTGGATACGTCCAAGTTTGGCTACTGCCTCGCTCCGTTAACTTTGTCATACGGTTTTGTTGGTCAAACGTTCGATTTTTGGTTGTGTTTTGTTCTTTATTGACTACCGTTGTTTCGTTTCCATTTTTATCATAGGTAAAGTGATATTTTTCTGTTCCATTATATGACTTTGATTTCACTCTGTCTGTTCCATCATACGTGAGAGAAACTTCATGTCCATTGGCAGAAATGGTTTTGATTAAGTTGCTATTTGCATCATATTCACTTTTCAACACATTCCCTAATGGATCAATCGTTTTTGTCAATTTACCCATCAGGTCGTATTCAAATTGATACGTCTGATCTGAATCAGCACGAATAGTTTTCGACCGTTCATTTCCCTCTTTATCGTAGGTTCTCACGATGGATGTCCCGTTAGATAAAGTGATTTTCTTCAGCTGATCGGCTTGGTCGTATTCAAATGTTGTTTTTTCGCCTTTCGCATCTGTTTCAGAAAGCTTTTTGCCCGTTTCATCGTAGGTAGATTGAGATGAGTAACCAAGCTCATCCTCTTCTTTAACAGCATAATTTCCCTTCTCGTCGTAAGTGGTTTTCGTTAACAGGCTACCTTCTACTAGGCGGATATCATCAAACCAAGCCGTTCCAGTCGCGCTTTTTTGGAAAACGATCTGAACGTCGACTTTTTTCAACGGTTTTGTTTTTGGTATGACAACCGCCGCTCGGTTCCACTCTTGTGTACCAGTTGGGAATTTCGCATTAAACGTTCCTGTTGTGCCATCTGTATACGTAACGGACGCTTGAAGTGAGTAATCATTTTCATTTGATACTTTGACATTTTCAGCCTTAGACATCCCAGTCAGTGTGACATACACAGGTTGATCATTCGTACTTTGCTCAATTGGGACAGATTGTTTATAGATGACATTCGCTTGAGATGAAGAAGTTCTAGTCATTTTTAACGAAACGTCATCGTTAAAGCCTTCTTCATTATCTAATGAACCACCTGTTCCACTCCAACCTGTTGTTTTATCCGTAAAGGAATTATTTTTGACTGGATTATAACTTGAAGAAACTTCGCCTTTTTCCAGTTGAATCTCATCGAACCAGGCTTTTCCTTTTCCAGCTTTATCTCGATGATCCACTTCCATATAGATCACAGCTTTACCTGCATGAGATGGCGTCGTAAACGTGACTTGACGCTTTGTCCAATCATTTTTGCCTGATAATGTGCTGTAGCCGTTACTGATCCATTGAATTCGCTTGTTGTTTGTATCTCTTAAATCGATGTTAAAAAATGCTCTCGCTTTCGTTAGCTCAGTCTTTATTTTTCCACTAAGTGTATACGTTGTATTTGGCTCTAGTGTCACTTCTTGAGTAGCCGAAGAATAGCCAAGTTCAGTTCCTTCAGTTGTCGATTGTGAACTGATCTCTAATACTTTACTACCAGACAAAGCACCACTTTTTCCAGCTGTTTGCGCTAACTTCCCATCATCCTTAGATGCTGTAAGCTTCCAGCCAGTTAACGTATCTTCAAAGCTACCATTTTTTAATATACTCGCAGCTGCAGCAAGTTCTTTACTCGTTTGTACCAAATTCCCGTAAGAATCATAAATACTTGCTGAAGACATATTTCCACTTTGATCCGTTTCAGATACAGCATCTAACCCATCGTAGGCGATATCTGTGATATCTCCTTCTGTATCTTTCACTTTAGTGACGTCATTGTTTTTGTTATATTCGTAGGTTTCTGTGCCGTAAGCATCCTTTGCCTGAATGACGTTGCCATTTTTGTCATACGAATAGCTTTCTGTAGCTTTTCCTTTTTCTACATCATTGGGGTCAGTTTCTTCTACGATTTGGTTGCCTTCATATTTCGTTTTAGTGGTGATTTTAAGCCCTTCCGCATCATCTACTACTTGAATTGGATTAGCTGCTTCGTTGTACGTATACTGTATTTTTCGGCCGTTTGGCTGCGTTAGCATGAGTGTCTTTTTAGACATATCATATGCATACTCAAAGGTTTCTTTTTTGGCATTGATTGCTTTGACTAAACGGTGATTTTCATATTGGTATTCTGTAAAAACAGGCTGATCTTCTGTGCTGTTTTGAGAGAATTGTTTAATCAATTTGCCTTCTTTGTCGTATTCATACGAGATGCTCGTTCCATCTGAGTCAATGACTTTCACTAGTAGACCTGCATCGTACTCATATGAAAGCTTTTTCCCTTTTGGTCCTTGAACCGAGATGATATGACCATCTGCATCATATTCGATTGTTATTTTTCGTCCAGATGCATCTTCTATTGATGTGAGCTGATTGTTTTCGTTATATTCGTATGTCGTTGTATTTTTATGTCCATCTACAATCTTGGTGATCTTCCCACCATTTTTACTAAAGTGCGCAAAGGTTTGATCCTTCGTTTTTAACATGTATTCATCTTTTGATTCCGTTAATTCAAGGAAAATACCTGTTGGTGGTTGATACGTACCATCTGCTTTTTTTGTAAAAACATGAGTTGTGGCGTCCTCATCAAGATAGATGGCACCTTCTTTTGTTGGCGTGATGCTTGTTTCTACATCTGCGTACCACCCTTGACCAAACAGATGGTCAGCTGCATCTAAACTGTTGTACGTTCTGCCAATTCCTAGTCCCGGTCCTCTTCCATCAATCGACATTTCTTCTTCACTGACAATCATATTACCAGTTGCACCATTGAGCTGGCCGTCTGGTATATCAATAATCGACCAATAATCCTCTGTTCCAAGGAATTCTACACCTTCATGGAATGTCGGGTTAAAGGCTGGTGTCGGAATGGTTTCTCCATTTGCATCGTAGGCGGAAAGAGTAAAGGAGTAGTTCTTGCGTCCTTTGTAATTTCCATTCGCATTTTCATATACGGGTGAAGGATCTAGTGCTAGTTCCCCTCCCTTACCATCAGTATGGAGTACATATTTTCCATTTTTAATTTCATCAGGAGTTGGCCAGATGTTCTTGTTTTGTGTCGTCCAATGATCGACATCACCCACATCAAATGATTGATATGCCTTACCATTATAGATATTGATTTTATACCCTTTTGCATTTTTCACTTTGTCCCAATGTAAATTGATGTAACCCGTTTGGCTCTCTTTTGTATTGGTATAAGCATATCCAGATAAAGCTTTCGGTCTAGATAGATCAGGTAAAGTTGGTCCAGCTGGCGGCGAAGCAATGGCTTCTCCATCTTTATTGTAGGCAATCACTCTGAAGGAATAATGTTTTTGAGACGCATCTCCTCCAGCATTTTTATAAGTCGCACCAGGATGAATTGGAAGCTCTGCACCTTTTCCATCTTGCAGGTGCAATGCATATTTACCTGCTTTAATCTCAGCAGCTGTCGGCCAGACTTTTTTCCCTTTTGTTGACCAAGATGTTTGATTTCCGAGATCCAATGTCTCATAGCTTTTTCCGTTAAACATTTGAATTTTATATCCGGTTGCACCAGAAACTGGATTCCAAGAGAGATCAAAGTAACCTGTTGCGTTATTATTATTGAAACCTTTTGTACTAGGTGCTTTTGCTCTAGCCACATTCGGCACAACAGGTTTTACTTTTGCCGACATAGCACCTTCACCTTGGTCAAATATCGCACTTACAGCTACCCAATAATTTTTACTTGTCGCATAATTGCCGCCTGAGTTTTTATAAACTGGAGAAGGATCAACTGCTAATTAAGTCCCACCTTTTCCATCTAAATGGAGTTTATATTTTTTTGCGGCAATCTCGCTCGCTGTCGGCCATATATTCTTTCCTTTTGTACTCCATGACGCCACATTCCCAACTGAAATGGCTTCATACTCTTTTCCGTTATATATCCACACTTTGTAGCCTTTTGCGCCAGACACCTTTTTCCAACTTAAATTTAAGTAACCTGTACCATTTCCATTACTAAAACCTTTTACAGTTGGGGCATTTGCTTGTGGAATTGTATACGTTACTTCAATGACTGGTTTATTGGTAGAGTTTGTTGATGAAATTATTTTTTTCCAATGGTCTTGTCCATTTCCATTTGCATGTAATTTAAATCCATAGTTAGCTGTTCCGCTATTCCAAGCTTTAATGGTCGATGTCACATCATAGGTGGCCCATTGTCCTTTATATACGTTGGCTTTACCGATGTTTTTGGAACTTGGTTTATTGTTCCATGTTAGTTTTGTATGATCATAGTTTGCATTCACTGTATCCAGCCAAAGACCCGTTGCCTTCGTTCCGTAATATGAATGAGCAACATACGCTTTGAGCGTCGCTTTTGTTACATTCATATTTTGAATCGGTTTAAATGAATTAAACTTCATGAATGCGTAGTTTGTACCAGTTGTTTTGTCATAATAACCGGTTTTCAGTACATAACTTTTTAGATTAGCATCCCATTTTTGCGTAGAAGTTGAATAGTTTGTTGTTGGGTATGCACTCATAATGAATGTGTCTGATGAAACAGATAAAGAAGTCGATGGATCGATAGACACAGGATAAACTCGTTCAGGGTCCTTGAGCCATTTCTCATCAGCAGTTACACGAAGTAAATAGCCATCATCTTCTTTTTGCAATTCAAAGCTCACATCTTCTGATCGAGCCACTTCGCCTGACTTTTCATCTAGATTTGAATCGGTCATAAACGGTTTTGGAACTTGAAAAATGGTCTGTTTTTTCTGATCAAAAAATCTAATAGAACCATCTTCCTCAATTTCTCCAGTTAGATCTGTCTTTATTTTAAATGTAAAAGAATTGTAGCCATCATATCGTTTGAGTACAATATCTTCTTTGATATTTTCATTAAAAGTAAATGATCGTAAATCAATATGTGGAAATACCTCTTCGTATGTAAGTTCGTTGGTGTTCTCTGTAAATTGTGCAGAGGGATCTTTGGAACGAATTTCTGATTTGTTTGTTCCTGAAGCTTTTAAAATTGAAAATTCAATTTGATGCTTCTTATGTTCGAATGTAGCATAGAGCCCTTGCTTCATTTGTTTTTGAAAGGTTGAATCCAACCTTGCATTTTCCGTTTCTATTTCTTTTTTCGAAGTTGACTTTAACTCTGGAGAGATGTCCTCCCACTCAGCACCTGGTGACTCTTTTATATGAATTGGGTCAGGATATACTTCTTGCGTAAATACCCCCTCTCCTTCATAGAAAAGTTTGCTATTTTCTGTTCTTTCCGAAAGAACTTCTCCGTCTTTTCCAATTTCAGCTTCATCAATCCCTGCCATTTCAAGGGTCTTTGAATCGTCTGTTTCTTGCATGCTGTTAGGACTTGATTTTGTATTTTCTACATGTTCTTCTGCAAAAATGTCAGAAGGTAGCATTGATATAAGCATCACAAAGGCTAGAAGCGCTGCAATATTTCTTTTCCAATTTACTTTTCTTTTTAGATTCATATCGGTCTCCTTATCATATATTTGTAACATTTGTAACAATATGTCATATATCATAATATATTCAAAATCATGTTTCAATATTTTTCTAGAAATATACCATTCTTTCAAACTAACCCAAGTATCATCTTTTTATCAATATATACCCAAATTCACTCATAAAAAAAGCACCCTAAACGGATGCTTCTACCAAATTCAAAATACGATAGGTGATTTCTTTTGCTTCTAGTCCGGTGCCTTCTATATTTGTGGCGAAGATGTAGGTTTTGTTTTCCTTTTTGATGAAGCCTGCGTACCAGCCGATTCCTGATCCGGAGCCTGTTTTTCCGTATAGCGTGGCGTGTTTCTCTTCTTCTTGTATCATCATTCGTTTGACGGTTCTCATAACCAATAGGTCAAATGGGAGACTTTCTTCATATAGCTGTTTAAGGAAATGGACTTGTTCTACTGGAGAAATGCGCAACGTACTGCTTAGCCAAAATTGATCGATTCCGCCAGATATGTCTTGATTCCCATAATGAATGGCGTTTATCCAATGGCTCATGCGTTCTTCCCCGATGTCACGCGCCATGGCTTGATAATACCAGACGACTGAATCTCTCATGCAGAGACCAGTGTATGGTCCTTATTCCAGTTATCACTCTCTCTTTTTACTCCGTCCCAATATTTGAAATCGTATTCATCTTTAACTGCGCCAGTTTGAAGTTCGATTAAGGCATTTGCTATTTTAAACGTTGATTGTGGTGCAAAGCGCTGTTTCGCTCTTTTTTTGTTATAGTTATACACCCAAGGTAATTTTTCTTTTACTTCTTGAATCAAAATGTGCCTTCCCGCTCTTTCATGAATTCATCGACGGACTATTTTGGAGATGTTCCTTCACTTGATGCAGGCTTGCTCATACAAAGTGCTGCAAGCATCACGCCAGCAATCAGCCATTTCATCTTCTTTTTTTGCAAACAATCACTCTCTTTGCTCATGATTGCAATCGATTCTAGCATGCTGACTGATCAGAAATAAGAGCCGCTCGTCCTCTTTTTCAATCAAAAAAGCCGGTTTTATCCGGCTTTCTGTTTATTGTACGTTCATTTTTTCTCTTCAATCGCTTGCTTTGCAATTTTTGAAATCGTCATATCGTCCATTGGGGGGTTATGAAGGCCAGCACGAATGTCTCGATAGTAACGTTGAAGCGGGCAGCTAAGGCTTAAGCTTTTTGCACCGACTAAACGCATGGCTTTATCGACCACTTGCAGACTATGATTGACGACTGTATGCTTCACAGCACCGAATTCATTGATTAACAGCTCTCTTTTCTCTGGCTGCTCATACAATGTTGTCGTTGAATAGATGACATGGCGTGCTTGCTTTAGTAGTAAATCAATTTCGCCAATCAGTGTTTGGACATTTGGCAGTTCGCTAATCGTTCCGCTAATACTGTTCGGTGAATGGGTGATGGCATACTGAACAGCATAGTCTCTTGCCGCTTGCGCAATCCCTAAATAACAGGAAGGGATATGTGCGATCCAAGGATTCAGCGTACCGCCCCGAGGTCCTTTTTGCACTTCAACCAACATGTCATCTGGGACTTCCACTTGATCTAGAATTAAATCATGGCTCTCTGTTCCTCTCATGCCAACAACATCCCACGTTTCTTCTATAGAAACACCTTTTGTATCACGGTGAATTAAGAAGAAGCCCATCGCTTCTTTTTCTTCGATCCATACACCGACGAGAAAGTATGTGAGTGCTGGTGACATCGTTGTGAATATTTTCCGGCCATTGATCACCCAATGATCTCCTGATTTCGTTGCAGTTGTTCCAGGTTTGCCTCCTCTTGTTGGACTCCCTGTCTGCGCCTCACTGACGGCCCGGTTCACAAGAGCCCCATTCTTGATTTCTTCAGCAAAAAATTGCAGCTGCTTCTCATTCCATAGTTTCTTTTCATAAATTTCACCAACAACTCCTTGATGCCAGCCGATCGATAAGGCAGTTGCTCCATCCATACTTCCTAGCGTTTCTTGAAAAAGGACCATATCCTTTACAGATTGACCCCCGCCCCCGTACTCAACAGGCAGAGACAACGTTGTATAGCCCAGTTCTACTAATGATTCGATATTTTGTTTAGGAAAATAGGCACCCTCATCATGTTCTTTTGCAGATTGTTCGATCGTCTCACGAAGGGATTCTAGTTGATTTAGCCAATTTTTTTGAAAATCTGTATCGACAAATAATGCTTTAGACAAAACATATCCAGCTCCTCTGTTTCTCGCAATCTATCTTATCCGATTTATCCAATAGGTATTATTAAAACACACTTTACTTATAGGATTTAATGTGTTAAATTTTATCAATATTAAGTACATATGTCAAAGGAACGTGATGCTTTTATGATTTCTGCTACTAATCTACATAAATCCTATGGGTCAACTCATGTGTTAAAAGGAATTAATTTCACCGTACAAGAAGGTGAAGTGGTCGCCATTATTGGACCGAGCGGATCAGGAAAAACAACACTTCTTCGCAGTTTAAACAGCCTTGATATCCCAGACAAAGGAACGCTGACAGTTGGAGAAGCCACGATTCAATTTGAACAATATCGAAAAAAAGATCTTCTAAAACTCAGACAGCAATCGTCTATGGTATTCCAGCATTATCACTTGTTTCAAAATAAACGAGCACTTGAAAACATCACAGAAGGATTGATTGTGTCTCAAAACATGTCTAAAAAAGAGGCAGAAAAAATCGGAGAGCAATTGTTAACGCGAATTGGGCTACTTCATAAAAAAGAAGCATTTCCAAGCGAATTATCCGGCGGTCAACAGCAGCGAATCGGAATTGCGCGTGCTCTTGCCATGAATCCTGCGGTGCTTTTATTTGATGAGCCGACGTCCGCGCTGGACCCAGAGATGGTCGGAGAAATCCTTGAAATGATGAAAGATATTGCGAGCCAAGGAATGACGATGGTCATTGTGACGCATGAAATTTCGTTTGCAAAGGATGTAGCGGATACAGTGATCTTTATGGCAGATGGGGAAATCGTTGAAAAAGGCTCACCAGAAGACGTCTTGATGAAGCCTCAGCATGAACGGACGAAACAATTTTTATCAAGAATTCATCGCGGGATGTGGCAAGGAACGGAGGAAGACAGATGAAGCGCAAGACTTTATTCACTTCCGCTAGTATTCTTCTGTTTCTCCTCTCACTCATTGGCTGCAGTAGTGTGAAAACAACAACAGATGATGGCAGACAAATTGTCAAAGTCGTACTAAGCGCAGAAGTCAATCCGCCTTTTTTAGCCACAAATGACCAAAACGAGCCGATTGGCTATAACATCGATTATTTAAATGAAGTCGAGAAACGTTTGCCACACGTTCATTTTGATTATATCTTTGGCGAGGAAGAATCCAATTTAATTGGGATTGGCGCTGGGAAATTTGAAATGGCGGCTAATTGGTTTTTCAGTAATCCTGAACGCGAAAAACGTTTTCTCTATCCTAAGGTTCCATACGGCTATTCGATGACAGGCTTAATTGTGAATGAATCAGAGCAAGATATTCAATCTCTTGACGATATGACATCAAAAAAGCTCGCCCCCGTCAGTCCTAGCGGCGGCCTTCGTTCCATATTAAATCAATATAATGAAGAAAATGATCCAAAAATTCCGCTCACCACCATTGAAAGTCCTTCAAACGAACTCAATTTAAAACGAGTCGAAAGCGGACGATCCGATGCGGCTTTTATGAATATTTCGACCTTTGATACGATTCAAAAACATCTTCACCTGAAAGTCAAAGTGGGCGGTATTGTCTCAAAGGAACCTATTTATCTTGTCTTACAGCCTAGTCAAAAGAAACTAGCATCAGAATTGGACCGAGTGACACAAGAGATGATCGAAGATGGAACATTACCTGACCTTGCGAAGAAATGGTTTGGCGTTGATTTCTTTCAAGATATTGACTATATATCAGAGCAAGGCTATCAATATGAAGAAAGGAAGGAAGCGCCATGACGTTTACAGCTGGAGATTGGCTGAGCATCTTTTTACAGGTGGTTGATCGTCTGCCACTCACATTTCTTATGATTGTGGTGTCTTTGTTTTTTGCCATCATCATCGGATTGCTATTTGCCTGTATTCGAATCAAACAAATGCCAGTGCTGAAACAATTGGCGGTCATTTATTTGTCATTTACACGAAGTACGCCGCTCATTGTTCAGTTATTTCTGATTTATTTTGGCCTACCTCAGCTTTTACTCATGGCCGGTATTCAAATCAATCATTGGGATCGTGTGTTATTTGTCATGATCACATTCTCTTTACATACGGGCGCTTATTTATCTGAAGTCTTTCGCAGTGCCTATTCCTCTGTGGGGAGAGATCAGCTTGAAGCAGCTTACATTGTTGGGATGACAGATACGCAGGCATTAATGAGGATCATTATTCCGCAAGCCTTTCTCATTGCACTTCCGAACCTCGGAAATTACACCATTGATCTCGTAAAAGATACCGCCATTGCATTTACAATCGGACTCATTGATATGATGGGACAGGTCAAAATCATCCTAGGCAATAACTACGGGATAGGGATGTTTGAAGTGTACGTCATCATTGCAATTGTGTATTGGCTGATTTGCATCAGTATTGAACTGATCACGATGCTACTGGAAAGAAAGTTTGTGAAAGGCCGCACCAGCCTGTCACGCTAAGGAGGCGATTTGATGCAAACCATTGATATATCATTTGCGATTGACCAAATACCACATATTCTAAAAGGCGTTCCCTTTACCTTATTGATTGCACTTGTTTCTATGGCTGTGAGCCTTTTGATTGGATCTGTTTTTGCTTTCATTCGCCTCTTTCGTATCCCTGTGCTCCGCCAGCTGGTCACACTCTATGTCTCATTTTTTAGAGGAACACCTCTCATTGTTCAGTTGTTTGCTTTCTTTTATGGCATTCCATTTGTTCTGACCAAAATAAATAGCACTTTTGGGTTGACCTTTCACCCGGATATGGTCTCCCCGCTTACCGTTGCCCTTATCACCTTCAGCCTGCATTCAGCCGCACATTTAACAGAAGTGGTCCGAAGCGCACTTCTTGCAGTAGACAGAGGGCAGCTTGAAGCGGCAAAAATCGTTGGCATGACCACCAGACAGGCGATGATTCGCATTATTTTACCGCAAGCGTTTGTGGTTGCCCTGCCAAACCTAGGAAATCAGCTCATTCAGCTGTTAAAAGCCACATCCCTTTCGTTTACAATTGGTGTACTGGAAATCATGGGAATCTCTCGCATCATTGCAAATGATGGCTACAAGTTTTTAGAAACGTATCTTGTCTCTGCTTTGATCTATTGGATGCTTAGTATTTTCTTTGAACTCGCTTTTGCTTTGTTAGAGAAACGAGTCAGCGTGTACGGAAAATCTCTTGGACGTTAAAAAAAAGAGAATGGCAGATGCCCTTCTCTTTGTCGTCCTACTTATTCAGCACTGACTAAAATTTTCACTTGATCTTTTTCATTGATTAATGCATGGAAGCCTTCCTCGATCACATCGTCCAGCTTGATTTTTTTCGTGACGAGTGTATCCGCAGAGAAATAGCCTTTTCTCATTAGGTTTAATACAGATGGGAAGATATTTCTATAGCCAATGATGCCTTTGATTGTCCGTTCTTTAATGACAATGTCATTCGGCAGAATTTCTGCACCTTGCTCCCAAATACTCACAATGACCGTTTCACCTGAAATTCTAGTTGATTGGATGGCTTGCTTCAATACAACAGGTACACCTGTCACTTCAAAAGAAACATCGACTCCACCGTTTGTACGGCGGGCGATTTCTTGAACAACATCTTCATATTGAGAAGGATCTACAATGATCGCTCCAAGCTCTTTTGCTTTTTCTTGGCGCTCTTTTGATAATTCCACTGCATAAATATCTGTAGCACCAGCCGCTTTCAGCGCTTCAATGACAAGTAAGCCAATTGGTCCGCAGCCAAACACAGCCGCTGTATCCCCAGCTTTTAGTTTACTAGAACGAACGGCATATAAAGCAACTGCAGCAGGTTCTACGAGTGCACCTTGTTCATATGAGATTTCGTCTGGCAATAAATGAAGTAATTCTTCATCGACTGATACATATTCAGAGAATCCACCGCCGCCACCGGCAAGTCCTAAAAATCCCAAGTTTTCATCTAAGTTGTAGGCACCTTGATGCCCGTGAGTTGCAAAAATAGGTTCTACAACGACTCGATCACCTACTTTGTAATCGCTCACACCTTCTCCTACCTCAACAACCTCACCTGAAAACTCATGACCAAGTGTCACAGGTGCTTTTTCTTTTGTCAGTGGATGAGGTTCATTGACCGGAATGAAGATAGGCCCTCCTAAATATTCATGTAAATCACTACCACAAATGCCGCACCATTTTACTTTAAGCTTCACTTTTCCTGGAGCAACTGTTGGTTCGTCAATTTCCTCTAGTCGAATGTCCTTTTGATCGTGCCAGCGTAGTGCTTTCATTTGTAAGACTCCTTTTCTCTTTTTTTTAATTAACTTACTTAAATAATGATAACATAATTTTTAAAATTTTCTAAGAAAGATGCACTATTTTTTTGACAGTCAATGGACGAAAAATGACAAAACATAGCAATAGACAAATAAGAAGCATACATAGGCAGCCAATTATGACAGAAGTACGTATCGATAACACATGCGCCAATACGCCGCATATTCCTGTCATCATCATCGTCAGAACAGCTTCACATAACGCATAAAAACTTGCCACTCTCCCCATGACCTCTACCGGGATATTCGTTTGATAAAAAGTCATAAAACCGGTGTTTGCAAATGCTAAAAAGAAAGCGAGAACAAAAAAGCCAACTGCTGCTGCAGTCAATGTGCTAGAAAAAGCATAGATCAAGTAACCAAAAGCCACAAACAAACTTCCCGCACCAAGCATAATAGAAACAGGCAGCCTTTCGACAATGACCGTATTGAGACATGCCCCTGCGATAATCCCTGCTCCTGCCATACTGACAAGAAATCCATATTCGGTATTGGTCAGCATCAACACTTCTTTTGCAAAAGCTGTTTCAAGTGAGTCAATAGCAGTAGGCAACACCATGATAGCGGCACTGAATAATAAATACACCGCCATCACTTGGCGAGATGTGAGACTGAAACGAAGAACAAGTGCTGCATCCTCCTTTAATATGGAAAGGGAAAACTCCTTTTGTGCCTCGTTTGTTTTTGACAAAATCGGTAAACACATTGTCAAAAGAGCGGATATCAAAAGGCAGATCGCATTCACATAAATTGAAAAGACTGGTGTGCCGATCAGAAAAAGCAGCCCTGCTACAGCGGGTCCAAGTAAAAATCCACCCGATTGTAATAAAGACCGAATGGCATTAAATCGTTTGCGGTTATCCGCTGGGATCAGTCCTGTCATATATACCATCGACGCTGGATGAAACATGGCGTGTGCCATCTGTATGAGAAACAACATAACGTATACGATCAATAAATGGCCTGAAAATAAGGCAATGGGAATACATGCAATCAGAATGGCCCGACATACATCTAGACTGATCATGACATTACGCTGATTCAGCCTGTCAATCAAACTGCCAGACCAGCTATTTGTTAAAAGAGCAGAGACAGGCCTTAGCAGATAGACGGCTGTTACAGCAAGAACGGAGCCCGTTTCCTGAAAAATCAGTAGGTGGAGAGCAATTATGTATATCCATTCTCCTATGTTCGCCATACCAATCGCTCCAAGTAAAATGCTCATATCTCGCCAATGTTTTTTCATCGTAACGTTCCCCCTATTTGTCATCAAAAAAAATCCCGCCCCCAAGACATTTCTGTCTTGAGGACGGGATTGACTCCGCGTTGCCACCTCAGTTCATTCATCTGTTACCAGATAAACCTTAGCAGGTTATGATTAACCCTTCTCTGTAACGGGAGAATATCGCTGCACCACCATCAAAATGAATCCGATGCAGAGCTAAGAGGCTTGGTTCCGTAATGCTTCCAAGCTCCTTCTCAGCTGAACGGAGTTCTCTGTGCAGGTAGCCATTACGTACTCTTCTCTATTTGCGCTTTTCCTTTTTTATACGATCTTCAGTTGAATTGTTACATATTATACAGCGGCTCGATCAACGCGTCAATGTTTTTCCATATTTAATCAGCATAAATCATCTTTCTTGTCATGCCTCCATCAACGACTACATCTGTCCCTGTCACAAATTGATTGTCTTCATCAGTTAAATAAAAACAAGCTTTGACAATATCCTTTGGCGTTCCGACTCGATTTGAAAAATGCTGCTGATGATCGATCTCCCGAAGATTTTTCTCATCTTTCGTTTCAATCCACCCAGGGGAAATACTATTCACAGTAATGGAATCCTGACTAAAGGAAGCCGCCAGAGCATGAGTAAGCGCTGATATCCCGCCTTTTGATGCTGCATATGCTTCTGTATGAGGTTCTGACATGATCGCACGAGTCGATGAAATATTCACAATGGAACCGCCTGTTTGATTTACTTTCATATAACGTGCCGCTTCTCTTGCACATAAAAAAGCACCTCTTAGATTCGTATGTAACACATGATCAAACTCATCGACCGTTAGTTCATAAGGGGATTTTGTACACATGACCCCAGCATTATTGATGAGGATATCGATCGTTTTATAACGCTCCACAGCAGACAACATTAAATCTTGAATATCCTTCTCTTGTTTCACATCCGTTCTTTGAAAAAAGGCCACAAAGGACTCTTTTTTCAACTGCTCCTCCAAGCGCTTCCCTTTTTCTTCATCAATATCCGCAAGCACGACACGCGCCCCTTCTTTCGCATAGCCATACGCGATCGATTCACCAATTCCATTGGCTGCGCCAGTGATGATGATTGTTTTATTGTGAAAGTTCATTGTTTATCCAACCTTTCTACATGAGATGATGTCGTCTATCATACCATTTTGTTGGAATCAAATGTACCGATCAATATGATCTAATACTTTTTAAACCAATGATCATAAAAACAATGGTAAAACCAATTAAAACTATCGTATCCAGCAGTAAAATTGAATGATTGACATTGCCGCTCATGATTTCACCAAAACCAGACATCATCCATGTTTGTGGAATAGCCATCGATATTTTTTTCATGATGTCTGGAACAATATCCAAAGGCCAATAAATACCGCCTAACATGCATGTTCCCACTATCACAATTGCACTAAAGATTTCAGTTTGTTTTTTTGTTTGAGATAAAGCAGCGATCATAAATCCTAAACTTACTACAAGACCAATAACGAATGACCCAAACAATAAAATAAGTATGAAGTTGCCTAAGTACACATTGAAGAACACAGATAAGACGGTCAATAAAACGCCTAATTGTATCCAGCAGAGCAGGAAATACGCAATGAAATAACCGAGCAGCACATATATTTTATGAATAGGACTCGACAGCAATCTTTGCCATGTATAATCTTTATATTCCAAATGAATAGACGACACCGAGCTCGAGATTGCAAACATCATAAACATGATGGTAAATCCAAGCGGGATTAAATTTGGCTGCTCACTTGCTTGACCATCTAGATTTTCTTCAATCATTGAAATGATGCCAGACGCATTTATTTTTTTCAGTGTCTTGATCAGCGAAACACTTTTCTGCTCTTTCACAGCTTGATTGATTTGATATATGTGGGCCGCTGTCTCTTTTAAATACGGAGATAAAACCGCGTATTCCTCTGTTTTCTTATAAACTGTCACATCAAAAATCTCTTTATTTTCTTTTAAATGGGACTTTAATTGATTGGTGACTTTCACCGATGCAACTGCTTTTTCATCAGATACTAATTCTTTTGCTTCACTTTCAGACACCTTTATCCAAAGGAATTTCGTGTTCTTTTCGAGAATTCGAAAAATTTCTTGATTCAGTTCACCTTGACTGGACTCTTGAACAAAAGCAACTGTGGGTTTCTTTGTATCTGATGCCGTGCTACCAAAGATAAAGCTAAAGACAATTGGCATTGTAAATAAAAAGATGAGGGTCAATGGGGACTTTAGCGTTTCTTTTAACTTTAGAGAAATGATCGCTAGCATTTTATACATAATGATGCTTCCTTTCAAAAGACATTCTTAGTAGAGCAAAGATGAAAAAAACTAATCCCATCCCACAGCTAAGCAAAAAACCACTTTGAATTTCATGAAAATCAGCACCTGCCATACTCTTTAAAAACATTTGAAGAGCAAGAGAATTCGGTAAAAAATAGCTGGTGTTGATTAACCACTGTGGAAATAAGTACAAGGGAACCATACTCCCACCTAAAGCAGCTAATACTTGTGTCCCTAAAATGCCTACACTGTTGAACGTTTTTTCTCTTTTTATAAAAGAACCTATCATTACACCGAATCCAGCAGCATTTAATATAAAGCTACATCCAATCATGACGACGGTAAATGGATCTCCCCAGTTGACCTTAAAGACAACACTAGTAAATAAAATGATGAGCGAAAGCTGAATCATACTCATTAAAAGAATACCCAATAACTTTCCAACGATATAACTAGTATTGCTTAAATTTGATACAAGCAGCCTTTTATAGACATCTTCCTCTTTTTCCTCTATCATACTGCCAACTAAGAAAACAACCGTCATTAATAAAAAGAGCACACCCATCCCGCCTGCGTAGTATTGGAAGGATGTAATCGGCTGGCTGTTTTTATGAATATTTCTCTCAGTTATTAGTTCTTTTTTCAATTGATGAGATACACTCTCTAATTCTTTCCCCTGATTCAACGGCATGAGAATACGATTCATTTCATAGTTTTGTGAGAATTGTAGAACCACATTCTCTAGAACCATTTCCTGTAATGTTGAATTTGGGCCTTTTAAAATATTTAATTGTACATTGTCATGTTTGATTAAGCTTTTTTCAAAATTCGGCTTGATCATGATCCCCATTTCGATCACTCTACTTTTTAAATCTTTCTCTAGTTGATCCTTTGACAGTAGCTTTACATTAATGATTTCACTTAGCTCACTTTTAGACAAAGTCGATATAAACAGTTTACTTGTAGTTGACCCATCTTGATCCGTGATCCCTACACGAAATGAGTTGATACTGACCTCACTATTTTCATTCATGCTATCTCCAAATGCCGCACCTAATATAGCGATCAAAATGATAGGCATAAAAAAAAGGGTAAAAAAGCTTTTTTTATCTCTAAAAAATAATAGTAAATCTTTCAATACAATCCAAATGCTCATGTGCTCACCTCTAAACAGTTCTAGTCCCGTAATTTTTTACTAGTTAAATACAAAAATATATTTTCTAAATTTGGTTCTACAATTTCTGCTGACATCATTTGAACATTTAATTCGGTCATACCTTGAATGAGGTCACTTAGTAACTGCTGAGGATGTTCATCAAATAATTTGATTTGATTTTCCTGAACCACAATGTCCTTCAAAGGGTCGTATTGATGTATGTATTGACACATTCGATCTATATCGTTTTGTCCTTGTTCACATTTGATCGTGAAAATCATTTCTCTTTTTTTTCCGACAAGCTCACTTAATTCTTTTTGATTCCCTATAGCAATGAAAGAACCTTGATCCATAATAGCCACTCTTTGACATAGATATTCGACTTCCTCCATGTAATGACTAATATAAATAATCGTCATTCCTTCACTATTTAACGTTTTCACTGTTTCTAATATATGATTTCTAGATTGTGGGTCTATACCTACTGTAGGCTCATCCATAATTAATAGTTTCGGCCGATGCAAAATTGCACAGCCAATATTCACTCTTCTTTTCATCCCTCCTGAGAATACGTTCACCTTATCATTTGATCTATTATCCAAACCGATTAACTCAAGTGTTTCTTGCACTCTATTTTTTAACTCTTTTCCTTTAAGTCCGTACATTTTCCCCCAAAACATTAAATTTTCTTTTGCTGTTAAATCTAAATATAAAGCGATCTCTTGTGGAACAATGCCAATCAATTGCTGCGCTTGCTTTGTTTCTTTAGTTAGATCAATACCTCCGATCGTAACAGTCCCGCTTGTCGCACGGATAAGTCCTGTCATAATGCCAATTAATGTTGACTTCCCTGCACCATTAGGGCCTAACAGTCCAAACGATTCTCCTTTTTTCAAGTGAAAGCTAACCCCTTTTAATACTTGTTTATTCTCATAATTTTTCATGATGTCATGTACTTTTAGCAATTGAACTCTCTCCCCTATTCTTCCTATCTATTCTATAGGATCATTTTCTATCATAGTTCATTCATCAACACGTATGGTATTCACTTCAACTAAAGATTATTTTTTCCAATTCATCCATTTTAACATGTTATAAAATGCAGGAGAATAGTATAGGACTTTTTATATTTGGAAACACAAAAAACTTACAGGACGATTCCTGTAAGTTTTTTAGCTTATTTTCGAATGGATCCTTATTTAGAAATCATCCCATGCGGGTCAATCACAAATTTCTTCGCTACACCCGAATCAAAATCACTATATCCTTTAGGGGCTTGATCGAGGGGAATGACGGTTGCATTGACGGCTTTGGCGATCTGTGCCCTTCCGCTTAAGATGGATTTCATTAGACTGCGGTGATATTGCATGACAGGGGTTTGGCCTGTCACAAAGGTATGGGCTTTGGCCCAGCCAAGTCCAATCCGCACTTTAAGAGAACCCACTTTTGCATCCTCATCAACGGCACCTGGATCTTCTGTGACGTAAAGTCCTGGGATTCCAAGTTTACCGCCAACTTTGGTAATATCCATAATTGTATTTAAAACGGTCGCTGGTGCTTCTCCTTGATCTCCATGGCCTGAAGCTTCAAAGCCGACACAATCGACCGCACAGTCGACTTCCGGCTCTCCTAGAATGTTTGTGATTTGTTCGCCGATTCGATCATGTTTTCGTAAATTGATCGTCTCGCAGCCAAAGCTTCTGGCCTGTTCCAGCCTTTGTTCATTGAGATCACCGACGATGACAGCGGACGCGCCAAGGAGCTGAGCGGAATGCGCTGCTGCAAGACCTACTGGCCCTGCGCCCGCAATGTAGACGGTAGAGCCTGGCTTAACGCCCGCCGAATAAGCACCATGAAAACCTGTCGGGAAAATATCAGAAAGCATCGTCAAATCAAGTATCTTTTCCATTGCCTGATCTTTGTCCGGAAATTTAAGGAGCTGGAAATCAGCATATGGAACCATCACGTACTCGGATTGGCCGCCAACCCAACCGCCCATATCTACATATCCATAAGCTGAGCCAGGGCGATCAGGGTTTACATTTAAGCACACATGGGTTTTTTGTTCCTTACACATGACGCAGCGGCCACAGGCAATATTAAACGGAACTGATACGAGATCCCCTTTTTGGATAAACTCTACATCCCGTCCAACCTCAACAACCTCACCTGTAATTTCATGACCAAGGACAAGTCCTTCAGGCGCAGTTGTACGTCCCCTTACCATGTGCTGGTCACTTCCACAAATGTTTGTTGTCACCACTTTTAAAATGACGCCATGCTCACATTTACGTCCAACATTGGCTTTAGGTACACCAGGGCCATCCTTTAACACCAAATCAGGGTATCCGATATCCTCCACTGCTACATTTCCTGCTCCTTTATAAACGACACCTTTGTTTCCCGACATGTTTCCATTCCTCCCTTTTTGTTTAAAAATGAAGTCTCTACAATTTTCTCTATTTCTCGTGCATTTCCCTTCTTCAAACCGCACATTGACTCAAAAAGTAAAAACTGAATGTCTACCATGGAAAGAAAAATGTATTTTCCAGTCAAATAAAAAAGAAAATATTGAAAAAAAAGCTAAACATTTGCAGAATAATGTCGATATAAGGAATAAGCCAGACAGGTATCCTTAATCGACAAACAAATTCCTTATATATACTATCATTCCTTACACACCTGGCTGGCCCCTACATATGAAATGAATCCGAAAGGCTCTTTTTATGAAGAGTCTTTTTTATTGCCGAACGATGGATTTCATCCCACGCAAAAAGAGGCTCCTCTGACGAAGAGCCTCTTTGTAGATTACTTGTTCATTACCTGGGAAATATTTTCATCATTTTAAGGCTTTGATACAGATATATGTATCATAGTGATAAACAGAAACGTCTCTAAAGTGATACGCTGAAAAGAGGCGGCTGATTTCTTGTTCACTGTATGTCGAAACGGACTTTGAACGTTTTTGTTCCTTCATGAGATCCTGCTTTTGAAAAGAGAGGAATACCTCTCCATCCACTTGAAGAACGCGGTACACCTCTTTCATTACTTGCTCTATGTCTGACAAGTAATAGATGGTCTGCACTGTAAACAATTTATTGAATGATCTGTCTTCAAAAGGTAATTGCTCAGCTTTTCCAAGTGTGATAACGGCTTTTTCCTGCTCTACAAGCCTCTTATTTTTTCTTTTTGCGTATTTCACCATATGACGAGAAGCATCGACTCCATATACTTTTCCTCGATCGAGTTTTTCTGCTACTTTTGATAAAGTCATACCTCTTCCAGTGCCAATTTCTAAAATTCGGTCATTTTCTTGTATATTTAAGAGTTGAATCGTCCATTGATTGATATTATGATGATTTTTTTCCATATAGCGGGCAATCCATTTTGAGAACAAGCCTTTTGGTTCCCTCATTTGTTTTCCAATCCAGCTTTGAATCAATGTTAACACCTGCTTTGCATCAGTAAATAAAACTATTTACGAATTTTCTTACTTTTCATATCGGCTCTCGCCTAACAAAAGTTAAGACCTAGTCCTAATTTCTTTCTCCTTTATAAGACGGCACCTTTTCTGAAAATGTTTCGCACGTGATGAAAAATATTTTAACGAATAGGCATTTTCATTAATTATGCTCAGATTGATTTCGTTTTCTGCATGAGCTGCATATTTTATGAATGTATCTTGATTAGATAAAGGTGGTGCTAGATTATGGGCTTTGGCGGTTATTCTGGAGGCTACTGCGGTGGCTACGGTGGCGGTTTTGCAGGCGGATTCGCGTTGCTTGTTGTACTGTTCATTTTGTTAATCATCATCGGTGCAAGCTGGATTTGCTAATGTAAAAGGAGCAGGAAACGATGACGTTTTCCTGCTCCTTTTCTTTAATACCAATAGGTTGGATATGTGTACATATAGCGTCTGAGCATTTCCTCTTGCTCTCTTTGCAATCTATATGGATTGCCGTACCCGTGCTTTAAAGAATGCGGAATAGACGCATACCCGTGCCCCACTGACGGAAACCTCATATATGGTGACATCGACATTCATTGATCACCTCACAATCTCCTTTTACGGTTATCATATGTGCGGATGATCAATGTGGAGCGTGTCTAAACCTGGTCCTTCTCCCTTGTATAACAATCAAGCATTGCCAGTATCATAAACATGTCAATCTCCTCCTTTTCATCTTTTTCTTTTCCTTCTTAGTTCATATACTTTAATTGTTTCTGCTTCATTTCTTCATAAAAGGATTCGACTTGTTGTTCATAAAGAACTGTTTCAATGTCTTTGTATTTTCGCCGGATCGTCAATGTAATAAAAAATAAATGGATTGTCATATCGCTCACCTCCCTTCAGTTCGCAGCACGCGAAATAGCCCGCAGATCTTCTTTATCAGTTGACCTGCGGGCACACAAAAATGCAGATCAAAAGACAGTGTCTTTCAACCTGCGATGGATGATACGTGAAATCCTCGTTTACTTAAACAGTTTTGAAGCGTGCACCGTAAAAGGTAAAGGAAGGACACGAGCTCTTCCACAGGCTGATGACATAATGAAATTGTTTGTTGAGTTGATCACAAGTAGATACGAATAACATATTCTTCAGCCTCCTTTACGTTTTTAATTACTTTGTAAGTATATCCAGCAAGCACCATTTTGTAAACCTGTTTTTAGTAAATGAGATGATTTTTGTGTGTTTGACTAAATTTCTACAGTCATTCTTGTCCAATTGTCCAATGCCATAAAAAAAGCCTCCTCATCACATGAGGAGACTTTACGAATTAATCTTCATCTAGTTCTTGTAGCTTTTTTTGAAAAAAGATCGCGCGTTTCACACAAAGAAAAGCGGCTATTAAGAAAACACAATCCACTGCCATCATCAGCATTTTTGGAGATGTTTCAATGTGCTGATTAGGTAAAATCGTACCAATATATAAAAAGGTGCTGACAGCAAGCAAAATAAAAGCGTATTGCTTATAATCTGTCACTAAACCACTCCACTTTTTCTTCACTTGTTTCACCTTCCCGTTATCCATGTCTATTCATAGCTTAACATAGTGAGAGAAAGCGAGGGGCATGTAAATCTATCCATTCGCTAGTGCGTCCAGCCCTTGTTCGATATCATGTAATAAGTCATCAATATCCTCAATACCGACAGAAATACGAATTAAACCATCTGTGATGCCAAGCTCTTCCCTGCGCTCTTTTGGAATGGATGCATGAGTCATTCGAGCAGGAACAGAGATTAAACTTTCGACCGCTCCAAGGCTTTCTGCGATTGTAAACAGCTTAAGCTGACTTAAAAACACATCGACATTTTCTTCGTTTCCAATATCAAAAGAGATCATACCACCAAAGCCTGTTGCTTGTGTTTTCGCAAGCTCATGACCTGGGTGAGCGCTTAAACCTGGATAATAGACACGTGTAATGGCAGGATGTTGTTCTAAAAACTCAGCAATTTTCTGCGCATTTTGTTGATGTGCTTCCATTCTTAGTCCAAGCGTTTTCATCCCTCTCATCAGAAGCCATGCATCTTGCGGCCCGAGAATACCGCCTGTAGAATTTTGAACAAAGTGCAGTTCTTCACCAAGTTCTTCAGTGGCTGTCACGACAAGTCCGCCTACGACATCACTATGGCCGCCTAAATATTTTGTGGCGCTGTGCAAGACAATGTCAGCCCCGTATTCAATCGGCTTTTGGAAATACGGTGTGAAGAATGTGTTATCTACAATCATTAAAATGTTGGCTGCTTTTGTAATGCGGCTGATAGCTTGTAGATCGGTCATTTTGAGTAGTGGATTGGTCGGTGATTCAATGTAGACAGCTTTTGTTTCTGGCAAAATCGCTTTTTTCACCGCTTCAGGATCACTTGTATCAACAAATGTGGCTTCAATGCCAATCCGGTTTAACACCTTTGTGATCACGCGATAGGTTCCGCCGTATACATCGTCTGTCAGTACGATATGATCCCCGCTGTTAAACAGCATCATCACTGCTGTAATCGCAGCCATCCCTGAACCGAATGCGTAGCCGTTTGCTCCCCCTTCGAGATCACGAATGACCGATTCCAGTGCTGTTCTTGTAGGGTTCGCTGTTCTGGAATATTCATATCCTGTATGTTCGCCTGCTTTTGGCTGCTTATAGGTGCTCACTTGGTAAATGGGAACAGACACGGCTCCTGTTTTTTCATCACCAGTTGTTCCGCTGTGAATCATCATTGTTTTTGGTTTCATTTTAATTTCCTCCCTCATAAATGCCTTTACTTAAATAGCGCTCACTGCTATCAGGAAAAATGGTGACAATGACTGTCCCAGGTGCTGCCTTTTTTGCTTCTTCTAAGGCGGCAAATAAAGCAGCACCAGATGAGCTTCCGATCAGAACGCCCTCTTTTTCAGCCGCTTCTTTCACCATTCGGAAAGCATCGTCGTCACTGACGGTATAAATCTCATCAAATAAAGACGATTCCATATAATCTGGAATAAACTCAAGGCCAATTCCTTCCGTTCTATGCGGGCCCGGCTTTCCGCCATTTAAAATTGATCCTTCTGGTTCCACAACAACCGTTTTTAACGCTTTATTTTGCTCCTTTAAATAGGCGGCACATCCTTGAAACGTCCCGCCAGAGCCCGCTCCTGCTACGAATACATCTATGTTCCCTTGCAGATCAGACCATATTTCTGGCCCAAGTGTTTTATAGTAAGTCAATGGATTTACTTGGTTTTTAAATTGCAAAACACAATACGCATTGTCAAGACTTGCCTCTAGTTCAAGGGCTCGATCAATCGCACCCTTCATTCCATCTTTTCTTGGTGTATGAATAATCTCTGCACCAAGCGCCTTCATGAGTTGTTGTTTCTCTTGACTAAAGTGTTCTGGCACACAGAAAATGGTGCGTAATTGATGCTTCCTTGCACTTAGCGCAAGCCCGATGCCTGTGTTTCCCGCAGTTGCTTCAATAATGGTTCCGCCTGGCCGCAGTTTGCCCGATGCCAGTGCTTCTTTCATCAGCATATCACCTAAACGATCCTTAATACTTCCGCCTGGGTTCATCATTTCAAGCTTTGCATAAACATCAACACCTGCTGGCACGCCAATGCCTGACAGCTTTAAAAGTGGTGTGTGACCAATTAATTCCGTAATATCATGTATGACAGCCATATTTTTTCCCTTCCTTTGCATGGAAAAGAAGGGGGAAACCCCTTCTTTTATTGTGTTTGCTTTATCATACGCAGGACAAGGTCTGTTGAGTGAATTGCTGCTTGCTCAAGAAATTGATCAAAGGAAATATTGGATTCTTTCCCCGCAATATCGGATAGCGCTCGAACGACCACAAATGGCGTTCCAAACAGATGGCAAACTTGCGCAACGGCTGCTGCTTCCATTTCCACCGCATATAGCTCTGGAAACTTCTCTCTGACAAACGCTACACGGTCAGGATCATTCATAAATGAATCTCCTGTTGCAATCGTTCCTTTTGCCACTTGAATATGATCGATTTCTAAAGCAGCTTCCTCTGCCAGCTTCACAAGCTTTTCATCGGCAATAAAAGCAGCCGGCAGCCCTGGCACTTGTCCATATTCGTAATCAAAGATTGTCACATCCACATCATGATGTCTAACATCTGTCGATATGACAATATCACCTACATTTAATGAGTGATGAAAACCGCCAGCAGATCCTGTATTGATCACATAATCTGGCTGGAAGCGGTCAAGCAGAAGTGTTGTGCTGACCGCAGCATTTACTTTTCCTATGCCTGATTTTAATAAAATCACTTCTTTATCTTCATAAACACCTGTTGTAAATTCACACCCAGCGATGTTTTCTTGTGTGGCATTCTTTAGTTGATCTCTTAAAATCGTCACTTCTTCTTCCATTGCACCTATGACTGCGATTTTCAAATCAAAAACATCCTTTCATTCCCTTTTCTTCGCTTCTACGATCCACACAAAATCATTCATTTGTTGAAAGGATGTGCTAAAACCTTCTTCTTCAAAGATTTGCTTTAGCACATCAATAGATGGATAGTATTCTGTTTCTAAATCCTCTGCAAGCTGATCGAATCCAGCGGCTTTCGCCTTGTCGATTTCAGCTTGATGTGCTGCTTGATTTTGAAACATTGTATCAGCAAAGACTATTTTACCACCTGAGGGAAGGATGTTGCCATAGGTGTGAATGGCTTGTTTTTTTTCTTCATCCGTTAAATGATGGAAAGCATATGAACTGACGACCGTATCAGGTTCAAAAGGCGGGGCTGGAAACGATAAAAAGTCTCCATCATGAAATACATTTGGTACTCCCTTTTGAAGAGCCGCTTTCTTCATCGCCTCAGAAGGTTCAACGCCAAACACTTTTTTATTTGCTTTAAGAAGCGCCGCGGTTAGATTTCCAGTACCGCTTCCAAACTCAAGAACATGTTGACCTGAACGGCGAGCAATCTCTTTTAGAATAGCCGGATACCCGCGAAACACTTCTTCATACTGCTCGTCGTGACCACTGACTGTGTCATCATAAGACTCAGCCCAATGATCAAATAAAGAAAGAAACTCACGTCCCATTTTCTTTCCCTCCACTTTATCTATTTATTCCTATGCGTATAGTATGTTTTAATCCGTTGAACAGTTCCTATCCTACCACATCTTCTGATTCTTTCCTACTAAAAAATACTGGGAGGGGTAGAAAAATATTTGCCCTTTTGAAAGGAAGAGATTATGATGATTCTAGAGCGTGAAGGGGTGAATGAAATGGATTTTCAACTGGATTTTTTAAAGGACAAAATTGAATTTTTTGAAGCAGCATCTTTAAAAGAACTTGAACAAAAGATCCAAAAACAAATTGAACATAATCAGGCGATCCTGCTGACTGTTCATTCAGTGAGTCATCAAACGACCGTCATTGATGACCGGATTTTGTATACAGCGGTTGTTCATTTTAAAGCGAATGTCTAAATAAAAAAAGATAGCATGTCCGCTATCTTTTTTTCATGTTTATTTTAATTTTTCAACCTTCACAGGTTTCCAGCCTTTTTCATCCACCCATGTAATTTCTACACGGTAGCGTTCACCTGTTGATTTATCACGGATGGTTCCTTTTGCATCTTGAGGCCCTCCGTTATTTCCTAACCAAAGAACAGTCATTTGATCTTCTGAAATTCCTGTCGCATAGGACATGGCTTTGATCATTTCTTTCCAGTCTTTTGAGTTAGAATCATAGGTCGCTGTATGTGAACCGGATTGCTCTGTTCCTACAGGCTCCCAGTCATCGTTTTCATATGTTTTGTCTACGTCACTTGTTTTGCCGCCATCTGTTACTTTGGCGTCTTTTAACGCATCTTTGTTCGTCTTTTCTTCATCATCTGTTTTCTTTGTATCTTCGTCTTGATCAGATGAATCATCTTTTTTTGTATCTGCATCATCGGATGTATCTTTCTTTTGATCTTTCACATCTTCTTGTGAGTTTTGTTTATTTTCACTTGAAGCAGGTGCCGTTTTTGATGGTGCGTCTGCTACATCTTTCGTTGGCTTATTAAAAATTAACAAACTCGATGCGACAACCAAAATAAGCACCACAACGATACCAATTAATATGTTAAGCACCATATTCGCCTTTCTGCGCTTATCACGATGTTCAAATCGAGAATTTCTACTCAAAATCTCTGCACTCCTTTGCCTCTGTTCCCTAAGTCGTTACTATTCTAACATGACATGAAGGGATGTTCTATGTCTGTTTCTTTTCAATTTCATTGACCTTTTTTACAATATCATAAAACGCTTCATTTGTCTTAGCACGGCCACTTGTCTCATCGAGATGAACAACCACAAGGGCGTATTTTGGCTTTTCTACCGGAAAGTATCCAGCAAACCATTTATGATAAAGCGGATTGCCCTTTTTATCTTTACTGCCTGTTTGGGCAGTGCCTGACTTCCCCGCTACATGAAATGGCAGATCTTGAAACCTCCTGCCTGTTCCTTTGTCAGACGTCACCACCTGACTTAAGTACTTTTGCAATTTTTGAGCTGTATAGCGGTCAATGCTCTCGCCTTCAGGCTGTTTGTTTTGAAAGGACAGCATCGTTGTTCCGTTTTGATACAGCACTTTATCTGCAATTCTCACTTCTTTTCGTTCTCCGCCCCTTGCAATCGTTGCCATCATATTGGCGATTTGCAAGGGAGTTGTTTTAACATTTTTTTGACCGATTGCCGTTTGTGCAATGGCTTTTTTGACATGCTTGTCTCTTTTATCTCCCCACACACTGCCTGTTTCTTCACGATCAAACTGTTTGAATTGCTGCTTATGGTATACATCCCCTTCCCAGCCCACTCGATCGACTAGCCCAAGCTTTGAAGCTGTCTTTTCAATGATTTGATCATCTGTTTGAATGAGCTGATCAGCGAGTGTCGCAAAGGTATAATTACAGCTTTGCGCAAAGCTCTCAGACAAATTCAGCACTTCCTGTTTTCCTTCTGGCTCTCCATATAAATTCTTTCGACAATCATACATCGTTTGTGGCTTGTCTAGGTTTTTTTCGATCGCTGCGGCAAGCACGGCCGTTTTAAATACAGAGCCTGGTGCCATCGCAGTCAGCATGTAATTTCTTGCCTCATGCCGGTTTTTACTCGTGACATTTGGAACACTCGCCATCGCCAGCACACTGCTGTTTTGAATGTCGAGCAGAACAGCTCCGCCTTTTTCGACGGCTTGTTCTTTTAGAACATTCTCCATTTCAGCTTGCATGTCTTCATCCATGGTTGTCTGAACCTGCAGCGGATAAAACGAATGAGCTTCTGCTGTATATTTGACGTCCATCCCAAACAAAGGGTTTCCCCTTCCGTCCACATGATATAACAATTTTGTGTCTTGCTCGGGTAATAGAAATTCGTCAAATGTACTTTCTAGCCCAAATGTACCGATTTCGGTTCGGATTGAAAGCTCTTTTTTGTCAGGATAACGCTTTCTTAAGAGTTCTGGATTCTCGCTTGTGAAGCCTAATGTGTGAAGGGCCAGTCTTTTTTTGTCCTTCTCTTTCATATATACGCCATAAACACCTGAATATTTCATCTCATTGATGTCTTTGAGCTTTTTTTTCGTGATGTCATTTTTTAAAATCAGTGGTTTTTTCGTTTCTGTCAGCTGCCTTTTCAGTTCATCTTCTTCCATCTCAAGAATCAAAGCCGTTTGCTTTAAGTGAGGAAGGTCATATTGGAGGAAAGGAAAGATGATGACCGCTGGCTCTTCTTTTGTGAGAAGTGCCTCGCCGTTTCGATCTAAAAACTCGCCACGTCCGTCTGAAATGACCACTTCTTCTGTCCGCTGTTTGACACTTTCTTGTATCAAATTGATATCAAGCTTTGAAAAAGATTCTGTGAAAAACAGCTGGATTTCTGCCAATCTGATCAGAAGAGCGAGCAATAATATAAATATAATGGCACCCGTCCATTGAATTCTTCTTTTTTTGCGCATAAAAACACCTCGTCCCTATTGTGGACGAGGTGTTTATCGTATAAACGTGATTATGAAATTTTTACAATTTGGACGAACATTTCTCCGCCTGGTGTTTGAACGGTAACTTTGTCATCTACTTGTTTACCTAACAGGCTTTTCGCAATTGGTGAGTCGTTTGAAATTTTGCCTTCAAACGGATCAGCTTCTGCACTTCCGACAATTGTATAAGATTCTTCTTCTCCATCCGGCAATTCAACGAATGTCACCGTTTTACCAAGTGAAACAACATTTGAATTCCCTTCATCTTCGATAATTTTGGCATTACGAATCATATTATCAAGCGTAGTAATACGGCCTTCTACAAACGCTTGCTCTTCTTTCGCAGAATCATATTCCGAGTTTTCAGAGAGGTCCCCAAAGCTTCTAGCAATTTTAATACGCTCTACAACCTCTTTACGTTTAACCGTTTTCAAATATTCAAGCTCTTCTTCTAATTTACGCTTTCCTTCTTCTGTCATTGGAAATACTTTCTCTTGTGCCATGAATCATTCACTCCTTCTATTAATCCTCATCATGCAAGCTTTCTGCATGTGAGTGACGACTGAAATATACAAGAATGAGGACACGTTCAGGCCCTCATTCCGTCTGTCCCATATTCGTAAAAGTCCATCTTACATGGCGTCCCTTTTAGATGCAACTATTATGCCTTTTATCTAGCAGGACCCAGCAGCGGTCTAAAGATCATTTATCTTTATCGCACAAACTGTGGAAAGGCACAGGAAGCTCCTGTACCTCGTTCGGCCATTTCGATCATATGTAGAAGAATAGCTTATCCATTCTCCAACTTCCAATACATAATATGGTCAGTGTACGATATGTCTATGCTATATTATTACAAAATTGCATTTTGATCAAGAATTGTTTGAAAATTTGTGATGATTTGTTTGTCGTTTTTTTAATATACTTTTACAAACTAGGAATCACTACAACGTTCAGCTTACCATCGCCATTTTTCCACTTCCGCTTCGAATGATTGTTTTCCTATCATATCAAATCTTGCATGCAAGGTATGCTTCTCCAATGCTGAACGAAAATCTACTAACAGGTTACGTATCTTTTCTACGTGATTATTATGCTGAAAAGACCTTTACAGTGTAAAGGTCTTTTCATCTACTCTCCGCGGTTTTGAAGAATCGTTTGAATCTTTGTCACCATTAAATCAATGGCCACATGATTTTGGCCGCCTTCTGGGATGATGATGTCTGCATATCGTTTTGACGGTTCAATGAATTGATTATGCATCGGTCTGACGACAGATACGTATTGTTCAATCACTGAATCAATAGACCTGCCTCTTTCTTTCGTATCGCGTAAAATACGGCGAATGATTCGAAGATCTGCATCAGTATCCACATACAGTTTAATATCCATTAAGTTTCTAAGACGCTCATTTTCAAGCGCAAAGATCCCTTCAACGATGATGACATCCTTCGGTTCAACATGTACTGTCTCTTCTGAACGTGTGTTTAGTTTAAAATCATAAATTGGTTTTTCAATGGACTCGTACCTTAGCAGCTGTTCTACATGCTCGATCATCAGGTCATTGTCGAATGCAAGCGGATGATCATAGTTTGTGAGCAGGCGCTCTTCAAATGGCATATGACTTTGATTTTTATAATATAAATCTTGCTGAAGCATGAGGATTGAATGTCCTTTAAATTTTTCATAGATCGAATTGGTGACGCTCGTTTTACCTGAACCCGAGCCGCCCGCAATGCCAATCACCACTGGTTTTTTCCCCATGTGCTGGTTATTTCCCCTTTCTCATCATGTTGCTAGGGTATACTTTTTGATCAAGCTTAAACTTCACAATTTGAAGCGGGTGACGAGCAGCATCAAGCTCGTTTCCTTTTTCGTCCCAAATGGTATCAATTTTGCAGGTGAAATTTTCAATTTCGGGACCGAAGAATTCAACTTCATCGCCTGGTTTAAAGAAATTACGCTGCTGCAAGGTAACGATTTGTTCTTTTTCATCATAATGGAGCACAAGACCTGCGAAATCAAATGTCGTTTTCTTTCCGTGTACACCAAACATTTGTTCATCCGTTCCTGGTACACCTTCGAAAAAGGCAGGTGCTGTGTCACGGTTGGCACATTTATCTAATTCGTCTAACCATTCTTGCTGAATAACAAAATGGTCTGGATCAGCACAATAAGCATCAATGACTTTACGATACACACTCACGACCGTAGCCACATAATGAATGGATTTCATTCGTCCTTCGATCTTTAAGCTGTCAATCCCCATTTCGATCATTTGCGGTATGGATTCGATCAGCTTTAAGTCTTTTGGACTCATTGCAAATGGTGCGTCTTCTTCGCTGAACAGCGGTGATTCCTCAGAGCCTTCTAGTTTATAAAGGTCATAATCCCAGCGGCAAGATTGACAGCAACCGCCGCGGTTCGAATCTCTCGCTGTCATATGGTTACTAAGGACGCACCGGCCAGAATAAGCAATACACATTGCACCATGAATGAACGTTTCGATTTCAATATCGACTTTTTCTTTCATTTCTCTAATCTCTTGGGCACTTGTTTCACGTGCAAGAACCACTCGCTCAAGCCCTTCTTCCTTCCAAAACTGAACCGCTTTCCAATTTGAAAGAGATTGCTGGGTGCTCAAATGAACTTCAAGCTTTGGTGCCACGCGTTTGCACGTTTCAATGATGAGTGGATCAGCAACAATAATGCCCGCTACACCAGCACTTTCAATCCCTTGTAGGTATTCTTCCAGCCCGTCCATATTTTCATTGTGGGCGAAAATATTCGTTGTCACATAAATTCGCGCACCGTATTTATTTGCAAATGCGACGCCTTCTGCCATTTCTTCAATTGAAAAGTTATCTGCATTTGAACGCAGTCCAAATTCTTTCCCGCCAATAAAGACAGCGTCTGCTCCATAATGTACAGCAATTTTCAGCTTTTCCAAGTTTCCTGCTGGTGCAAGCAGTTCTGGTTTTTTCGTAATGACACGTTTTCCATCAATCATCTCAGAAATTCCATCCTTTAAAAGTGTCATTTCTTCTGCCTCCTTTTCTATTAATAAACCGTTTCTTTAAAGAAGAACCCTGTATCAATTGGGCGGTTGACAGGCTGAATCTCTTCAATTCGCTGTACCCACTCGTCTTTCTGATCTTCATAGGCTTCTTTGTCAGTTGTGAGTAAATCGATTGCTTTTCGATATAGTGATGTCACCTCTGTCATATATGAAAGTGACTTTAAAATTCCGTCAATTTTAAAAGAGTCAATGCCTGCATCGACAAATTCTTCTAATTCGTCAATCATACATACATCATTTGGACTCATAATGTGTGTGCCATTTTTATCCTCAAAAATAGGATATTTGTTTTGACGCTCCTCGTCGTGAAGGAATAGTCCTTCCTCCATATTTCTGCCTTCCACGTTCATTTGCTTGCCTTGATATTCAAAGTAGTTGCCAATGAGTGTACGTTTCGATTGGAACATACATGTCATGCCGTGGACTTGAATTTCAATTTCCACTTCAGCGTTTTCTTTGATGTCGATCACGCTGTCCATATTGAGTTCTTTGGCAAGAACAGCACGCGTTGCGCCTTTTCTGCCCCAGTAGTTACAAGTGTAATAGTTGGTCCCAGTCGTTTCTGTACTCCAATGAAGATTCAGGCTCACCCCCGTTTCCTTTGCAGCCATAATCACTGCCGGGTCTCCAAAGACCACACCATCCACGTTTAATCCATCGAGAAAGGTTAAATAATCTCCAAGCAGTTGAACCCGGTCATTATGAAAGATCGCATTCATTGCCACATATACTTTTTTGTGATGTGCATGTGCGAGCTGAACCGTTTGTTTCACATCTTCTCTTGAAAACTCACCTGCAAGACGAATCCCGTATGTTTGTTCGCCGATTAAAAATGCGTCTGCTCCCGCCTCAATTAGTGGCAGTACATCCGATACCTTGCTTGGCGTCACAAGCAATTCTGGTTTTTTCATGATTGGTCACCTCTTTTTGTACTAATCGCGATCCCATCTCCAACAGGAATGATACATGTTTGGTAATCAGGGTTTGACATCAGCCATTGATTGTATCGATCAATTTTTCCTATTAATTGTTTTTTCCGTTTATCTTCAATGTCTTCTTCATAATTTGTCGCAACTAAACCTTTAAATAATACGTTGTCTGTGATAATCATTCCGTCATCAGACAGCATCGGTTCAAACAGCTCGAAAAAGCGTTGATACTGTCCTTTTGCCGCATCAATGAAAATGACATCATATGGCGCCATCGTCTGGACTGTTTTAGCCGATTCCATGGCATCGCCAAAGAACACGTGAATTCTATCTTTGAAATGTAGTTCCTCAATATTCCTCGTCGCTTCTTCATACCGTTTCGCATTTCGCTCAATCGTGTAAATCTCAGCATCTGGCAGAGCTGACGCCATTCGAATCGCAGAATAGCCAATGGCTGTCCCAACCTCAAGAATCTTCTTCGGTTTTTTCAAGGAAAGGAGCTGCAGTAAAAGTTCAATGCTCACCTTTTCCATAATTGGCACATGATGCTCTTTTGCATATTCCTCTAATTGAGCGATTGCATCAGGACTCGGCTCAATTAAATGTTCAATATAATCATTTATTTGATCATCTTCGATTGTCATTATATGTCTAGCTCCTTCATGACCTGAAAAAGAAGAGTCCTGCCTGCTGCAGCTCTCTTTCTCGTCAATCTTTCGTTCATCTAAGTAAAAACAACCCGATATATTTTACCACAAAGAAGTGGTAATTGCGAATCTATAAAATAGATATTCCAACGAGAAAAACTGTAGGCAATCTAAACAATTGTCTACAGTCTTTTTCCTCTCACATGGGCGTTAATTGCTGCCTGTGATGTATTTCGCTTTCGCTTTGTTGTGCTCATTTAACGTTTTCGTAAAGACGACTTCTCCATTTTTCTTCGCTAGGAAATAAACAAAATCTGTTTTCTCTGGATGGAGTGCTGCTTTCCAAGAAGATTCACCAGCATTTGCAATCGGACCTGGCGGCAGTCCTTTGTTGGTATACGTATTATAAGGAGATTTCACCTTTAGGTCTTTGTAATAGACGCGCGACTTATGCTCCCCAAGTGCATAAAGAATCGTTGGATCTGTTTGAAGCGGCATATCCTTTTTCAGCCGATTATAAAACACACTTGAGATTTTTGCCCGGTCTGTCTTTTCGGTTGCTTCCATTTCAATCAGCGATGCCATCGTTAATACATCATGGATGGACATGTTTCGCTTTTTCATGTCTTTTTCATACGTTTTCACATATTGATCTGTTTGTTTAATCATGGTGTCAATGACCGTTTCGAGTGATTCATCCTCGCGATAAAACGGATACGTAGCAGGGAATAAATATCCCTCTAACGGATGTTTGATCTGTTTTCCGTTCACCTGTGACGTCACCGTTTTCGGGTATTTTTTCATCATTTTTTTAATAAACGCTGGGTCATCGAGCTTCGCTTCAACTTCCTTCGCTGTGAAATTCGTCTGGTTCGCAATAATGGTTGCAATATCAGACAGCTTTTTCCCTTCAGGAATCACAAGCTGAAAGGCATAATCTGTACCGCCAGAGGTCAGCTTTTGAATGAGCTGATCTGCATCCATTGTTTGTTTGAGATGAAAATAGCCCGCTTTAAAGCCGGACGCTTTTTTGTATTTTGCATAGTACGTGAAGATCGTGTCATTTGAAATAAGCCCATTTTCTTTTAAAATGCCTGCAATCTCGCTGACAGATGTCCCATTTGGAATATGAATATTAATCGTTTGTTTGCTTTTTTGATCGACCGGTCCGAGTGCTGATTTAACATATAGAAAACCTGATAATGCTGCAATGATGATCACAGCAAGTACAGATAACAGGACGATCCCCATTTTTCGTTTAAAAAATGGTCGTTTCTTTTGTTCTGAAAACATGCATGGCCCTCCTCACATCTAGCCTTTATAGTACATGATTCGACGGAGTTCGGCAATTACTTGCTCATGCATGTCATGACAGAACTTGCCATAAGACGGCTAAGCCCACACCGCCGCCACTGCCAATGGCAGATACGACATAGCTCCCTTTCGGTAAGCCGTGCGCTTCGTAAAATAATCTCACCATCATAGCAGCTCCCGAGGCGCTGTATGGATGCCCAAGACAAAGCGCACCGCCCCTTCTATTGATCCGGTCATAAGGTATACCAAGCGCAAGTGCAATCAGTGCTACTTTGAGCGTAAACGCTTCATTAATGCCATCTGCATCATCTCTTGAATGTTCAATATTCATGCCCCTCACTCGATTCTTTTTAATAAGTAAAAAGTTGAGTGACTTATGTCAACACAAAGTAAATAAAAGTTAACATATTGAGTATAAAAAAAGACCTGTGAAGAACGATCGTTTAGATCATGCTCACAGGCCTTTTATTTGTTCTATTCTTCTTCTTGATCTAAGAACGTATTTAACGTTTCTTCGATCATGTCCCACTCTTCATCCGTTTCAATTGGCTCTAGCTCGCCATCTTCACCATCTTCGTTTGGTGTGAAGCTTGATGCATGAATTTCAATTTCTTCGTTATCTTGTTCAGAAATTGGATAGTAAAGGACATATGATTTATTAAAATGATCGCTTTCAAAAGTAAATAGTACTTCGCAAAGCTGTTCATTTCCATTATCATCAACGATTGTAATTTGCTTTTCTCCGTGTTCCATTTGATTCACCTCATTTTAATTTAAGCTGTCTAAATATCCTTGAAGGATCATAACAGCGGCCATTTTATCAATGACTTTTTTGCGCTTTTGCCTGCTCACATCTGCAGAGATGAGCATTTTTTCCGCTGCCATTGTCGACAGGCGCTCGTCCCAAAGCACAACAGGAACATTGTACGTGTTTTCTAGCACTTTCGCAAATGATTGGCTGGCCTCGCCTCTTGGACCGACCGTACCGTTCATATTCTTTGGAAAGCCCAGTACAATTTTATCTGCTCCGTATTGCGTGATAATCTCAGACAGGCGGCTGAGACCAAAGTCTCCGCCTGCTTCATCAATTTTAATTGTTTCAATCCCTTGCGCTGTCCATCCCATTTCATCACTGATCGCAACACCAAGGGTTTTCGTGCCTAAATCTAAGCCTAAAATTCTCATGTTTTACGCCTCTTTATGTGTCTCTAAGTACGATTTAACCAATTCCTCAATTAATTCGTCTCGTTCTAGTTTACGAATTAGGTTGCGTGCATCCTGATGTCTTGGAATATAAGCAGGGTCGCCTGACAGCAAGTATCCGACAATTTGATTGATCGGGTTGTATCCTTTTTCTTGGAGTGCGTCATGAACTGTAATGAGCACTTCATTCACATTGGTTTCAGCTGAATCATCAGAGAAGTTAAACTTCATTGTCTTATCAAATGAACTCACTGCTTCTTGCACCTCTCTTCCAACATTCTACTAGCAAGCTTTTTCTAACCGCTCATCTAATACCATTATTCTACACTACATTGACTGATTATAAAACGGATTTGACAGATTCTTCGACAGTTGCTAATGCTTCTTCAAGCTTTTCTGGCTGTTTCCCGCCTGCTTGTGCCATATCTGGGCGTCCGCCTCCGCCGCCTCCGCAGATTTCAGCTGCCTGCTTGACAAGCTTTCCTGCATGAAGACCTTTTTCAATAACGTCTTTTGTTACACCTGCTGAAATGTTTACTTTTCCATTTTGAACGGATCCAAGTACAATGACAGCTGAACCTAATTTGGCTTTTAAGTCATCGACCATTGTTCTTAAATGGTTCATGTCTTTGGCGTTTACTTTTTCCGTTAACACTTTTACTCCGCCGACTTCTGTTACTTTTTCTAAAATAGAGCCTGCTTCTGCCTGACTTAATTTCGCAAGAAGGGATTCGTTTTCTCTTTGAGCCTCTTTTAAATCGGCCTGCAAGGAAGCGATGCGTTTTGGTACATCTTTCGTATTTGATTTCAGCACACTCGCTACCTGCTCTAAAATGGCCAGCTGGTCATTTAATTCTTCATAAGCCCCTTTGCCTGTGACAGCTTCGATACGGCGTGTTCCAGCACCAATACCCGATTCAGATGCAATTTTAAACAAACCGATCTCCGCAGTGTTTTGGACGTGACAGCCGCCGCATAACTCGATGCTGTAATCGCCTACTTGCACAACACGGACGATATCGCCATACTTCTCGCCAAACAGCGCCATTGCGCCCATTTCTTTTGCTTCAGCAATTGGCTTCAGGTCAATCGCAACCGAAATCCCTTCCCAAATCTTTTCGTTGACGATTTTTTCGATCTGTGACAATTCTTCTTTTGTCACTTGTCCAAAGTGAGAGAAATCAAAGCGAAGTCTGTTCTCGTTCACAAGTGAACCTGCTTGATTGACGTGGCTGCCTAATACATCTTTGAGCGCCTGATGCAATAGATGCGTCGCTGTATGATTTTTCACAATGCCTTTTCGAAGAGCTGATTCGACTTCTGCAGTCACTTCTATTCCTTTTTGAACGGTACCGCTTACGACGACCCCTTCATGGACATGCTGACCGTTTGGCGCCTTTTTCACATCTTTGATGTCAATGATGACTTCAGCACTTTTTAACGTCCCTTTATCCGCAACTTGTCCGCCGCTTTCCGCATAGAAAGGTGTTTCATCTAATAAGATTTGTACCGTTTCCCCTTCGTGTGCTTCTGCGACAATTTCACCGTTTTGAAGCAATTCGATAATACGAGAATCCGCAGTTAAGTTTTCGTAACCAACAAACGTGCTTTCGGCTTTAATATCGCCTAAAGCCCCGCCTTGAACCTGCATACTGCCGACATCTTGTCTTGCATTTCTCGCGCGTTCACGCTGCTTCTCCATCTCTGCCTGGAAGCCTTCTCGATCGACTGTCATGTTCTCATCTTCTGCATATTCTTCTGTGAGCTCGACAGGGAATCCGTATGTGTCATACAGCTTAAACACATCTTCACCTGAAATTTGTGAGCTGCCATTGTCTCTTTCTTTTTTGATCACTTCTGACAAAATGGCTAACCCTTCATTCAGTGTTTCATGGAAACGTTCTTCTTCATTTTTGATTACTTTTGCAATAAATTCTTCTTTTGCCTGAACATCTGGATAGAAGTCCTTCATGATCTCTGCAACAACTGGTACTAGATCATACATAAACGGACGGTGGATATGGATCGTTTTTGCATAACGCACAGCACGGCGCAGCAAACGTCTTAATACATAGCCGCGGCCTTCGTTAGAAGGTAGTGCTCCGTCACTGACAGCAAAGGCAACTGTTCGAATGTGGTCAGCAATGACTTTAAAGGCTGTGTCCTTCTCCTTCGACTCACCATAGCTTTCTCCAGAAATCGTTTCTACTGCACGGATAATCGGCATGAATAGATCGGTGTCAAAGTTCGTTGGCACGTTCTGAATGACAGAGACCATACGTTCAAGACCCATTCCTGTATCAATGTTTTTCTTCGGCAGCGGCGTGTATGTACCATCTGGATTATGGTTAAATTCAGAAAAAACGAGATTCCACACTTCTAGATAACGCTCATTTTCCCCGCCTGGATATAATTCTGGATCGTTTATATCGTGACCATATGCTTCGCCGCGGTCATAGAAAATTTCTGTATTCGGACCACTTGGCCCCTCGCCAATATCCCAGAAGTTCCCCTCTAGACGAATAATCCGTTCTTCAGGGATACCAATTTTATCTCTCCAAAGAACATACGCTTCTTCATCCTCTGGATGTACCGTAACAGATAACAAATTCGGATCAAAACCAATCCACTCGTCACTTGTGAGGAACTCCCAAGCCCATTCGATGGCCTCTTCTTTAAAATAGTCACCAATCGAGAAGTTGCCGAGCATTTCAAAAAACGTATGATGGCGTGCTGTTTTCCCTACATTTTCAATGTCATTCGTACGAATCGATTTTTGTGCGTTGCAAATACGCGGATTGTCAGGCACAACGCGGCCATCAAAGTATTTCTTTAATGTCGCAACTCCGCTGTTAATCCATAAAAGTGTTGGGTCATCGTGAGGTACTAAAGACGCACTCGGTTCGACAGCATGTCCTTTTTCTTTAAAAAAGTCTAAAAACATTTGACGTACTTGAGCTGAAGTTAAAGTTTTCATTCAAAAATCCTCCCTTTTCATTTCATCAATCTTCACACAAACGAAAAAACATCCCGCCCTATGCAAGCATACAATTACTTACACAGGGACGAGATGTTCTCGCGGTACCACCCTGATTATAGACCTATTCGTCTATCACCTTCACATCCGATAACGCTGGAAGAGAGCGGCAGTGTTTATCTGCACTCGGGACTAGCTTCCGTTAAAGGTCTGATAAGGCTTTTCTCAGCAACATAAAGCCTCTCTCTGCAACAGCTTTTTAACGTACTCGGGTCCGTCATTGAATTCAATATGTATGAATCGAAATTATTATAGACAACTCGGCTCGTCTTGTCAATGAACGCTTCGTCTCATGTAGATATATTGCACAATGATGACCCTGATAATGGCTGCGGACGGCACTGCTAAAATCATGCCAATTAAGCCAAACAGCTCACCTCCAGCGAGTAACACAAGCATAATGACGACAGGATGCATATGCAGACTTCTCCCAACGATGATCGGACTAAGAACATTGCTTTCCAAAAATTGAAGCACTGCCACTGTAATCAGCACAATAAGGACCGACTTAACTGAGATGGTAAAAGCAATAAATACAGCAGGAATGGCACCAATAATTGGACCAAAATACGGGATCACATTCGTTGCACCGATGAACATACCTAATACAAGGGGGTACGGGATATGAAACAGCCAGAGAACAACGGCAGCTGTTCCCCCAATTAAAGAACAGACAAGCAGCTGTCCTCTAATATAATCCCCAAGTGAGTCATCCACTGCTTTCACAAAGGCATGACCCCTTTTCCGAAAGTTTGGCGGCGTTAAATACCATGCCGCCCGCTTCATCGTGTTCATATCTTTCACCATATAAAAGACAAGAAAAGGGATGAGTGCCGCAACTAAGGCGTAATCAAGCAGCACTTTACAGCTAAGAATCATTCGCTCTGCCCCATTTGCTGCATATGTCTCCGATTGGACAATAAAACGATCAAGCCGATCGTGCAGTCCGTCAGGCCAATGGCTTGTATGACGATGAACATGAGATAAAGCGCCATTATACGTTTCCGCAAGCACAGGAATTTGCTCTGACAATTCATTCAATTGAGCGATTAAAACAGGTGCCCCTTTATACACAGCAAAACCAATTCCTCCAAAAAACAGCACATAAATCAATAAGAGACTGACCGTTCTAGGCAAGCCTCGCTTGTGCAGCCTTTCAACAATAGGATAAAGAAGGTAAGAAATAAAAATAGCGATAAGAAGCGGGATCAAAACCGCTTTGAGCAATAAGAAAATAGGCATCCATAACTCGTCGAGCTGAACCAAAATGAGTAAGGATGCAAGGACAAGCAGTACACCTGCAGCATATATCAGAAACTCGATCGGACGTTTCTTCACCTTTTTCACCTCTTTTCTTATTGTTTAACCAACTTCTGCAATTATCCATGTAAATAAAATTTGTCCTAACTTCGTTAAAAATGAATACATATGAAACATACAGCTCCAACCAAAGTCACTGTTTGCTGTAAAATCTCGTCAGATAATATTCCATTATTTACTTCTTTTTACACAAGGTGTGCTAGAATCCACTTTAGCCAAATAATCACAAGAGGAGGTTCTTCATGATCACATTCGAAGAAGTCAACAAGCATTATGGCCAGTTCCACGTACTCAAAGACATTAACCTACATATTCAAAAGGGTGAGGTTGTTGTGATCATCGGTCCTTCAGGATCCGGTAAAAGCACGATGCTCAGGTGCATCAATCGTCTTGAAAGCATTGATGAAGGAAAAGTACTTGTCAACGAAGTCCCTGTCCAGCATCCAAAAACAAACATCAATCAAGTCAGGCAAAATATCGGGATGGTGTTTCAACACTTTCATCTCTATCCTCATAAGACAGTGCTTGAAAACATTATGCTTGCGCCTATGAAGGTCAAAAAAGTAAGCAAGGCAGAAGCAAGAGAAACAGCTGAATTTTATTTAAATAAAGTTGGGATTCCTGATAAAGCAGACACTTATCCTTCAAGACTATCAGGAGGACAGCAGCAGCGTGTTGCCATTGCAAGGGGGCTCGCGATGAAGCCTGAGGTCATGCTTTTTGATGAGCCGACGTCTGCGCTTGATCCGGAAATGATCGGTGAGGTACTAGATGTGATGAAACAGCTGGCCAGAGAAGGAATGACCATGGTTGTTGTCACGCATGAGATGGGATTTGCCCGGGAAGTGGCTGACCGCATTGTTTTTATTGATGAAGGGCGAATCCTTGAAGAATCAACACCGGCTGCATTTTATGAAAAACCGCGCGAGAAACGCGCTCAGCTCTTTTTAAGCCGTATTTTAAATCACTAAGGGGGAATGTTTTTATGAAAAAAATGAAACGATTTGGCCTATTATTACTGATGACTTGCTGTATTGTCGCTCTTGCTGCCTGCGGCTCTGCCGAGAAAGGCTCAACGGATGCCAAGCAAGGAAGCTCATTAGACGCAATTAAGAAAGACAAAAAAATCATGTTCGGTGTCAAAAATGATACCCGCCTTTTCGGTCTGAAAAATCCTAGCACCGGAGATATCGAAGGATTTGATATTGATATCGCAAAAGCGATCACAAAAGAAATGCTCGGTGATGAAGGAAAGGCAGAATTCAAAGAAGTGACATCGAAAACAAGAATTCCTTTACTGCAAAAAGGAGACATCCATGCAATTGTTGCCACAATGACCATCACAGAAGAGCGTAAAAAAGAAGTCAATTTCTCAGATGTTTACTTTGAAGCAGGACAATCACTGCTTGTGAAAAAAGGAAGTGACATCCAATCCATTGACGATCTTAAAAAAGGGACGAAGGTGCTGGCGGTCAAAGGGTCTACTTCATCTCAAAACATCCGCGAGAAAGCCCCTGAAGCGACTGTACTAGAATTTGAAAACTATCAAGAAGCCTTTACAGCATTAAAATCAAACCAAGGGCAAGTGCTCACAACAGATAACGCCATCCTATTCGGTATGGCTGACGAAGACTCAAATTATGAAGTCGTCGGCGGAACCTTTACCGATGAGCCATATGGCATCGCGGTGAAAAAAGGCGATGAAAAATTGACAGAAGCCATTAACAAAGCCTTAAAGGCATTAAAGGATAATGGTGAGTATGACAAGATTTATGAAAAATGGATCAAAGAATAGCCACTTAACTAAATCAACATTCATACCTTCAGGAGGGCCAGTTCTCGGCTCCCCTGTTGATTAGGAAGGAAGTGAACGGATTGCTGCGGTTTTCAATTTTAACTGAAAACTTCCCTCTTTATTTAGAAGGATTTAAATATACGATTGGTGCAAGTGTCATTGCGTTAATTGGAAGCTTTTTGATCGGTACACTCATTGCCATTATGAGAATCGCGCCCCTTAGGCCGCTCAACTGGTTAGGAACGGCTTATGTGGAATTTATTCGGAATATTCCGTTATTATTGATCACATTTGTTTTCTTCTTTGGTTTACCGGTGCTTGGTATTGTGGCAGATGGCTTTACTGCTGGGACCATCGCCCTTGCGATTTATACGTCGGCTTTTATTGCTGAAGCCATCCGTGCCGGTATACAAGCAGTACCACTTGGACAAATGGAAGCCGCTAGAGCTTCTGGTCTGTCATACGGCGGTACGATGCGATATATTATTTTGCCTCAGGCGATCAAAATTGTCATCCCGCCTCTTGGGAATCAATTTATTAACCTTGTCAAAAACTCGTCTATTTTAGGTGTCATAGCCGGTTTTGATCTCATGTATCAAGGGGACCTCATCGCTTCCAGAACATTTGTGACGTTTGATGTATACATTTTCGTTGCCATGTTTTATTTACTCTTAACCATTCCGCTCAGCCTAGGCGTTGGTTATTTAGAAAGAAGATTAGCAAGAAGCCACTAGAAAGGAGGAAACACAATGGATTTTATAGGTGCCTACCAGCCGGATCATCTCGCCTTTTTACTTGAAGGATTTGCTGTCACCTTAAAAGTGGCTTTTATCTCCATCATTTTAAGCTTTATCATCGGTTTAATCGTTGGCACATTCAGGTTCGCTCAAATCCCTATTTTATCAAAGGTGCTGGCGGTCATTGTTGAAACCATTCGGAACCTGCCGCTTTTGCTGATCATCTTTTTCACATATTTTGCACTTCCTGAAATCGGCATTAAGCTGAGCATCACTGCCTCTGCCATAGCAGCTTTAACCGTGTTTGAATCGGCCATGCTGTCAGAAATTATTCGCAGCGGCCTCAAATCAATTGATAAAGGGCAGATTGAAGCTGCCAGATCTTCCGGTTTAACCTATGTTCAAACGTTAAAAATGATCATTATGCCTCAAGCGTTACGCCGTATGGTACCGCCGATTGTCAGTCAATTTATTTCTCTTTTAAAAGATACATCGCTTGCCGTTGTGATTGCCCTTCCAGAATTATTGCATCACGCACAAATTTTAAATGGTCAGAGCCAATCTTACTTACTCCCTATTTTCCTTTTGGCGGCCATGATGTATTTTGTTGTCAACTTCGGCTTGTCCTTACTTGCACGGAGATTAGAGTACAGGCAGGCATAAAAAAGGACATCCACTATGAGTGGATGTCCCCAGCGTGTAGACAAACCCTCGCATTCTTTGTCAGTCCTGCGTGCCG
>NZ_AMSH01000028.1 GCF_000300535.1 Bacillus xiamenensis
ACAAAGGGCTAAAATGAACTTTATTTTAGCCCTTTGTCTTCTTTTCAGCGTGAACTGAAAACCTTTGCAGTCTAGGAAGGACGAGTACCGGAGCGGAGCGAATTTGACATTCGTGAGCACCGGCACGCAGGACTGACAAAGAATGCGATGGTTTGTCTACACTCTGGAGCCCCTTATCCATTTGATAAGGGGCTTTTCTTTATGCCAATTCTTCTTTCATTCGCTCATGCAATTGATCGAGATCCTCAATTTTCCCAAGAAACTTACTTGGGTCCACTTGTAAAATCATCTTGCCTTCTCTCTCAACGACGCCGAAGAAATATTCAGATGCTTTTGTGTTCATATGAAATGGCTTGATCTCGCTTAGCTCGATATCAATGATATCTTTTGCATCTGAGACAAGGCAGCCAATCATTTGATCATCTAATTCAAAAAGTAAAATCTTGGACTGATCGGTTACATCAAGAGGTTTTCCGTGAAGCATGACGCCTGTGTCACTGACTGGAATGACTTCTCCTCTTAAAGACATCAGTCCTTTAATCTCTTTTGGAAGGTTCGATACTTCTTGTAAATAAGGCACCTTCTCAATCGAACGAATATGCTCTACACTAATGCCAAAATCCTCTTGTCCTACTTGGAAAATAATGATTTTTTGCGTGCTCACAGAGTCTCCTGCCTTTACGATGGATTTGTCGTTTCTTCGATAATGGCGAGAACCATTTCAGCTGTCTTGACTAATTCTTCAATCGGCATCTTCTCATTTTTTGTATGAATATCTTCATATCCAACAGCTAGATTGACGGTTGGGATGCCGTTCCCAGCAATAACGTTTGCATCACTGCCTCCCCCGCTTGTCTGTAGCTCTGAAGGCCGGCCAATTTTTGCAGCCGCTTTTTTCGCCACTTCAACGACTTGATCGCCGTGAGAGAATTTGAAGCCTGGATACATGATGTCAATTTGTACATCGGCACTTCCGCCCATTTCTTTAGCGGTTTTTTCAAAGGCTTCTTTCATCTTCGCTACTTGCGCTTCCATTTTTGCAGGTTCTAAAGAGCGTGCTTCGGCAAGAATATCTACTTGATCGCAAACAATATTCGTTTGCGTTCCACCTTCAAAACGGCCAATATTCGCCGTTGTTTCGTCATCAATACGGCCAAGCGGCATGCTGGCAATCGCTTTTGCTGCAATGGTAATCGCAGACACGCCTTTTTCAGGTGCTACACCTGCGTGAGCTGTTTTTCCGTAAATGGTTGCCCGTACTTTCGCCTGTGTGGGCGCAGCTACGATAATTGTACCGACCTTGCCATCTGAATCGAGGGCATAGCCGTATTTCGCTGTCATCCATTTCGGGTCTAACGCTTTTGCTCCAACAAGTCCTGATTCCTCACCTGCTGTGATGACAAATTCAATTGTCCCATGCGGTAAATTCTTCTCTTTTAGGACACGGATCGCTTCCAACATCGCGGCAAGCCCTGTTTTGTCGTCAGCACCTAGTATCGTTGTTCCATCTGTTTTGACATAGCCGTCTTCAACGATTGGATTCACGCCGTTACCAGGAACCACTGTATCCATATGAGAAGTGAAATAGATTGTATCTGCCTGTTGATTTCCTTCAAGTGTACAGATCAGATTGCCTGCGCCGTGACCCGTTACCGCTTTTGAATCGTCTTCAACCACTTTAAGGCCAAGTCCCGAAAATTTTTCTTTAAGTACTTCCACAATTTTTTCTTCATGTTTTGTTTCTGAGTCGATTTGAACGAGTTCTAAAAATTCGTCTAATAAGCGTTTCTCATTGATCATGATGGTGTTCCTCCTCTTATAGCGGTATGTTGCCATGCTTTTTTAATGGTCTATCTTCTTGTTTACTGCGAAGCAGGTCAAATGAGCGGATCAACCGCTCTCTCGTTTCAGCTGGCATTAGAATATCGTCTATCAAACCTAATTGAGCCGCCTTCACGACATTGGGTTCGCTGCCGGTCTCACGCGAAGCATGATGAACAATTTCGTCTGCGAACGTTTTTCCCATGACATCAATTTCTGCCTTTGGCCATGCATAAACAAAGTCAGCACCTAAGCCCTTGCTGTTCATGGCGACATATGCCCCGCCAAACGCCTTTCTTAAAATCACGGTGATTTTTGGAACGGTCGCCTCAGCGTATGCATATAGAAGCTTCGCGCCGTGGCGGATAATTCCTGCATGCTCGGCTTTCTCCCCTGGCAAAAATCCGGGAACGTCCACAAGGGTTAAAATAGGAATATGAAATGCATCGCAAAATCGAATAAACCTGGCCGCTTTATCAGCAGCGTCAAGATCAAGACTTCCTGCCAGCACCTTTGGCTGATTGGCAACAAGACCAATCGAAGCCCCTTGTAATCTAGCAAAGCCAGTGACAATATTCTTCGAGAAACAAGGCTGCGTTTCAAAGAATGAGTCGTCATCGGTTAATGTTGTCACAACTTGCTTGACATCATAGGTGCGTGATGGGTCCTTTGGCAAAAATTCGGCTGGATCACTTGCAACATGCTTTCGTACCTCACGATGAATGACAGCCTGTTGTTTCGTTGGTATGTACGTTAAAAGAGTTCGAACTGCTTTTAACACGTCCTTCTCATCTTTCCCCGTATAGTGCACATTCCCGCTTGTCTGATGCTGAACACTTGCACCGCCAAGCCGGTCAGGACAGACCGTTTCTCCTGTTGCTTTTTCTATGACTTTCGGACCAGTTAAAAACATATGGGCTGTTTGCTTTGTCATGAAGACAAAATCAGTCAATGCAGGAGAATAGACTGCACCTCCAGCACAGGAGCCTAGAATAACGGATATTTGCGGGATTTGACCAGAGTACAGGACGTTACGTTTAAAAATCTGACCGTATCCTTCTAATGATACCACACCCTCTTGAATTCTCGCACCACCTGAGTCTTTTAGACCGATAATCGGCATTTGATTTTTAGCCGCCAGATCCATTAAAGAAGCAATTTTTTTGGCATGCATGTCGCCTAACGAGCCTCCGTATACTGTCGCATCTTGAGCATAGACACATACGGGTCTCTTATGAATTAGTCCCGTACCAATAACAACACCGTCACCTGCATACTCTGACCATTGACCTTTTGCAAATGGCTGAATTTCCATAAAACTGCCTCGGTCAAGAAGTTCATGAAGCCGTTCACGGACAGTCAGCTTTCCTTTGTTCCGGTGAGCCGCTGCCCGTTTTTCACCGCCGCCCTGTAAGGCCTTCTCTCGCCATTTAGACAAGTCATTGAACGATTCATGCATCTCCATCTCTCTCTCCTTTCAAAGGCTCACATAATTCAACTAACGCACCTGACGTTTCTTTTGGTGAAATAAACGCAATGCGCTTTCCGTTTGCACCCATTTGTGCGTTTTTTTGAAGGAGCTGTACACCTTGCTGGTCAAGTTGACGGAGATCAGCCTGGATGTCACCTGATTTTAATGCAATATGGTGAAGCCCCTCTCCTCTTTTTGTTAAAAAAATATGTAATTTGCTGTGATCTGACATCGGTTCAATCAATTCAATGTGCAGATCACCAAGTGAAACAAACGATGCCTTAATCTCTTGTTCAGGAATTTCTTGTATGTCTGAAAATTGCCAGTTAAACAACTGATAAAGCGTTTGACTTGTTTCTTTAATCGAAAAGACTGCAATGGCGATATGATCGATTTGATTCATCTGTTCACTTCCTTTGTTGATCACTTGTCGCGTACGAAAAAACCAGCTAAAATAAAGAAAGATGCGCTCGTCGCAAAAATCTTCGGTTATAGGGGTGCGATATGTCTCAGAAATTCATGAAATTTATGGTATTGCTCATGATTAGCCTGCTGTTAATTTCTTCACTATTAGCAGGAGCGGCAACCTTTTTATAAGGTTTCTATCATAAAACAGACAAGCAGGTGATTCGTTTGATCAACGAATGGCCTGTTTGTCTTTGGCTAGCTTTTCAAATGAATCGCTTGATTTAGTAATCCATACCTTTGTTCCAATTGGAAGCTGGTCAAACAATCGTTCTACATCTTGATTATGAAGTCTCACACAGCCTGCGGTTATAAATTTCCCTATCGATGTTTCGTCACTTGTTCCATGAATTCCGTAAGTTCTGCCATCTGTTCCTCGTGCATCAAATCCAATCCACCTTCGGCCGAGAGGGTTGTTCTTCGCACCGCCTTCAATATTCTTTCTTCTGTAGTAGGGATCTTTTGCTTTGATCATAATGGTAAATTCACCTTCTGGCGTTAAATCAGCTGTTTTGCCTGTAGAAACTGGATATATTTTTTGAATTTTCCCATGATCAATATAAGCAAGCTCGTTCGTTTGTTTATTAATAATGACAAACGGGTCCCCTGGAAGCGGATTCTGTCCGAGCGGCCAGATTGGCGAAAGCGACATGGTTAGCACAGTATAAAATAAAAGACGCATAGGCTCCTCCTTTTTTCATTAGATTGACCAATGAAGGAGGAACTCATGCGTCTCTATTCTTTCATCCCTTTAAAATAGCTTTTCAGCACTAAATATTGTTCCATTTCCCCTAGAAAATGAAATAGTGCCGCTCTTGCTTCAAATTCTTCACGTGTTTGCGGAAGCGGCAGTGCATCAAACTCTTCTTTCATATCAATCAGGCGTCTTAAGAACTTATGTGCCGTGTTCCCTGGGTGAATATGCTCGCGTAAGTCTCTGATATATTCTGCAATGATTTGTCCATGCTCTGTTGTAACAGAAATGGACGTAATCTTCGGCAGCACCCGCTCAATGATTTCAAATTGCTTTTGTCTCATGTTGAAATAATGATAATACAGATTTTCATGTCTTAGGACATGGTTTTCGACATCACGGTATGCAAGAGCTTTCGCTTCTTTGATCAATTGATGCGTTTCCGGTATTTCTGTTCCTGTCCAGTCTTGCTTCCCTGTCATTAAGTATTGTTCGATTTCTTCAAAGATTTTCGCAAAATTGGCTTCAATCTGTTCACTGTATTGTTTCAGCTTTTTATCAACGCTAGGCATATACAGGTTCATGATGAGTGCTACCCCGACGCCAATTGTAATGAGTAAAAGTTCATTCCAGATGAGCTGAAACGTGATTCCTCCAGACATATACAAATGAAGGATAATGACTGAGCTTGTGACAATTCCTTCTTTGATTCGAAGCAAAACGGTGGTCGGAATAAAGACGAGCAGCATAAGTCCTATAACGAAAGGGTGGTAACCAATGAGATCGAAAAATAAATAAGAAAATAAGATGGCTAGACTGCATGCTGCAAAGCGGGCACCTGATGCTAACAGTGACCTTTTTTTCGTCACCTGAATACAGAGGATAGTAATAATTCCGGCAGCTGAATAATTTTGCAAGCCAAGCATTTGTGCAATATAAATGGCTAGAGCTGTTCCTAATGCCGTTTTCAGCGTTCGATAGCCGATTTTAAACATGATGTGATTCACTCTTTTCTGTCTTGTTTCCATCACTTTTGTGAAATGATGAGCTTTTTTTACTTCCCCATTATAATCAAAAAAAGAAGAAGATGTTAAGTCTCCTTCTCTTTTTCTTTATAATATTTTTTGTAAAAAGTCTTGAGCACGCTGTGAAGATGGTGATTCAAAGAATTCCACTGGATTCGCATCTTCTACAATTTTTCCGTCATCCATAAAGATCACACGGTCTGCCACTTCTTTTGCAAAGCCCATTTCATGTGTGACGATGACGAGCGTCATCCCTGATTGAGCCAGCTCTTTCATGACCTCTAATACTTCCTTTACCATTTCAGGATCAAGTGCAGACGTTGGTTCGTCAAAGAGCATAATGTCTGGAGTCATCGCAAGTGCACGTGCAATGGCGACACGCTGTTTTTGACCACCTGACAAACGATTCGGGTAATCATCTTTCTTCTCTAGAAGTCCTACCTTTTTCAAAAGATTCTCGGCCTGCTTGATGCTGTCTTCCTTCGATTGATTCTTGACATTCATAGGAGCATACGTAATATTTTCTAGCACAGTTTTATGCGGGAATAAGTGAAAATGCTGAAACACCATCCCAATGTTTTCGCGCACTTTTAAAGCATTTGTTTTTGGATTTGTAATTTCAGTATCCCGAATCGTAATGACACCAGAAGTCGGCTTTTCAAGCAGGTTGATGCAGCGAAGAAACGTTGATTTCCCTGAACCAGACGGCCCGATGACGGCCACCACTTCGCCTTCTTTAATCGTGGTGTCAATGCCTTTTAATACTTCATTTTTCCCAAAGGATTTTGTGAGCTTCTCTATTTTAATCATTTGATTTTAACTTCCTTTCCACCGATTTACCGACAAAGGTGAGAACAAGAACGATGACATAATAGATGAGACCTGCAAAAATAAGCGGTTCAAGATAGTTATAGGTGACGGCACCTGCTTGATAGGCTCGTCTCATGACATCGCCCAGTCCAATGACTGTGACAATCGCTGATTCTTTTGTCAGTGTAATCGTTTCGTTCACAAGTGCTGGTGAAATATTTTTGAATGCTTGCGGAAGCAATAAGTCCTTCATCATTTTAGCATAAGGGATACCTAAAGCTACGGCTGCTTCTTTTTGCCCTTTATCAATGGCATTAATGCCCGCACGAATAATTTCTGATACATACGCCGCTGAGTTTAAAGAGAATGCGGCTACAGCAGCCCAGTATTGATCAATTTGAAAGCCGAGCAGCTGAGGAAGACCAAAATAGATAATCAACAGCTGAAGCACAAGCGGTGTGCCTCGAAAGATTGACGTATAAAAATCTGCAAGCCAAATGAGCGGCTTAAACACACTAATTTTACAGAGGGTTAATAAAATGCCCAAAATAAAACCAAGGAAGAGTGACACCACGACAATAGAAAGCGTTACTTTAAGACCTTCTAAAATAAAGGGCATCTGAGGTATTACATCTTTAAAATCCATCATTGTATTCTCCTTTTTTTGCCTTCAGATAAAATCAAAGAATAAACAGGAAAAAAGTTCAACAGATGTTGAACTTTTCAGCGCTTTCTACTTGATTTTCATGCATGACGCTGATCCTTTTCCTGACTTACTTTTCATCAGCAAACCATTTTTTAATTAATTTATCAAGTTCGCCATTTTCCTTCATTTCTTTTAATGATTGATTGAATTTCGCTGTTAGGTCGCTATTTTTTTTGAATGCAATGGCTGACCCTTCGTTTGTGCTATTTAATTTAAACGCTTGGAAGTCTTTTTCCTTTTTCAAATAACCAGCAGCCACTTTATCTTCAATAATCGCTGCATCAAAGCGGCCAGCTTTGATCTCTTGAATGATATCTGAGATTTTATTGCGATCTTCCACCGTTAAGTTATATTTCTCTTTCAAGCCGTTAGCTTCATCCTGTTGGATAGAACCTAATTGAACGCCGACTGTTTTGTCTTTTAAATCTTTCTCTGATTGAATACCGCTAGATTTTTTTGACACAATTAAGTTTTCAGCATTGTAGTAGACATCAGAGAAATCAACTTGTTTTTTACGCTTTTCTGTAGGTGTCATTCCTGCAAGAACAATATCCGCTTTGTTTGTTTTAAGTGCTGACACAAGGCTCGCAAAGTCCATATCTTGAATTTCCAGCTTATAGCCGTTCTTTTTCGCTAGAGCTGTTGCAAGGTCGACATCAAAACCGATAATTTTATCACCGTCTTTTGATTCAAATGGCGGATAATCTGCTGAAGTCGCCATGATGAGTGTTTTGTCGTCCCCTGATGCATTTGAATTATTAGAAGAAGTTCCGCACGCCGCTAGTGCAGCTGCAAGACCAGCTGTCATAAGTAATAATAACCACTTTTTCATATGATAATGCCTCCCAGTATTTAAACTCCATTGTAGAATTGAATATTTATTCACTATAATGTATTTTAAACACTTTCTTTTTGATATGCAATAGTATTTTGCTAAAATTATTTTGATTCTTATGTCTTATAAAACAAAAAACAGACCGGCCAAAAGACCGGACTGCTTCGTATTTATTCATTCAAAAGTAACATTTTATACTTCTTCGCAATGCTCATCGAAAGCGGCTTGAAGTTTTGACACCACTTCCATTGGTTCGTGCCCCTCAATCTCATGGCGCTCTACCATTGTAATCATTTTTCCATCTTTTAATAGGGCAAACGATGGCGAAGATGGCGGGTAGCCTTCAAAGTATTCACGTGCTCTTGCCGTTGCCTCTTTGTCCTGTCCAGCAAACACTGTAAGCAATTGATCCGGACGCTTATCGTAATGAACAGAATAACCAGCTGCTGGTCTTGCAATACCGCCAGCACAGCCGCAAACTGAATTCACCATGACAAGTGCCGTTCCTTTTTTCGTCAGCGCTTCATCAACCTCTTCAGCTGTTGTCAGTTCCGTGTAGCCTGCCTGCTTGATCTCGTCTCTCGCTTGTTTCACAATATCATTCATAAATAAATTAAAATCAATATTCATATCCGTCCACTCCTTCTACGTACCAAAGCATTTCAACTACATCATATCAAGGAAAACGCTGGCGGGCAAATGTGTTGTCTTGCCCTTTTCACTTTTTCCGAAGATCGTTTATGAGCTGTGGGATTGGGGAAAAGTGATAATAAAGTGATGAAAGGGAGAATGGCATGATGGCACAATTCAAAAAAGCGATGCTTATCTATAACGGAAATGCTGGACAAAAAAACATGGAAAAAACTCTAAGTCAAACAGTGCCTCTTCTTTCTTTACATATGGATGAACTCATCCTTAAACCGACAAAGCGGCCACATGATGCCTACCATTTCTGCCGTGAGATGGATGAGACGGTTGAACTGCTGATTATATTAGGCGGGGATGGAACCGTCCATGAATGTATGAACGGAATTGGCGGTTTAGAAAAAAGGCCGGCAGTCGCGATATTGCCTGGCGGAACATGCAATGATTTTTCTAGAACGCTGGGCATACCTCAGCAAATGCCAAAAGCCGCTCAAGTCATCATAGACGGCGCTAAAAAAAAGGTCGACTTAATCAAAGCAGAAGATCGATATCTTTTAAACTTTTGGGGGATCGGGCTTATTGCAGATACCTCTAATAATATCAACGACAAAGAAAAGGCCGTACTCGGAAAAATCAGCTACTTCACGAGCGCTATTCGAACCATTCAGCAAACAGATCCGTTTCACGTTCGAATTGAAACCGAAGAGGAAAACTGGGAAGAGGAAGCAGTCATCGTCCTTGTCATGAATGGGCATTTTATCGGTACAAATAAAATAGATCTGCCAAATGCGGCAATTGATGATGGAAAAGCCGAAATTTTAATTTGCAGAAATACGAGTTTCTCTGCTTTAAAAGAGATTTTTTCAATGAACCGGGAAGAGCTAGAGGATTTTACAGGAGACCTGTCTCTTATTCAAGCATCACGCATTCATATCCATACAAAAGAAGAAATGGATGCAGATACAGATGGTGAGGTATATATGACTGCTCCTTCTTCACTTGAAGTATTAAAACAGCGTTTGACCTTTATCGTTCCAGCAGAATAGAGAAAACGCCCGCATCATTTCGATTCGGGCGTTTTTTTGATATAACGTCTGTATAAATATTCAAGTGCATAGCCTAGCAGTGTCCCTAAAAGAAGGGAAATCCCTAAAAAACTATTGGCGACTCCTTTAAACCCGCCTACCATCAACAAGCAATAAGCGATTTGAATGATTGAAACGATAGATATGATCAGCAGTAATCGTTCAGGATGATTGCGTGATTTGGAAATATACCGAAGAAAAGCGAACGCAATGGCTGTCATAAACATAAGACCCACGGTAAGGAAAGCAAAGAAATCTAGTCCAGACATATCGCCGCTCCTTTCTGATTGATGTGGAAATCCCCTTCTCCTTGTGAGAAGGGGAAACATAAATGACTTAATAGACGGACGTCTGCTCGTCGATGCCTTCAAGAATTTGTTTAATTCTTTGCAGGAATCTGCCGCATACAAGACCATCAAGTACTCTATGATCTAATGAGAGACAAAGGTTCACCATATCTCTTGCTGCAATCATGCCATTTACAATCATTGGACGCTTCACGATTGATTCTACTTGTAAAATAGCGGCTTGCGGATAGTTAATGATCCCCATTGATTGAATCGAACCAAATGATCCTGTGTTGTTCACAGTGAAAGTGCCGCCTTCCATATCACTTTGCTTCAGTTTGCCTTGTCTCACCTTGGAAGCAAGCTCATGAATGTCTTTGGCGATACCCTTAATCGTCTTTTCATCCGCATCTTTGATCACTGGGACAAAAAGAGCGTCATCTGTAGCAACAGCAATGGATACATTGATCGCTTTCTTTTGCACAATTTTATCTCCAGCCCACATGCTGTTCATTTCAGGGAATTCTTTTAAGCCCTGAGCCACTGCTTTGACAAAGAATGCAAAGAACGTCAAATTAAAGCCTTCTTTTGCTTTGAATTGATCTTTTAGCTGATTTCTTCTTGTCACAAGGTTTGTCACATCCACTTCCATCATCGTCCAGGCATGTGGAATTTCGTGTTTGCTTCTTAGCATATTGGCGGCAATCGCCTGTCTAATCGGTGTGACCGGCAGTTCAACATCTCCAGGCATTGAAGAGATAGAAGGAGCTGCTTTTGCTTGTGACGGCTTCGCAGGCTCCGTTTGACCCGTACCATCACTCACAGGTGCTGCCGTTTCTTTTACGCCTCCACTTTCGATAAGCTTCAGCAAATCTTTTCTTGTGATTCTGCCGCCAGCTCCCGTTCCTTGAACAGCCGCTAAATCAATTCCGTGCTCATCTGCTAAACGAAGGACTGCTGGAGAGTATCGTTTCTTTTGACTCTGATCGGCATTTGTTTGATCAGCTTCTTTTGTTTCACTTTGCACAGGTGCCGCTTCTGCTTCTTTTGCACTCTGCTGCGCACTGCCTTCTACTTCAATTTCACAAAACACTTCACCTACTTGAAGTGTGTCACCCTCTGCAGCCGATAGCTTTGTGATCGTTCCTGTAAAGGATGACGGAACCTCTGCGTTCACTTTATCCGTCATGACTTCCGCAATCGGATCGTATTTATTCACATGATCGCCAGGTGAAACGAGCCATTTGCTAATGGTTCCTTCTGTTACACTTTCACCTAGCTGAGGCATTTTCATTTGTTCAATTGCCACTTGAAACCCTCCTCTTTCTTAAAACGCCGCTAACTCTCTCATTTCAGCTTCTACCTTATCCGGATTGACCATGAAAAATTTCTCCATTGTCGGTGCATACGGCATTGCCGGAATATCAGGTCCTGCTAGACGTTTAATTGGTGCATCTAAATCAAACAAGCAGTGCTCAGAAATGATCGCTGCCACTTCGCTCATGATGCTTCCTTCTTTTGTATCTTCCGTTAAAAGGAGCACCTTGCCTGTTTTTGATGCCGCTTCAATAATCGCTTCTTGATCAAGTGGATACACGGTACGTAAATCAAGAATATGAGCGGAAATTCCGTCCTTCGCAAGGCGCTCTGCTGCTTGCAAGGCAAAATGAACACAAAGACCATATGTAATGACCGTGATGTCATCGCCTTCACGTTTCACATCTGCTTTTCCAATAGGAAGCGTATAATCCTCCTCAGGCACTTCTCCTTTAATGAGACGGTATGCACGTTTGTGTTCAAAGAACAATACAGGATCTGGATCACGCACTGCGGCCTTTAACAGACCTTTTACATCATAAGGTGTAGAAGGCATGACAATCTTTAAGCCAGGCTGATTAGCAAAAATCGCTTCAACCGATTGTGAATGATAAAGCGCCCCGTGTACACCGCCCCCGTAAGGTGCACGGATGACCATCGGACAGCTCCAATCATTGTTTGAGCGGTATCTAATTTTTGCAGCCTCTGAAATGATTTGGTTGACAGCTGGCAGAATGAAATCCGCAAATTGCATCTCTGCGATCGGACGCATTCCATACATGGCTGCCCCAATGCCGACACCAGCAATCGCTGATTCTGCAAGAGGTGTATCCATCACGCGCGCTTCTCCAAATTGCTCGTAAAGACCCGCTGTCGCTTTAAATACGCCGCCTTTTTTCCCGACATCCTCTCCGAGCACAAACACTTTCGGATCTCGCTGCATTTCTTCTTTCATCGCTAGTGTAATAGCATCTATATATGACATGACAGGCATTTTTCTTCCTCCTTACTCCGCATACACGTAACGAAGTGCGCTTTCTGCATCAGCATAAGCTGCGTTTTCCGCTTCATCAGTGGCTTCGTTTACGATTTGCATAATTTCTGTTGTCATCTCTTCTTTCATTTCAGAAGTCATGACGTTTCCTTCGATTAAGTACGTTTCATACTGAATGAGCGGATCTTTCTTTCTCGCTTCGAGCACTTCTTCCTTTTCACGATAGCTAGAATCGTCGTCATCACTTGAATGCGCGGTTAATCGGTAAGAAATAGTTTCGATCAATGTTGGGCCTTCGCCTCGTGCCGCACGGTCTCTCGCTTCTTTGACCGCTGCATAGACTTCAAGCGGATCATTTCCATCAACCGTCACGCCAGGCATTCCGTACCCAATTGCACGATCGGAAATGCGTTCACATGCCACTTGTTTGTCATACGGAACGGAAATCGCATATTTATTGTTTTCACACATGAAAATAACAGGCAGCTTATGCACAGCAGCAAAGTTGGCGCCTTCGTGGAAATCCCCTTGGTTTGAAGAGCCTTCACCGAACGTGACAAAGCTGACAAAGTTCTTCTGCTCTAGACGCCCAGCAAGTGCAATTCCAACCGCATGGGGAACCTGTGTGGTCACAGGCGATGATCCAGTCACAATTCGGTTTGACTTTTGCCCAAAATGACCCGGCATCTGTCTCCCGCCTGAGTTTGGATCGTCTTTTTTCGCAAAACCAGACATCATCAAATCTTTCGCTGTCATCCCAAATGCCAGGACAACTCCCATATCACGGTAGTAAGGTAAAACGTAATCTTCTTCTCTATTGAGGGCAAAAGCAGCGCCGACTTGCTGCGCTTCCTGTCCCTGACAAGAAATCACGAATGGAATTTTTCCAGAACGGTTTAAAAGCCACATCCGTTCATCAATTTTTCTTGCTAGAAGCATGGTTTTATATATATCAATCGCTTGTTCATCTGATAATCCTAATTCCTGATGACGCATGTTACTCATCATGTTTCCCTCCTTGATTAAAAATGGATCGCCTTTCCGTCAACAGCAAGTGCTGCCTCGCCCATCGCCTCTGACAGGGTTGGATGCGGGTGTATCGTCTGCCCCACTTCCCACGGAGTTGCATCAAGTACTTTGGCTAATCCAGCTTCAGATATCATATCTGTTACATGGGGACCAATCATATGAATCCCTAAGATATCATCCGTCTTTTGATCGGCAATGATTTTGACAAATCCATCAGTCTCCCCAAACACAAGTGCTTTTCCAATGGCCATGAAAGGGAATGTCCCAACCTTGACTTCGTAGCCTTGCTCTTTTGCCTCCTGTTCAGTCAGTCCAACACTAGCGGCTTCTGGGTGAGAGTAAACACATTTAGACACGAGTGTTTCATCAAGCGGCTTTGGATCTTGACCTGCCATATGTTCCACCGCAATCATGCCTTCATGCGAAGCGACATGGGCCAGCTGAAGTCCGCCAATGACATCTCCTATCGCGTAAATATGTGACTCTTTCGTTTGATAATGCTCATTCACAACAATGCCTTGCTTTTCTATCTGGATGTCCGTGTTTTCAAGTCCAATGCCTTCCACATTCGGCACCCGGCCAACTGAAAGGAGCAATTTTTCTGCTTCAAACGATTGAATGTCTCCATCCTTTTCCGCTTGTATCTTAACGAGATTTTCATGCTTTTCTACGGAATCTGGCAGGACCTTCGCATTTGTCACAAAGGTGATGCCTTTTTTCGTTAATAGCTTTTCCATTTCTTTAGAAATATCTTGATCTTCTGTTGGCAAAATGCGATCAGCAAACTCGATTACTGTGACTTTTACGCCAAAGTCATTCAGCATGGATGCCCACTCGATCCCGATCACACCGCCGCCAACAATAAGCATGGACTGAGGGAGTTCTTGCAGTTCAAGCGCATCATCTGATGTGAGGATGTGCATTCCATCCGCTTCAAGTCCAGGCAAGACGCGTGGTCTTGATCCTGTCGCGATGATCACCTGCTTTGGAATCAGCATTTCATTTTCATCTCCATTTGCCATTTCTACCGAGATGGTTCCTGGCATTGGAGAAAAGATAGAAGGCCCCAGTATACGGCCTATTCCTTCATATACATCAATTTTCCCTTGTTTCATTAAATGTTTAACGCCGCCTGCTAATTTTTCTACAATCTCTGTTTTTCTTTTTTGTACGTTGGCAAATTGCAAGGCAACGCCGCTTGCTTCAACGCCAAAATCAGCGGCACGTTTCACCGTTTGATAGACTTCTGCACTTCTGAGGAGCGCTTTAGATGGAATACAGCCTTTATGAAGACATGTTCCACCAAGCTTTGATTTTTCTACGACTGCTGTTTTCAATCCAAGCTGAGAGGCACGGATAGCGGCTACATAGCCCCCTGTGCCTCCACCAAGAATGACGAGGTCATATTCAGTTGCCATGACTTGTCACTCCTTTCTTCATCCTTTGATCATTTGGGTATTCCTTCGGTGATTCTTCTTCTTTTAAAATACGGAGCGCACCTTCTGCTAAGGATTGCAACTCATTTTCACCTGGGTACACGACAACATCTGAAATCCAGTCAATGTACCCTCTAATACTTGACGTAATTTGTTTGCTGTACGCAAGGCCGCCTGTTAACACAATCACGTCAACAGCCCCTTTTAAGACAGCACTCGCCGCACCGATTTCTTTGGCAATTTGATAGCACATCGCTTCATAAATAAGGGCTGCACGCTCATCGCCAGCTTCGATCATGCGCTCTACTTTTACCGCGTCTGTCGTGCCGAGATAGCCCGCAAGACCGCCTTCACCAATAATGCGTTTGAGCATTTCCTCTTGTGAGTATTCACCAGAAAAGCAAAGGGTGACAAGGTCACCTGTCGGAAGTGTTCCCGCTCGCTCTGGGCTAAAAGGACCTTCGCCATGGAGACCGTTATTGACATCAATGACCTTTCCTTTTTCATGTACACCAATCGTAATCCCGCCGCCCATATGGGTAATAATCATGTTCAAATCTTCGTAACGCTTTCCAAAAGAAGCGGCTGTTTTTCTTGCGACTGCTTTTTGATTTAACGCATGAAAAATGCTTTTTCGCTCAATTGTCGGCAGCCCGGAAATCCGAGCAATCGGCTTTAGTTCATCTACTACCACTGGGTCCACAATAAAAGCCGGAATGTTGAGGCCAAGTGCAATTTCTCGGGCAATAATTCCGCCTAGATTGGAGGCATGCTGGCCAGCATACCCTTCTTTTAGATCTTTGACCATTTGCTCATTTACTTCATATGTGCCTCCTTCAATCGGGCGAAGAAGACCGCCGCGCGCGCAAACAGCATCAAATTTTGAGATGTTCATCCCCTGTTCATGCAGCGTTTTAAGAATTGTTTCTTTACGAAATGAAAACTGATCAATGATATGAGGGAATTTCTTTAATTCCTCATCTGTATGTCTTAATGTCGTTTCAAAGATAGATCGTTCATTATGAAACACACCGATTTTTGTTGAAGTAGAGCCAGGATTAATCGTGAGAATACGCCATTCTTTTGTCAGCAAAAACAAAACCTCCGTTTCAACTCATTCATCAAATTAGCGGCGACTTAAAATATGTTGGCCATTTTGCAGGAATTGACTTCTTGATTTGCGCATTCTTTCAATTCGCTCTTCAGCCAATCGGTCTGCCGCTTTATACGTTGGAATGGCATCACGGTTTGAGATTTCAATTACACGCTCAATATTTTGGTAAATGCCTTCTACTTTTTTCATTGCACGATCTGCATTATAGCCATAAAGTTCATCAGCCACGTTAATGACGCCACCTGCATTGATCACATAATCAGGTGCATACACTATGCCCATCTCATGAATAAGATCTCCGTGATGGGTTTCTCTCAGCTGGTTATTGGCTGCACCTGCAATGACTTTTGCTTTTAGCTTAGGAATTGTCACATCATTAATGGTTGCACCAAGTGCACATGGTGCATAAATATCACATGGTTGATCATAAATATCGTCAGGATCTACCGCTTTTGCACCGAAGTCTTCTACAGCTCGCTGAACAGAATCTTTGTTGATATCTGTGACGATCAGTTGTGCGCCTTCTTCATGCAGGTGTTTACATAGGTTGTAAGCCACATTTCCAACACCTTGAACGGCAATTGTTTTTCCTTCTAATGAATCCGTCCCGAAAGCAGCTTTTGCAGCTGCTTTCATTCCTTTATATACACCGTAAGCTGTGACTGGTGATGGGTTTCCGGAAGAACCAAATGCAGGAGAGATTCCTGTGACAAAGTCTGTTTCTTCATGGATAAGGTCCATGTCTTCTACCGTTGTACCGACATCTTCAGCTGTAATATAACGGCCATTCAGCCCTTGAATGTAGCGTCCAAATGCACGGAACATTTCTTCATTCTTGTCTTTTCTCGGATCACCGATGATGACCGTTTTACCGCCGCCAAGATTCAGGCCTGCTGCCGCATTTTTATACGTCATCCCTCTTGCAAGACGCAGCGCATCTTCAATAGCGGCTTCTTCGTTTTCATATGTCCACATTCTTGTTCCGCCTAGTGCTGGCCCAAGTGTTGTATCATGTATCGCAATAATGGCTTTTAAACCAGACTGCTCATCCTGACAAAATACAAGCTGTTCATAATCGTATCGTTCCATATATTTAAAAAGTTCCATTGTTTTTTCCTCCTATTACTTCCGCTTCATTTGATGTACAAATGGCAAGTGCAATTGAATAGAGCTTACTTTCGGCTGAATCAGACCGGCTTGTTAAAGCAATCGGTGCCTTCGCTCCTGCCACCACAGCCCCCACCTTTGCATGAGCAAAGTAGATGAGGGATTTATAAAGAATGTTGCCTGCTTCAATGGTTGGGACAAGCAAAATATCTGCATGACCAGCGACATCACTCGTAATATTTTTATGAGAAGCTGCCGTTTGAGAGATGGCATTATCTAAAGCAAGCGGTCCATCAATCAGGCAACCAGAAATTTGACCTCGGCGGTTCATTTGCGCAAGACTTGCAGCCGTGAGCGTCGAATCCATCGCTGGGTTCACCACCTCTACCGCAGATAGTACTGCCACCTTTGGCATGGCATTTCCAATAGCATGTGCGACTTGAACGGAATTGACCGTAATTTCTTTCAGCATTTTTAAATCCGGTGCGATGTTCATAGCAGAATCTGTGACATAAATAAAACGGTCGAAGCCCGGTACTTCAAATGCCGCAACATGTGATAGGACACTCGCTGTTCGAAGTCCATACTCTTTATTCAGAACAGCTTTTAACAATACGGCTGTCGGGACATGCCCCTTCATGAGAATATCTGCATGGTTTTCACTGACTGCCTGCACGGCAATTTTGGCAGATTCTTCGGGTGAATCGGAGTGAATAATATCTATCCAGTCTTCATTGATCTCATGCTGTTTGACTAGCTCCTTTAGGCTACGTTTGTTCCCAACCAGCAGGAAGCGAGCAACCTTTCGCTGAATGGCCATTTTGATGGCCTGAAGCACTTCTTCGTCTTCTGCATGAGCCACAGCCGCTGTTTTATTCTGCAACTGTGAGGCTTTCATAATCAGATCGTCAAGCTTCATACTTGCCCACCTTTCCTTGTGCTCGGTTCGTGTTTTTATATGCAAGTTCCGTGCCAGCTTGAAATGTGTGAAAAACGAACCTTTCCGAGAAGAATTCGTGCAATTTTTTGCAGATTACGTGCATGTTACTGCATGCTATCTTTTGCAAGCTGGTATTTATCCATTTTATAGTAAAGGTTTCGAATACTGATCCCTAATGTTTTCGCTGTTTTCGTACGATTGAATTGATGTTTTTCAAGGGTTTGTTTGATCAACTGCGCTTCAAATGCTTCAACAGCATCTGAAAGCGCCTCCCCTTCAAATTGACTTACAGCAAGCTCCTGCTGCTCTTTTTCTTCACGCGCTTCTGACTCCATAAAGGCAATATGCCTTTCTTCGATCCATTCTTCTTGCGGATTTAAAAAGATCATGGCTCGTCCAAGCACATTTTCAAGCTCTCTTACGTTACCTGGCCAACTATAAGAGCGAAGTCTATTGAGAGCCTGTTCTGTTAATCCGTTGACATTCCGTCCATAGTCTAAATTGATCTTCTGAATGAGTCGCTTGCTTAATGAGTCAATATCTTCAAGTCGCTGCCTGAGCGGCGGGATAGATATCGGGTATCTGTTCATTCGATAATATAAATCCTCTCTGAACTTCCCCTCTGCCATCGCTTTTTCGATATTGACATTTGTTGCCGTAATCACACGGACATCTACAGGTATCGCTTTTGTTCCGCCCACTCTCACAATTTCTTTCTCCTGCATGACGCGCAGTAATTTCGCTTGTGTACTTGGGCTCATTTCACCAATTTCATCTAAAAAGATGCTACCGTGATTCGCTTCTTCAAACAGCCCCTTTTTCCCGCCGCGCCTTGCACCAGAGAAAGCTCCCTCCTCGTAGCCAAAAAGCTCTGACTCTAAAAGGGTCTCTGATAATGCCGCACAATTGACACGAACAAAGCGGTTATATTTACGGTCACTTTCATTGTGGATGGCGTGCGCAAACAATTCTTTCCCAGTACCTGACTCTCCGCGCAGCAAAATGGTTGCCGGCGTTTTTGCGCCTAGCTTTGCCTGCTCAAGTGCAACAAGCATTTGTTCACTTTCCCCAACAATGTCTTCAAACGTATATTTGGCCTCAAGTGTACGGATGAGCTGTCTCGCTTTATTCAATTCATTCGTCAGTGATTGAATTTCTGATACGTCGTGAATGACACCGACACTACCCTTTAGAATGCCGTCAACAATCACAGGCGCTACGTTGACGATCACATCTTTTTTGTTTGGTCCAACCTTCATTCTGACGCCGCGAACCGGTCTTCTTGTTTCGAGTACCTTCAAGTGCATGCTTTCCCCTTCAGAGATATCTGCACCTGCTGGTTTACCAACCACTTCTTTGTCTGTTAAACCGGTCATTTTCGTATAAGCACGGTTAATCAAAATACCTTTTCCTTGCTCATCCACAACCGATATGGCTTCATCTGATGATTGAATGATGGCCTCAAGCATCGTTCGTACTTCTTTGAGGTTCGTCACTTCCTCCGCAAGCTCAACCGCATCTGTAATATCTTTAAAGATGGATAAAGCGCCAAGCATTTTCCCTGCGTCATCAATAATCGGAAGACGCGTGGTGACAATTTGAATTTGCTGATTTAAAAATTGTTTTTGATGAAATTCCGGCTCTCTGGATCTTAAAATATCGGGAAGTTTTGTGTTTGGAATGACTTCTCGAATGTGGCGGCCGATCGCATCCTTTTGTGAGCACCCTACCATTTTGGCAGCCGATCGATTAAATAGGACCACTTCTTCATCCATATTAATAAAAATCATGCCGTCATTCGTTGCATTAAAAATGCGGTCATGTTTATAGGTTTGTTCTTTGAGTATTTGAATAAGCTGTTGTTTCTCAGCCATTAATTCTGAAATGACGTATGCCATCGAACTTGGCACAATCACAGCATGCTCTGGTTTTTCTTCAATCAATTCCTTTAGCACAGCAGAACTGCCTGTTGTTTCAATGATGATATCAATGTCATCTTTTATGTATTCTTTCCAATCTGTTGTCGTGTCAATTCCATTCTTTTTCGCTTCTACCATCCCCGGTGCCTCGAGATCAAGGTCGGCGATCGCAATGATTTGAATCATATTTGTTTTCAGCAATGTTTCAAGCAGTGCTGATCCACCCTGTCCCGCACCGACAATCAAGACTCTCTGCATCCCGTTACCCCTTTATATGAAAAATTTTGCACACCATATTTTTCCGTTGCAAAAAATTGCACAACTCTTATATTACCACGTTTTCCTTTCTTGACAAAATATTTTTTGAATTAGACAATGGAAGTAAATGACGTTTAAGGGGACATTTGATGGGGAGAATCCTAGCATTAGTGATTATATTAATACCTGGCGCCTTTGCAGCACTTGGAATTAAGCTGCTGCGCGACACTATTTTCGGCATCATCATTGCACCATTTCCATATTTATGGCTGCAAGGAATTGCAGGGTTGTTTTTTTTAGGGGCAGGTCTTTATGTTGTCGCTGGATTTATTTTATATAGAGACCGCAAACGAAATAAAGTAACCACTCGTTTTAAACAAAGATGAGCATTAAAAGAGCCCTGCTATTGATTAGCAGGGTTTTTCGTCATTTCTTCTCTTATGTATGCTCACCGCTCGGTCAGGAAAATCAGTGAAAATGCCATCGACACCTAATGAGAACATGTTTCGTATTTGCTTTTCACTATTTACAGTAAACGGTCTGATCACTTGATGGGTGGCATGGAGCGCCGATACGACCTCTTTTGTCACCCCAGCGCCCTTGATATTCGGATGGTACCCTTTTGCCGGTATTGTTTTTAAATACATCTCCGGCTGATGAATGACATCCATCGTGAGGACAGCCAGTTCAATGTGCGGCATCAGCTTGTGAAAAAGAGCTAAGCTACCATGATGAAATGATGAGACCAGCACCCGGTCCTCAATCTGAAAGTGCTCAATTTGCTCTTTTACCTTTTCTTCGATCCCTGGATAGCGATAAATGGAGTTTTTCAGTTCAATATTGATCATAAAAGATGATCGCTGCGTGACTAGCTCTAACACTTCCTCTAAAAGGGGGATCTGCACCGCACCTGTTTCTTCATAAAAAGAATGACTCGCGTCCCCTCTTTTTAACTCCTCATATGTATAGTCTTTCACTAAGCCTTTCATATTCGTTGTTCGGTTTAGCTTCTCATCGTGAATGACCGCCAGTCTGCCGTCTTTGGTCAGCTGAACATCAAGCTCAATCCCGTCAGCTCCAGAATGGAGTGCATGTTCAAAGGCGATCATGGTGTTTTCAGGATACATTCCTTTAAAGCCTCTGTGTGCAAAAATTTTCGTCATATGCCACCTCTAAATATGATGATTACCTTCATTATGACGTGTCTATTTCCGTTTTTCCAGTCTGAGCACATAAAAAAACCTCTTCTGATAAGAGAGAAGAGGTTAACAGGTCAATTCGATCACGTAATCGCTCTGATGGCTTGCTCTGTCGTCTCTGCGTCAAGAGCAAAAAGGGAAGAAACAACTGCGAATGCTGTAACGATTGTTACACCTAACAACAACTTTTTCATAAGATAACCTCCACTTTCTTTTGAAGTATTTGTGCATCGAATTTCTTTTCAAGAAAACGAATGGCATTTTGATAATCGTTTCGTTCCTTGAAGTATTTCGATATTTGTTCAGACAAATCCTCAAGCTCCACATATAATCTATTTTTTTCTATGTAGTCTAGTTTTTCAGAGAATACGTCTGCTGCTCCACTATTTTCGCACATCAAATCTAAAATTTCAAATTTTACTATATATTCATTATTTTGGATATCGCAACTGTACTGAATACCCTCTTTAATATATTCTTTCGCCTCAGGATCATCTAGATGAACTAGGGCATTCGCCAAAACATATAAAGATTGGATGTAATAATGGCGATTGTCACGGTGAATTTGAATGCTCATCCCTTTTTTGGCGTACTGCGCACTTTTTTCATAATCGGGTTTTGCATAATAAAGAACCGCTAAATTGTGATAGCACTTTCCAATCAGCACTTCATTGTTAATGCGCTTACTTTTCTCAAGTGCCTCTTGATACTTTTCTTCTGCTTCATCAAATTGAAATAAATCAATACAATTGCTTGCATGTAAAATTAAGCTATCAATCGCCTGCGATGTGTACTCCTCATGCGCTTTGAACGTATCAATGGCTTTTTTTATATGATTAATGGAAATGAAATTCTGCTTAAGTTCATAATAGATCGAAGCGACTTTATGGTGAAAAGTTCCTACTTCCAGATCTTCATTCACCCGTTTTAGGCGCTGCTCTGCAATTTTGTAAAAGCTAATCGCTTCATCATACTTTTTCACATACGCGGCATACTGTCCTTTGTAAAAGTAAAAATAAAAATTAATAATGTCATCTGCTTTTTCATCCAGCGTTCCGACACTTTTTATAATATGATTGGCTTTTTCAATATTTCCAAGTAACATTTCATGTCTGCCGTCGACAAGCTGATAATAAAGGAGAACTTCGCGATCTTCATCTGTGTTTTTTAGCAAATTCTGAATTTTCTCTTTATAGACAACAGATTTCTCCAGATCATTTTGAGAAATGACCCTCGTCCACTTGCTAATTTCGTTCGCAACCTCAGCAGAGTGGATTTTCAGCTTTCCCATAACCTCACCCTCTTCTTTTCATTATTATAGCATAGTAAAAGAATGTGAAAATTATTAAATTCGACAATGGGAATATTCAGTTCAAAAGGCACAATCTCTAAGAAGCCAGTGACTTTAAAACGCCAATCAATCAGGTCAATAGAAATAGAACTTTCGATCTTATTTGTTTTATTTACCAATTGCATAAGACCTTTTGCTCTCATCCTTTTTCTTACGAATAAGCGTTTTCTTCTTCTATTTTGGTGTTAAGCCAATTGATTGGCGTAGCTGATTACCACTACTTTATGTCATATTGATTTCTTTCATGCTTTATTTTTCATTTTATTCTGAAAATAAAGCTGCCCGTTTGTCCAATTTAAACATAAGATGATTTTATCAATTTAACCATTTTTTGACAATGTTTTTTAAAAATAAAAAAACGCCTCAATGAAGAAACGTTTTTTCATGTTCATATATTTAGCTAGCTCTATGCTCTAAACGCAGACGATCAGCCACCATAGCAATAAATTCTGAATTGGTCGGTTTGGCTTTTGACATACTGACTGTGTAACCAAAGAGTGAGGAAATGGAATCAATGTTCCCTCTGCTCCAAGCAACTTCAATGGCATGACGAATGGCTCGTTCTACTCTGCTGGCTGTCGTGTTAAATTTCTTCGCAATGTCTGGATACAATACTTTTGTGATACTGCCGAGAAGTTCAATGTCATTGTACACCATCGAAATGGCTTCTCTTAAGTATAAATATCCTTTAATATGAGCTGGCACGCCAATTTCATGAATAATCGTCGTAATGCTCGCATCTAAGTTTTTACGTTTAGGTTCAGGTTTGTTACGAAGGACACTGTTTTGGATAGAAGAAGATCGATGGGTGATTTGTGTGCCGTTTCCACTGACTTGACGAATATGACCTACTAAGTTTTCCATATCAAATGGCTTTAAAATGAAATAGGATGCGCCTAAATCGACTGCTTTTTTCGTTACATCTTCTTGCCCAAACGCCGTTAGCATAATCACACTTGGCTGCTTGGTCATATCAGTGTTTTCACGAAGTCGTTCCAGTACAGCAAGACCGTCTAAATGAGGCATGATAATATCTAAGAGAAGAACGTCCGGCTCTTTATCTTTAAATAATGTCAGACACTCCTGACCATTATATGCCACGCCAAGTACTTCCATATCTTCCTGTCCCTCAATATACTCTGTCAAAAGGCCAACAAGTTCTCGATTGTCATCAGCTACACACACTTTAATTTTCTCCACGTTCTTTCCTCCCCAATGTCGATTCCTTTAGTCTTTTGCATTTCTCTTCTGAGTGTTCAATTCGACAAAACCATGCTATCCCCTTTAAAAAACTTTCATTTTCCGAATAATAGAGCATTATCTAGCTTTTTCTACGTTTTTCTTAATGAATCGACGATTATCGCAATTTGACAACATGCTGTTTTCCATTTTGTCGAAAAATCTCTTTTTCCTTATTTTATAACATGCGGAAAGAGAAAGAAAGGGGAGAAAAAAACTGCCGAAAAATTCACGGCAGTTTTTGATCAGCTTGCTTTTTTGTTTTTCTGATATAGGTCAATTCCTGCTTCTGACAGCATCCACTCGATGTGTACGCCATACCCGCTTGTCGGGTCATTGACGAAGACGTGAGTGACCGCTCCAATGACTTTGCCATTTTGAATAATAGGGCTTCCGCTCATTCCTTGAACAATGCCGCCCGTTTTGCTTAATAAACGTTCATCCGTTACTTTCAGCACCATTCCTTTTGTTGCCGGAAATTTTTGTGGTGTTGTGCTGACGATTTTAATATCAAACTTCTCCACTTTATCATGGTCCACAACGGTTAGTATTTCTGCTGGTCCTTCTTTTACTTCATTCGATAAAGCGACTGGGAGTGGTTGATCTGCTACATGATTTTCGAGCTTTTCGGTTAACGTACCAAATATACCGAAAGGACTGTTGCGAGAAATATCACCTATTGTTTTTCGCTCGGAAGAAAATCTGGCCAATTTTTCTCCAGGATTGCCTCCTGTGCCTTTTTCAATGGATGTTACGGTTGATCTGACAATTTCACCATTGTCGACGACGATTGGTTTTTTTGTATCCATATCAGAAATCACATGCCCTAGGGCACCATATTTTTTAGAAGATGGTTCATAGAAGGTCATGGTTCCAATTCCTGCTGCGGAATCACGAATGTAAAGACCGATTCGATAGGTGCCTTCACTTGCATCTTTCGCGGGTATTAATGTTGTTTGAAAGGTTTTATGATCTCTTTTGATGAGTAAATGAAGGGTTTCTCCCGTTTTCCCGGCTTTCTGGATAAATGGGGTAAGATCATTCATTTTCTCCATCTTTTGACCATTGATTTCAATGATCATATCCCCTGATTGAATGCCTGCGGCTTCACCTGGTGATTTTTTGCCGTCTGCTGTTGTGATTTGATGAAAACCGACAACGAGAACTCCGACAGAGTGGAGCTTGACACCAATGGATTGTCCTCCAGGAATGACTTTTAATTCAGGGAGAACGTCAACTTTTGTTTTCTTAATAGGAAATCCTTTAAAATCATAAACAATTTCGGCTTTTCCCGCCTTTTGTCCTGTTACTTCAAATTGATTCTGTTTGTCTGAAAGACTAAAGGCTGGTGAAGAAGCATTGGCTGATGCTTCAATTGATGTTTCAATCGAATGCTTCTCGTTTTCAAATACTGCGACATTTGTTGGAATGCTGATATAGTCCTTCACTATGCTCATAAACCCTGTACTTATTAAAGAAACAAGGAGAATAACACCAATGGCTTTTCTCATCTTTTCGGGCATTCATTTTTCACTCTCCTCGCTCCTTACCCACACCAGAACATAAATGTTTTGGCTACACCTTTACTTTTGCCTTCTTAGCGAGGATTTATAACCGGCAGCTGTAGAAAATGATTGGATAAATTGATAAAAGAAAAAGACGATTCCATGCGTATATACAGTGAATTTCAGACAACATAAAAAAGGCAGCTGATTTTTCAGCTACCCTGTCGTTTTGACATCATTTGCTTGATGCAATAATTCTTTTGCATGCTGTTTTGTCAGCTCTGTGACTTCTACGCCTGCAATCATTCGGCCAATTTCACTCACTTTTTCTTCATTACTTAATGGTTTGACACTCGTCAGTGTTCTGCCAGCTTTAGAGCGTTTAGAAATGAAGAGGTGAGTGTCAGCCATTGCTGCTACTTGCGGCAGATGCGTAATGCATAGGACTTGTGAGCCTGCCGCTACTTTATAAATTTTTTCAGCAATCGCCTGTGCGACTCTGCCGCTGACGCCTGTATCCACTTCATCAAAGATAATGGATGTCACTTCTTGTTTGGCGGAGAAAATACTCTTCACCGCCAGCATGACACGTGAAATTTCTCCTCCAGATGCTACTTTTGACAAAGACTTCATCGGTTCGCCAGGATTAGTAGAAATGACAAATTGCGCTTGATCTATTCCGTTTCTCCCGAGCTGAACGGGCTTTCCATCTAAAAGCGGGCAATCCGTACTGCCAAATGGCGCATATCGAACGGAAAAGGCCGTATCAAAGGACGATTTCTTCATATATAAATCCTTCAATTCAGCTTGAATTTGCTTCGCTAGTTTTTTTGCCCATTTTTTGCGAAGCTCGGAAACGTTAAGCGCTTCAAGCAATGCATCTCGGCTTAACGCATCAAGCTTGTCTTTGAGTGTTTGCAGGTGGCTGTCTCGATGTTGAATTTGATCTATTTCCTCTTCAATCTTAGCCGCATACTCTAAAATTTCCTCTACCGTTGTGCCGTATTTTCGCTTCAGCTGTTTCATCTCATTTAGCCTGGACTCAATAAAATCAAGACGAGCTGGGTCGAATTCTAACTGATCGAGCATACTGCGCATTTGAAAAGTCGAATCCTCTAATAGGTAATAGGAGTTCGAGACTTGTTCAGAGAGCTGTTTTAAATCTTCATTGATGTCAGAAACTTGCTCAAGCTCGCTTGAGGCCATTCCAACCCAATCAAGCCCTCCTTGCTCATTGCGCAAGGCATTATATGCATTTTGCAGCGAGGAGTAGATCTTTTCGAAATTGCTGATTTGATGACGTTCCTCTTGAAGCTTCTCATCTTCCCCAGGCTCTAATTGTGCCGCTTCAATCTCTTCCAGCTGAAATTGCAATAAGTCTAAACGGTGTACCATCTCTTGCTCATTTTCAGACAGCTGTTTGAGCTTTTGGGCCGTCTTCATATATTGATCATACGCTTCTTGATATTGCATGAGAGCAGGTGCAATTTCTTCTGCCCCAAATTGATCGAGCAGATGCAGATGATTTTCATCCTCCATCAATAGCTGATTATCATGCTGTCCATGTATATCGAGCAACAGCCGGCCAATTTCTCGCAGAAGAGAGATGGTGACAAGCTTACCATTAATGCGGCAGATGCTTTTCCCGCTTTGATTGATATCCCGGCGAAGAATCATCATTTCATCCGATGCGTCAATCCCCTGCTCTTCGCATAAAGCAAACACAGGATGATCTGCTGGTACAAGAAAAAGCCCTTCCAGCTCTGCTTTTTTTTCACCGTAGCGGACAAATTCAGATGATCCTCTTCCCCCTACAAGAAGTGAGACAGCATCAATCATAATTGATTTTCCGGCACCTGTTTCCCCGGTTAGAACTGTGAGTCCTTTTTCAAATGAAACCGTTAACTCTTCAATGATTGCAAAGTTTTTAATGGTTAGTTCTGCTAACACTCATTTGACACCTCTTTTTGTAAACCTGATCTCTTTATAGAAGCTCTAAAATTTTGGCCGAAACTGTATCCGTATCATCTGGCGTGCGGCAAATGATTAAAATGGTATCATCCCCGCAAATGGTTCCCATAATTTCTTCCCAATCTAAATTATCCATTAAAGCACCAATGGCCTGAGCATTCCCCGGCATGGTTTTTAAAACAATTAAATGACTGGCAGCATCCATTTTAATAAATGCATCCATCAAAGCACGCTTTAATTTTGACAGCGGGTTAAACCGCTGATCCGCAGGTAGGCTGTATTTATACGTTCCGTTGTTCGTTGGCACTTTCACTAAATGCAATTCTTTAATATCCCTTGATACGGTCGCCTGTGTAATGTTATATCCATCGGCTTTCAAAATATCGACTAATTCATCTTGTGTTTCGATCTCTTGGCTTGCAATGATTTCTCTAATCTTAATATGCCTTTGACCTTTATTCATTTTGACCCCCCTAGTAGGCGTTTCATTCTCAGTTTGTCTTTACGTTCTATGTTATATGATGCACACTTCAAAAAACAAGCATTACGTGAGAAACTGTCGATTCTCGTCTTTTGTCTATATAAAAAGGAATAATGCGTGCCGGTGCTCAACCGGTGCTCACGAATGTTAAATTCGCTCCGGTACTCGTCCTTCCTAGGGCTGCAAAGGTTTTCAGGTCACGCTGAAAAGAAGACAAAGGGCTAAAATAAAGTTCATTTTAGCCCTTTGTCAACAATCTAAAAGGAATAATAGCGAGCTATTATTCCTTTCATTTCAATGATCTCATGTGTCAGCCGGCTCAGGACTGTTTTTCTTTTCTTTCAATACGGAATGGGCTTCCTTGACGACTTTCTCAAGCGCAGAAACTGGAAGGGCCGTATTTTCCTCTTGATTAGGACGAAGCACCAAGTGAAGCAGGAATTCAATATTTCCGTCACCGCCCGTAATGGGTGAAAATGATACATCCTTTACATCATAGCCTTCTTTTGCAGCAAATTGATTCATTTCTTCTAATACTCCGAGGTGTACAGAAGGTTCACGCACAATGCCTTTTTTTCCAACAAGCTCTCGGCCAGCTTCAAATTGAGGCTTGACGAGGGCAATACAGTCACCGCCTGGCACAAGAATATGCTTAAGTGCCGGGAGAATGAGTTTGAGCGAAATAAACGAGACATCTATGGAAGCAACCTCTGGCAATCCTTCGGTAAAATCAGCTGGAACAGAATGGCGGAAATTGGTGCGTTCCATCACGATCACTCGATCATCCTGCCTTAATTTCCAAGCGAGCTGATTGTAGCCAACATCAACAGCATAGGATTTGACCGCTCCATTTTGGAGTGCACAGTCTGTAAATCCTCCTGTTGATGAGCCGATATCAATCAGCAGTTTTCCTTTAACTGTTAAGTCAAATTCTTTTAGTGCTTTTTCAAGCTTTAACCCGCCGCGGCTTACATATTTTAAAGGATTCCCCTTTACAGTCAGCGGGGTATCACGAGCGATTTTTTCTCCTGGTTTATCCAAACGGTTTTCATTTGAGTAAACGATCCCTGCCATAATGGCACGCTTTGCTTTCTCTCTCGTTTCCATTAGCCCTTGTTCGACTAATAAAACGTCAAGTCGTTCTTTCTTTGATGTCATGATCCAATTCCTTTTCTTGGTGCTGCAGGAAGCAGGTCACGTAAAGTTTCAGCCACCTGTGTTTTCGTCAGTCCAATTTCTTCAAGAAGCGCATCGACACTTCCATGCTCAATAAATTCATCTGGAATGCCCATACGTTCTACTTTTATATGTGACGTTTTTTTATCGTGTATATATTCTAATACGCTGCTGCCAAATCCACCTTGGAGCACAGCTTCTTCAATCGTTAAAATTGGAATGCCTTCAGACAGTATTTCATTTAACATTCCTTCATCCAGCGGCTTAATAAAACGAGCATTGACGACACGAATTGATTTTCCTTCTTTTTGGAGTTCTTCTGCTGCTTGCAGCGCCATTTTAATGGTAGTACCGAATGTTAAAATAACGGCATCTTTCCCTGGACGAAGAACTTCCCATGAACCAATTGGAATGGTTTTCAGCTGTTCATCCATTTTGACGCCTAGTCCATTTCCACGCGGGAAGCGCATGGCAATCGGACCGTCATTATATTGAATGGCTGTGTTGACCATGTGCTGTCCTTCATTTTCATCCTTTGGCATCATGAGAACCATATTCGGCATATGGCGCATGAAAGCAATGTCAAACACACCTTGATGCGTTTCTCCATCAGCTCCGACAAGACCCGCACGATCAATACCAATAAACACATTGAGGTTTTGACGGCAAATATCATGAAGCACTTGGTCATAGGCTCTTTGAAGGAAGGTCGAATAAATGGCCAAAAATGGCTTCATATTCTGAGTTGCAAGCCCTGCTGCCATTGTTGCGGCATGCTGCTCTGCAATCCCTACATCAAACATTCGCTCTGGAAATTCCTTTGCAAACCCTTCAAGCTTTGAGCCAACAGGCATCGCAGGTGTAATTGCGACAATCCGTTCGTCTTCCCTCGCCAGCTTTCTGACGGTTTCACTCACGAGCCCACTCCATGACGGTGCGGCCGCTGCCGGTTTCACAAAATCGCCTGTATCAATTTTGTATGGACCTGTGCCGTGCCAAGTACCGATTTTATCAGATTCTGCCGGCTTATAGCCTTTTCCTTTTTTCGTGATGACATGAAGGAGAACAGGGCCTTTTGTTTTCTTTGCGTATTCAAGGTTTTCAAAAAGGTCCTCATAGGAATGTCCGTCTACAGGGCCTAAGTACGTAAAGCCCATTTCCTCAAAGAACATACCAGAGACAAGCAAATATTTCAGGCTGTCTTTAATACGTTCTGCTGTTGCAGCAAGTTTTCCGCCTACTGCTGGAATACGCTTGAATAAGTATTCAAGCTCGTCCTTCACCCATTGGTATTTGCCAGCTGTACGCAGTCTGCCAAGCATGGTATGAATGGCACCGACGTTTGGCGCAATACTCATTTCATTGTCATTTAAGATGACAATCATGTCTTTCTTTTCATCACCGATATGGTTCAGTGCTTCAAGCGCCATACCGCCGGTTAATGCACCATCTCCGATAATCGGGAGAATATATTCATCTGTTCCTTTAATATCACGTGCTACCGCCATACCCATCGCGCCAGATAATGAGGTTGAACTGTGCCCAGTCTCCCACACATCATGTTCACTTTCATTTCGTTTAGGAAAACCGCAGAGCCCTTTATATTGACGAAGTGTATCAAACTCAGCACCACGTCCAGTTAACAGCTTGTGAACGTAAGATTGATGTCCAACATCCCAAAGGAATTTGTCTTTCGGGCTGTCAAATACTTTATGAAGTGCAACAGTCAGTTCAACGACACCAAGATTTGGACCGATGTGCCCGCCAGAGTTCGCTAACGACTCAATTAAAAACGTGCGAATTTCAGCACTAAGCTCCTCTAATTCTGCATTTGACATTCCTTTTAGAAACGTTGGATTTTTTATTGATAAAAGATCCAATCAGGATCAACTCGCTTTCAACAAAATTTCTATCTACATATATAATGCCTCATTCCTGTGAAAACCAATTCAGGAATAAGAGTTGTCTCACCACGATAAACTGTTTACAGTTTACCACAATTGCTCGAAGCCCCTCAAATCTAGGCTGTTTTTAATGATCTCTTGAGGCAATCAGATCGCATAAATCATGCAGCAAGTGCTGCTCTAAATCAAGATTTGAGACAATTTCTTTCGCACGAGTGATATGTTCATCAAGTTTTTCTTTCGCTCCTGAAAGCGTTAATAAAGAAGGATATGTCGACTTTTCATTTGCTGTATCGGAGCCGACCCGTTTTCCTATTTTTTCTTCGCTTCCTTCGAGATCTAAAATATCATCTCGAATTTGAAAAGCAATGCCAATGTGGTAGCTGAATTCTCTCAGCTTTTCGATATCATCATTAGATGCACCTGCCAGCATTGCGCCAGCTGCCACACTAAAGGTCAAAAGCTTTCCAGTTTTACGGGCATGTATTGATTCTAGTTCAGAAAGAGGGATCTGCTTTTGTTCTGCTTCCATATCATCAAATTGCCCGCCAACCATTCCAAGTGCACCTGCTGATTTTACAAGTTCATCGATGATTTTGAGCTTTTGCTCAGCTGGTACACGATCCGATAATTGCGATGTGATGAGGCGGAAGCTTTCCGTTAAAAGCGCATCACCTGCAAGAACCGCAGTTGCCTCTCCATATACTTTATGGTTGGTCGGCTTTCCTCTGCGCAGGTCATCATCATCCATGCAAGGAAGATCGTCATGAATCAATGAATACGTATGAATCATTTCCACCGCACAGCCCACTGGTATGCCGTCTTCTTCCCTTTTTCCATAAGCATTTAAAAGAGCAAGGACAAGAACAGGGCGAAGTCTTTTCCCCCCTGCTTTAAGAGAATAAAGCATCGAAGCTTTCAAGTCCTCTGGAATAGTTAATTCCTGAACATATGTAAATAAATAATCTTCAATTACCTGTTTTCTTGTTGTCAAAAATTCAGTTAAGTTACTTGTCACCAGCATCTGCCTCCTTCACTGAAAAAGGAGCCAGTTCACCGTCCTCTTTTAAAATGAAATCCATTTGCTTTTCAACGTGCTGTAATTTCTCATGACAAAGCTTTGAAAGTGTCATCCCCTCTTGGAAATAGTGGATGGCTTGCTCAAGCGGTACATCTCCTTCTTCAAGCTTCCCAACAATCTCTTCTAAACCTTTCATCGCCTCTTCAAATGTCATTTGTTCTTCTTTTTGTTTATTTGATTCTGTCATGATGATTGCTCCTCCTTCTCAATGACCTCACAAATGAGACGTCCATCCTTCATTGTGATGGCCAGCTGATCCTTCGTTTCTACTTGATTCACACTTTTAACCAGTTCATCTTCTTTATAGGCTAAACTATAGCCTCTTTCCATCACTTGAAGTGGATTTAATGCATTTAGTTTACCAAGAACCGATTGGAACTGCGAATGAATTGTTTTCATTTGCACATTCATGCTTCGGATGAGCTGTTCTGTTTGATTGACATGCCGTTTTTTCGCCTGAAGCAGCTGCTCTTTTGGATGAAGCGGTTTAAGTCTATAGATCTCACGCTCGAGTTGACTCCGTTTTTGTTCCATTTGTCTCGTCAGCTGTTTTTGAAAACGATCAAATACCATATCGAATTGCTGCTCTTTTTGCTCTTGTAATCGCTTTGGAAAACGGAAAGCATAAGAGGATTGAAGTGCCACAAGACGGTCTTTTGCTTGTGACGTTCGATTTTTTACTGCTCTTGTTAACCGAATGTCGATTGATTTGATTCGTTCCATTAAGTCAGCGGTGCTTGGAACAGCTAGTTCGGCTGCTCCTGTTGGTGTGGGTGCTCTCATGTCTGCAGTGAAATCACTAATCGTAAAGTCGGTTTCGTGCCCAACTGCAGAAATGATTGGAATGTCTGATGCGAAGATCGCTCTTGCGACTGCTTCTTCATTAAAGGCCCAAAGTTCTTCAATCGATCCTCCGCCTCTTCCGACAATCAAGACATCACAAAGCTGTTTTTCATTGGCTTCTTTAATCCGTTCCACAATCGAACGCGGAGCATTTTCTCCTTGGACTAATGCCGGTAGCACAATGATCTTGGCCTGCTGATAGCGCCGGTTGATGGTTGTAATAACATCTCGAACAGCGGCTCCTGTTGGGGATGTAATGACACCAACGACCTCCGGATACTCAGGAATTGTTTTTTTGTAGCGCGCATCAAATAAGCCTTCACTGGCTAGCTTTTTCTTCAGCTCTTCGTAAGCAAGATGAAGAGCACCAACACCATCAGGCTGCATTTCTTTTGCATATAATTGATAGCTTCCGCTCGGTTCGTAGACTTGAATTCCGCCACGCACGAACACTTTCATTCCGCTCTTTGGTGAAAAGGGCAGCTTGGACGCAGAACGCTGGAACATGACAGCTTGCATACGTGCATGTTCGTCTTTTAAGGTGAAGTAAACGTGACCTCTTGAATGAATCTTCACATTTGATAACTCACCTTTGATCCAAATATCTTCTAAATGAGGGTCAACATCAAATTTTCTTTTTATGTATTTTGTAAGGGCTGTGACCGTCACAAAGGCTTTTTCACTCATGACGTATTCCTCCTCTTCAAAAACGCACATTCATCCACCGGCAGCACGCAGGTGGATGAATGGATCAAGCTTATGATAATGTACGTTTTGCTGATTTAACCGTATTGTGTGCAAGCATCGTAATCGTCATTGGACCAACTCCGCCAGGGACTGGTGTGATGTAAGAAGCTTTTTCTTTTGCTGCTTCAAAGTCAACGTCCCCTACAAGTTTCCCTGTTTCTAGACGATTGACTCCTACATCAATGACAATAGCGCCTTCTTTAATTTGGTCAGCTTTAATAAAGTTTGCTCGACCGACGGCAACAACTAAAATGTCCGCTTTTAACGTATGTTCTGAAATGTTCGCCGTTTTGGAGTGACAGTATGTGACAGTTGCATTTTCGTTTAACAGCAATTGTCCAACTGGTTTGCCGACAATATTGCTTCGTCCCACAACCACTACTTCTTTTCCAGAAAGATTGACACCGGTTTTGTTCAGCAATTCAACAATACCTGCTGGTGTACATGGAAGGAATGTGTCTTCACCAAGCAGCATCTTCCCAATATTCAGCGGATGAAAACCATCTACATCTTTCTCTGGTGAGATACGTTCAATGACGGCTTTTTCAGAAATATGTTTTGGCAGTGGAAGCTGAACAAGAATCCCGTGGAATTGATCGTTCGCATTGTACTGATCGATTAGCTGAAGCAATTCTTCTTCTGTTAAAGAAGCATCTAAATGATCAAGCTGAAAATGCATGCCCATGGCTTCAGCTGCTTTTTTCTTCCCGCGCACATAAGAAAGTGAGGCCGGATCATCACCGATTAGAATAACGGCAAGACCAGGTGTGACTCCTTTTTGTTTTAGCTCTTCTACTTCTTTTGCTAATTGTTCACGCTTTTCTTTTGCTGTTTCTTTTCCATCGATGATTGTTGCGGTCATGTCGAATCCTCCTATTGCTTTAGGTCGTTTTTAATGTTTGAAAGTACGCCATTTACAAATTTCGGTGCTTTATCATCACCAAACACTTTAGCCAGTTCAATGGCTTCATTCATTGAAACACTAACCGGGATGTCTTCTTGATATACCATTTCGTATACAGACAGCCTTAAAATGGCTCTGTCTACGTTCGCAATACGATCGAGTTTCCAATTCACAAGGTGCTGTGAAATCATGTCATCGAGCTTGTCCTTTTGTTCAAGCACACCGAAAACCAGTTCCTCGAAAAAAGGATCTGATTCTTGTTCATCCAGCGCATGTGTAATGGCCTCTTTCGGATCAATATTGCTGACATCAATTTGAAATAATGTTTGTAGCGCCTTTTCTCTTGCAGTTCTTCTTTTCATCATTTACTCCTTTAACCACTTTATCCGCTTGTCGTTAAGCCATACAGAGATCATAACATATTTTGAACGTGGTCGCACCAAGATCCATGCGAGCTACGGCGAAAAACGAATAAATCAAAGCGTGACGTAATCATTATTCGGAACTCACCCAAAAATGGGCTTTAAAAAACCAAAGAGGCGATGCCTCCTTGGTTTCACTTCAACCCTTTTTACATTTCTTGATCTACTTCAGCCTCAGGTGCTTTTGTATCAAATTGAATGCCCACCACATGAATGTTGATTTCATTAATCGTTAAGGCGGTCATGTTTAAAAGGGTTTGACGGATATTTTCTTGAACAGCGGTGGATACCTTTGGAATGGACAGGCCAAACTCAACCACACAATACACATCAATTGTGATGACTTCATCAGAGACATCTACTTTTACACCTTTACGGTGATTTTTCTTACCAAAGCGTTCTGCCACATCAGCAGCGAAGTTGCCGCGCATTTCCGCAATTCCCTCAACCTCTGAAGCAGCAATCCCAGCGATGACTTCAATCACTTCTGGCGCAATTTGCACTTTTCCCAATTGATCTTCATCAAGGTTCATTTCAAGCAAATTGTTTTCTGACACGATCATTCACCTCCGAAAGCTGTTATTATTTCATAATTTGATACGTTTCTAAAAACTTCGTATTAAAATTACCGCTCACAAATGTTTCATGCTCAAGCAATCTAAGGTGGAATGGAATGGTTGTGTAGACTCCTTCAATGACGAATTCTTGAAGCGCACGTTTCATTTTTGCAATCGCTTCTTCTCTCGTCTTACCATATGTGATGACTTTTGCAATCATACTATCGTAATATGGCGGAATCACATAACCCGGATAAGCAGCAGAATCAACACGTACACCTAGTCCGCCTGGCGGAAGATACATTTTAATTTCACCTGCAGAAGGCATGAAGTTTTTCTCTGGGTTCTCTGCATTAATACGGCATTCGATTGCCCAGCCTTCATATACGACATCCTCTTGAGTAAGAGAAAGCTTTTCACCTGATGCAACCATGATCTGTTCTTTGATCAAGTCAACACCTGTGACCATTTCCGTAACAGGATGCTCTACTTGGATACGGGTATTCATTTCCATGAAGTAAAATTTCTCTTCATTATAATCATAAATGAATTCGACCGTTCCAGCCCCTGTGTATTCAACAGCTTCTGCTGCTTTCACAGCTGCTTCTCCCATTTGCTCACGAATATCTGCATTCAGTGCTGGTGATGGTGTTTCTTCAAGAAGCTTCTGCATTCTTCTTTGAATGGAGCAATCACGCTCACCTAAATGAATCGTATTCCCATGCTGATCAGCAAGCACCTGGATTTCCACGTGTCTAAAGTCTTCAATGAATTTCTCCAAATAAACACCTGGGTTACCAAAGTTCTGCGCTGCTTCTTGCTGCGTGATTTTGACACCGTTGATGAGCTCTTCTTCTGTACGAGCTACACGAATACCTTTACCGCCGCCGCCTGCAGTTGCTTTGATAATAACAGGATACCCAATACTTGCTGCGGTTGAAACGGCATCATCAAGGTCTTTTACAATTCCTTGAGAACCAGGGACAATTGGTACGCCTGCCTGCTTCATTGTTTCTCTTGCCACATCTTTTGTTCCCATTTTGGAAATCGCTGATGCAGTTGGTCCAACAAAAATGACATTACATTCTTCGCAAAGCTCTGCAAAATCTGCATTTTCAGCAAGGAATCCGTATCCTGGATGAATGGCATCTGTACCTGTCAGCTTTGCAACACTGACAATATTTGTCACATTTAAATAACTATCTTTTGAAGCAGTCGGTCCGATGCAATATGCTTCATCAGCCATTTGAACATGCAGCGCATCTCGATCCGCTTCAGAAAATACCGCAACGGTTTCAATTCCAAGCTCTTTACAAGCGCGGATGATTCTAACTGCGATTTCTCCTCTGTTTGCAATTAATAGCTTTTTAATCATGATCGTACTCCTTACTCTGCTTTCACTAGAAAGAGGGGTTGTCCGAATTCTACAAGCTGACCGTTTTCAGCTAATACTTCGACGATTTCACCTTTTACTTCTGCTTCGATTTCATTAAACAGTTTCATCGCTTCAACGATACATACAACTGAGTCTTCCTTCACCTTAGAACCTGTTGTCACGTAAGGATCTGCTTCTGGTGAAGAAGAAGCATAAAATGTGCCAACCATTGGGGATGTGATTTTATGCAGATTTTCAGACGCAACTGCCTCTTGTGCAGGGACTTCGGTCTGAGCTGGAGCTTGTGCTTTCGGAGCTTGTTGAGCTGGAGCTGCTTGGACAGGAGCCACTGGTGCTTGTGCCGCAACTTGCTGAACGACTTCTTTATTTTTTTTCAGTTTGATTGTTGCACCTTCATTTTCGTACGTAAATTCATCAATTGTAGATTCGTCAATTAATTTAATCAGTTCATGAATTTCTTCAATTTTTAACATGGATTTGCACCCCTATGTATGGATTTATCTTTTTTTATAGGCTAGTACTAAAACTACATACTATAACCATCTTACAGGAGGATTTCGTTGAATTCAACTACTATTGTGATGAAACGCTCCATTCAGGCATCTTAAAAAGGCCGCCAAACCGCATAAAAAACGCCCTTTTCAGCAAAGGGCGCTGGTTCATTTTTTATTGATTCGATGGCTCAAAAGTGACGGCTACGTTATCAAGCCCCCTCATTTCCTTTGTGACCAAATCAATAATATCTGCTGCTTGGGACTTTGATTTTTTATCAGAACGAACCGTGATGCTCACTTTATCGCCTTCAGCACTCACAAGAGCATCTTTATATCCTTTTGTTTTAATTAATGTCTCCAGCTGACGCTCTGTTCCTTCTGCCTCACTAAGAGCTGTCATTTGATCATACGCTTCACTTTTTTCTTGCGCTGTTGCATCATCACTAGACACGATTTCGTTAAATTCTTCGCGCTGCTTGCTGCGCTTATCTTCTAGTTCTAGTCTGTATGTTGTGAAAAGCTCATCGTCTGTCTGCTCTGAAACAGCCTTTCCTTCTTCACCACTTGTTTCAACATCTTCTTGTTTGGCATTTGTTTCTTTGTCAGTTGACTTGTCACCTGCGCCTTTTTCCGTTCCTTTTTCTGTTTCAGTCTTTTTCTCTTCCATTCCTTTTGATTTCGTATCTTCTACTGTCACTGCATTCTCACCTTGTGGGGACATGATATAGTACACACTTAATACGACAACTAAACTTAGCATCGTTAATAGCCAAACCGTTTGTTTTTTTAACATCATTCCGAATCCTCCTTGATTTTTTTAGGGGCAACAGCCACTCTATGGCTCGGTACATCAAGCACTCGTGTAACCGCTTCAATGATGGTTTTCTTTATTTGAACGTTGTCTACTCCTTGAGCAACAACGAGAACACCTCGAATTTCAGGCTTTTTCGTTTGGACAACAACAGGTGTTTCTTCATTGCCGTTTTTGATGATGACGATCTCTTCTTCCTTTGTTTGATCCGTCACACTTCGCACGCCGCCTTCTTTATCTGTTTCCTCTGTCGTTGTGCTTTTATTGGATTTGTTTTTTTCAAAAACTTTTAAAGACGTCGCATCTACATTGACCACAATGGACACATCTTCAACACCAATGATCGTCTCTAAAATTTCTTTCAACTGATTTTCGTACTCTTGCTCAACATCCTCAATTGAGTTTTTCTCCTTGCTTGACGACGCTGGTTTGAACACCGTCTGCTCCTCTGAAGATGTTTTTTTAGATGCTGGAACAGCAGCCTGTTGTTTGCTTGATGGTGGTGAGAGAATCTGGCTGACTAACATGAACGACACGCCGATAATGAATACAAGCAGCAAGTAATGATGCTTCGTTAATTTTGGTTTTCCTTCACCTTTTTCAGGTGGTTGGAACAATGATTTCAGCTTTTGTTTCCAGTCCTTGTTATTCATGATCTGCTGCGTCACCTCCCTCAATGTTCAGCGCAATATGTTCAGGACTTGTATTCCATACATCCGCAAGCGTCTCTTTTACTCTCGCCATCTCTTTTGGTGACGATCCAGCGCTTTCCTCCTTTTGCCTGGAGAGATCAATGTCGACCTTTGCCACCGTTTCTACAGCATCACCTGTGAGCGGGGAGAGGACTGCTTTGATGCGGAATTGATCTACCTCCATGTTCTGATCAAGGTGCTCTTCATCTGCCAACACTTCTACGTGTTTCATTTCATAGCTCTCCTTCTCCAGTGGCTCTTTTGCGCTTTTTTCTAGTTGGACAGCCATTTGCTTTAAAATATATGCACGCTGTGAGGCTTGTATTTCTTTTTTTTCTAAATTCATCTGATTTTTTATTTCTTCTGATTGCGCTTCTTCCTTTCCCTTCATTAATTCCGAGAAAATTTGGTCAGGATTGGCACGAAATAAAGCAAAGATCGGATTAAGCATCACAACGATCAGCAGTAGGCTGACGACCATTTTTGCATATTTCTGCATGCTTGAATTAGGAAGCAAAAGATCAATCACAATAGCAAATAAAATAAATAGGATAATACTTGTGATCCATTCTGTGAGAAAACTCAAAAGGTGCCCCCTCCTTACTTCATCATCATTGTGAGATTGCCAGCTGTAATGATGACGGTAATACTTAAAAAGAACATCAGTGACACAACAGCTAGTGCAGCAAATATATACAGAACACTCTTTGAAATGACATCAAGACAGCTTATAATCGGTCCGCCCCCTAAAGGCTGAAGAATGGCGGCGGCAAGCTTATAAATAAGGGCGAGCGACAGCACCTTAATCGCCGGAAAAGCCGCAATTGAGATCAATATGGCGACACCAACAAGGCCAACCGTATTTTTAAGAAGCACTGAGGCGCTGATGACGGTATCTGTCGCATCTGTAAACATCCGGCCGAGAACAGGAATGAAATTTCCTGTAATAAATTTGGCTGTCCGAAGCGCAATGCCGTCACTGACAGCAGCAGATGCTCCCTGGACGGAAATGACGCCGAGAAAAACGGTGAGAAAAACAGCAAGTCCGCCAATCGCCACATTTCTTAACAGCTGAGCCAGCTGGGTGACCTTGTATTGTTCCGTCAGCGTGCTGACAATGCTCAATATGGCGGATAAAAAGATGAGCGGAAGAACGACATACTGAATAAAAATGCCGCTCGTGTTCATTAAAAATAAAATCACAGGATGAAAGAATCCGGCAGAAACAATTCCGCCTGATGAAGCAATGAGCGCTAATAAAAGAGGAATAAGAGCAAGAATAAAACTGCTCATCGTTTGAATCGCTTCTGTTGCATAAGAAATGGCGACATGAAAACTGTTTAATGCAATAATGATGAGCACCATATAAACAAGAGCGTATGCGACTTTACTGACAGTGCTTTGCTCAAAAGCGTTTTGTAAAAGCTGCAAAAGCGAACAAAAGATGGTGAGTAAAATCAATGTGCCTAGAAGCTTTCCATTGGCAATGACCTCATGAAAAAGATAATGAACAAATGCCTTCAGCCACGTTTGGGGAGACAACTCTTTATCGCCATCAATCATTTCCTTCACTGTGCCTTTTTGGCTTTCAGGGAGAAAGCCGCCATACTCGTCCAATATGCTTTCCCAAAAGTCATTGATGGAATGAAGCTCTAATGCATCAGCCTGTCCACTCGCCGCTTCTTCTGCGGCCGGTTCTTCACTTGATAAAGGCTCATTTTCTTCTGCATTTGCATACGGAACCATCATCCAAAAGAACATGATAAGCCCCGCCACAGCCATCACCCGTTTCATTAACATCACCTCTTTTCAATCAAGTCATGGACGGGATCATGCCTAAAATGGTCTCAATGATGACCGTTAAAATCGGGACCGCCATGACCAAGATGAGAATCTTGCCGCCAAGCTCTATTTTCGAAGCAATGGCGCCTTGTCCTGCATCTTTTGTGAGCTGGGCGCCAAATTCTGCAATATAGGCAATTCCGATGATTTTCAAAATGGTTTCAACGTACTTCATATTGACACCGGCACTTGCCGCAATTTTTTCAATCATGGAGATAATGGCATAGATTTGATCGATTAAATAAAGAAAAATCACACACCCTGTAAACACAACAAGCATAAAGGCGAAGGTTGGCTTTTGTTCTTTGACGATTAAAGCTAGAAAAGTAGCAATTAAACCAAGGCCAACAATTTGAATGATTTCGATTTGTAAGCCCTCCCCTATCCTTGAAATAGAAATACGGCTTTAATCTTCTTAAACAAATCATCTACAATGGTTGCCACCATAAATAAAATGTAGATAAACCCAAGCAGTGTCACCCACTGAGCGTACTCTTTTTTCCCCATTTGATCCAAAATCGTATGAAGAAAGGCCACGACGATGCCTACTCCTGCGATTTGGAAAATGACGTTTACATCAACGCCCATGCTCTCGACTCCCTTCTTCTCACATCAATAACAGAATCAGTAGTAATCCACTTAAAAATCCAAGACTCCTCACCATTTTTTCATTTTTCGCTTGGGCAACTTCAGCTTCTTTCTCTTCTGATTCCAAATGACCTAACGCCAGCTTGATATATTTTTGCTGAGCAGTGACATCATGCTGACCAAGAGTTTCTCCAAAATGCTTCAGCGCTTCATATTCGCCTTTTTTCAAAACGGTCTTTTTCCAAACGTCCTCTAAACTTTCGTTCCATGCATGCCTTGCTGAAAAGGTGCCGGCTTTGAGTTTTTCTGCAAATTGTTCAAATAATCGATTCACAGGTGGCCCTACTTGCGATGCAATTTGATCAGCGGCTCTAGCTAAAGGTGTTTGACCATACATGATTTCAGCTTCAAGAGATTGGAGAGCAAACCGAAGCTGCCGAATTTGCTTAGGCCGGTCGCTGTATCGTTTGGCAAACTCAAATCCTCCCCAAGTCGTGGCCGCGACGATGAAAATAGCGCCAATGAGCTTTAGCATACGTCCACTCCCTGCCTATACTTCATCTCTTGTCCATCTTGGTCATACATCCGACCGATCGTGCCGGGACCATTTTTTCTATTTAATTCAACATACCGATCAAATACTCGAAACTGCCATAACGGCTCGAATGATGGCCGTTTATATAGGTCCTCCAGTGAATACCCATGAGCTGAGACGATAATGGTGACTCCAGCATGGATCGCTTCTAAAAGTGCCTGTACATCCTCACTTTTTCCGATTTCATCTACAATGATGACCTCTGGACTCATGGAACGGATCATCATCATTAACCCTTCAGCTTTTGGACACGCATCCAGTACATCAATCCGGTGTCCAAAAGAATGCTGCGGCACCCCTCTTATACAACCTGCGATTTCAGATCGTTCATCTACAATCCCTGTTTTTCTAGGAGAAATGGTTGTTGTTCCTGTACTGACAAGACGTGCTAGATCACGCAGCAATGTCGTTTTCCCGGTTTGCGGCGGACCTATAATCAGTGTGTTACACCAATGTTTTTCATATAAATAAGGGAGAAACGGCAAAGCAATTCCGATCTTCTCTTTTGCGATGCGAATATTAAATGAAGAAATATCTCTTAAGCCTTTGACGAATCCATTTTCGACGATGACCTTTCCAGCAAGCCCAACCCGATGTCCGCCAGATATGGTGATATAGCCCTGTTTTAACTCTTCCTCAAGTGTGTACATGCTGTAATTACTGAGCCTGCCTAATAGCTGAGCCGCATCTTCACCTGTTGTATGATAGGAAAGAAAGCGCGGTTTTCCTCCTTGCATCAATTCAACCGGACGATCTGTGCGAATGCGGATTTCTTCTATTTGCGCCCATTCTGCTTCTTTCAGCAGGCTGAGCTCTTGTCCAATCGAATGCGGGAGAATATCCAACAAACTCCGCAACGAATTCCCCTCCTTTTTTTCTTCTCTAAAATGTATGATGTGTGGCGTTAATTATGCCAAGCCATTCACTTATAAATCCCAACAAGAATAAACACGACACCCATGAAAATAAACACAAGCTTTGCATAGGATAACTGCCCTGCGATTTGATAGATTCCAATCGTCATGGTGATAATAAAAATGAGCGGCCCGATGATCGCTAGAATGCTATTGATGACAACCGCTTTACGTACATCATTTGTAAGTAAAATGAGGATGGCGGCCGTCAGTTCAATGGTCGCTGATAAAAATCTCATGCCTGCCATTGCAGCGACTGACGGGTGTATGCCCGGGAAAAGAAATTGTTTCATATAGAACCTCCAGCTTTTTTTACACTATATGCTTCACTAGCTGGAAGTAGTCTTGTTTTTCAGAAGGAAGAGAGATGAATGAGAGAATAGAGAGAGAAGTGTTTGGAGAGGCGTTATTTTTTCAATAAAAAAAGACTGTAAACTCGAGGTTTACAGTCTCAGATTGTTGACAAAGGGCTAAAAT
>NZ_AMSH01000029.1 GCF_000300535.1 Bacillus xiamenensis
GGTTGTTGAATTTGCAGACACACAGGACTTAAAATCCTGCGGTAGGTGACTACCGTGCCGGTTCAAGTCCGGCCCTCGGCACCATTGTTTTTTTATATAAGTTGCGCTATTTAATGATCATGCCGGTGTGGCGGAATTGGCAGACGCGCACGACTCAAAATCGTGTTCCTCACGGAGTGCCGGTTCGACCCCGGCCACCGGTATCTATAATCGGTAATTGAATGAATGTACTGTCAATCTAATGCTTCTCTATTATGGAGAGGCATTTTTTTGTGTTTTAAATTTGCTTTGGTGTTTGCACAGGCAGCATGTAACATCATTCCTAAGAACAGATCATGAGTTTGAATCATCTAACGTCATAGTGAATTGCATTTCATTCTTGAATATTTCAGATAAACAGAAGATCCGTATCCCTTTCTAGAAAGCAAAGTGTTGAAAACTCCTTTAGTTGATCCATCCCATTTGATAATATAAAATTAGCGATCTAAAGAAAGGGCAACTTAATACCCTTGACATGGTTTACAAAATGAAAAGTTATACAGTCCTTCGTTTTAAGTATTCGATTACTTTTCTGTGTAAATCATTCAAGGGATACAGGGATGCATGCTGTGGACAATTATATTCCCTTTGCTAAGCAGGGACCTTTAGATAGCTGCTTTTATGTATAGGGAAAACTCCACCTCTGGCTGGTATCCCGTCTTTAGGGGGATTTTTAATGAAAAATCAATATAACAATGAAGAATTACTGACAGGCGGGAATGTCTCAAACGTCTATCGTTCGGGAGATACGGTTAGACGGGAATTAAAGCCAGGCAATAGCAACATACACAAATTATTAAAGCATTTGGAGAAAAAGAATTTCAATTATGCCCCAAAGTATTTAGGTATTGATGATGAAGGGAGAGAGATACTCTCTTTTATCGAAGGGGAGGCCGGCAATGATCCTGTAAAAGGCTATATGTGTTCTCATGATGTTTTAAAAGAAATAGCGAAAATGCTAAGACTTTACCACGATGCTGTAAGTGACTTTCCAATATCAGATGATTGGGAACGAATGGACAATACACCTAACCAAACAGAGGTGGTGTGCCATAATGATTTTGCCCTGTACAACATTATTTTTAATCATGGAAAACCTGTAGGAATCATTGATTTTGATGTTGCGGCTCCTGGTCCAAGACTTTGGGATATCGCCTATACACTTTACACTTGTGTCCCTCTTAGTAGATTCATTCGCACCGAGACTGGTAAGCTGGTTCAATATCATTCATTAGAACATGCAGATCCTATAAAATATAGGATTCAATTGTTTTTCGAATCCTATGGTGAGAAAATGGGAGAAAGTTTTTTGGATATGGTGTTGCTGCGCTTAGAGGGGTTATGTAAATACATGAAAAGAAAAGCACATGAAGGGGACATAGCTTTTCAGAAAATGATCGCTGAAGGGCATCTTGAACACTATCAAAAGGACTTGGAATTCATTCAGGCGCACGGAAAAGAATGGATTTAAGAGCAACCATCGTTTCATGGAGGGTTTGTCTTAGGATTAAATTGAATGTAAAAAAGGCGGCGTTATTCTATTGCAATCTACTACTATATTACGGGTCATCATTCAAGACGAGAGGTCAACACATGATCCGCATTTTAGACAGTACTGTGTACAAAAAGAGCAAGGGCTGCGTAAAGAGGCGCTAAAAGTCCTTGATTCCTTTATTGAAGAAATGAAGAAGAACGATTTTGAAACACAGCGTGTCTTTGTGGAGTGGGTGTTTGAGTGGATTGAACAGTTTGAGGATGGTCACCAGTTGCTTGTGTATCCGTTGGTGAATGGAATTATCCAGCCTGTTCTTCAAAAATGGATGAATATTGATCCATTGGATGTGAGACCGTATCGCTGGCAAGGTCTGTTTGTGCACCAAGGAGAAGCACTGCCTTATTTATTGAAGGCGGTAGAGCTTGGAGGCGGTGAGGAGCAGCGTGTGATTGTTCAGATTTGTGAAACCTATGTATCGGCGTTGTGGTATTCGTTTCACCATATACATGAAGATCTTTATTTAAGTACCTTTGAGATGGATCAAGAGCGAATTCAGGGCATTCAAGATGTCGTGATGCTGATACAAGATGAAAGGACACGTACCTATTATCAAAAACAAGCAGATTACTATACGCAGCTTTTATCGGACTGGATTAAATTTCAGCAAACGGAGACAAACGATTTTATGAAATGGTGTGCTGAGCGAGAGAAGTCGTATGAATGGGTGGAGACTTTTTATTATCGCCAATAGATATGATGGATAAACGACAGAATGTTTCTGTCGTTTTTATATGTCGAGCCATATGCGCTTTATTTCTAAATGATCTGGTCGAAAGTATTTTAGGACATAGACATCTGGGTTGCTGAGTGTTTTCCATTCATTGAATCCTATGTCCGGATCAGCATATTTGAGGAGCAGGCTCATGATATTGCCATGTGTGACAAAGAGGGTATGATCTTCTCCTCTTTTTATTTGTTCGTCAAGAGCTTCTACGATCCGGTTCATGGCTTCCTGACTGGATTCTCCGCCTTCATACGCGATGGTTAAATCCATAAAAGTGAGCTTTAGCTTTTCATACCAATCGTCCATTGGCTTGCTGCTTAACACACGTTCAGAGAGACGCTCATCCGTTTTTATCTTAAGCTGTTTTGTATGGGCAAGAGGCTGGCTGGTTTGGATCGCCCGTTTATAAGGACTTGAGATGATCTGATTGAGTTGTATGCTCGAAAAGAACTCGGCGAGTGTGTGTGATTGTGCGATGCCCTGCGGTGTTAAAGCCGCGTTTTTGGATTGTCCATCTGCTTGGCAGTGTCTGACGATATAATAGGTTTTCATGGGATTACACCTTTCATTGAGTAAATAGAGGATAAAAAAATCATCCAGTTTTGGATGAGCATTCACGAAAGTCTAGGTTCATTTGTTTGTATCTGTTTCTTTATAGGGATCTGTGAGCTTGGAGGTCAGGTCTAAATTGAATAAAAAATCATCTAAGGTGTCTGTACCAAAGGGAAGGGTGGAAAAGTTAATTGGGATACAGTCTTCTTGCGTTTCTGAAGTGATCGGTTGTTTGGGCTGCTTTTTTCTCCAGTTCTTAAACAAGCACATGTAGGGCCCCCTTTTCTAAGAAAAAGATGGATTTATACATAATATACGGGGAGAGTTGTCCGAGCGTCAATTGTTTTCTTCAAATGGGTCTATTCAATTTATACGAAAGAAGCCACAGGCAAGTGCGGCTCTTTATGAATATTTACATAGCATGACGTAATGCTTGCAGTAATTTACGTTCGCACCTTAAGTTGTATCGCTTTTTATGGAGTTTCTCCGTTTTAAACCTGCCAATGGCATGGCGAACATCTTGGTGATAAATGATCAGCTCTCTACTTGTTTGCTCATTTAATAACGCTTGAAACCAGCTATATTGTTTCAGATGTACTGCGTTCCTGGAGATATCCTCTTCATCTACCTGTAGAAAAGGGATATACAGAGCAAGGGTAAAGATGTCTAAAATAAAACCCATATCATCTCCTCCTTTCATATGGTTCATTACGCTTAGAAAAGAGGAAAGGTTTCATTCAATTGATCTCTAAAAACAATCCCAGTGCATCAACCATTCTTTCGTTTCTTTGTTGTAATAAAAATACATGGTGCCATGATCACCAATCATGAAACGAGGTTTTTCTTCTGAGGCGATTTGCAGCATGAATTCACCTTGCTTTTGATGGGGCGGAGATTGAATATAAGCCCCATATCCGCCGATTTTTGTGAACGAGTAATTTGAGTAGTGTTGAAAGAAGTAGTCTGTTGCTTCTTCACTTTCATTCACTTCTGATAAATCAACGTACGACCAAGCTTCCTCCCAGCACGGGTAGTCTTCTTGTTCACTTTCGCTCCACTGGATTTGAAAGGGTTTGATTCCTTTCACTTCTTCAGGGGTCTCAACGATTTCTAATCCTTCCATTGTTGAATATTCAATGAGCTTCCAGCCTTCACCGTTTTTGGTGATATCAATCGGAAGTGCTTTCTGGTTGAGAAAAATTTGTATCATCTTACATTCATCAAAGCCGTTTATTCCCCCTGGTACTTCTGGTAAATATATTTGCAAAATGGGAATCATAGCTTCGTCTTGATCTGTCGGCCATCCTTTATCAGGTTGCATGAAAAAATGACCGGCAAACCAGCTGTATCTAGATGGATCAGGACGAAATCCGCCAATCTTGGCCGTGACTGGTGTTTTCCCTATTTGATTTAATTCATGATAAGCCTTGATCTCCATTTAACATCTCTCCATCCATTAGCCTGCAATATGTGCATCCTGAAACGTGCCATTGATATTTCCAGTGACAATGATGACATGTCCCCAAAATACATCACCGTCATGATAGTAGGCTTCAAATTCTCCATTTGGATAAGCATGGAGGCTTTCCAGTGACATGCGGTTAATCAATTGATCTTGCGAGATCTCTTCTTGATGTTCAGCCGAGTCGTCTTGTTCCTGCCAATCTTTGGCTAATTCAATCAGTTTATTTGCCGCAAATGATTTAATAGAGGAATCCCATTTAGCCTGTTCTTGTACGAGTTGTCTAGCGGTTTGGAGAGAGGCGGCTATGTCTTCGTCTTCTTCAAGATTGAAGTAGAGAAGGCTTTCCTGGTTGCCCCATTGGATGGTTGTTTCAAATAAGTCCAGTCCTTTTACTAATTCAAAGGTGCCCAATTTGTCATCGTGATAAAAGACAGGTTTTTGAGCCTCTTCTAATATCTCTTCAAGATCTCTATCCTCGGTATCTGTATCGCTAAGTGATACGAGCATGAATTCACCTTCACCTTTTCGAACCTGAAGTCTAACGATTGATTCTTGATGTATTTGTGCTTGTTTTTCTCGTAATCCCTTGTCATCTGTTAACCAGCACAGTCTCATTTTTTCGGTTGTGATTCGGTCATTTTCCTTCCAAGCAATGAGTGGAATGGAAGCGGTCCAAAGCGTTTCTTTTCCTGCTTTTCCTGCACCGACCCCAGAAGGTCCTGTGACAGCTATGATGTCTATCACTTCTTCTGAAAATCTTTGTTCAAATGTGTTGATTTGTTTGTTCGTTTTCATAGGATGTCCCCCAGCTTGATTGATTGATTGATTGATGGAGCTATACCTTTATCACACCGTACATTGGCAGAGGAAATCAAGCTTTTTTTTTTAAAACTGTTTTTAGGTTTATAGAAGCAGAGCGGATACATGGATTGTTGGAGGTTGAGTCACAATAAAAGAGCAAATGGGCTGAGATCGAATTTTGTATAATTTTGGGTAAATAAGTCGAAAAGCCTAGGTGATTCTTCCTTTTCTTTATAATTACTTTGACACGATTAGATGAAAAAAGTAAAGTAGTACTGAGTGATTTACAAAACCTTCATGATTCACTGAAATGTGAAGTTTTAGTAAATTTAGTGTAAATGGATAATTTTCCTTTTATTTACTCGTATTTTTTTTGAAACTTATGATGCTTCTCATTCGTTATATTAAAGGAGCACATGTAGCCAGCGGAGACAGAGCATCGGAATAACTGGTGCAGAAGATTTACATTTGCAAAATGAATGTAAATTTTTTATGATTTCATTTATATCAGATCGAAATGAAGAAAGAAGAGGTTTTATGAAAAAAATATTTGCGAACAAATATAGCTTTTTTGTTTTGGCTGTTCTTTTATTTTGGGCAAAATCGTATACAGCTTACAAAATGGACTTTAATTTAGGAGTCAAAGGTTCTTTTCAAGAGGGGCTTCTTTTATTAAATCCATTCAGTTCAGCCATTGTGTTTTTAGGACTTGCTCTCTTTTTGAAGGGGCGTAAATCTGCCATTGTTTTAATTGTCATTGATTTTATTATGACCGCACTTTTATATGCGAATGTAGCGTATTACCGTTTCTTTGATGACTTTTTGACTTTCCCAACTATGAAGCAAGCGGGCAATCTTGGGGGAGGCATGACTGGCGGTGTGTTAGCCAGCATTAAGCCGCATGACCTTTTGTACTTCATTGATATCATTATTTTAATTGCTATTGTCATTTGGAGACCAGAAGTGAAGAAGTTCCAAATGAAAAAGACGTTTGCACTGCTGATTGTGGCTGCGGGTGTTGGACTGTTCTTTGTCAATCTACATTTAGCTGAAAAGGATCGTCCTGAATTATTAACGAGAACATTTGATCATAAATATATTGTCAAATATTTAGGTGTTTATAACTATGCGATTTATGACGGTGTGCAAACGGCGCAAAATGCAACGCAGGTAGCAAATGCAAGCAGTGACGATTTAACGGATGTTGTGAACTACACGACCTCTCATTATGCGAAGCCAAATGCTGAGTATTTTGGTCAAGCAAAAGGGAAAAACATCATTAAAATTCATTTAGAAAGCTTCCAGTCGTTCTTAATTGACTACAAATTAAATGGAGAAGAAGTCACGCCATTTTTAAACAAGCTGGCTCATGGTAAAGATGATTTTACGTATTTCGATAACTTCTTCCATCAGACTGGTCAAGGGAAGACATCTGATGCTGAGCTGATGATGGATAATAGTATGTTTGGCTTGCCAGAGGGTGCAGCGTTTGTGACAAAAGGTGAAAATACCTTCCAATCACTTCCTGCGATCCTAGATCAAAAAGCAGGCTATACAAGTGCAGTGCTCCACGGTGACTATAAATCTTTTTGGAACCGTGACACGATTTATAAGCATATGGGAATTGATCAATTCTTCGATGCTTCATATTACAACATGGATGAAGAAAACCTTGTGAATATGGGTCTGAAGGATAAGCCGTTCTTTAAAGAATCAATCCCAATGTTAGAATCGTTGAAAAAGCCATTTTATGCCCATTTAATGACTCTCACAAATCACTATCCATTTAATTTAGATGAAAAAGATGCGACGATCGCTAAGGCAACAACTGGCGATAAAACCGTAGATAATTACTTCCAAACAGCAAGATATTTGGATGAGTCATTAGAGCAATTCTTTAAGGACTTGAAAAAATCAGGTCTTTATAAAGATTCGGTGATTCTATTATATGGTGACCATAACGGTATTTCTGAGAACCATAACCGTGCAATGAGCGAAATCCAAGGGAAAGAAATTACCCCTTATCAAAATGCACAAAATCAGCGTGTTCCGCTCATGATTCGTATCCCTGGAAAACAGGGCGGCGTGAACCATACGTATGGCGGTGAAGTCGACGTGATGCCAACACTTCTTCACTTACAAGGTATTGATTCAAATGAGTTCGTGAATTTTGGGACAGATCTATTTTCTAAACAGCATGATCAAACCGTTGCATTCCGTAATGGAAACTATGTGACACCGAAATATACCCTTGTAGATAATACAGTCTACGATACAAAAACGGGTAAAGTTGTGAAACAAAATAAAAAGACAGAAGCAATTAAAGCCCGTGTTGATAATCAGTTAAGCCTTTCAGATAAAGTGCTCTACAGGGATCTTCTTCGATTCCATAAACTATCTGATTTTAAACCAGTGAATCCATCTGATTATTTCTATGGTAAAACAAACAAAGAGAACGAGGCGGATTCTTCTGCTAACTAACTGAGTTTTGGGCAAGCACAGAAAGGTGCTTGCCTTTTTCTCTCTCAGCATGATTTGTTGGCAAAATATGTTTATATTTAGGGAGGAAACAAGTGTGACGTCAGCGGCCAGCTGGCGAAAAACTCATTTCGTCCTAGGGGATTTCAGGAGGAGCTTATGACGACAAATACAAAAACACAAAAAAAGAAATCAGAGTTATGGGGCTGGATCAAAGCCATCTTAATCGCATTTATTGCTGTTTTTATCATTCGTAACTTTTTATTCGCACCGTATATTGTGAAAGGGACTTCTATGAAACCGACCCTGCATGATACAGAGCGGGTTTTTGTGAATAAAACCGTTGATTACTTCGGCGATTATAAACGGGGACAGATCATCGTTCTTGATGGGGAAGACCGCAGCACTCACTATGTGAAACGATTGATTGGTTTACCTGGTGATAAAATCGAAATGAAAAATGACCAGCTGTATGTGAATGGTAAAAAAGTATCTGAGCCTTATTTAGAGTCAAACAAAAAGAAAGCAGAAGCAGACGGCACTTTGCTGACGCCTGATTTTGGTCCTCTTACCGTTCCTAAAGGGAAGTACTTTGTGATGGGTGACAATCGCCAAAATTCAATGGACAGCCGCAACGGTTTAGGTCTTTTTACAAAGAGTGATATTCAAGGGACAACATCATTTGTGTTTTATCCCATCCAAGATATTCGTTTACTCAATCATTAATCAAATAGATCAAAAAAAGCACACCCGTGTGCTTTTTTTGTTTGTTTAAGACTGACTTTTTGAAATCGCCTGTTCTAGATCTGCCAAAATGTCTTCAATCGCTTCTGTTCCAACAGATAAACGGATGAGTTCTGGTGTAACGCCTGTCGCTTTTTGCTCTGCTTCACTTAATTGTTGATGCGTTGTGCTGGCAGGATGAATAATCAGTGACTTAGAATCGCCCACGTTGGCAAGGTGTGAGAAAAGCTGGACGGAATCAATGAGCTTTTTCCCTGCTTCTCGCCCACCTTTAATACCGAATGTGAGGATGGCTCCTTGTCCTTTTGGTAAATAGGTTTGAGCCAGCTCAAAGGATTCATGGCCTTCAAGACCTGGATAGCTTACCCATTCTACAAGAGGATGCTCCTGTAAAAATTGTGCGGTCTTCAATGCATTTTCACTATGACGCTCAAGACGTAGATGCAATGTTTCTAAGCCTTGCAAAAGTAAAAATGAGTTGAATGGTGATAAAGCCGCCCCTAAATCACGTAAGAGCTGTACACGTGCTTTTGTGATATAAGCCGCTTCTCCAATCGCTTCGGTATACGTCAGTCCATGATAGCTTGGGTCTGGTTCCGTCAGTCCTTTGAACTTATCACTGTCAGCCCACGGGAATTGACCACTATCGACGATGACTCCGCCAATAGATGTGCCGTGGCCGCCAATAAATTTCGTCGCTGAATGGACGACAATGTCTGCACCAAACTCAATAGGTCTTAACAAATAAGGACTGGCAAGCGTGTTGTCCACAATAAGTGGAATATGGTGCTTGTGTGCAATGGCTGAGACGGCTTTAATATGTAAAATGTCGCCTTTGGGGTTCCCGATACTCTCTGCATAGACAGCTTTTGTTTTGTCTGTAATGGCCGCTTCGAGTTCTTCAAGGTTAGATGAATCTACAAATTTCACGGTAATGCCAAGCTTTTTTAATGTATGGGCAAATAGATTGTATGTGCCGCCATAAAGACTGCTGGAGGATACGATTTCATCGCCAGCACCTGCAATGTTTAAAATGGAATAAGTAGTAGCTGCTTGTCCAGAAGAGACGGCAAGCGCACCAATTCCACCTTCAAGCGCTGCGATCCGTTTTTCAAACACGTCATTTGTAGGATTCATAATACGTGAATAAATATTGCCAGGTTCCTGAAGTCCAAATAAATTCGCTGCATGCTCACTATCTCTAAAACCGAAAGAGCTTGTTTGATAAATAGGTACAGCTCTTGAATAGGTGGCTGAATCAAGTTCCTGACCTGCGTGAATGGCTTTTGTTTCTAGATGAAATTGAAGATCTTCTGACATGTGTGTATCCTCCTTTTGTTAGATAAAACCAACTATTTTGATAAGAAATATTTAATAAGACTATAAATCTTGTTTCCTGTCCGGTCAATGATTTTTTAGATAAATCTGAAAAAACAATAATTATAGTTGACAGGTCGGAATAGTGTGTATTAACATGACCATACTGAAAACATCAACAAGAATAGCTGATCGGTCAACCGAAGGCTCTATCACTTATCATGAGTGAAGGGCCTTTTTTTTTATTTTAATTAGAAGGGAAGATGAACATGGAAAAAAAGAAAAAACGAAGAAAATACAGAAGACATCTGGATCTTACACTAGACATTTTGATTGAGCGGAACAAATATGAGATTTACAGTAATCAAGAACGAATAGAAGCGATTTACGATCGAATTGATGAAAAGCATACAAGGTCGAAATAACTATTTTATAAAATATAGTTGATTTATAGGGATAATATGATTTAGGATGGTGCTAACAAATCAATATGAACAGCTGATCGGACAACACGAAGGCTCTTATCTCTCTTTTGGGATAAGGGCCTTTCTGTGTATATGCAAGAAGACAAGAGGAGTGAAGGGTGCAGTGACAATTTCCATTGATATTGTGGGGAAGTCTTTTTGGAAAGACAAACAAACCATTCAAGTGCTTGAGGACGTGAGGCTCACCATCGTTCCTGGTGAATTCGTGACGGTGATTGGTCCGAGCGGATGCGGGAAAAGTACATTGCTGAAGATCATTGGAGGGCTTGATACAGATTATGAAGGAGAGATCGTGATAGGAGAAAGGCGTGTGACAGAACCAGGAATGAAACAGGGCTTTATCTTTCAAGAGCATCGCTTGTTTCCGTGGCTGACGGTCGAAGAAAATATCGCTGCCAATTTCAATTTAAAACAAGCAGCTATACGCCGAAAAGTGGATGAATTGATTGAGATTGTTCGGTTAAAAGGTTTTGAACATGCTTATCCACATGAGCTTTCGGGCGGAATGTCACAACGTGTAGCCATCGCAAGAGCACTCCTGCGTGATCCGGAGATTTTACTGCTTGATGAACCATTTGGTGCGCTGGATGCATTTACACGGAAACACCTACAAGATGTGCTGCTGGATATTTGGCAGGAGAAAAGAACCACGATGGTGCTTGTCACTCATGATATTGATGAATCCATTTATTTAGGCAATGAAATTGTGCTGTTACAGGCAAGACCCGGCCGAATTCATAAAATCCTTCCCGTGAATTTACCGTTTCCGCGGAATAGAACTTCAACAGCCTTTCAGAGCTTAAGACAAAAGGTGCTTTCAGAATTTGAGAAAACAGATGAGCTGTTATTGACGGATGGCTCAGGAATTTAAGGAGGTCAAATCGGATGAAAAGGCAAAATAGAATCGCTCTCTTTCTGGTTCTCCTCCTTGTATTAGCAGGGTGTGATCAAAGCGTCAATGGATCAGAAAACAAGCCGAAAGAGATTCGGATTGGCATTCAGCAAAGTCTAAGTCCACTACTTTTAGCAAAGGAAAAAGGATGGTTTGAACAATCATTTGAAAAAGAAGGTGTGAAAGTCAAGTGGGTGGAGTTTCAAAGTGGTCCTCCCCAATTCGAAGGACTGGCCGCTAATCAATTAGATTTTTCTCAGGTTGGTAACTCACCTGTTATAGCTGGCCAGGCAGCAGGAATTGATTTTAAGGAAATTGGTTTATCTCAGGATGGATTGAAGGCGAATGGGATTTTAGTGAACAAGAACAGTGAGATTCAAAAAGTAGAAGATTTAAAAGGGAAAAAAATTGCTGTTGCGAAAGGGAGCAGTGGTTTTGACTTTTTATACAAAGTGTTAGATCAGGTAGGATTGTCTGCAAAGGATGTTCAGATCATTCAGTTGCAGCCGGATGAAGCAATATCTGCGTTTGAGAATGGGTCTGTTGATGCTTGGGCGATTTGGGAGCCGTTCTTATCACTTGAAACGATACAAAAAGGGGCAAAACTGCTGGTCAATGGAGAAGCGACCGATTTATATTCTCCAGGATTCACACTTGTCAGAACCAAGTTTGCCGATCAGCATCCTGAACTGGTGGTGCAATTTTTAAAAGTTTATGACAAAGCGGTGAAATGGCAGAAAGCAAATCAACAGGAAGCCATTACACTATATGCTCGTTTGAAGCAGTTAGATCAGAAGGTAGTGACACAAGTATTAAACAATACAGAGCCGCTCAATGAGCCCATTTCTAAGAAGATCATAAATGCCCAGCAGCATACAGCTGATTTTCAATATCAAACAAAGGCGATTCAGCGGAAGATTGATGTCAGTCAGGTGGTAGATAATTCGTTTATTGAAAAAATGCTGAAAGAGGAGAAGAATTGATGAAAGCTGTATCTAATCCAGCTCTTGTGACGAAAACCGAGAGACCGAAGAAAAAGAGGAGAAAAGCTTCATCCTTGATCATGTTAAAAGGACTTGTATTACCTGTTTTACTCATTGTGATTTGGCAGGTAACTGCTGTTTTCCAAATCGTTTCTTCGACTGTACTTCCTGCCCCCACTGTCATTGCGGAATCTTTTCGAGAGTTGATCCGTTCCGGTGAGCTGTTTGGCCATCTTTATATCAGTCTTTACAGAGCGATTTGCGGGTTTTTACTTGGGGGAGGTTTAGGACTTGTGATGGGCGTGTGTGTCGGTTTTTCTAGGAAAACAGAGCAGTATGTAGATCCGACCTTGCAGATGCTGAGAACAGTTCCTCATTTAGCGGTGACACCTTTATTTATTCTTTGGTTTGGTTTTGATGAATCAGCGAAAATTTTATTGATTGCACTTGGGGCTTTTTTTCCGATCTATATTAATACCTTTTTAGGGATTCGCAGTGTAGACAATAAGCTGTTTGATGTGGCTCGCGCTTTAGAGTTTAATCTGTATCAAAATATCACAAAGCTGATTTTACCTGCTGCCCTTCCACATATTCTTCTGGGCGTGAGGCTTTCATTGGGCATTGCCTGGCTTGGTTTAGTCGTGGCTGAATTAATGGGGTCGAGCAGTGGTGTCGGCTATATGATTATGGATGCAAGGCAATTCTCGCAAACGGATAAAGTGTTTGTAGGGATTATCATCTTTGCGGTAGTTGGTAAAGTGACAGATTCATTTGTACGTCTGTTAGAAAAGCGTCTGCTTAGGTGGCGCACAAGTTATCAAGGTGAAAAATAATTGGAGGCGATGTGATGAATATTCTATGGTTTATTCCAACTCACGGGGATGGTCGTTATTTAGGATCATCAAAAGGTGCAAGACAGGCAGACTATCCATATTTTAAACAAATTGCTCAAGCTGCTGATCAGCTTGGTTATACGGGGGTCTTGCTGCCTACAGGAAGATCTTGTGAAGATCCATGGCTGACGGCTGCTGCTTTAGCGGCAGAAACAACTCATTTAAAGTTTCTTGTGGCTTTGCGGCCGGGTTTGATGCAGCCGTCTGTTGCTGCTAGAATGACCTCCACACTCGATCGACTTTCAGGCGGGAGGCTGCTGATCAATGTTGTGGCGGGCGGAAGTAAAGAAGAACTTGCAGGTGATGGGCTATTGATTTCTCATGATGAACGCTACGAGGCAACAGAGGAATTTTTAACCATTTGGAAGCGGCTATTGAAAGGGGAGAAGGTACAGTTTCAAGGAAAGCATTTGCAATCACAAAATGGACAGTTGCTATTTCCACCAGCTCAAACGCCACATCCACCCGTCTTTTTTGGTGGATCATCAGAAGCAGGAATTCAAACAGCTGCAAAGCATACAGATGTTTATTTAACTTGGGGCGAGCCGCCTGCACAAGTAAAGGAAAAAATCGCACAAGTGAAGAAGCAGGCTGAAAAGGAAGGAAGAACGGTGAAGTTTGGTATTCGTCTTCATGTGATTGTGAGAGAAACGGAAGATGAGGCTTGGCAGGCAGCGGAACATCTGATTCGTCATTTAGATCAAAAGACGATTGATGAGGCGCAAAAGGCTTTACAAGGGATGGACTCAGTAGGGCAAAAACGAATGGTTGAATTACATCAAGGGAATAAAGAAAAGCTTGAAATTAGCCCGAATCTTTGGGCAGGCATTGGTTTAGTTCGTGGCGGTGCCGGAACAGCGCTCGTCGGTGACCCGCAAACAGTGGCAGAACGTATCGTAGAATATCAATCTCTCGGTATTGATACATTTATCTTTTCTGGTTATCCGCACTTAGAAGAGGCTTATCATTTAGCAGAACTTGTTTTCCCGCTTCTTCCATTTAAAAGAAATGGTGATGCAAGACTTCATGTGCCAGCTGGAGAAATTATAGGGAACCATTACTTCCCTGATACAGCCTCTGCTGCAAGTTCGTCATAAATGAAAAGCAAAGCAGCCCAGCGAGTGTGGCTGCTTTGCTTTTTTATATAGAAAAACAAGAACGTAAAAAGGTGTGTGCGGTTGAAGAAGGTAAGGGCTTTTTTCCCAATGCGCTTTCTTGTATATACATATTTCGAGTGGCAAGAGAAGAAGGAAAATATACTCACTCTTTTGTCCGAATTATCAGTAAATATTTCATAATTGGTCTGTTAACGACATATAAACAGGACTTTTATATCTGATATATCGGGGGAATTCTTTCTAGCTCACAAAAATGAAAGAATATATAGAACAGATGATAAAAATGAACTATTTGAAAAGAAACAGAAAAAAGATGGTTTTATTGACATTATATGGTTTTTATGGGCATTCTGTTGTGGTAGAAAATAGTAAAATAGAGAGTGTCTATCCAGTCGAAAGGGAGTAATTGAATAAAAAGTCACATTTTCAGCGAAAGTACGTTCCCTCAAAAATGGGATCTTCTGTTGATGTTTGAAGTGTGACGCCTATGATACGATCATCATAAGCTGGGAGGTGAAAAGTATGACTTATGCAGCGCCGCAAGTTGACTATTCCACTATGGAACCTGCTATTATGGACCAAGCTTGGTTCTTAGTATTTATTGCAGTCCTTCTCGGATTGGGAGCAACAGTTGTTCTAGGAGCAGCAGTTTGGTGTTTAGCAAACGGCAAGGGCAGCTTTACAGGAGCCGTTCAGTGGGAAAGTGGCTTAAAAGTCCAAATTGAATGTAAGTAGCTATACTTAGGATTCATCTTTTTACTTCTAGGATAAGACACCAGGGCTAAACCGTCTGTGGCGGGCGGTTTAGCCTGATCTGTTTTTAAAGAATATGCAGACACTTGGAGGTTATATGTTTACGATCGAGAATTTAACCAAGACGTATAAAAATAATGTGACTGCTGTCAATGATTTTCATTTAAAGATCGCCCCTCATCAAATCGTTGCTGTTGCTGGACCGAATGGATCCGGTAAAACAACGATGATTAACTGTATACTCGGGATTATTAAGCATACAGAAGGAACGATTCATATAAAGGATGTCACAAATGATGATCCATCCTTTAAAAAACAAGTAGCCTATGTTCCAGATGACCTGCTGCTCCCTGAAGCATTGACTGGTGCTGAATATTTAGAGTTTGTTTCTTCTATGTATGAATGTAAAACAATTCAAAGAAGAAATCAACTAATTGAATTGTTCGATATGGAATCGGCTTTATCTAGACCGATTGAAACCTATTCACATGGGATGAAAAAAAAGACACAGCTGATTGCTGCCTTTATGCTTGATAGTCAACTGGTGATCATGGATGAGCCCTTTAGAGGACTTGATATTGAAGCGGTTATAAACACAAAGAAACTGATGAAACGTTATGCCGAGCACCATGGTGCAATTTTGCTTTCAACGCATGATATGCTTTCAGCTGAAGAGCTGTGCCACAAAATCGCCATTATTTCTAAAGGAAATAAAATGGATGAAGGAACAGTTTCAGCTTTAAAAGAGAAGTATCAATCAAGCACACTGGAACAGGTGTTTCTGAAAGCTTCAATGTTAAGTGATAGGGGTGCACATTTTGATGAAATCATTAATCATTTCTAAAATGATGCTTAAAATGTGGCAGCAGGAGATGTATAAGCTCTTTGATACTCAAACGAAGCGAATCATTGTGGTCTTATTCTTTTTGTTTGCCGTCATAATGGGGGCTATCATTGGATACAGCTTTACCGGTGTCTTTATGAAGGCTTTCTTAAATGGAGATGAACGTTCACTTGGGTTGTTGGTTGTGTCGATGGCCATCAATGCATCCATTTTTACAAGCTTGTTATTTGTGCTGATCAAAGTCAGAACACCTGAACAAGACCGGTTTTCTATGCAGCTCAGCTGGTTTCCGCTGTCTACTTTTCAGAAAAGTCTAGGTTACTTCATTCCGATGGTGATAGTGGTGACAGGGCTTGTTTTGTTTTTTATCGGTATCTTGCTTTTGCCTAATTTTATTGCTCAAGGAATGGGTATTTTCTTTATCTTTACGTTCTTTTTGATGGTGCTGCTGCAATCGCTGTTCGTCTTAACGCTGCTTCAGCTCATTTATAACATGACTTATTTACTCGTACTAAAGTTAAAATTACCGTTGCAAAAATTTGCAGCGATATTTGTTTTATTGGTGTTAGTTGTAGCGTATGGCATGACGCATTTCGACATCAACCAAATACAGCAATCATATGTACAGTTTGATTATCATTTGATGTATTTGACAACACCGTTTTTCTTAGCGGCACAAGGGATGTCTCCTGATGGGGTGAATCCTGCAATGTTGACCCTCTTCATCCTATTATCTGCGGGCGGCGCATTTATTTCTCTCGCTTTGATGCCGATTATGGCTGAGAAAAAAGCGTTAACCTTTCTGCACAAACTGCCATTTTCATCTTCAAAAAAGTGGTCACTCATTGTAAAGGAAATGAAGTCACAGGTGCGAAATGAAGAAAATATTTTAAACTTTCTCATTCTCCTCATTGTGATCTTATTTGTTCGTTATCAGTTTGCCTTCCGTTTTGATGGAGAAGCTTTTTTTGTCCTATGTGCTTTAGCTGGATTAACAGCCTTTAATTCATTTGGCAATGATAAACGAATGCTTGGCATGTATAAAACATTTGGTCTAAGGTCGTGGGAAGTGGCTCTTTATAAGTTTCTAGGACTTTTGCTCGTTGGTGTGATGCAAATGGCTTTATTTATGATCACAACATTGACACTCCCTGATCAGATCTGGATCGTTTTGCTTGGCGTCGCTGTCTTGTGTAATGCGACTGCTCTGTTTTATGTGGTGGGTATCTTACTGCCTCTTGATCGAAATAATCCATACACAGGCATTTTTTCGTTTGGAGCGCTTATTTTAATCATGATTCCGATTGTCTTTATTGGAAATTATGTGATAGGGGAATCGAGTCAAACGCTTCAGTGGCTGCTTGTGGCAGGATTTGAATGTCTGCTCATCTTTGCCATATATAAAGGTTTTTCATGGAGGTATTCACATGATTCAACTTCTTAACAGTAAGCTAAAGATTGAGCGGATACCGGCACTTGCGCCGTATGTGACCTTACAAAAAAGGCATCTGACTGATACGCAGTATGGAAGTTCACTTCCGATCAATGAAAGTGCATATCATATGTTAACGAAAGTTGATGGTCAGAGGACAGAGGCAAGTATTACAGCAGAGCTGGCTGATTTGTTTCAGGTCGATGAGTCTGTGATTGCTCGTGATTTCTATCAACTGATGATGGGGCTGAATCAGCATCATTTGTTATCGATTCATTATCAATCGCCATATCGGGCTGTGACAGCCTGCTGTCAATTTTTTAAGCAGTATCAAGTAAAGATGAAGGAGCGGTTTGATTGCACAGGGCATTCATTCCTTCACCTATTGGGGACTGCTTTGCTCATGGTAACGCGCAAAATTATCTTTTTCTGGATGCTCTTTATGATCATGGCTGGAATCGCCTTTTTATTTATTCCAGATCCATCAATTGCGGCCATCGCCATTTATTTTACGATTATTTATTTCGGATTAATAACTGGAACCGCCTTGCATGAGGCGGCACATGGGTATGCACACCGGAAGTTCGCCGGCCGGGATGGTCCACAAGGTTTTTTTGCGAGCGATATGATGTCCGTGAAATTTGTGAGACCTGTACTAGAGCCATTTCAGAAAAAACAAGTATGGATTACACTGCTTGGTCCGCTCTTGCCTGGTGTAATCGGGGCAGCTGGAATCATGGTGACTGTTTTATTTTTGGATGAAAATCCGATTTCGACAGGCTTTTTCATTTTTTCAATCACGTATTTTATTCAATTGCTCTATCTTCTTCCGTTTATGGGAGATGGGAAGTCTATTATAAAGCAGCTATTGCTTGGTGGGATGGGAGGACAACGATCATGAACGTTCAAGCAATAAAACAAGGGGCAATTGTTGGTAGTTTTCTAGGATTTTTAGGCTATCCAATGCTGACAATTGGTGTATTGTTCTATCATTTATTTCAATCAAAAACAAATGATGAATTATTATTTAACAGTCTTGCTTTTGAGATGGAAGGTTCATCAGCTTTTACATTCCAAATCAAGCCAAATTTTTTTATTTATATGGTTGTGATTTTTGCTGTGAGTTTTCTCATTGTGGCACTGCTCTCGTCGATGAAGCAGAAAAAAATGAAAGATTAGGAGAACTATCCTAATCTTTCAGCGTGAAGAGAAAGTGAGGGTTTTTAAGACAAGTGTCTACAAAACCCTCATTTTTGTCTTTTGAACTGGGTCAAGAAGCAGTATGTAGTGTTTTTGCCTTGGAGTTCACTCAATATACGGTGTGTTTAAACCTTTAAAAAAGCTGTCGAGATTTTCTCGACAGCCTGAAAGATTAGGAGAACTATCCTAATCTTTTTTTGTCTATTCAACCAAATTTTGGTATAATGAAGAATAAACATATAAAAGGGGATTATTAATGATTAAAAAATGGAGTATTCTTTTATTATCTGTTTTTCTATTAGCAGGATGCAGCGAGAAGGCGGCAGAAACACCGACGACAGAGAAGACGGTATCAGAAAAACCTGCTTCAGAGAAAAATCAGAAAACAGCAACTCATGATAAAGTAACTGTCGAACCTATGAAACTAACAAAAAATGAAAAAAGTCTTTTGGAAGCATTATCAGATAAGCCGTTTGAAGCGATGACAGTGAAAGGACTAAAAGGCAGTAATAAAAGTGTATCCTTGATCGGTATGCATTACAAAGATGGACAATTAATAAAAGACGATACAAAAAAAATCACCATTGACCTTCATCAAAATGGCATCGATAACAGTGTGAATTTTATCTACCAGCTAGAAGATGAAAAAGATGATCTGTTAAAAGTAACGTATAGCTTATGGAAAGATAAAGAGCAAAGCGAACTAACGAAACTCTCGACTAGCATGGATTTCAAACAGGACGTGGGAGGAAACACAACGATATCAGCTTCAGATCTTTTTCACATGTCTCCTGGAGAGAAAAAAATAATTTCTACTACCATCACAACTGGAATGAACCATGAGTTTTCTGGTTTAACAGGTTCTGAAAAGAATCTGAAAAAGGAATTAAAAGATGTGAAGCAGGCTTATTTGGTGTATTTGCAGCTAGACAAATAACTATCGTAATATATATGGAGAATATGAAGATTTTTTGACGAAAAATTTTCATATTCTCTTGACGAATGATGAAGAAAGTTGTAACATAATAAAAGTCAACGCAATGATGTTGTCTTTAAAAGATTGATGCGGGTGTAGTTTAGTGGTAAAACCTCAGCCTTCCAAGCTGATGCAGTGAGCTAGATTATAATCACACGCTCAAATACATAGCAATGATGTTGTCTTTAAAAGATTGATGCGGGTGTAGTTTAGTGGTAAAACCTCATCCTTCCAAGCTGATGTCGTGAGTTCGATTCTCATCACCCGCTCCAATACATAATTTTGTGTATAACGCAGTATTTCGTTTCATAGATAAACGAAGTGTTGCGTTTTTTATTATGTCAGTATAATGGAAAAAGCACTGTCAGCCTACAGTGCTTTTTCCATGAGTTCATATTTACTTTCTCCACCATGTATTTGTATAAACATCTTCGTCAAGGATTGTATAAGCGCTTCACTCTTTTCCCGGGAAATAGATGGCGGGAAGAGGATAATTTGAAGAATGTTCTCTGTGTCCTGGGAAATGTGTGCTTGACTTGCCTGAGAAAATAACCCTTTAAGACCTGCACCGTCCTGCCATTCAATATGACCCGTATCAGTCTTTGTCAATGACAATGGGTCTTTAAGACGATCGGCATCTAATGTAAGGATAGGCAAGAAATATTTTAACGAAAAAAATATCGACAAATCCTGTACGGAATTGGTCGAGTCAATAAATTGTTCCTTTTGAATATCAGAAAGAAGGGGAAGAAAAGGGACGCCTTCTAAAAGACCAGTCCATTCTTTGATCTCTGGCACTTCTTCCAAGAGTTGATCTTCATACTCGAAAAATAAAGATTCTTGAAACAGGCGTAATCGGCCTTTTAGCATTTGAGGTGACTTTCCTACCTCAATATGTGAATATTCAATCTGTCCAACATGGATAGACGGGCTTTGAGGTTGAGAAATTTCCATATGTATCTTCACAGTGACTCACTCCAATCGGTCATGATACACTCGTATTATACTGAAAACAACTGAAGAAACAAAGAAAGGAGGTTTGCAAGGTGATTCATGTTGGACAATTAAAAGAAGAATTGATTCAATATGCGAACGAAATTGGTGTCGATAAAATTCGATTTGCAAGTGCTGATACATTTGATTCATTAAAGGACCGCCTCATCTTACATGAATCGTTGGGGTATTTGTCCGGCTTTGAAGAACCTGATATCGAAAAACGAACAAATCCTGCTTTGCTGCTTCCAAAAGCAAAATCAATTGTTGCCATTGCGCTCGCTTATCCTTCCAAAATGAAAGATGCTCCCCGCAGTACAAAGGATGCGAGAAGAGGAATCTTTTGCAGGGCTTCATGGGGAACGGATTATCATGTTGTACTGAAAAAAAAGCTTGATATGCTCGAGGAATTTTTGCGAAGCAAGCATGAAGATATACGTACGAAATCAATGGTGGATACAGGTGAACTGTCTGATCGTGCTGTAGCAGAACGTGCTGGCATTGGCTTTAGTGCAAAGAACTGTATGATTATCACACCTGAGTTCGGATCTTATGTGTACTTGGCTGAAATGATCACAAATGTCCCGTTTGAACCGGATGAGAAAATTGAAGAACAGTGCGGGACATGCAATAAATGTGTGGACTCATGTCCAACCGGTGCTCTTGTGAATCCAGGACAATTGAATTCTCAAAGGTGTATTTCGTTTTTAACTCAGACAAAAGGGTTTTTACCTGACGAATTTCGTTCGAAAATAGGGAATCGATTGTATGGATGTGATACGTGCCAAATAGTTTGCCCAATCAATAAAGGGAAGGACTTTCATCTGCATCCTGAAATGGAGCCGGACCCTGAAATTGCAAAGCCGCTCTTAAAGCCGCTGCTGACGATCAGCAATCGTGAGTTTAAGGAGAAGTACGGTCATGTTTCGGGATCATGGCGTGGGAAAAAGCCTATTCAGCGGAATGCCATTTTGGCACTTGCTCACTTTAAAGATACATCTGCCTTGCCAGATTTGGTTGAACTTATGCATAAAGATCCAAGGCCGGTCATTCGAGGCACAGCCGCTTGGGCAATTGGCAAAATTGGCGATGAGCAGCAGCTGTCAGAGCTGGAAAAAGCCCTTGAGCGGGAAAGTGATGAAGAAGCAAAACAAGAGATCATCAAAGGGATCGAGCTGTTACAGACACCTTTAAATACTAAATAACATCCCTTTGAACATAGAATGAACCAAACAGAGATTTTTAAAAAAAGTTTGGTGGTGTCTGTGTGAAACAATTATTAGAGCAAACGTTAGAAGACAGGCTGGCCTATTTATTAAATGGCAGTACGATCAAACAGCCGCAGCTTGTGTCGGATGTGGACGCAGTGGAACGGAAAAAAGAGCTTTTTGCTAGAAGACAGGTTGAGATTGTGAAGGCGAAAGCAAAAGCAAAACTTCTAGGTTCAATGATTCAAGATGATGGCGTTCAGCAAGTGGAATATCTTGCGCATCTCACTTATGTCTGTAAGGATATAGACGATTCTTTTTATTTAGAGGAACAGGTTGAGAAAAGAGAAGCGTTTCTTTATCATGACATGCTTGTGAAGGATCGTATGGTACAAGAGGAACGGCAAAACGAAGAGCAGGTTGATGAGCGCTTCCAGCACGAAGAACAATTCGGGAGAGCCTTTCACTATGACCGGCGGGCAGCCGTGCAATATGCGGAGACGTACTGGAATAAACGGAATCCAGCCTATAAAAATTTTGAAGATAACTGTACAAATTTTATTTCGCAATGCCTAAAAGCAGGGAATGCACCAATGAGAGGATATCCGAATCGCGGATCAGGCTGGTGGGTGCGTTCACATACGTGGAGCTACAGCTGGACGGTGGCACATTCGATGAAAAATTATTTAGCGAATTCTAAAGCGGGATTAAGAGCGAAGAAGCTGAAGGAGCCGCAGGAGCTTCAAATTGGTGATGTCATTTGCTACGATTTTGAGGGGGATGGAAGGTATAATCATACAACGATTGTCGTTGATCATGATAAAGGCGGAATGCCTCTTGTGAATGCGCAGACGTATGACAGCCGCATGCGGTACTGGTCATATGAGGATTCAACCGCTTATACACCAGCTATCCGTTATACGTTTTTTCACATTTTGGACGATGCCGCGAAAGATAGTTAATGGTATAATGTTGAGCGGAAAAGAAAATTAGAGGTGAACTTTTTTGGGACTTCATGTCGTTTTATATCAACCAGAAATTCCAGCTAATACTGGAAATATTGCGCGTACATGTGCAGCAACAAATACAACACTTCATCTGATTCGTCCGCTTGGTTTTTCAACAGATGACAAAATGCTGAAGCGTGCAGGACTCGATTATTGGAAATATGCCAATGTCGTCTATCATGATTCATTGGATGAATTGTTTGAGGCGCATCCGAAGGGACAATTTTTCTATATTACGAAATTTGGTCAAAAGCCGCATACAACGTTTGATTACTCTCAGTTAGATGAAGACTATTTCTTCGTTTTTGGCAGAGAAACAAGTGGATTGCCGAAAGATTTAATTGAACGCAATATGGACCGCTGTCTTCGTTTACCGATGACAGAGCATGTTCGTTCACTTAACCTGTCCAATACGGCAGCGATCCTAGTTTATGAGGCGCTTCGCCAGCAGCAATATCGGGATCTGATATAAGGTCATAATGTAAGCCGGGATTCCTATCTTGGCTTTTTTTAGCGGTCACGCCGACTTCGCTTCAGGTGTCAGTCAATCGAGCTTGATATGAAAGCGTAGAAAACAACGAACTAAATAAAAAAGGATGTTCCGCTGATGGAACATCCTTTTTTTCATTTACCAGGCTTGCCTTCGTAGCCAGCTGTGAAAATGGATACTAAAAACGTAATGATGACGCCCATCATAATGACCGTTCTCATATAAGCTCCCCCTTATCCCTTTGTTCCTTCGCTGCCGGTTTCATATGTTGTGAAGTTCGCCTTGAAAAGCAGGAGAAGAAGATCATTTTTCTCCTGTTTTTCCTTTATTATGAAGGGTCTTGCAGATGGTTGTCAATTCAGTTTGCCAATTCGTCATTTTGAAGAACGAAAGCATGTAATAGGACGCCTCCGCATAGATTGTAAAACAGTATCTGATTTCTAGCTTCAATCTTGAAAGAGGAGGTTCATATGGATATTTTAAAGAAAATTGAACAGCACAGAGAAGAAGAGCAGCGTCTTAAATGGGAAGGCACATTCAGCGATTATTTAGACATTATTAAGGAAAATCCACTGGTCGCTCAATCTGCTCATTCTCGCGTTTATCATATGATTAAAGACAGCGGGATTGAAGAGGAGAATGGGGTCAGAACCTACAAATTTTTTGATCAGGAGCTTTTTGGATTAGAGGAATCACTGGAAAGGCTAGTAGAAGAATATTTTCACCCTGCTGCTAAGCGATTAGATGTCAGAAAGCGTATTTTATTGTTAATGGGTCCAGTCAGTGGCGGGAAATCCACGTTAGTGACAAGGCTGAAACGAGGGCTTGAAGAATATTCACTGACAGATAATGGCGCAGTTTATGCGATCAAAGGCTGCCCAATGCATGAAGATCCGCTTCATCTGATTCCGCAAAATCTGCGGGAAGATTTCTATAGAGAATATGGCATACGTGTGCAGGGGAATCTATCTCCACTGAATATGATGAGGCTGGAAGAGGAATATGGCGGCCGAATTGAGGATGTAAGGGTGGAACGTATTTTCTTCTCAGAGGACAAACGAACCGGTATTGGTACCTTCAGTCCGTCTGATCCGAAATCGCAGGACATTGCTGATTTAACAGGAAGCATTGATTTTTCAACCATTGCTGAATTTGGATCAGAATCAGATCCTCGTGCGTACCGGTTTGATGGGGAACTTAATAAAGCAAACCGCGGGATGATGGAATTTCAAGAGATGTTAAAGTGTGATGAGAAATTTCTATGGCACCTTCTGTCCTTAACGCAGGAGGGAAATTTTAAGGCGGGCCGTTTTGCGTTAATTAGTGCGGATGAATTAATTGTGGCGCATACGAATGAAACGGAGTACCGGTCATTTATTTCTAATAAAAAGAACGAGGCACTGCATTCAAGAATTATTGTGATGCCTATTCCTTATAATTTAAAGGTGACAGAGGAGGAACGCATTTATCATAAAATGATTTCAGAAAGTGATGTCTCAGATGTTCATATTGCACCGCATACGCTAAAGGTGGCCGCAATGTTTTCTATTTTGACGAGACTCAAAGAGCCGAAGCGGTCTGATATAGATTTGGTGAAAAAAATGCGTCTGTATGATGGGGAAAGTGTCGAAGGCTTTCAATCGGCTGACATTGATGAGATGAAAAAGGAATTTCATGACGAAGGAATGAGCGGAATTGACCCGAGGTATGTCATTAACCGCATTTCATCCACCATTATTCGAAAGAATATGGAATCGATCAATGCGCTGGATGTTCTTCGTTCCTTAAAAGAAGGGCTTGATCAGCATCCGTCCATTTCAAGCGAAGACAGGGAGCGTTATTTGAATTTTATTTCAGTTGCGCGTAAAGAGTATGACGATATAGCGAAGAAGGAAGTTCAAAAGGCATTTGTGTATTCCTATGAAGAATCTGCGAAAACGCTCATGGATAATTATTTGGATAATGTCGAGGCTTACTGCAATAAAAACAAACTGCGTGATCCGTTAACAGGTGAAGAAATGAATCCTGATGAAAAACTCATGCGTTCCATTGAGGAACAGATCGGTATTTCTGAAAACGCCAAAAAGGCATTTCGAGAAGAAATTCTGATTCGTATTTCCGCTTATGCGAGAAAGGGCAAACGCTTTGATTATAATTCGCATGAGAGATTACGAGAAGCCATTCAGAAGAAGCTCTTTGCGGATCTGAAAGATGTAGTGAAAATTACGACATCGACGAAAACGCCAGATGAACAGCAGTTGAAAAAGGTCAATGAAGTAGTGGCTCGGTTGATTGATGAGCATGGCTATAATTCCACAAGTGCAAATGAACTCTTAAAATATGTAGGCAGTCTTCTGAATCGTTAATAAATGAAGGAGGCATTATTGGCGCAAACCCGCACCGATAATGTCTTTTTTAGAAATAATCGTCATTTCGATGACAGGAAGCATACGATAAAGGAATCATTGATTACAAGAAGTGTGCAAAAAGGTGAGGAGGGGGATGGATGTCCCGGCAAGAAAAAAGTCAGTTTATTGTTTCACAGGAAGACTGGTCCCTCCATCGAAAAGGCTTTGACGACCAGCAGCGTCATCAGAAAAAAGTCAAAGAGGCGATTAAAAACAATTTGCCGGATCTTGTCACAGAGGAAAGCATTATTATGTCTAATGGCAAGGATGTTGTCAAAATTCCGATCCGTTCTTTAGATGAATATAAAATTCGGTACAACTATGATAAGAATAAGCACGTGGGTCAAGGGGATGGAGACAGCGAGGTTGGCGATGTGGTCGCTCGGGATGGATCAGATAGTAAGCAAGGACAGGGGAAGGGGCAAGGGGCTGGAGATCAAGCAGGTGAGGATTATTACGAAGCAGAAGTCTCATTAATGGATCTAGAGGAAGCGCTGTTTCGTGAATTAGAACTGCCAAATCTTAAACAAAAGGAGCTTGACGACATCATTGTTGAGCAAATTGAGTTTAATGATATTCGCAAAACGGGGCTAACAGGCAATATCCATAAAAAACGAACGATGCTGTCGGCATTTAAACGAAATGCGATGATAGGAAGCCCTTCCTTTTATCCCATCTATCCAGAGGATATCAAATATAAGACGTGGAATGAAGTCACTAAACCAGAGTCGAAGGCGGTTGTCCTAGCGATGATGGATACGAGCGGTAGTATGGGACTTTGGGAAAAGTATATGGCGAGGAGCTTTTTCTTTTGGATGACACGTTTCTTACGGACAAAGTATGAGACGGTCGATATTGAATTCATTGCCCACCATACGGAGGCAAAGGTCGTAGATGAGGAGCATTTCTTTTCTCGTGGTGAGAGCGGGGGAACCATTTGCTCGTCTGTCTATCGAAAGGCACTGGAGCTTATAGACGAACGATATCCACCGTCACGATATAATATTTATCCTTTTCATTTTTCAGATGGTGACAATTTGACCTCTGACAATGCCAGGTGCGTGAAGCTCGTTTCTGAGATTATGAAAAAAGCCAACCTATTCTGTTATGGCGAAGTGAATCAATATAACCGGCATTCGACGTTAATGTCAGCATATAAGCATATTCAGGATGAGAAATTTAAGCATTATATTTTGAAGCAAAAACCGGACGTTTTTCTCGCATTAAAAAAATTTTTCCAGCAGGAAGAAGTTCTTTCTTAAAGAGAACATTTGAAAAAACCTTTCAGCATAAGGGCTGAAAGGTTTTTTGTGTTGAGAAGGAAGGGATCGCCAGAAAAAAAGTAAAACTTTCTCTTTGACATTTCAATTTTCATTTATTAATATTTAATCTTGTTAAATATATTTTTCAAAAAAGATGCCGATCGTCTTTTCTTCTTTTTCTGCTTTTTGCTCATGAGTGAACAATACGTATAAATGGGCTGCACACCACTTTCAGCGGAGTAGAGAGAGGGGAAACATGCAGTGTATGAGCTTGTTTCATATTCTGTCAGATGATGGGCATTCTAATCTTGCTAAAGCAGATGACACTATATTTTTATACATGAAAGGAGAAACAAAACATGAACAGAGGACGTTTATTGTTAACGAATATTATTGGCCTTATTGTGATTCTTGCCATTATTGCTGGAGGTGCTTATTACTACTACGAAAGCACAAACTTTGTCAAAACGGACGAAGCAAAAGTGACAGGCGACATGTATCAAATTACAGCACCAGCAGCTGGACAAATCAAAGGCTGGAACATTGATGAAGGTGACGAAGTGAAAAAAGACAGCACCGTTGCAAAGGTTGAAGGAGAAGCAAAAACAAACATTAAAGCAGTAGCTGATGGCACATTAGTCAAAAAAGAAGTACAAAACAACCAACAAGTGCAGGCAGGTACAGTTCTTGGTGAAACCATTGACCTAAGCAAGCTTTACATTACAGCAAATATTAAAGAAACAGACATTAAGAACGTTGAAAAAGGTGACAAAGTCGACATCGTTGTAGACGGCGATCCTGATACAACATTTGAAGGAACTGTTGAACAAATTGGTTATGCGACGAACTCAACATTCAATATGCTTCCAGCAACAAATTCAAGTGGTAACTATACGAAAGTCACACAAAAAGTAGCAGTGAAAATTTCTATTAAAAATCCATCTGACAAAGTACTTCCAGGTATGAATGCTTCTGTCAAAATTTCATCTTAATGATGACTGATATCAAAAAATGAAAGGAGGTTGTCTGAGATGGCAAATCAACCTGCAGCGACAAAACAGGGAACAGGCTCCTTGTCTTTACTGATCATTTTAATGGCCGGTTTGTTCGTAGCGATTTTAAACCAAACGCTTTTGAACGTAGCCATGCCCCATTTGATGACTGAATTTAACGTGAGTGCGACGACCATTCAGTGGCTTACAACAGGTTACATGCTTGTCAACGGTGTGCTCATTCCGTTATCTGCGTTTTTGATCACACGTTTTGGTCAGCGCAGCTTATTCCTCGTGGCGATGATTTCATTTACACTAGGGACCTTTATTTGCGGTATTGCGCCGAACTTTTCTACGATGCTCATTGGCCGTTTGATTCAGGCAGTCGGTGGCGGTATCTTACAGCCGCTCGTCATGACAACAATCCTTTTTATTTTCCCTCCGGAAAACAGAGGGAAAGGAATGGGGATTTTTGGTCTTGCGATGATGTTTGCACCAGCGGTTGGACCAACATTATCGGGTTATATTATTGAACATTATTCATGGCGTATTATGTTTTATGGACTTGTACCAATCGGTGCGATTGTCATTATCGCGGCTTTCTTTATGTTTAAAAATATTGTAGAGCCTAAAAAAATCAAGCTGGACAGCCTTGGAGCGATTCTGTCGATCGTTGGTTTTGCTTCGCTTCTATACGGAGTGAGTGAAGCGGGAAGTGATGGTTGGACAGATCCAATCGTTCTATCTACGATTATTATTGGTGCGATTGCGATCATTCTTTTTATTTTCCAACAGCTAAAAGCGGAAAATCCGATGCTCGATTTCCGCGTGTTTAAATACAGCATTTTCTCATTATCAAGTGTCATTAACATTATCATTACCGTTGCCTTATACACTGGGATGTTCTTACTTCCGATCTATTTGCAGAACCTTGTTGGGTTTACTGCATTGCAATCGGGATTATTAATGCTTCCAGGGGCACTTGCAATGCTGATTATGTCCCCAATCTCAGGGATCTTGTTTGATAAATTTGGACCTCGTCCGCTTGCCATTTTGGGGATGCTGATTACCGTTGTGACCACATACGAGTTTACAAGGCTGACGATTGATACTTCTTATAGTCACATTGTGCTCATGTATGCAGTACGTGCCTTCGGTATGTCACTCTTGATGATGCCTGTCATGACTGCTGGGATGAACCAGTTGCCACAGCATTTAAACAGTCATGGTACAGCGATGTCTAATACATTAAGACAAATTAGTGGTTCGATCGGTACGAGTTTGATCACGACGATTTATACAAATCGGACGACATTCCATTATTCCAATATGGCGGATCAAACGAATACAGCTGACCCGTTCTTTATGAATTCATTCCAGACGGCTGTGTCAAATGTGATGCATCATATGGGTATGACAGCAGAAGCTGCTCAAAAATATGTATACACCCAGCTCTTTACAAAAGCACAGGTCGATTCAAACGTGATGGGTATTAATGATGCTTACATGTGGGTGACATTATTCTGTGCGGCTGGCGTGATTCTCAGCTTATTCCTGCGCGATGTACGTAAGGATAAAAAGCGAAAAGAAAAGCAGGATAAGAAACAAGAAATGACATTGCTTCCAGCACCTAAGGAAGCAAACCAAGATGCAAGATAAGTGTGGAGGGACCGTACATGAAAATTTATGTCGTATACGATAGTGAAGGTGACCATACAAAAGCACTTGCAGAAGCGATTGCAGCGGGCGCAGGTGAAACAGAGCAAGCTGAGGTGTTCATTGATCATGTGAAAGATGCGGATATTCGCAAGCTTGATCAAATGGATGCGATCATTTGGGGTTGCCCTGGTCACTTTGGTACCATTAGTTCAGGATTAAAAACATGGATTGACCGCCTTGGCTACTTATGGGCAGAAGGAAAACTGATTGATAAAGTCGGTGCTGTTTTCTGTACAACGGCTACAACACACGGCGGATTAGAAATGACAATGCACAATTTGATTACACCTATGTTCCATCAAGGGATGCTTGTGGTTGGTCTTCCTGGAAATGTTCCAGAGAATGCGTTATACGGTTCTTATTATGGAGCGGGTGTGACTTGCCCAATTGATTCTGATGAAGTGATTTCTGCAGAAGGCATTGAGCTGGGGAAAGCATTAGGAAGACGTGTAGCATCAGTCACTGCGTCATTTAAGCGATAAGGAGAGGGTTCTTTTGGCGACGATTATTGTAGCGTTAGCAGCTGCTATTCTAGTCATTATTGGATTAGTAGCGTTCAATGTCAGACACGCTTCGGTCGAGAAGGAAGAGGTCAAAGAAGATGTGTCTAATCAGTCTCACGCGCCGCGCAGCGAGCCAAAAGTTGCGGCGAGACCTGTAGAGCCTGTTGAGGAAGAAAAAGCGTCAGAGCCTTCTCGAACGGACGATACGGCGTCTGGCGACGATTTCTATAGACAGGCGCTTCAAAAGTTTAAACAGCCAGAACCACCTGTCAAAGAAGAAGAACCAGAGACGAAAATGAATGATGATATGTATCGTTCTGCTCTGCAAAAGCTTAAGCAGAAGGACAAATAAAAAAGAGAACCTCTCAGCAGGTTCTCTTTTTATTGCACAAAAAAACCGACGGCAGAAGCCGAGCGGTTTTCCTTCACTCTATAAAGTGCTAAAAGAGCAATGCTCTTAAATTACGCTTTGTTAACGTTAGCAGCTTGTGGTCCACGGTTACCTTCAACGATTTCGAAAGAAACTGCTTGACCTTCTTCTAAAGTTTTGAAGCCTTCGCCTTGGATAGCAGAGAAGTGAACGAATACATCGTCTTGACCTTCTACTTCGATGAATCCGAAACCTTTTTCAGAGTTGAACCATTTTACTTTACCTTCTAACATGAAATTTCCTCCTAAAGCGATCTTAACGCTTAAATTCACTATTCTTGCTCTTACACAAACTTCAAAGACGAAAACTATTTCAAAACTTTCTTCTTAAAGATGATACGAACAAAAATAATTACCTTTACTTTACCAGTGTTTGCGGGAAAAAACAACTGTTATACGAAAACTTTTTTAAAAATAATTAGCGCTAACAAATTGAGGAAAAAGCTTATCTGAAATGATCTCTTTTTCGCTTTGAAAAGCTCACTTGGTTTCGGCCTGACTGCTTCGCTTTATAGAGCTCCTGGTCCGCTATAATCGGTAATTGTTTGATGTTTTCACTTGCTCCTGTATCATAAGCACATCCAAGTGACGCCGTGATGTGAATAGACGTTCCGTTTTGTAAATAAATCGGCTGGTCCGCTATTTTTCTCCGCAATCGCTCTGCAATTTGCCATGTTTTTTCAACTGAACAATTCGGTAAAAGCACAGCAAATTCTTCACCGCCAATTCGCCCGATATAATCAGAGCTTCTTGTGTTTTTGATCAGCCTTGTTCCGATTTCTTTTAAAACAATATCTCCCTCATGATGCCCATATCGATCATTGATGGATTTAAAATAATCAATGTCTAGGTAAATAAGGGACATTTGATGGAGAGGCTGCTTTAATTTGAGAGCAAAAGCGTCACTTAATACCTCATCAAACTTCCGTTTATTTAACAAACCAGTTAAAAAGTCATAATGAGCTTGGGATTTATACAAATTTAACAGCTGATAGGCTTTTGTTTGATGCTCAATGACATAAAAGTTAAATAAACCGGCAATATACGAGAAAATCCAGTAAGCGACATGCAGTTCAAATGTTGTTTCATGGACGACGGTGATAAATAAAATGGTCGCTATGACGTTGCTGATTGTAATAGATAACAGCATTTTTACGACATGATTGATATGACGTTCAGCAATCAAAAAAGAGGCTGTTGCGATAAACGTCATAGAAAAAATATTGATGAAAGAAGCGACGTTGACTTCAATTAATAATCGCCCGATGATGACAACACATGCTGCGATGAACGTTTGCGCGATGCCTCCGTAAAATGCCGTTAAAATAAGGGGAATATGTCTTAAATCAATGATGGCTGGTCCTGCTTTAATAGAGAAAAACATTAAGAGGACACCGAGTAACCCAGAAATCATGCCTTTGCATACTTGTCTGAGCAGGGTATCTTCCTTCTTTAGAAAATTCTCTTTAAACACAAGCATCAATAAATAATGGAAAGTAACAAGAATTGTTAAATTAATAAAGAGGTCTCTTAGCAAAATAAAATCACCTTTTTAAAATTACTAAAATTTGTTGCAAAAGAAAAGGGGAGCAAGATAATTAATAAAAAATTTCACTTATGAGGGGGTTAAAAAATGGGGAGAAAACAATTTCCAGATCAATCGGACTGGCTTTCTTTTTTTGAGACGAGGCCTGTTGAAGGGTTTGAACGAGATATGCCTATTGAATATCAAGATCTAACATTTCGGTTTGAGAATCAAGAAGAGCGATTTGTGGTGACGATGTTACTTGGGGTTCAAGAGTTTTCTTTAAAGGCTGTTCGAAAAAAAGATGCATCCGTTTTAGGCGTGTATGATTTTAAAACCGTGAGACATGTCGAAATAAAAAAGGACCGGCAGCATGAGAAAGAGCTTTTGATCATACTAGATGATGTGGATCGGTTTGTTATCACGGTCGAAATCACCTTTTTGCCTTCCTTCTGCATGATGGTGAAAGAGCACTTTTCAGGAGAGTAAACAGGAGCCTTTTTCGTGAAGGCCCCTGTTTTGATTATTTGTGCTCGATGTCATTGAGCACTTGCTGAATAGATTCATCATCCATGACATTCATGACATTTTCATCAATGTGAAGTGACTGTGCGTAAGATTCTCTTGGCTTGTGGGTTTGATGCGTAGTTGATGATGATGGCTGCTGCTGTGATTGGTTTGGCTGGACAGCGGTGAAAGCCTGTTTAATCATTTGACCGACTTCAGCCGTTCCTTTAGATTCTTTCTGTGCATGCGATTTCGAATGTGACTCATGGCGAGATGGCTCATGACGGTTATGATCGTGGCCTTTCATCATTGAGGACAAGTTCATTTGTGTCATGCGGCTGATTCTTTTCCGTAATACAGGGGAGAACAGTGCAATCACCGCTGTCGAAGCGGCGATCATTGCGCCAGTGCTCATGCCTTTTCTTCTTTTAAACAAACGAATCCCTCCAGTTGATCGTGATGATACTTCTTCATCATGTTTAGGATGACCAAAGAAGGCTGAATTATGAATTCATTTTCCTGAAATAGAGGATGTGTGCATAAAAAGCCTGCTGGATGAAAAACCTATGAACAAAAGGAGGGATAATTGATGAATAAGAAATGGATGCTTTCTTTACTACTCGTTCCGACATTGATGACTACTGGGTGTGGAATGAATAATCAAGGCGATGAGCGAAGAGGAACAATGAATCAACAGTATGAAAATGTCACATATAAGAACGAAAACATGAGACAGGATCAGCCAAATGTTCAAACACCTCAGAAGGTCAAAGTGGCAGACAAAGCGTCAGAGCTTGTTGCTAACATGTCTGAAGTGAAAACAGCGAACGTACTTGTCACAGGGAAAAATGCATTTGTTGCCGTTGTGCTTGAAGGCAATAAAAGCGGTGATGTCACAGATGATTTGAAAAAGAAAATTTCTGATAAAGTAAAATCTACTGATCAACAAATTGATAACGTGTATGTATCCGCTAATCCAGACTTTGTCGATCGTATGACAGGGTACGGAAAACGTATTAGAAGCGGAGAACCAATTTCAGGATTCTTTGACGAATTTACTGAAACCGTTCGACGTGTTTTCCCTGAATCAAAATAGCTACGACAAAAGCCGTATGTCAAATGCGGCTTTTTTGTTTGGAACCGCACCTTGCGCACCTGAATGCATAAAGTAAAAAATAGATCACCTCTTGTTGATCTTTGTTTTTTCATAGAGAGAAAAAGAGGTTGCAGGATGAATTCAGGTGGGGAGTAAATGAAAGCAAAACCGGTATTGATTCATAAAAAACTTGTAAGCGGAATGATTGCAGCAGGTTTGATTTTTTATGCGTTCACCGCATATTTGATTTATGTTGCGTTTCAGCTGACAGGACAATATTTAGAACAGCAGTCCTCTCCGAAAACAGTATTAACGGAGGGACTCAATAAACAGGTCTATGAACATATTAGAATTTACTATGCAGAGGAAGAGGACGCCTTTGTCGATTTGACCATAGAGGCGCTGGAAAAGGCCAAGAAGAGAACGATGTCAGTGTTTCAGTTTGAACCTGACAAAGCGTTAGATATCATTTACTTTGATGATAAAGAGACGATCGAGCAATTTGCAGGCATCAAGCATATTACGGGTTTTTACTCTGATTATGATCGCATGATTGGATTATACCCAGATAAACGGGAAGAATTGTTGAAAAAAGAGACACTGCCCTTATACTTTTTCAACACGTTATTCATTCATGAGTATGCTCATTTCGTTTTCTATGAAAGCGTGCATGCATACAAGGTGTCTCCAGTCATCTTTCCACTTTGGTTCCATGAAGGAACAGCAGAATGGACGGCCTATGATGTGCTGAATGCCACGTCTGAACGGTTCGATGTCATTCCTTTTCAATCTCTTCATTCTGATCAAGACTGGCAGAATTCTCGAACGACGTATGAGACAGACGTCTATTTACAAAGCTACTATATGATCTATGAGTTGGTACAACTTTATGGACGAGATATCATACATGAGATCATGGAGGAAACGGCGAAAACCGGCCGTTTTGATAGAGGTTTTGAACAAGCGACAGGACAACGTCTCACAAATTTTGAAGAACACTTTACACTGATCTATCAAAGAAAAAACGGCTGACCAGGAAAATAGGTCGGCCGTTTTTTGTCTAATGAAGCGGCTTTTGCTGATTGGCTTTGCTTGGCGGCATTTGAACTTGTCCCTGCATAGGGGCAAAAGTAGATGTCATCGCTTGCATGTCTTGAGTTGTAAGCTGCGGAACTTGATAGTAGCCATGTTTGTTTTGATATAAGAAAATTTCATACGCCATTTCAATAAAGTTCGGAATTTGCGCTGCAAGTACCCGTCTAACGACAGGATTTGTTACCTCTAAAGCGGTCATTGACAGTAATCCTGCATGTGATTTCACGAGACCGAGCATATGCCCTGTAATCCCTGCGTCTTTTACGTCCTGCAATGACTGATTCGGCTTCTTCGGCTGTGACGGTTTAATCCCGTATGTGACCTGTGTTTGTTCTTTCATCATATAAGTAGCAGTGTCTTCACTAGGCTTTTGTCCAGTAGAAAAACAATCTACCGTGACATTGTACTGCGACAAAATGAATTGATATTGTCGATCTAAGATGTCGGATAATGCAGGATCTTGGATGAACTGCCGAAAGATCATGTATTGATCCAAAATATTAATGGTGCCTGCTAAAATTTCATGTAAATCGAATAACTCGTGCCCGCCATGGTTGAATTCAGGCTGCTGAGCATGTCCTTGTCCGAATGACTGTTGATCGTTTTTCATAGAAATTCCTCCTATTGTTTATACATTCTGTTTTAATGTGAGGAAATTTTCCTTCTTTCATACAAAAAACATTATTTACAATTAGAGGGTTTTCTTCCTTTTTGTCGAAAAAAAGTATCAGACGAATGAACATGGGGGTAGCAGATGCAGGACAAAATCATTAATCGTTTGATAGAAGACGAACATGTGCAGGCACCAGTGATTGGCATCGGTGTTTCGCCGTTTGAGCAGCATCATCTCGAGGCTTTTTTTCAATCATTTCCACATGAATTAAATGCCTCTTTTATTGTTGTGCAAAATCATGTGACAGGCGATTGTGTAATTGATTTGGAAGCACTTGTTTTACCGATTGGCTACCGGGCAAAAACGATTAAACATGGTGAGAAAGTCATGCAAAAAACGATTTATGCTTGTCCGCAGCATGCAGTTGTGACATTGACAGAAGATAAACGGCTGCACATATCGGAGCAGCTTCCAACGAACAAGACATGCGCTGTCAATTCGTTGTTTCAGTCACTTGCCAGCGTGCAAAAGGAAGAGGCCTATGCGATCTTTTTCCAAAAAGGCTATTGTGTAGGAAGTGGTTTGCTTCAATTAGTTGAGCAAGGCGGTACAGCCTTATCATGCAGTGAGACAAATAATGAGCTGGATAGTATGCAAACATTTCAAGACCCTTCTGCACTTGCGGCTTATATTGGAAACATCATCACGGCTTCGCATATCGATATTTCCAACCCTGTTTTGGTCAGAATCATTGAACGTCTTGAAATGCATAAAGGAATTGCATTTTCAACCTATGACAAGAATAGGCTGCTCTCTGTTCTTCAAAAAAGAATGCGGAGTGCCAAACAACCGATTTCATCATTGGCAGATTATGATCGTTTATTAGACAGAGAATCAGATGAGCTTGATCGCCTACATGTACAGCTTCTCAGTGGGACGACTTCTTTTTTTAGGGATATGGAAGCTTTTCGTGTATGTGAACATAAGGTCATTCCGTCGATCATTGAAAATACAATGAAAAACGGGAAATCTCGATGCCGCATTTGGATTGCAGGCTGTTCTACAGGTGAAGAAGCCTATTCTTTTACGATTTTATTTTTAGAAGAACTGAAGCGAAGACAAGTGTCCGTTGAACTTCAAGTGTTTGCAACAGACATCAACCGAAAAGCCATACAAAGGGCAAGTAAAGGGGTGTTTTCCGCTGAGTCTATGGCGAGGATGCCAGAAAAATGGAAGACGCGATATTTCGAAAAGAAAGGTGACGCTTATATTGTGAAGCAGTCGCTTAGAAAACATATCGTCTTTGCTCCTCACAATTTATTGATTGATTCACCTTTTATCCACCTCGATTTTATCAGTTGCCGAAATGTTCTGATGTACTTCCAGCCAGAAGTCCAAAAACGAGTATTATCCCGATTCCAATATGCATTAAAGGATCAAGGGATGCTGATACTAGGGCCGAATGAAACGGTCCCCAATATACCTCGTTTATTTCATTTGTTCAATGAAAAGTGGAACATTTATACCCACTCAAACGTTTCTAAACACAATGTGCCTTGGGCGCAAGACTCGTGTGATATGGAGTTAAAAGAACGAGCTGCCCAATATATGAAAGAAATCGCCCAGGATGATGCATGCATCGTCATAAATGATTGCGACAAAATCCTCGCAATGTCAGAGGGTGCCTCTTCTTTTTTAGAACATACAGAAGTGTCAGATCAATCTTGTAAATATGTAACACCAGATTACATGAAAGAGATGTTGAGTCAATCCTTTCAAAAGGTGTGGACAGAAGAAACCGAAGTGGTATTTCAGCATGTCCCCATCTCTGAAAATGGCAGACAGCAGTATGCTGATTTTACAGTGAAAAGTTTTGATCGCCGTTTCAAGGGAGTATACGTCATTCTCATTCGAATGAGTGAGAGAGGAAAAAATCAAAAGAACGGCAGGGACAAAGAGATGCAAGAGCAGAATTCAGTCTATCAACAGCGAATTGTCGATTTAGAAAACGAGCTCAATGAGGTGAAACAAAAGGAGCAGGAAGCAAGAGCCGAATTAAAAGAAAAAAACATGCAGGTAGAGAAGCTTGAGAAAACCCATGAGCATTTTATTAATATTATAAACAATTTGAAGGTGACAAGAGAAGAACTGTACCGGCCATCTGTGAAGCCAGAGATTGCCACGTTGTTTGTCGACCGGGAAATGAATATTCACTATAACACACCTACAGCTGCCTCTTTATTTACTTCAGCTCAAGCCCGGAACCAGCAAACTTTTCAATCAATGGCGAAGAAGCTCACGCAGGAAATACTCTATCATGACATTCAATCTGTCATGTCGGACAGGCGCATCATCGAACGTGAAATTGAAACAAACGATGGAGAACAATTCATCGTGCATATCACACCTCACTATGAACAGGATCATGAGGGAGCGGTGATGACTTGGTTCAAAATGACGGAAATGACGAAATTGAAGCAGGCACTTCATCTTTCGGTGACAGCACTAGATAACAGCCATATTCATATTGTGGTCGCAACGGAGGAAGGGGTCATTCAATGCGTGAATCAGCGCTTTTGTCAGTTTGTACAGAAGCATGAATACAACCTGATCGGGAAAGATGTTTTTTCTGTCTATCAAGCGTTGTGTCAATGTGATGATTTAGCTAAGCAATGGGACGTTTGTTTAAGAGAGGGCAGCTGGTCTGGGGAGTTGTATTTTCAGGATTTATCCGGACGTGAGCGGTGGGAGAGAGTCTCATTACATCGAATTGATGATCCTGGCAAAATGCAGACATCCGTCATGCGCATTTCAGAGGATATTACGAGTCAAAAGCAGTCGGAGAAAATGCTGATGAAGTCAGAAATGCTGTCGGCAGTTGGTCAGCTTGCAGCTGGCATTGCCCATGAGATACGAAACCCGCTTACGTCGTTGAAAGGCTTTTTGCAGCTGATGATTCAAAGTAAAAAGTATCAGAAGGATTATGCGGATGTCATGATGTCAGAGTTTAACCGGCTTGAAGCGATTATTAATGAATTCCTTGTGCTCTCTAGAAGCAAGTCTGTTAATTTTGAGCCAGTACATGTCAATCTTCTGCTTGAAGAAGTCATTATGGTTGTTGAATCGCAGGCGGTCTTAAAAGGAGTGTCCATTCAAAAAAAACTTTCTCCATCACTCCCTAACATTCAAGGCATACCGAATGAACTGAAACAAGTCTTTCTGAACATTCTTAAAAACGGAATTGAAGCGATGGATGGTGTGAGAGGTGTGATCCAAGTGACCTCCATGCTGAAAAATAATCAAATGATGCTGATATTTGAAGACCAAGGAAAGGGCATACCAGAAGATGAGATTGCGAAACTGGGTGAACCGTTTTATACAACGAAAGAAAAAGGGACGGGACTGGGATTGATGATGACGATTAAAATTATTGAAAGCCATGGCGGTACCATTCGTTTTGAAAGCAAAAGCTTTGAAGGGACGCGCGTGATTATTACGTTTCCAACGAATTCTTAGGGATAAGTTTTACATGAAATCCATCCAGCATCAATATTTACTTTGTACACTATGAGAGATGAAGCTCAAAGGGGAGAGATCTAATGAAACGTATGCAATCCATTCGAATGATCTGTTGTTTGGTTTTGGTGATATTTAGTCTGCAATCCTTACTGCCTGGTATCATGACAGCGGAGCCGGTCAGTGCATCTGACAAGAAGGAAAATGTCTCGAAACAAATGAAGCAAGTGACCATCAAAAAAGCCCGTAAGCTCATCGGAGAGACGGTGACGGTGAGTGGAATTGTGACAGCAGATCAATCCGCTATAGGAAATGGGAAGCTCTCAACATATATTCAAGACAAGACCGCTGGAATGAATATTTATTCTGCGCAGCCGAACAATTTTCCGGAACTGAAAGCTGGTATGAAGGTGACGGTGACTGGCAAGGTAACGCTATATAAAGGGCTGGTTGAAATTGTGCCAGATCAAGACCGTTTGCAGATAGATGCTGTGAATCAACCATTGCCAGCGCCGAAGCGAGTCTCCATTAAACAACTGGAAACGGATTATGCAGGTAAATATGAAGGAAGACTTGTAAAAGTCAAAGGCTACGTGGAATTAAAACCAGACCAGTCTGCTGGCGGCGGTTACAATGTAACCATGATCGATCGGAAATATCATAGCACCGTCCTTAGAGTGATGGAGAATACGGGTGCCATTGATCAAGTGAAGACAGGGAAATGGTATGAGTTTACAGGGATTCTAAGCAGATACGATACGCTGCAGGTGCTGCCAAGACACAAGGCTGATATCAAACTGCTGAAACGTCAGCCAAATCCGCCAAACATCAAGAAAGAATATCAGGCAACCGTTGACCGTGTTGTAGATGGAGACACCATTCATTTAAAGAAGCCAGTGCTAGGTACGACAAAGGTGCGCTTTGTTCATATGGATACGCCGGAAACCTATCATAAGCCCAAAAATGAATTAGATCAGAACCAACTGCGCTTTGGACAAAAAGCGACTGATTATTTAAAAACACTTCTTTCAAGCGGTGATCAGGTGACATTAAAGATTGGCCCTGAAGCGAAGGATGGCTATGGACGTCTTCTAGCTCAAGTGAAAACCAAAAAAGGCATCAATACGAACTTAGAGCTTGTGAAAAAAGGATATGCCCCTACTTATTTCATCTGGCCTGTTGGAGATGAAAAAGAGTACGATGCGTTTCAGCAAGCTGTGAAAGAAGCGAAGGAAAAAGGGCTGGGTATTTGGAATGAAGCGGATCCTTTGATAGAACAGCCATTTGAATTTAGAGCGCGTGAGCAGAAAAAAGGGCTCACACGTTATGTCGGTGATTCTTCTGCAAAAACCTACGTATCACCTGACAACTGGAAAGAGGTTGATGTAGAGAAACGTGTCTTTTTTGCCTCAAAAGAAGAAGCAGAGCAGGCTGGATATCAGGCATCCACGTCATCTCGTGAAGTACCATTAACCATTTTAAGCATGAATGATTTACATGGGAAAATTGACCAGCAATATGAGCTGGATCTAAAAGGTGATGGCAGTAAAGGAATGTATGGACGGATGGATTATGTGGCGGCTTATATGAAACAAAAACAAGCGTCACAAAAAAATACAATCACGGTCCATGCAGGAGATATGATTGGCGGGAGCTCACCGGTATCATCTCTTTTGCAAGATGAACCAACAGTTGAACTAATGGAGAACATCGGTTTTGATGTCGGTACAGTCGGCAACCATGAGTTTGATGAAGGCGTTGACGAACTATTGCGTATCCTAAACGGCGGGGAACACCCTAAAGGCACAAAAGGATACGACGGCCAGAACTTCCCGCTTGTTTGTGCGAATTGTGAATACAAGGATACTGGCAAACCGCTTTTACCTGCCTATCAAATCATAGATGTTGAAGGAATCCCGGTGGCATTCATCGGTGTTGTCACAAGATCAGCTGCGGGCATGGTGATGCCAGAGGGAATTAAAGATATTCAGTTTACAGATGAAGTGAAAGCAGTCAATGAAGCAACGAAGGAATTAAAGCAAAAAGGGGTCAAAGCCATTGCGGTACTGGCTCATATGACAGCCTCTCAAAATGGCGATACCATTACTGGAGAAAGTGCGAAACTTGCCAAAGAAGGTGATGATGAAATTGATGTCATTTTTGCTGGACACAATCACGAAGTAGTCAATGGGGAGGTCAATGGGAAATTAATCGTTCAAGCCTTTGAATATGGAAAGGCCATTGGAGAAGTCAATGTCACACTGGACCGGAAAACAAAGGATATTGTCAAAAAGAGTGCAAACATTCAGTATGTAGACCAGACTGGTATTGAAAAGGACAAGGAAGCAGCGGACATTTTAGATCGCTACGGCAAAGAAGTTGAACCGATTATTAGTGAGGTTGTAGGAGAAGCAGGCGTCAAAATGGAAGGCGGCTATTCAAATGATGGAGACACACCGCTCGGTAACCTCATTGCGGATGGGATGAGATATTCGATGAAAAGTGACTTTGCCATGATGAATGGCGGCGGTATCAGGCAGCATCTCGAAAAAGGGCCGATTACATGGGGAGATCTCTTTAATATTCAGCCATTTGGCAACGTTTTAGTCAAGCTGGAAATTCAGGGGAAGGATTTGGTCGATATCATTGAAGCACAAATCTCTCCTCAATTTGGACCAGATTATAGCATTTCAGGCTTTTCATATTCCTATGATCCGTTAACATATAAAGTAGTCAACTTGAAACTGCCAGATGGTTCACCAGTTGTTTTCGATCAAACGTATACACTCACAGTGAATAACTTCATGGCCACTGCAACTGGAAGTAAATATGCGCCAATCGGGCGGTTAGGGAAGAACCCTGAAACGGGTCCAGAAGATTTAGAAGCGACCGTTGCTTTCGTTAAGAGCTTCGAGGGCGCTGCCATTGTGTATCAAAAAGAGGGCCGAATTGAGAAAGTAAAACTAGAAGAAAAGGCAGCAGCAAGCTGAAGGCTCATCACCTCAGAAGAATCATTGTTTAAGACGAAGGAGTTAAAGCATGAAAAAATGGCTTGCAGTTACTGTAATGACAGCGGGAATTGCGCTGCTCGGCTGGGGAATATGGCAAATCACCTCTACTCATCTTCAAACAGCACAATCATTAGAGGAAGCGAAGAAGGTGGTAGCGGCCGATCAAGGGATGTCAAAGAAGACGTTTGCTCCTGAAATGGGAAAAGTCTCAGGCATTCTCACCATTCCGAAATTAAAGGCGGACCTGCCGATTGTCGAAGGGACGGATGCGGACGACCTTGCCAAAGGAGTCGGGCATTACAAAGGCAGTTATTATCCTGATCAACATGGACAAATTGTTCTGTCTGGGCACCGGGACACGGTCTTTCGCCGGACAGGTGAGCTGGACATTGGAGATCAACTGAAAATCACAGTGCCATACGGGGAGTATGTGTATGAAATCACGCATACGAAAATTGTGGATCAGCATGATACATCCATTATCACTCTGCAGAATAAAAAAGAAGAGCTCGTACTAACCACATGCTATCCATTTCATTTCGTCGGTAATGCACCAGAGCGATACATTATTTATGCGAAAAGAGCATCTGTTTCATGAAAAAAGAGCCTGCGTATGGGGCAGGCTCTCAGATTGTTGACAAAGGGCTAAAATGAA
>NZ_AMSH01000030.1 GCF_000300535.1 Bacillus xiamenensis
CTCAGCGTGTAGACAAACCCTCGCACTCGGTGTCAGTCCTGCGTGCCGGTGCTCACGAATGTCAAATTCGCTCCGCGCCGGTACTCGTCCTTCCTAGACTGCAAAGGTTTTCATGTCACGCTGAAAAGAAGACAAAGGGCTAAAATAAAGTTCATTTTAGCCCTTTGTCAACAATCTGAGATAGACGTCTACACGTCTATCTTGCTTTTTTCACCATATCAAGATGCGGAATCCCATCTTCATCATAACAATCTGAGATCGCTTTGAAACCAAATGATTCGTAAAACGATTTCAAATACGCCTGTGCTTGAATTTTGATACTTGTTTCTCCTAATTCACTGAGCTTTTCTAAAGCCTTGCTGAGCAGTATCTTCCCATAGCCTTTTTTCCGGCCTGCCTGCGTCACAAGGACGCGGCCAATAGACGCCTCCTTATACATAATCCCGCTTTGGAAAATGCGGCAATAAGCGACAATGGTGCCATTTTCTTTTGCGATGAAATGAAGAGCATCTTGATCACGATGATCAATTTCAGGATAAGGACATGCTTGTTCTACGACAAACACATTCACTCTTTCCATTAAAATAAGGTAAAGATCTTCTTTAGACAATTGTTCAAATGTTTGACATGTCCATTTAAGTTGACTCATGATTGATATCCACCTTGCCGTAGACGCCGCCTCCACCAGCGATCAGTCCGACTTCTCCCTTTCTCGCTTTGATGATGTAATTGGCCGTTTTTTCTGGCAGGACAGCTTTTAGTTCTTGTTCTGTTGCTTGATGAAGAATGTTCATTTCTGTGTGAAAAACGGCTTTCAGCTTTTCTAATGTTTTGGCCCCAACGCCCGGAATAAATTGAAGCGGGAGCTGATGAACATAAGGAGGTCTCTTTCCATGATCACTTTCTTGGTCGGCAAGCTCCTTTAAACGCTCACTCACCCCTTTGGTCATTCGGGTATGGCCGCATGCTTTGCACTTTTCTTGATCCTGACTGTCAGGTCTTACCCCGCATTTCTCACAGGTCGTATGATAATACTTTCCAAGCCGCGGAGCGAGCCCAAAATTTCCTGTGATGCTTCGGCCATCTTTTCCTTGAAGGGCTAGCTCGAATTCAGTAAAAGAAGCATGATCCATTCGAATTTTCGTATATTCTCGCGCAATTTTCCCTAAGGAATGAGCATCTGAATTCGTTAAAAAAGGATAGCGATTTAGCTCACTTAGCTGGGAGGCCATTGACGTATCGCAGCTAAGACCAAGCTCAACAGCATCAATGAGCTCTGGATCGAATACTTCTGTTAAAGAAGTGTTTACCCCTTTGCCGTATAAACTTTTGTGCGGCGTGAAAATATGCGCAGGAATAAATAATCCGCCAAACTCCTTTACCTTATGCTGAAGCGTTCTCCCATCAACATATAGGCGCTGTGAGCTCAAATGCACATTTTTCATGTAAAGAGAGAGCCATGCGGAAAACTCGGACATTTTGTGTAATGTGGGCATAAAAGCCAGCACATGAATCGGCCCCTTTGAATGGCCGTCATTGATTTCTAGTTCACTGCCTAAAAGCAAAACGGTTTGTCCAAATGATAGACCGCCATCGCTTAACTCCTTGTACGTGCCTTCCTCTACACCTTCTATCAATTCTTCTAGGACTTCAGGAGATTGTGCATCAATCACACCAATCATCCCCATCCCTTTACTTTGTGACGCTTCTATTAGAATTTGATCAATGGTCAGTGACCTTGCACCTGTAATTTTGACAGCTCTGCCTGTTCTCGTTCTGCCAATATGAATATGGATATCTGCAAAGAACTCCCTCATTTTGTAGACTCAAGTACCTCTTGCAGTTGTAAGTATTGGATGGCATAGGCTGTTTTTGCATCATAAATCTGCTGTTTTTCGATGAGGTGCAGCGCTTCTTCTAATGTCACTTCCATCACTTCGACAAATTCATCTTCATCCAGCTCTCTTTTTTCTTCAAGCGGAACCAGCTCATCTGCCAGATACATGTGAACAATTTCATCTGCAAACCCAGGAGATGTGTAAAAGGCCGTCAGCTTTTTCAGCTGCTGAGTCGTGTACCCGGTTTCTTCTTCTAATTCTCTTAGTGCTGTATGTGCCGGCTCTTCACCTTGTTCTAATTTTCCAGCTGGAATTTCAACAATGGCTCTCTCAAGTGCTTTCCGGTATTGCTTGACCAAAATGATTTTATTTTCGTCTGTACGTGCAATAACTGCTACTGCACCTGGATGTTTGATGATTTCTCGTTTGCCTTGTTTTCCATTAGGCAATTCTACATCTTCAAGAACCAAGTCAATGATTTTTCCTTTATATAACTCTTTAGATGATAATGTTTTTTCTTCAAAGTCCTTCAATTTTGTCAGCTCCTCGTTCTACTTTCACTTTTCACTTCATTCATTTTAACATAGATGATTTAGGAGAAGCGAAAAGCCAAGGGCCGCTTCAATGCACCCTTTGAAATCACCTGGCTTGAATTCCAGAATTTTTTCACTTAATGTGAAAGGATAGGAGTGTGATTGAATTGAAAAAAAGACGAATTGGCACCTCTGATCTTTTGGTTAGTGAGGCGGCACTAGGATGTATGTCACTTGGAACTGAAAAAGAAAAGGCGCTCTCTTTATTAGATGAAGCCATTGATCTTGGGATTAACTATTTGGATACAGCCGATTTATATGATTTTGGGACAAATGAGGAAATTGTCGGGGAGGCCATTAAGAACAGACGGCAAGATTTGATTTTGGCCACAAAAGTGGGCAACCGCTTTGAAAAAGGCAAGCCGGGCTGGGACTGGGACCCTTCAAAGGCGTACATAAAAGAGGCCGTGAAACAGAGCCTCAAACGGCTTCAAACAGATTATATTGATTTATATCAATTGCACGGGGGCACAATTGACGACCCAATTGATGAAACCATTGAGGCGTTTGAAGAATTAGTGGAAGAAGGCGTCATTCGCTATTACGGCATATCGTCTATTCGTCCAAATGTCATTAAAGAATATGCCAAAAAATCGAACATTGTGAGTGTGATGATGCAATATAGTTTACTCGACCGCCGTCCAGAAGAATGGTTTTCTCTTCTTGAAGAACAAAGCATTAGTGTCGTCGCTAGAGGTCCTTTAGCGAAAGGGCTTTTAACTGAAAAACCGCTCTCTCAAGCAAGTGCAGCGATTCAAAAAAACGGTTATCTTCAATACTCATTTGAAGAGCTTCAGCAAGTCATTCCTTCATTAAAGAAAGTCGCTTATGACCTATCGCTCACTGAACTGTCCATTCAATACTTGCTCAAGCATTCTGCTGTCAGCTCGGTTGTTTTTGGCGCAAGCTCGGTGAAACAGTTAAAAGAAAATGTGGCAGCAGCCAATGCACGTTCTTTAAGCGATCAAGAAGTAAAAGCTTTGATGTATTTCACAAAACAGTCTGTGTATGAGACGCATCGTGTCAATCGAACGTAAAAAGAAGACAAAGGGCTTAAATAAAGAGTATTTTAGCCCTTTGTCAACAATCTGAGAGATCACATCAAGTGATCTCTTTTTTAGTTAGCTTTTATACTTTCTCCAGTCTAAATGACTTTCATCTAGCAGCTCTGAGAAGCTTTTATTTTTTTCTTTTTCTTTCTGTTGCCGAAGGAGGTCTTGTCGTTTTTGTTCTTCTCTTTTTTCTGTCTCAACGGCGAGATTCTGCTTCATTTGAAGGAGCTGCTGTTTCACATCATCCTTTATGCCGTCTTTCAGTTTTGCTTGGTCTTGCTTGGTCTTGCTTGGTCTTTTTCACTTTGCTTCTCTCCTTTTGCCTTAGTGTATCATCCGTTTTATTTACTGAGCAAGAGTCACGCCAATCTCCCAGCATGTGGTATGATCATCATAGAAGAACTTCGGAAAGGAAGAATCAGCTTGAAGAAGAAATGGATCGTTATACTTGCTTTGATGTTATTTCCACTCACTGCAATCGGTATTTTTTTCACTAATAAAATGATGTATATTCGTAGATTAACGGACGAAGAGCTCATCAAACGAGAATCAGATGAAGGGCATTATCATCACGAGGAATTTCAACAGCTTCAAAAAGAGAAAGTTTGTATTCCTTCAGCATTTGGTTATGATCTTCATGGCTATTTTGTGCCAATTCCACATACAACCCGCACCATCGTGCTTTGCCACGGCGTCACAGTCAGTCTGATCAATTCCGTTAAGTATATGAAATTATTCCAAAAGCTCGGATGGAATGTGATGCTTTATGATCATAGAAGACACGGAATGAGCGGCGGAAAAACGACTAGTTATGGATTTTATGAAAAAGAAGATTTAGCTCAGGTGGTAAAGTGGCTGAGACAAAGACTCGGGGAAAGTGCCATCATTGGTATACACGGAGAATCAATGGGCGCAGTCACGACCTTACTATATGCTGCAAAACCGGAAGCAAGCGCCAATTTTTACATAGCCGATTGTCCTTTTGCTTCTTTTCAGGATCAGCTTGTGTATCGATTAAAAACGGATTTTCGACTTTCAGGGCAATGGATTCTTCCACTAAGTGATCTAGTGTTAAAATGGCGGGACGGATATCGCATCAGGCAGGTGTCCCCTCTTGATGTGATTGACAAGGTGAAAGAACCTGTTCTTTTTATTCATAGCCTTTATGACGACTATATTCCCTGTGAGCAAAGTCAGCAGTTATATGCACGAAAAAAGGGTGATAAACGGCTATTTATTGCGCCTCATGGTGCGCATGCGATGTCCTATAGTGAAAATAAGGAAGCATATGAACAAGAGGTCCAGACATTTCTTCAAACATTTAAACTCAATGAAAATGAAAGAGGAGAATGAACAGCGGTTCGTCTCCTCTTTTTAGCTAACTTATGCGATAGTCACCACTGTTGTATGGTGTCTGCCCGCCAGCTCCATATGGCTCTCTTCCGATTGCTGCTGACTCATGACCGATAACCCTGCAGTTGCTGCCAATAAAAGAACTATCAAACTCATTTTCATATAAATGACCTCCATTTTGAATTTTTGATATAGCTTGAATTTTCCTTTCGTAATACCGGGTAGATACTTCAAATAATCCAAGCTCATTATAATAATGAGCTGCATCAAGTGCCAATTCCTCAATATCCGGGTATAAGCGCTTGTCCTCCAACAAATCTAATGTATCGTCTATGATTTTTATTTCTGCATCAACGTATAATGCTTTTAAAAACTGAAATTTGCAGATGTAAATTTCATCTTCTAATTCACAGGCTTTCATAATACCTTGTTGATAGAGGGTTAACGACTCTTCTATTCTTTTTTGTTTAAACAGGATTTGTGTCAGCATAAATAGTGGGTCTAGAGAGCGATTTAGATGGGTTAAATTCTCCTTTTCAAACACTTCAAGAGAGTCTTTGAGATAACGACTTGCTGCGGCAAGATCGTTCATTTGGTAATAGCAGTTACCTAAGTTGAAAAGGGCCGAACCTATGACTCGAGGGTTTCCAATTGAGCGTGCTCGCTTTAGAGCATTTTTAAAGTAGGGTAATGCATGTTCATAGCATTTCAAATCATCATAGTTTGCACCGATGACAAATTCACAGTGGATGATTCTCAGCGTGTACGTTCTGTAGGCAGCGTACGTATCTAACGCTTGCAAAGCATAGTGCATCGAAAAGTGGGTTTGTTTCATGTGGTAGTATATTTCTGCTAATTTAAAATAAAATTCTGCTCTTTCTATATCATCTGATATGAGATTGAGCTTTTTTTCTGCGGAACGGTAATAAGCAATAGCGCTCAAATAGTTTCTCTGTTCAAATTCAAACATTCCTGTAAAAAAATGAACATAGTATTCAAGCATGTCCGTTAATTTTGTTTGCGAATGTTCGATCGTTTCTAAAAGCTTCTTAATCTCTTCATCATTCGAAGCTTTCTTTGCCGGTTCAAAATATTCAAGCATCACTTTATGGCGAAAATCCATCAGCTGGTAAAAAAGCAGCAAGTTTTGATCCTGCTCCATCTCAAGGATTTCCTGCTCGATCTCGGCCTTCAGTTTCTCTGCCTTCATGACATGAAATCCGCAAATCTGTCTATACCATTCGTTTATTTTGATTCCAACCTGAGGCGATGACAGCTTGAGCTTCAATTCACCTTAGCACCTCCCTTCTCATATACGATACATGTTGTATTCTATCATATTTCCACGAATGGAAGAAATATGAAATGTCGTTTTTCGTAAAGTTTTCGGTATCCCGCAATAAACGCTTCCATTGCCTATTTTTCGGCATTTATAGCCTCTATTTATTCATTTCCATTTTTCTCATTTTGTCGAAATGGTTGTTAAAACCTGCTTTTTATCGTTTGAAAAGATCATTTTTCAAGTTAGACAGCTCTGCTGTTTGATGAGATGATGATGACACGAAAAAAATCCCCTCCAAGTATTGTGTAAGAGCCAAGATATTTTCTTGGGCTTTTACACCATCTGCTTAGAGGGGATCATATCAACAACAAAAGGCTTTTTATAAGACATCTGTTACTTGATCCATATTCTCTTTGATCCAATTGACAGCTAATTCAAGCGTTGGAAATTCTTCTGTTTTAAATGTGACTTCATCTTGAAGAAGCCAGACGTCCTTTTTCACTGAATCCATTCCACCAATTGACCAGTGCAAAAGGCTATAAGGATGATTATTATTTAAAAACGACACCCACGTTTTGTTTTGTGCCGTGTTTTGTATCACTTTCAGCTTTTGATCCACTACTTTTCCACCTTACTTTACAAGTATACCCATTCTCGGGCTGAGTATTTGTTGAGGACTTTTCAACATAAGTGTATTGGCTTTTTCATTAAAATCAATCGTCATTTCCTCGTCAAAAAACACCTTTTGTGCTGTGTGTATATATAGGTGAAATGGTTGATTATGCTTGAGCTGTTCCCACTCACCTGTTCTTTCGCTTGTCAGCCAAATCATTGGTACACCGCTTACTGCACAGCCGCATCCATCTGAATCATAGCGAAGGAGCAGTTCTTTTGTTTTATGCTCTGCTTGCCTTTTTGTAAGAAAGGCTGCTGCTGGTTCCGTTATATGAATATACATGACGAACATCCTTTTTTCATTGATTGTTACATTGTAACATATCAGCCATCAATTAAACATGTTCGCGCCCTTGCCAGTGAATGCTTTAGATGATCTTGTTCTATGTAATGGTCATTCTCTTGCCTGATTGTTTGTTTCAAGCTGCTTTGACCAATTGAACGCCTCTTGCTCAATTTCTTTAATGATCGCATTTTTTCCGTTTATATAGCTTGCCATATCCTCTGGGTGTGCTTTCGCTAATTGGCGCTTTTTGTCTGCATAGTCCTTGGCACGACCTGGTGCTGCTCTTAAATAATCACGGAACACTAAATGTCTTTTTACATCCTCATGTCCAGCTTCATAGGCGTGAATGTGATGTGATCGCTGTAAGCCGCCTTTTCTAAAAAAACGTCTTCCTTTGAGTCCGTTTTCTCCTAGCGGTTCATAACCAAGCTCACTAAACAGATGACTGCATTCATCTAACTTGCTGATCTGTTTCACCTCTAGCAGAATATCAATAATAGGCTTTGCGGCCATTCCTTTAATCGACGTACTGCCAATATGGTGACCATCTCCCCAGTTGTCACCCACTGCCTTCTTCAGTTTGTCTAGCTCATGATGAAATTGTTCTTGCCAGCTCGTTTCATATTCAACCACTTCCACCTTCCGAAGCATTGAACGTTCCATCTTTATTAACATGAGATTGTTTTCTACTTGCAAACGGGCCGTTTGTTTAAACCCGAGTTTTTCATAGAGCCGGATCGCTGGTCTATTTGCTTCCGCCGTTGTGAGCTCGATTGGCAGATGATGCTCGATAATAGCCTGCATCAACTCTGTTCCAATCCCTTGATGGACACCATGAGGATGCACAGCTAACCGGCTGAGAACGACCCGGTCCTCATGCATTTCATATGAAGCGATCCCTAACAAAGAGCCTTCTTTTTCAAACCCTATGAATATCTCATTTGCATACATCTTTAACTGTTTCTTTTAAGGGCGGTAAATCTTGATAGCCAATTTGCTCTGCCTCCATCTGATATGCGGCCAATTGGATGTGTAATATCTGTTTTGCTTGTTCCTTATTTTTTTGATCCAGCTGGATGATCATTTTTTCACCTCCAGCTTCTTCATAAATAACACACGGTCTTCATGAATTCCATCGTAATCTGAAAAGACAGAGATGCCATCTACTGTTTTATCTCCCTTTTCTATCTGAAAACCGAGTTTTGTATGGTAAGCAATGGAGACTTTATTAACAGGAGCTGTGACGGCCTTAATCGTTGTTCTCCCTTCCTTTTCAGCCGCTTCATAAAAAGCTTGATAGAGGATTTTGCCTATTTTTAATTTACGGTGATCGGGATGTACGCCAACAAAATGAATATAGGCTTCATCCGGATGAGATTGCGATAAAAAACCAACTAAAAAACCGATCAGTTCTCCTTTTTCGACGACGACAAAACTTGTTTGCTGGAAATGTTCAAAAAATAGCTTTGGCAATTTTGCACGCAAATCTCTGCCTCCCCACCAGCTTTGGATGACGGATGTGACTGCGTAAAAATCCGACGGCTTCACTTGGCGTATCATGATGGCCTCGCCCCTTTTCTCATTTTGTCTTTTCTTATTCGAATCGTTTTTTTCACAAAAAAGAGATTGTTTCAATAGTCTACCTGTCTGATCAGATGGTTGTAAAGACAGTGTGCCAGCCTTTTTTCAGTTTAGCTTTGTTGGTTCTTCGTCTTTCAGCCGCCATCTCCTTTTAAATCTTCACACTTATTTCAAAAAGTTCACTTTTTGTGCGAAAGTTTCTTTCTTTGGTTATGTTAAGATGAACCCTATAGGAAATGTGACAAATGTTTATTGGAGATGATCATGTTGGTTTGGGTTGTTATTTCACTTGTTGTGTTTAGTCTTTTAAAGCTGCTTGTCACCTCGCTGCCTTCTGGTGTGGTCGAACGCCTGCTGAGTCGTTATGCGGTTCATGCAAAAGTAACAAGTGATCAAACAAATATTACTTTTCAAGGTCGTTCGCTTGATGATCAGCGAACATCTGAAGTCATTCAACATTTTAATGACGCGATCTTTATTGAACGCTACTATATTTATCCTGGTGATGAGGAGCGTTTTCTTCATCCAAATGAAGGGCCGGCGCCGCTTACGATGCAAACAAAGCTTGGTAAGCACGATGTCACCCTTTATCTGTTCCATTATGATGACCATGTGGATGTGGTTCGGCAGTTTACACATAAGCCAAAGAAAAAGCTTACGGCTTACCGTTTGCGTTCTGAACCGCTCCAAACTTTCCACAGCCTGGCACATGCTTAACAATCGTTGCAGCAGACGAGACGAAGTGTTAATCACTTCGTCTTTTTTGTATGGACAGCTTTTGAATGATTTACCAGTATGAATTTCACCTCATGTTGTTTACAATAGATATAGAACATATGTTCTAAGAGGTGAAGTACAATGAATGAACGAGCGATTCTGCTTGTGGATATGCAGTCATTTTATGCATCAGTAGAAAAGGTGGAGGCGCCTCATTTAGAGAATGTGCCGCTCATTGTCTCTGGAGATCCAGAGCGAAGAAGCGGAGTCGTCCTTGCCGCCTGCCCTCTCGCTAAGAAACGTGGCGTACAAAATGCATCGAGATTGTGGGAAGCGCAGGAGAAATGTCCTGAAGCTGTGGTCGTACGTCCACGTATGCAACGCTATCTTGATGTCTCTGTCATGATTACAGAACTGCTTGAACAATACACAGACCTTGTCGAGCCTTATTCAATTGATGAACAGTTCCTTGATATCACAGGAAGTCTTACACTCTTCGGCTCTCCGCGCGAGATCGCTCAACATATACAAACAACCATTATGAATCAGACTGGCATTTACGCACGTGTTGGTATCGGACCTAATAAAGTGCTCGCTAAAATGGCCTGTGACCATTTTGCTAAAAAAAACACATCTGGCATCTATGAGCTGCGTGCAGATCGGATGGATGCTGATTTATGGCCGCTCCCGATTGGGAAATTATTTGGCGTTGGCAAACGAATGGAACATCATTTAAAACGAATGGGCATTAGTACCATTGGGACACTTGCTGCTTATCCGTTGGACCGGTTAAAAAAACGCTGGGGAATCAATGGGGAGCTCCTGCAGCGAACAGCTTTAGGACACGATCCCTCACCAGTCACTATTCACACACATGATCAGCAAAAAGCCGTTGGACATCATATGACCCTTCCCCATGATTACGCGTCTTTTGAGGACATCAAAGTCGCTCTTCTTGAATTGAGTGAGGAAGTGGCTAGACGGGCACGTTTTAAGCATTACCTTGGTCAAACGGTGTCTGTTGGTGTAAGAGGAGCTGATTTTTCACATCCAACAGGATTTCATCGACAAATCAAGCTTCATTCACCTACACAGTACGGCACAGATATTGCAGAGGCTGCGATTCAGCTATGCCAGCAGCACTGGGATGGTCAGCCCATTCGCAGTGTAGGTATCACCCTCTCACAGCTGCGGCCTGACAGCCACTATCAGCTGACTTTATTTGATCACCATTTGAAGAAAGATCGACTCAGCAAAATATTTGATGCGATCCATTTGAAGTATGGACCTGCGGCACTACTGCATGCTTCGTCACTGACAAGTGCTGGCCAGGCATATCACCGCGCCGAAAAAATTGGCGGGCATTACAAATAACGGAGGCGAACAACCATGAATCCCAATAAATTAACACCTGGATACAACATCATGTGGGAATCAAGCCGAATGATGCTGCCAGAGCACCGGGAGCAGCTTCTTGCTCAAAAACGAAAGAAAAAGGAATACACGCCTCTTCCGCTCAGCTCCGATCAGCTAGAGGAAATGAATTTTTTGATCACACAGTCTATTACAGAGGATCAAGCGATTTGCGTGACGTATGTCGCATCAGGCATGAAAGCTCAGTTTTGGGGCTGGGTCAAAGCCATTCATTATGAAACGCGGCGCATGAAAATAGTGAATGACGAAGATGTGCTAAGCCTTTCCTTAGAGCAAATTATCGCCATTGATCTCGATTGATTTCTCGTAAAATGAGCAGACGAATCAGTGGAGCATTGTCCGCTTCCCTTTCCTACAAAGCCCTTGCTCATCAAGGTTTTTATGCACCAGCAGCACGACATATCCTCTCCCATTCACTGGGGGATTCGAGCTTCTCTGCCATATGACGGATGTCTCCTCCATCAAATTGTGTATTTAATTTGCACAATTTTTCATGTATGATTGGAACATCTTACAAACGCAGGGGAGACGCAGCATGAAAAATAATTTACGCACTTTACATCCACTTAGTTGGACGATCATCATCGGCACGATATTTGGCCGAATGGCGACGTCCATGAGCATTCCTTTTTTGGCCGTTTATTTGACACAAGTCAAAGGCGCCTCAGCCTCTTCAGCTGGGTTAATCATTGCCGTCAGCTCTCTTATTGGGATCGTTGCGAGCTTTTATGGCGGCTATATTTCTGACCGAATCGGCAGAAAAAAGGTGATGCTTTTATCCATCTTTGGTTGGACACTTGTCTTTGTTGGCTTCGCGTTTGCAGATGCCATTTGGGTCTTCTTTTTTATGAATGCTTTAAATGGACTGTGCCGGGCGCTGTTTGAGCCAACATCTAAGGCGCTCTTATCAGATGTGACCCCCGCAAGCATTCGGTTGTTTGTCTTTAATTTACGGTATACGGCCATTAACATTGGTGTCATCTTCGGCCCGCTGCTTGGTTTATATCTCGGGTCATCAAAAACAACATTTCCATTTCTCGTTGCTGCCTTCATTTACTTTTTATACGGATTCACGCTGGCATGGCAATTTCAAAAGCATCCCGTTGCTGCTCCAGAAAACACCAAACAAATCAGTGTCAAAAAAGCCCTTTCTATTATCCAGAAAGATACGGTCTTTAGCATCATCCTCATCGGTGTGACTTTATGTTCGTTCGGATATTCACATCTAAGCTCAACACTGCCTCAATATTTATCGGCATCCCCTATGATTGAGGATGGCCCTAAGCTATTTGGGTATCTTTTATCCTTAAACGCAGTTGTTGTCATTGTCGTTCAGTACCCGCTGATTATGATCGCCAAGCGCTACTCGACCATTTTGTCGTTGACTACTGGGAATATTCTTCTAGCAGGCAGTTTGTTTGCCATTGCTTTTTCACAAAGTCTTGGTGCGCTTGCTCTTATCATTGTCGTGTTTACGATTGGTGAAGTTCTGCTATTTGCGATGATGGATCTTTTTGTGGACAATATTGCCAAACCTGAAGTGAAAGGATCGTACTTCGGCGCAATGGGGTTTTCTCAGCTCGGCAGCGTCGTCGGACCGTTTGCCGGAGGATTGTGTATTGACTTATTTGGCGCAGCCCATCCCCTTTCCATTTTTTCAGTCTTGGCGATTGTCACCGTTGCAGGCGTCCCGTTCTTACTCATCGGATACTACCGCCTAAAAAAACGAACGGCCGCTGCCGTGGCTGTGAAAGTAAGCGGAGGTCATTAAAAAAACCGCTCTCTTGTGTGAGCGGTTGATCTTTATACCCGGCGGATAGCAATCTCCTCCACCTTATGCTGGTCGCCTTTTTTTAATATGAGGTCAGCCCGATACTTTGTCGGCAAAATATTTTCATATAAGTTCGGCCGGTTCACTGTATTCCAAATCGTACTTGCCATCTGATCCGCTTCTTCATCCGTCAAATCCTTGTATTGATGAAAGAAGGATTCAGGGTCTTGGAAGGCTGTTTCCCGCAACAAGCGAAACCGCTCTTTATACCAAGATTGAATTTGTGTTTCAGCGGCGTCCACATAAATCGAAAAATCAAAGAAATCGGATACAAACACGCGTGGTTCATCCTTCAGATCATCCAGCGCTGGGGATTGCAGCACATTGATTCCTTCAATGATGACAATATCTGCATCCTCCACTGTTTCGTAAACCCCTTCCAGCCGGTCATAGGTAAGATGTGAATACACAGGTGCATGCACAGTTTGTTTACCTGATTTCAGTTCATTTAAAAACGAAAGAAGCGCTTTGACATCATAGCTTTCTGGGAATCCTTTCTTTTCCATCAGTCCTCGATCCTTTAACTCTTTTTGAGGATACAAAAAGCCATCCGTTGTTACGAGACTCACCTTCATCCCATCCCCAAGCCTTGATAAAAGTGTTTCAATGATACGTGCAGTCGTGCTTTTCCCAACAGCCACACTTCCAGCAATCCCAATTAAAAAGGGAATTTTGGCATGGTGCGGGTAGTTTAAAAAAGCATTCACATGCTGATTTTTTTGTTTTTCTGCAAAGACATGTAATGTCAAAAAACGAATAAGTGGTATGTAAATATCTCGAACTTCTTCAAGCGATAAGTAGTCGTTTAATCCTTGAAGCGCTCTCACTTCTTCTTCTGAAACAGATACAGGCATATATTCTCCAAGAGCGGCCCATGCCTCTCTCGTATGGCGTGTATATAATGTATTAAAATCTAGTCGTTCGTCACCCAAAGTCTTTCCCACCAATCTAAACTAAACTCATAACCAAAAAGACGATAATCCGATTGTAGCTTAAAATGAAGGCGCTGTCTTTATTTTTCAACGAAAGTTTGCTTCTTTTGCGAAAAAAAGCATTAAATAAAGGAAAATGAGGGTAAATAAGAGTATGCAGTTTGATAGATAGAAGGGAGCACACCAAATGAAATATGTGATGATTGGCGGAGATGCAGCAGGAATGAGCTGCGCTATGCAAATATATAGAGAGGATCCAGACGCACAAATTGTAGCTTTTGAAAAAGGAGAGATTTTCTCATATGGACAGTGCGGACTCCCCTACTTGATCGGCGGTCTCATTGATCATCACAGGAAACTCATCGCACGCAGCGCCGAAACCTTTCGTGACAAATATGGAATTGATGCTAGAGGCTTACACGAAGTGACCTCGATTGACCCGAAGAAAAAAACGGTGTCAGGTCTTCACACAAAAACAAAAGAGCCATTTACAGAAAGCTATGACCGGCTCTTGATCGCAACGGGAGCAAGCCCCGTCACACTTGATCTAAACACCCATTCATTAGAAGGTGTTCACGTATTAAAAACAATCCCGCATGCCTTGTCTATTTTAAACAATCTAAAAAAAGACGTCACACATATCACGATCATTGGTGGAGGATATATCGGTTTAGAAATGGCTGAAAATTTAAAAGCGCTGGGAAAAGACGTTCATATCATTCAGCGGGGTAAAACACTTGGTCCAGGCTTTGATCCCGATATGGCAAAATATCTGAAAGAAGAAGCGGACAATCAAGGCATTCACGTGGTACTTGGTGAAACAGTGCAAAAATTAAAGGGCAAGACATATGTAACAGCTGTTCAAACAGACAAACAGACCATTGAAACAGACATGGTCATCATCGCCGTTGGTGTCACTCCGCAAACATCCTTTTTAGACAGCACAGGAATTAATCGTCTACAAAATGGTGCAGTTGTTGTGAATGAATACATGCAGACCAATGTAAAAGACATTTATGCAGCCGGTGACTGCGCAGCGACCTATCATCGTTTGAAGAAAGAACTGGATTATCTTCCGCTTGGCACGACAGCGAACAAACAAGGAAGAATCGCAGGCTTTCATATGACTGGAACCAGCCGGGCGTTTCAAGGCGTAACTGGAACAGCGGTGATGAAAATCATGGACATGACAGCAGGACGAACGGGCCTATCAGAAAAAGAAGCAAAGGAAGCGAATATTCCTTTCTCTACGATGACCATCGACAGTACAGATCACGCTGGCTATTACCCACATGCGCAGAAAATGAAAGTGAAATTGATTTATAGAAGCGATGACCATACCTTGCTCGGCGCCCAAATTATTGGTCAAGACGGTGTAGATAAACGCATTGATGTCATGGCAGCTGCTCTTTACCAGGGGCTGACGGTGACAGATCTTGAAGATTTAGATATTAGCTATGCACCGCCTTTTAACAGTGTATGGGACCCGCTTCAGCAAGCGGCAAGACGAACATAAAAACCACTTAAAAATCAAAAAAGAAACCAGCTGTGACCGGTTTCTTTTTTTGTTATTTTTTCATCATCGCTTTACGTGCTGCTTTTTCAAATAAAAATGGGAATAATTGATACAGCTTACTGCCAGCATTCATCCAGCCTGGTAAATTAATCTCTCTTTTTTTCGTCATCATGGCTGACACGACCTTTCCTGCCACCTTGTCAGCACTAAGCATCATAAAATCCACGTTTTTCACATATTCACCGCTGCGATCTGCAATGGTAAAGAAGTCTGTGGCAATCGGCCCTGGGTTCACCGTCGTAACGTGAATCCCGCAGTCTGCGAGCTCCATTCTAAGGCTGTTTGAAAATCCGAGAACAGCATGCTTAGATGCCGAATAGATCGCTGATTTAGGGGTGGCAATTTTCCCTGCCTGAGACGCGATATTGATAATATGTCCCTGTCCCCTTTGTTTCATCTCTGGAATGACCTTTTTCGTGCAGGCAATTAAACCAAATACATTGACCTCAAACATTGACACCATTTCCTCAATGGATGCGTCCTCTACAAGATCAAATACCCCAAAGCCGGCATTGTTGACCAAAATATCAACAGCACCCACTTCTTGATAGGCTCGATCAATGTCCTCAAACTGACTGACATCAAGCTCTACGATGTGACACACCCCGCCAGCGCTCATAATCTTTTCTTTCACATCCGTGAGCTTTTCAAGTCGTCGTGCGGAAATCATGATTTCTGCTCCTTGGGCGGCTGCCAAATACGCCATCTTTTCACCAATACCGCCAGATGCACCTGTAATCCATATTCTCTTTCCTGTTAATCTTCCCATACGTTTCACTCCTTAGTTCGCCCGGTAATAGAGGGTTCCGTCTTTTTGCACTTCTTCAATTTGTCCAGCCGCTAAGAGCACATCGAGCTGACCTACTGTCTCGGACATCGTTAAAAATAGGGCTTCTTCATACAACACTGGAAATAGCTTGCGGCAAAGATGAAAGGCCGTCATTTCTTTTCGTTTGAGCAGCTGATACATCGTATTTGCCCGTTTCTCTTGTTTCTTAAATCTTTCTTCGATCAATTCATGATGAGATGTGATCAGCTGACCATGACCTGGATAAATTGTCTTGATTGGCAACTGCAATAACCGCTTGAGCGATGCTTTATATTGAAGCAGCGATTTTTGACGTTCTTTTCCTTTCACCGGCGCCTCCATTAATGGATTTGAAGAAATGGTCGTGAGCAGTAGATCGCCACCAATGAAGTTCCCTGTTAATTCATCTAAAAAAGAAAGATGAGACTGTGCATGTCCTGGGGTCTCCATGACTAGGAAGTGATCATGCCCCTTCAAACGATCGCCTTCCCTTATGACGTCATGAACATGCGCAGTACAAGAATATGTATAGGACTGCTTCACGATTCTTTCACACTCACTTTGACGAAGCGGCACACCTAACTGCTGAAAAAAATCATCCATAAAAATGATTTGGCGCTGTTTAAACGCTGAATCCTGACTAATATAGGGCTCATTCAGCTCATGTCCGATCACACGGACATGAGGTTTCATCAGATCTAAAAGACCGACATGATCTGCATGATGATGTGTCAAAACCACTTGATCAATATCGTCTATTGATAAATGATGTTCCTTTAATTGCGTAACAAAGGCATGCTGCGCTTCTTGTGTCATTGGCCCGCAATCCACTAAGGTCACCGCGTCACCTTTTAATACATATGCATGGACATCCCCCACAGCAAACGGTGTAGGAATGGATAATTGAATGATTTCTTCTTTCACTTTTATACGTCATCTCCTGCTTTTTGACTCATGGATCATCACCATTTACGCTTCTTTATTCATTGTATCTTGCAAAGGGCAGACTGTCATGCGGTTTGGATAGTCAATTTTTTTCTATCTCCCCTATTGACACAAACTTGTCCATCGTTGCATAATGAACAACAAATATATGATGCGCGATGACAAGGATTAGTAAGCAAAATAATGATGCAAGAGAGTGAAGTCCGCCGGCTGTAAGACTTCACCATCCTCTTATTTGCTGAACCTGCCCTTTGAGCTGTTAGGCAAACCTAAACGTTTCCCGCGTTAAGGGACTAGAGCTGAGTATGCATGATTGCATGCTAATTGAGGGTGGTACCGCGAAAAAACCTTTCGTCCTTTGTAGACGAGAGGTTTTTTTATTTTCTACAAGGAGGAGCAGCTGATGAGTAAAATTGGATTTATCGGTGCAGGCTCGATGGCCGAGTCTATGATCAAAGGGTTATTAAAAAGCGGCATGATGTCAAATGAAGATATCATTGTCACAAATAAATCAAACAAAAAACGATTAGATGAATTAAAGACACGTTATGGAGTCAAAACAGACTTCTCCCGTTCCTTTATTTATGATGAAGCTGATATTTTGGTGTTTGCTTTAAAACCAAAAGATGCGGAAAGCGGGATTGCTGATGTACGTCCTCATTTGAATGGACAGCTGATCGTTTCTATTTTGGCGGGTATTTCTATTGAAACCATTCAACATTATGCCGGCGGGAAAACGGCGGTGGTTCGCGCTATGCCAAATACTTCAGCGGCGATTCAGCAATCTGCAACCGGCATTGCCGTAAGTGATGAAGTCACAGAGGCACAAAAGAAAAAGGCGGTTGAGCTGTTTGAAACGATCGGTCATGTGACGGTCTTAGATGAATCACAGCTGAATGCGGTCACAGCTATTGCGGGCAGCGGTCCTGCCTTTATTTATCATTTGATTGAAGGAATGGAGCGAGGTGCATCGGAGCTTGGGATGGACCAAGAGACAGCGAAATTGCTCATTTGTCAAATGATTGCAGGGGCTGCTAATATGCTGCAAGATAGCGGAAAGGAACCTGCTGAACTGCGCAAAGAAATTACCAGTGAAGGCGGAACGACAGAGGCTGGACTGAACACACTTGCTTCCTATCAATTTGAAGAAGCGATTGTCGATTGTGTGAAAACAGCGACAAAACGTGCAGCAGAATTAAACGACATGTTTTCAGCAAGTACGTATAAATAATATAGAAAAGCACCTGTTTTGATGGGGTCAGTCCCATGACAGGTGCTTTTTTACATATATCCATCTATTTTTTCTCGCTCGTCATTGAATTCAAGCAGTGTGATTGATCTTTTGGTTCTTTCTGTTCTTTTGTTGAAACGGCTTGTTCTATTAGATAATCACGCGCTTGATAAAAATGAACATCAATCAACAATTCTTGGTGCTTCATTGATTAGCACCTCCTCATATAGATGATTTGTTCATGGATAGGATGGCTTTTATTTGGGCGAGGTGATGATTTTCATGTAAAGCAATGGTTTCAGCTAAGATTTGGACTGTCATCACCCCTTCTTCAGGATGGAGACCAGAGCAATCCCATGTATCCTTGTGTAATAGCTGGAGTGTGTTGTTTCTGCTCTCTTTTAGGCGCTCAAGCAATGCACGGATCTCTTGTGCGGTGTACCTTTCATAAGCTCTTTCCTTCACATAAATCTCAGGATCATACGATTGGAAAGGTGTGTTCTCATTTGAAAGTGCCTGCTCTATCCGCTCTGACCAGACTTCCTCTGTATCATACAAATGGCCAGTGATTTGTTTAATAGACCACTTGCCTTCTCCTAAAGATTGATCTAATGTGTGCTCATCACAAGCCTGCACTAGCTCCTCAAGCTCACGAATACTCCTTTGAAGCGATGTGACGATTTCTGTTTTTGTTAATTTTCCAGTTTCCATTGCGTAATCAAAGTCTCCTTTATAGTGAATGCATTTCTCTTTTGGATTCATCTTGCGGTTTCTCTTTTAGTAACAATAAGTTGTTCATCAAACCAGCTAATATCAAAAGACCTGCCATACACATAGCAATGACATGTATAGGAATCAAATCTCCGATGAACGCCATGATGATAAATCCACTAATATAAAATATGCGTGATAATGCAAGTCCAGCCGAAAAAACCCGGGCTCTTAAATGACTGCTTGCATATGTCATAATATTTGTAGAGTACAAAACTTCGACTGGGCTGTATAATAGATTTGCTAATAAAACAACAAATAAAAATCCAATAAAATTTGTTTGTTGATAGGAAAGCGCATGTAATATCGCTAACAATATGATCGATATCGTTGACCATCTTTTATAAAACTGAAAGGAGAATTTCACTTTTTTAAAATAAGCTGCGAGTGTAATTCCTCCGATTATTTGCCCTAGTCCACTTATTGTATGTCCAAGCCCTAAGCCAAAATTCCCTTCCTTTGCTACTTCTAAAATGTACAAACTAAACATGACATAAACAATGCTTAAAGCGAATTCTCTAGACATCAATATCCATATGGCACTTTGAATTTTGGGCGACCCTTTGATTTCTTCAATGCCCTCTTTAAAGCTTTGAACATATGACACATACTCTTTTTTTTCAGACGTTTCTTTCGCTTTAATAGGGATTAGCAGCATAGCTGATAATAAAAATGTCATCGCATCCACCAAATAAATGGTGGAAACGGACCAGATTTCTGTGACCAACCCGCCTACACCTGTCGCAATCAGCATGGAGGCACTAAAAGACGTTGCCAGTATACTATTTCCCTTAGAAAGCTGCTCTTTATCTAGGATTTCAGGAATCATAGATGAACGAGCAGGCAAGTATATACCTGAAAAAGCACCATTTAACGCTAGTAAAAAATAAAGGATAAACGGTGTCACATTCAATGTAACTACTAAAACAAAGCCTAGTCCTATGATAAAGCGTGCCAAATCTGCAAAAATTACAACTTTCTTGTAAGAAAACTTATCTATAATTGGGCTTAAAAGCATAGATGTTAAAATGAGAGGAAGCATTGAACAAATAAATAGAATACTTAGGTGAGTCGCTCTGCCAGTAAGTTCATAGATTAAGCCAATCGTAGCGATCGTTCTAAACCAATCTCCAAAAGCAGATAAGTTTTGTCCAATAAAGAAACTGACAAAGTTCTGATTTTTAAAAAGAGATGTCGTTTCTTTCTTTAAAATCATTAGAGGAGCACCTCTGTCGTCTCATACCAGCCTAATTCTTTTTGCATAAACTCGACGGCTTGATCATAATTAGCTCTTTCTTTTTCTGGTATAAGATCAACTAAAATCGCAGGATACCAAGGTTTCGCTTCTTCTTTTATCACAAAATATTGCTCCGCCTCCTCCACGATCCCTCTCAACATGAGTAATTCTAGTTTGCGATAAATCTCTTCACGCTTTGGCATTTGATTAAGATGTGCTTTTTCTATTTTCATTGTTTTAGGGAAAAAGACGAGTCTTCTATCAAAAGCATGATACTCTCTAGATTTGACAATAGGTAATTCTTGAGTTGTCAGGCTTTCGATGTATCTTTGGGTATTTCCTTCATTTGACCATATCATGCCTTGCATGTACGAGATGGCACCTGTGCCAAGTCCAATATATTGATCTTCATAACCACCGTAAATCACTTCGCCATATTGAAAACGTTTATTTTGATGCTCAGGAGCCATAAACGTATAGACATAATTTTGATGCCAGCCCTTCGTTTTTAAGTGACGATAGAGTGTGTCGCTAAACTCAAACTTTTCTTTAGGATTTGGCGGCATAGGAACTTTGCCTTTATTTATTTTTGATAACCATCCCTTTGAACATGCAATGTATTCTAATGGATACGTATCAATACTTGTGCTTCCTAATGCCATCACACCATTTATGTCCTCTATCATCTCTTCTTTCGTTTGCCCAGGCAGCTGATATAATAAATCAATATTATAGGATTGGAAATGCCGCTTCATTAAGTCTACCGTCTGAGAGATTTGATCAAAACTAGCAGTTAAATTGAACATTTTCCGATAATGTTCGTTTAATGTTTGGACACCAAAGCTCCCTCTATTTGCTCCACCTTCAGACATGGCAGCCACTCTTTCTGTTGTAGCTGTCTTTGCTTCACACTCAAAAGTCCATTCATAGTCAGGTGACAATGTGAAGTTTTCTTTTATTGCAGTCGAAAGTCGATAAATCAGCTCAGGAGGCATAATGGAAGGAGTCCCTCCACCAACAAATACCACATCAAAAGTCATTTTTTGAATATTAGGAGATTGTGATAGAATGCGCATCTCATTGATTAAAGCATCAATATACTTTCCGATCATAGGCTCATATTTTGTGGATTTAATAAAGGGGCAGAACGAACAGATGGTATCACAGAAAGGGATATGTAAATATAAAGCATTTTTCCCCTTTTGAAATGTTCGTTCTTTTTGGATGAATTCTGTCACACGAGATTGTGCTCCTTCTTGGCTAGATTGACCAAAAAACGGATAAAGAAAATTCCATAAAGGCGGATGCTCTTCATAATAATTTTTCATATTTGACAATTCTCTCACCCAACTCTCATCTATTTTTAGTCCTTATACAGATTCACAGAGAAGCTAAAACATTCGCTTCTCTGCGGTGTACACTGTTTTGTAAGTATTCGTTCATTTTTTAGATCGCAATCCATTCGTTACGTTTCATTTAAATCACCTCCTTATAATTAGGGTAATTGTAACTAAATTACATAATTGATTATAATATACTTTTCTGAATATTTCAATCATTTTAACTATTTTTGTTAGTTCTATCGTTTCACATTGCCGTTTTCATATATAACTTCTGGCATAATGAAGAAAAAATAGACTAAATGTTCACAACAAAAAGCCCTATCATCACGATAGGACTTTTTGCCACATATGCTTACTCTTTCTCTAATAACGCATGAATCGTTGATTCTAAGAGCGACGGCAAAACGCCGAAAGAGAACGGGATATGCAGACGTTCTGTCCATTTGTGCGGGTCCTTTCCTAATGGACCAACGTTGATGACCGGAACGTAAAGTGCCTCCTTTTCTCCTTGCGGTAACGAGTAGCCTTTTTGGTAAAGCGGCATGTTGACCGTATAATCGGCTACATCCTGTTTTTCAAGCTGCAAGTAGCTTAAATCAGACAATCCGGGGAAATATTTCACTTCTTCTACTTCAAGTCCATAGACCTCTTTTGCCTCCCTTTGAATCTTCTTTAAGGTCATCTGAATATGCTGATCATCTGTTGAAGACACTGAAGGATAAAATGGCGGACTATAAAATAGAACAATGAGCGGCCCCTCTTCCTTACAAAGAGTCGTCAGCTCTGATACGATTTTGGTTGAGAAATCACGATCTCCGAGCTCACCCCGGTTGGCGAATGCATAGTTGACAATACGCTCGACTTCCTGCGTGCCTGATCGTTCAGCGGCTTTTTGATACAGCTCATGATATGTAAGAACCGTGATGTTCGTGTCAATGGGTGTAAAGTGTTTGAAGCGCTGAAATGCAGCCGTTTTCTGTTTCAGATTGGCCTCAATTTGCATGGCTGCTTGTTTCGCAGTTTCATAGAGAAGCCCGTGGAGCTCTTCACTTGAGCGTTTCATCATAAGCACATTAAATAGAGAAACAGCCGTGTGAGGCGTTTGAACGGAATAGGCTTCTTTCAAATCCTTTTGCATCAAATTGGTGGGAGGCGGCGTCACTTCACCATCTACTTCCTCACAATAATCACTATTCAGTTCTAACAAACGGTTGAGTTCAGACACCATAAAATTCGCGTTTAAGCCTGAGAAAGGCTCTCCTACATGCGTTTCAATTCCTTTACAAAAAAATCCGGCAAGCACCTTCCCTATACTGCCTGTATAAATATATTGGTGCGTATCTCCTGGATACTTTTCAAACATCGGCTCGCTGTTTAAACACGCGGTATAATCAAGATCGTACTTCTCCTTGAGCTCTTTTAGCTTTGGGACAGCCTCGAGCATTCCCTGTGAGTTCACCTCTTCATCTGGAACTGTCACGAGAAGGACATTTCCTTCAAATCTCTCCGTCATCGCTCTTTCCAGCATAGAAAGCTGCACGGTCAAACCTGCTTTCATATCCATAGACCCTCTTCCAAACAGCCAGTCACCTGAAGCCAAATCCTCTCTTGCTCTCTTTGGAAGAAGCGCACTTTTTTGAGAAAAGGATGCCATTAACTCTTCGGGCTTACACGCCATATTTTGAAATTCTCCGTAATCCTCAGTATCGACTACATCAAAGTGACTGAGCAAAAGTACGGTACGTGGCAGCGTACTGCGTTTGACAAGAGCCGTTAAATAATACCGGCCGTCTTTCATCGGATGCAAAGCCAAATGGTCAGGATGCTGCTCAAAATACGGACGCTCCCTCAGCAAGTAATATACATATTCCGCTAACGCGACTTCTCCCGTTGTACCAGATATGCTTTCATATTGCATAAGAGCTGTGAGCAGCTCCTTTAGTTCACTCTCTGTTTGCCATTTCATCCGTTTTCCCCCTTTGATGTCCTTGATCTTATCCTCCATTATACAAAAACGTGTAGAAAAGCTATATGATTTGAGCACCTTTTATGACGAATGTTTGAATGGTTGTTATAATCGGCTATACCATTCTATGAGGAGGCGAAGGTAATTGGAAACAAAACTCTTTTCACCTTGGACATTAAAAGGTGTCACACTCAAAAACCGCATTGTGATGTCACCGATGTGTATGTATTCATCCTATGACAGGGATGGGAAATTACAGCCTTTCCACTTTGCACATTATATTTCCCGCGCGCAGGGTCAGGCTGGTCTAATCATGGTTGAGGCAAGTGCTGTTTCTCCTGAAGGAAGAATTAGTGATCAAGACCTCGGGATATGGAGTGATGAGCACATTGAAGGATTTGCCTCCTTAAACGAACAAATCCAAGCATATGGAACCAAAACAGCCATTCAGCTAGCCCATGCGGGGCGTAAGGCGGAGCTGGAAGGTGACATTCTTGCCCCCTCCAGCATTCCGTTTGATGAACAGTCGAAAACACCTGTGCAGATGTCTGTCGATCAAATCAAAGACACGGTTCAGGCGTTTCAACATGCAGCTGTCCGAGCAAAAAAAGCTGGATTTGACATCATTGAGATTCATGGTGCGCATGGCTATTTGATTAACGAATTTCTTTCACCGCTTGCAAATCAGCGGACAGATGAGTACGGCGGCTCACCAGAAAACCGTTATCGCTTCTTAAGAGAAGTCATTGATGCGGTCAACGAAGTATGGGAAGGGCCTTTATTTGTCCGTGTATCCGCTTCTGATTACTCAACAAAAGGACTCGATATTGCTGATTATATTGGCATTGCCGCATGGCTGAAAGAACAGGGTGTTGACTTAATTGATGTCAGCTCAGGCGCTGTGGTGCCGGCTGATATGAAAATATTCCCCGGCTACCAAGTACCTTTTGCAGAGAAAATAAAAGAAGGTGCGGGTATTCAAACAGCTGCTGTCGGTTTGATCACATCTGGTATACAGGCAGAAGAAATTTTGCAAAATCAGCGTGCTGACTTGATCTTTATCGGCAGAGAATTTTTACGGGATCCGTATTTCCCAAAAACAGCCGCTAAACAGCTGCGTACATCCATTGAAGCTCCGCGACAATACGATCGCGCTTGGTAACCGCTCTAAAAAAAAGTGTCTATTTTTTGAAATAGGCATCTTTTTTGTTTTTAAGAGAAACATCTTTGCCTTTTGTGCCGTCTTTTAGCTAAAGAATCACTTAGAGGAGATGGAAGAATGAACTCTGCAATGATTGAAAGAACTTATCATATAAATGGACATCACTTTTATACGAAGCATCGTCAGGGCAAAAGGCAAGCGACCATTATCTTTGAAGCAGGCTACGGAATTTCTGGCGATACCTGGACAAATATTGCCCGTGATATTGATCCAGAGCTTGGGGTTTTCTTATACGACCGTTTAGGAAATGGGAACAGCAGTAAAAGCCATGAAGGAAGAACGCTGCATGACCTTGCGGATGATTTAGATGCGCTTTTAAAACAAGCCAATATTCAGCCGCCCTTTCTTATTGTGGCGCACTCATTCGGTTCTCTCGTCAGCCGCTTATGGGCAAGCCGCAGAAGTGAAGATGTGATCGGTATGGTGCTGTTAGACCCGGCAAGTGAAGATCAAGAGCAGGTCATCCTGCCGCTTTTATCAAAAGAAGAACGCACTTCGTATATGGCACAGTTCACAGCAGAGTGTACACATGAGGATTTTCAGCAAATGCTAAGTACGATCAAGAAGGAGCAAACGCATTATGGCATGATGCCGCTTCTTGTCATTTCATCAGGCAAAAGCCGGCTGCTTCATCCAGCGCATGAAGCTTGGCTCAGGCTTCATAAACAAATGCTCACTTTGTCATCCCAAAGCGGATGGATTCAGGCGCAGAACAGCTCGCACTATATTCATCATGATGAACCACATATCGTGCAGCTTGCGATTTATGATGTATGGTGCGCAGCAAAACAGCCCGTCTCCTATTATCAAACAGCCAATTAAAAGCAAAAACTCCTTGATGGACATCCGTCAAGGAGTTTTGTTTTTATGCCGTTGGCGCAGATTGACTCTTTTCAGAAAGCAGCTTTTCAATGCTGACAAGCTGAACACATAACGTAAAGATGTCAATCGCTTGTTCTAGTTCTTCAAGTGTTGGGAACGTTGGCGCAATACGGATATTACGATCAAGCGGATCTTTTCCATATGGAAATGTCGCCCCTGCACCTGTCAGTGTCACACCTGCTTCTTTTGCTTTTTGCACAACAGCTTTTGCGCAATGATCGAGTGTGTTTAAGCTAATGAAATAGCCGCCATTTGGCTTGTGCCATTCAGCGATACCCTTTCCGCCAAGCTTTTTATCAAGGATCAAAAGAACGAGGTCAAACTTCGGCTTAATGATCGCTGCATGCTTTTTCATATGTTCCTTCAATCCCTCTGGATTTTGGAAGAAACGTAGGTGTCTTATTTGATTCAATTTATCTGGCCCGATGGTTTGTACGGCTAGTTGCTTTTGAGTGAAGCTGACATTGTCTTGACTAGACGCCATGAGTGCCACACCTGAGCCTGGGAATGTAATTTTAGAAGTAGAGGCAAACATAAACACACGGTTTGGATGTCCTGCTTGTTCTACTGCTTGAAAAATATCTTTTAACGTATCAGGTGTATCTGTTAGATGATGGACTGCATAGGCATCATCCCAAAAGATACGGAAGTCGTCTGCTTTTGTTTTCATTGAAGCAAGGCGGTCAACAACTTCATCTGAGTACGTAATGCCGTCAGGGTTGCTATATTTTGGTACACACCAAATGCCTTTGATGGCTTCATCTTCTGCGGCCAATTTTTCCACCTGATCCATGTCAGGTCCATCAGCCTTCATATCTACCGTTATCATCTCTATGTTAAAATGCTCACAAATGGCAAAATGACGATCATACCCTGGGCTTGGGGCAAGGAATTTCACCTTTGGAAGTTTTCCCCAAGGTGTTTTACTGCCATATACGCCGTGAGTCATCGCACGGGCAATCGTATCATGCATCATATTTAGACTTGAATTACCGCCAATAATGATTTGTTCCGGCTTCAGATTGAGCACACTTGCAAAAAATTCCTTCGTTTCAGGAAGGCCTGTCAAGCCGCCATAGTTTCGCACATCTGTACCATCCTCAGCTGTCATCACATCCTTTGATGTCACGACATCGAGCATGCCCATAGATAAATCGAGCTGTTTTGGTGAAGGCTTCCCTCTAGACATGTCTAAGTGTAAGTTTTTACTTTTGTACGTTTCATACTCTTTTTGTCGTGCTGCATATAGGTCATTTAATTCTGCTTCACTTAATGCTGTAAAACCGCTCATCTTTGATTGTGCCTCCCGTATTCTTCATAGTGTTATTCGTCATTTGTTTTTTCTTCACCATTTTACCACTACCTGAAAAAGAGCGTCATCATAAAAATCAAAAAAATCACACAACTATTTCTGACGATTCATCCAATTTTTACAGGGTGCGGTCTATAGGAAAAGAAAAGAAATCATGCGCAGCTTCAGTCAGCGGGAATATATCGCGGGCTTCTTTCAGTAATTGCTTCAGTGACTCTTCCCCTTGGTACCGTGCACTAATATGGGTCAAAATGAGTTTTTTGACGCCTGCTTCCTGCGCTGTTTTCGCTGCTTGTTCTGTCGTGCTGTGATAATAATGATAGGCTAGTTCTGCATCTTCTTTACTAAATGTTGCTTCATGGACTAACACATCCGCATTCTTGGCAAGCCTTGTTATATTCTCGCACAAACGTGTATCTCCTGAAAATGCAACAATCCTCCCTTTTTTAGGGGGTTCCAAATAATCGGTTCCATCAATTCTTCTTCCATCTTCGAGTGTAACGGTTTCCCCGTTTTTTAACTTCTGATACAAAGGTCCAGGTTTTACACCGATTTTTTTTAGGTCTTCGGCTTTTAGTGCACCAGGTACATCTTTTTCCACGACCCGATAACCGTAGGCTGGGACTCCGTGAGACACCCTTTTAGCTTCTACTTGAAAGGTATCATCTTCAAATACGATCCCTTCATCTATTTCAATGATATGCAGCGGATAGGTCAAATGCGTTTGTGTCGCTGAAAGTGCCGCATTTACAAAGGCTTTGATGCCTCTTGGACCATATATCGTCAATTCATCCTCTCCGCCTTGAAAGGACCTGCTGCCAAGCAGACCCGGGAGACCATATACATGATCACCGTGCATATGCGTGATAAAGATCTTCTCAATTTTTCTTGGTTTAATCGTTGTATGTAATATTTGATGCTGCGTCGCTTCTCCGCAATCAAAAAGCCACACTGCTTTTCTCTCTTCTAAAAGCTTCAGCGCTGTGCAAGTGACGTTTCTTGTTTTTGCAGGAATGCCTGCACCTGTTCCTAAAAAGAGCAGTTCCATTACGATTTCCTCCTACAGCCGGTATACAATGTCTTCATTCATATAGAATACATGAAGACAAGGTAAATGTGAATTCAGCTGAATTTTTTAAAAAAGACAAACTTGAGCAGAAAAAGTCGAATCAAATGTTTGCTTTACGTACAATGAACCTTTAAAATAAAGAAAATGTACATACATTCTTGTTTTTTACAACAATGCTACGAATAAAGTGAGGTACTTTTCGTGAATACAGAAACTAATTATCCAAAAGCAGTCATTGTCATCTTTGGCGCAACAGGAGACCTTGCAAAGCGCAAGCTCTACCCTTCTATACATAGACTTTATCATAGCGGAAAGCTTGGAGATCAATTCGCCGTTGTAGGTGTTGGGCGCCGCCCGTGGTCTCACGAGGATCTCAGAGCTGTGGTAAAAGAATCTGTCTCTTCTGACGATGCAGAAGCAAAAGCAGAGGAATTCATTTCTCATTTCTATTACCATGACTTTGACGTCTCAAGCCCTGCCTCCTATCAAGCACTCAACACGCTTCTTTCCGGACTTGAAGATACATACAGTATCCCAAATAACCGGATGTTCTATTTAGCTATGGCACCGGAATTCTTCGGAACGATTGCGAAGTTCTTAAAAAGTGAGGGCGTATCAGAAACGACCGGCTGGTCACGACTTGTGATCGAAAAACCATTTGGACATGATCTGCCTAGTGCCAAAACATTAAATGAAGAGATTCGTGGTGCATTTACAGAAGATCAAATTTATCGGATTGACCACTATCTAGGTAAACAAATGGTGCAAAACATTGAGGTCATCCGCTTTGCGAATGCGATCTTTGAACCACTTTGGACAAACCGCTATATTTCAAACATTCAAATTACATCTAGTGAATCGTTAGGTGTTGAAGACCGGGCTAGATATTATGAAAGCTCTGGCGCACTTAGAGACATGGTTCAAAACCATATGCTTCAAATGGTCGCACTTTTAGCCATGGAGCCGCCAATTAAGCTCAATACAGAGGAAATTCGAAGCGAAAAACGGAAAGCATTGCGCGCCCTTCGTCCTTTCTCTAAAGATGAGGTCGATCAATTCTTTGTCCGCGGACAGTATGATGCTGGAACGATTGATGGCCATATGGTTCCTTCCTATCTTGAAGAGCAAAATGTGGACCCAAACTCTAACACAGAAACATTCGTTGCAGGGAAACTTCTCATCGATAACTTTAGATGGGCCGGTGTACCATTTTACATTCGGACAGGAAAACGTCTAGAAAAGAAATCCACTCAAATCGTGGTTCAATTTAAAGACATTCCGATGAACCTGTACTACGGAAACGGGAATTCCATGCATCCAAACTTACTCGTCATTCACATTCAGCCGGATGAAGGTATTACCCTTCACCTGAATGCGCGCAAGCTTGATGGCGGAACATATGCTAAACCGATTAAACTCGACTACCAAACAAATTACAACGACATCATGAATACACCAGAAGCATACGAAAAGCTGATTCATGACTGCTTGCTCGGTGATGCAACGAACTTTGCGCACTGGGATGAAGTGGCACTTTCTTGGAACTTTGTTGATCCGATTTCTGAGAAATGGGCAGAAACGAAAACGTTAAAACCAAATTATCCTGCTGGTTCTATGGGACCGAAAGAAGCAGATGAGCTGCTAGAAAAAGACGGGTATCACTGGTGGAATATATAAAATCAAGATGAAAAAAGAGCAGTCTCCCAAAGGGGGCTGCTCTTTTTTAAAGTCCTGTTTTCGTAATTTCCACAGTTGAAAATTCAAACTTATCATAGCGATGATGGCTAAAGGAGTATTCAAACGGCCGGCCCGTGTTTAAGTAAGCCACCTGCTCGACTTCAAGCACTGGATCAGCTTGGTCACAGCCTAAATACTGCTGATCTAGCTGATCTGATTTAGCCGCTCTAATTTTCTTGTGCGCTCCAGCTACTTTTAGATGCAGTGTGTTTGAAATGTAGCTATATATTGAACCTAATAGAACCTTTTCATCTATTCCCTTAATGACATTTACGGGCATAAAAGTCTTTTCTAATACATAAGGCTCTTCTTCCACAAGGCGGAGACGGACAATGTCATAAACGGGTGCGCTTGAGTCAATTGAGAGATGAGCTGCCACCTCTTCACTTGGAAAATGCACATCAAAGCGAATGATTTGGCTCGTCACGTTTTTATCTGCCATGACTTTCGTGAACCCTCTATTTTCATGACCTGATACATTGATGGCCCTTTTGTTTAGCGCTGCCTTCACAATAAATGTGCCATGACCTCTTTTTCTAAAGAGCAGACCTTCTGCTACGAGAAGATCGAGCGCACGCTTCATCGTCATTCTGCTGCATTGAAACTCAGCGGCAAGCGAGTTTTCATCTGGAATGGGTTGATCTTCTGGATAATATGCTGTTCCTATTCGTTTTCTAATTTCTTCTGAAATGAGTTCGTATTTTGTCATCTCACACCACCAACTGACTTGTTTTTTCATATCATATTATAGCGCTTTCCAGCCTTTCCCCTCATTCTACACTAAGCCTAGTGAGCTTAAAAGGTTCCAGCCATTTTAGTGTCAATCCCTGCACCATCACATAAGAAAAATACTTGCCCTTTTCAAGGAAAGAGCAAGTATTTTGATTAAAAGCCATTATTCTCTGAAACAGATTGAAACCAGTATCCACTTTTTTTAATGGTGCGTTTCCCGTCTTCTTCAAGATTGACTGAGACAAATCCATAACGATTTTTATACGCATTTGTCCATGACCAATTATCCATAAACGTCCACAGATGATAGCCTTTCACATTGCTGCCTTCTTGGATGGCTCGATGCACCCATTTGAGATGCTCAGAAATAAAGTCAATGCGGTAATCGTCATGAATCATTCCTTGTTCATCTTTAAACCGTTCTTCTCCTTCAACACCCATTCCATTTTCAGAAATAAAGCATTCGATATTCTTATAGTCTGTTTGAACTTTTTTCAATATATCGTAAATACCCTTTTCATAGATTTCCCAGCCTCGATACACATTCATTTTTCTTCCCGGCATTTCAAAGGGATCAAAATAATGGTTTGGCATAAATGGTGCTTGAGGATGCGGCATATGTTCCTTTGCTTTCACTCTTCTTGGCTGATAATAGTTGATACCGAGCAGGTCAATCGTGTTCTCTTTGATGAGCTCAAGGTCTCCATCTTCTATCACCGGCATAAATCCTTCTTTCTTTAACACTTCCACCAGCTTTTCTGGAAAGTGCCCTTTAACAGCAGGATCTAGGAAGGAACGATTAAAGAAAGCATCCGCCATCTCAGCTGCTTCTACATCCCGAGGATTCTCGCTTCGCGGATATGAAGGAGTGAGATTTAAGATGATACCGATTTTCCCGTCCTGTTGCAACTCTTTATAAGCCGCAATGGCCTTAGCATTTGATAAAATCTCATGAAAACCAACTTGCACTGCCTTTTGGAAATCGACTTCGTTTGGATAATGGAAGCTATACATATATCCGCCCTCTACAGGGACAATCGGCTCGTTATGGGTAAACCATTTCTTCACCCGGTCGCCAAATAACTGAAAGCACAACACCGCATAGCTGACATAGTCGTCTACGACCTGTCTGTTTACCCATCCACCCGTCTCCTGCAGCGCCATTGGCATATCAAAATGGTACAGGTTCACAAACGGTTCGATGTCACTCGCTATCAGTTCATTGATCACATCATTATAAAAAGCCACAGCTTCTTCATTGACTTCCCCTTTTCCCTTGGGTAAAAGGCGTGACCATGAAATGGATAGACGAAATGAATTATGCCCAATCTCCTTCATAAGCCGGATATCCTCTTTGTATTTACGATAAAATTGAGAGGTCACGTCTGGACCGACGCCATTAAAAAAACGAGTCGGCTCTTTTTCAAACCAGTGATCCCAAATGTTCGGTCCCTTTCCATCTCCCGGATAACTGCCCTCTGTTTGCGTGGCAGAGGCAGAAGATCCCCACCAGAAATCTTTTGGAAATGTATATGATTGTCTGTTAGTGTCCATCGACATGTATTGAGTCCCCTTCACCTTTGATGTTTGTTTGTTTCGTTTTTTCTGTCGTTGCTATTTTTTCATTTTTCACATTCATGCGGTCAATAAATGTCAGGAACGGGAACCAAATAACAAACACAATCATTAAATTAAACAGCTGAAGCAGACCGCCCGCTAATGAATTTGTTGCCATGATGCCGCTAATAAAGATCGGCACCGTCCATGGGATGTTCACGCCTGTCGGCGGCGGCACAATGCCTGCGGCCATCGCAAAATAAGAAACACATGTAATGACCATGGGTGCCAAAATCCATGGAATGAGAATAAGCGGGTTCATCACAATCGGTAAACCGAAAATAATCGGTTCATTGACGTTAAACAATCCTGGTCCTAAGCCGAGCTTTGCCACTTGTTTTAATTGCTTACTTTTTAGGAAAATTAAAATCGCAAACACAACGGCAAGCGTCATACCGGTTCCGCCCATTCCAACCGTATAGACCTCAATAAACTGTTTGCTGATGATGTTTGGAACCTCGCCCGTTTTTGTATAGCTTTCAAGGTTTTGAATGGACAGCGTGTTCCAAATTGGGTCCATCACAGAGTTGATAATAATTTGACCGTGCAATCCAAAGAACCAAAGAATTTGTATAAAGAAAACCGCAATTAACGTCGGAATGATACCGCTTCCAAGTCCGACAAGCGGTGCCTGAACTGCATGGTAAATAAGGTCATGCATATTTGTGTGAAAGCCTTGTGTAATGATGATATTGATGAGTAAAAAGGCTGTTAGAGTCAGGGTAGCCGGAATCAGTGCAGCAAAAGACTTTGAAACAGCTGGCGGGACCCCTTGCGGCATATTGATCACAAATTTCTTTTTCACAAAATAACGGTAAATTTCTGCTGATAAAAAGCCTGTAATCATGCCGAGGAACATCCCCTTTGCCCCTAGACGATCGACTGGGATGACGCCCGCTATAGACGCCGCACCCTCTTGTTCGAGCAAAAATGGCGTCAGCAATAAGAAAGAAGCGAGAGCGATCACGCCGCCAAATACGGCTTCCACTTCATAGCTTTTCGATAAATAGTAGCCAATTCCAAATACAACAAACACGGTCATAATACTGATGGTCGCACTTGGTGCGATATTCAGTGCAGACTGGAATCCTTCCAGTGCAGTTTGACTCATGATTTTATTTAAAAATGGCAAATTCATTAATACAACCATAATGGAACCAAAAATCGTTAATGGGAATGCAAGCATAAAAGCATCCCGTAATACACCTAAATAGCGATTATTGTTCAATCTCCCGGCAATCGGTACCAAAATGGCACTTATTTTATCAAACATTGGTTTCCCCCCTTGTTTACACCCTTTATTGTTTTAGCGATTGAAATATCGGCAGGAGCTCTCCCACAAGCTCCTTGATCGTCAGCGTGGACATGAAGTGATCTTCAGCGTGCATGAGCAGCAAGGAAAATGGAGTGGTTTCTCCTTTTGCCTCCTGCTGCACCATTTGAAAATGGATATCGTGTGCATTTCGCAAGTCGTCTTCTGCTTCTTTCATGAAATCAAACGCTTCCTTTTCTTGACCTTCTCGAAATTGTTTAAGAGATTGAAGCAATTTGTTCCGAGCATTGCCGCTGTGTAAGATCAATTGAAAACTGACTTGTTCCCCCGTGAGTCCTTCTAGCGTCTTCTTTTCCATTCTTTAAGATTCTCCCATCAATGAAACCGCTTGTTCATACGCTTTTTGTCCATCTGCAAGCCCATAAGCCTGCATATCAATGACCTCTACTTGAATCCCGTACTTTTGAGCTTCTTTTTGAAGATCCCCTTTTAAAAAGCTCATTTGCGGTCCAATTAACACAACATCCGCATGTGCCATCTCTTTTCTCGCTTTGTCTTGTCCGACCGCCCAAATCTCTGCTTCCTCGCCAATAGATTCAGCATGGGCTTTCATCTTTGTGACTAGTAAACTCGTAGACATGCCTGAACTGCATGCTAATAAAATACGTTTCATTTCTCTCACCCCATTGTTGTAATAAAAGCGCTTCCAATTAATATTATATATTTTTATTTTTATATGTCTAGACATTTAATTTTATATGTTTGTATTTTATTTTGAAATGTAACCAACTTTATAAAAATAAAAGAAATCTCATTCACATACGAATGAGACCTCTTTTATTTTTTGTTTTGTTCAAACACTCATAAATATTTACGAGACAGTCTTTGAGAACTTTGTGAAAAATGAGTGCTAATGACTCGTCACATTCGTAAGCTGCCCCTTCATCCCTTAAACTGATTAGACGTTTAACGCCGACTGGAGAACAAAGGCGGGCTAGGTAAAACGTAATATGCTGCCGTTTTGATTGCTAGATCATGATTTGGCATTATTTTAACAACCAAATGGTTATCATCAAATGCAGTATTTATCCTTTTCCTGCCTGGAACCCAGGGTACTTTGTCATACCGCCGTCTACATATAGCGTCAATCCTGTGACATAGCTAGCCTCTTGTGACGCAAGCCAGACGGCACATGCTGCGACTTCTTCTGGCTTGCCGATATAGCCGATTGGAATCAGCTCGATGACGCCCTTTTTCTGTTCTGGATCAGCAAATTTCTCGGCATTGATCGGGGTGTCAATCGCTCCTGGGGCAATGCTGTTTACACGGATTTTTTTAGGGGCATATTCTAATGCCAGCGTTTCGGTCAAAAGCTTAGCGCCTCCTTTGCTTGCTGCATAATGGACAAAATGAGGCCATGGGATTTGCTGATGAACCGACGACATATTAATGATCGATCCTTCGATCCCGTGTTCTGTCATATACTTCAATGCATCACGGCAGCCTAGAAACATGCCTGTTAAATTGGTGGATATGACTTTGTTCCAATTATCTAATGTCATTTCAGTTGAGGGAACCTCATTTTCAATTCCTGCATTATTGATCATGACATCAAGACTGCCGTATGTAGCGACAGCTTTATCAATCATCGCTCGCATATCCTCTTCTTTTGATACATCCCCTTGAATTTTGACAGCATGACCACCATTTTTTTGAATGTCAGCTATCGTCTCGTCCGGATTTTCTTTATCAGAAAAGTAATTGATCACCACGTTGGCCTTTTCTTGTCCAAATCGGCGCGCCATCGCCTGACCTATCCCTGTCCCTGCGCCAGTGATGAGAACTGTTTTTCCTTCTAAATCTGGGTACATTTGATTAACCTCCTATTTTGTAAAGCCTAGCAGCACACCGCCTGCAATGATCATCAAGCAGCCAGCAATCACAAAGCTTGTTTTAGATGCTTTCTCTTTTAATAAGTAAATACCGCCCAATGTGGAGATAACAATTCCTGTTTGAGACATAGAAAAGCTTACGGCTACACCAATGAGCGGAATGGCCAAAAGAAGCCCTAGATTTCCTGTCGACCAAACAAAACCAGCAAGAATATTTTTGAACGTATATTTACTAAACGGGTCTTGTTTTAGACTTATGGCCAAGGATGAAAGCAGCATGCCGACAGATTGCGGAACGAGAGCGGACCAGCCATCAATATGAAACCATCTTAAAATGACGACATATCCGACGTAGCCAACGGTTGAGATGAGCAAAATAATGATCCCTTTTTTAAAATTGCCGCCACTGTTCCCGCCGCTCTTTTTTTGACCAAGGGATGTCATGACAACGCCAGCAATGATCAATAAAATGGCGCAAGAACCAATAAGTATGACTGTCATGGTTTGCCATTCTTTAAAGACCATGACACCAAATAATGTCGTACTCACAAGCTGCATCCCCGTTGATAAAGGGACAGCCTTAGACACTCCAAGAAAGGCGACACTTGAGAGCTGATTCATTTGTCCAATACTCCAGAAGATCCCAGAAATCACTGAAACCGCAAAAATAAGCGGTGTCAGCTCTGGCATTTTGATCACATAGGCCCCAATTGAAAACAAAAAGGCGCCGAGGGTAATGCCAAGTGTTTGCTGATACGCATTCCCGCCAAGTTTGACACTGATGAGAACAATACTTCCCCAAAATATCGCTGGGAGAAGTGCATATAAAATGCCCACTTCTATCCCTACTTTCATTCTTTTTTACATAGCATCCCTCTTTTTCGCATTTTTAGCCGAAAATATGCAAACACAAAAAACCTTACCAGAGGTAAGGTCCAGAGGTAAGGTTTTTTGCTGCTTTATTCTTATTTCATCCATTCAGTGTGGAATACGCCTTCTTTATCTGTGCGCTCATACGTATGTGCGCCGAAGTAGTCACGCTGTGCTTGAATTAAGTTGGCTGGAAGGACAGCTGTACGATAGCTATCAAAGTAAGCAAGTGCACTTGAGAATGAAGGAACAGGAACACCTTGTTCTACTGCAAGTGAAATGACTTTACGTAGTGATGATTGATAGCTTTCTACGATATCCTTGAAGTAAGGATCAAGCAATAGGTTTTTCAGTTCAGGGTTACGGTCATATGCTTCTTTGATTTGCTGCAGGAAGGCTGCACGAATGATACATCCACCGCGGAAGATCATGGCAATTTCACCGTATTTTAAATCCCAGTTATATTCATCAGACGCTGCTTTCATTTGTGCAAAACCTTGTGCATAAGAACAGATTTTACTCATGAATAGTGCTTTTCTAACTGCTTCGATTATTGCTTGTTTATCTTCAGTTGATTGAGTCGGCTCAGGGCCTTGAATCAATTTGCTTGCTTCAACACGCTCATCTTTCATCGCAGAAATAAAGCGCGCAAAAACTGACTCTGTAATGATTGGAAGCGGGACACCTAAATCAAGTGAGCTTTGGCTTGTCCATTTTCCAGTTCCTTTTTGTCCAGCTTTATCTAAGATGACATCCACTAGCGGCTGGTTCGTTTCTTCATCCACTTTTGTGAAAATGTCAGCTGTAATTTCGATTAAGTAGCTGTCAAGCTCCCCTTTATTCCACTCTGAGAATACTTCGTGAAGCTCCCCTGCTGATAATCCAGCGACATGCTTTAGGATAAAATATGACTCAGAGATCAATTGCATGTCTCCGTACTCGATACCGTTATGAACCATTTTGACATAATGTCCTGCTCCATCTGGTCCGATGTACGTTGTACAAGGCTCGCCATCTACTTTCGCAGAGATTGCTTCTAAGATTGGTTTCACTAGCTCATGTGCTTCTTTTTGACCGCCTGGCATGATAGATGGGCCTTTCAGTGCGCCTTCTTCACCGCCAGAAACACCCGTTCCAATGAAGTGAATACCACTTTCTGCAAGCTCTTGATTACGTCTTTGTGTATCCTTGTAATATGTATTTCCACCATCAATTAAAATGTCACCTTTCTCTAGGTGAGGAAGTAATGATTGAATGGTTGCATCTGTTGCTGCACCAGCTTTTACCATTAACAGAATTTTACGAGGCGTTTCAAGCGACTGAACAAATTCTTCAATGCTGTATGTGCCTACAACGTTTTTCCCTTGTGATTCTTGAAGAAACTCTTCTGTTTTGTTGCTAGATCTGTTATAAACAGACACAGAGAACCCGCGGCTTTCGATATTAAGGGCAAGGTTTTTCCCCATAACGGCTAGTCCAATCACACCGATTTGTTGTTTTGACATAATTCTGACGTCCCTTCTAACACACTATATTGATTACTGCTGAAATGATGTACCCTTTGAAATTACCACAACACCACCTCTTTTATCAAGTTTTCAGGCTAGTCATTTCCTCTTTCGTCCTGAAAAAAATCTTTATTAAAACTTGTACCGCTTGTTTTGCTCTCTTTTTCCTTCACGGTCATCCCTCTTTGAATCAATGGTTTTCCGTATTTTTCTTTGAAGCCGTCTAAAATGGATTGCAGCGGCTCTTCTTTTGCATCTTCTGTATAGGAGAATAAATCAAGCTGCTTGACGGCCGATTTTCGCTCCACAAGATCTGTCCCCGTAACACCTAAGAGCCTCACCGGCTGATCATTCCAGTGCTTAAGGAATAACTGCTTTGCTGCCTCAAAAAGGTCTTCCTTTCGATCAGTTGGATTCGTAAGCATGACGCTCCGTGTGATATTTTTCCAGCTTGCATACCGAATCATAATGAGCAGCCGGTTCGCCATCACTTCCTTTCTTCGTAATCTTGCACTCACCGATTGTGACAGTCGATCAATTAATGTGACAAGCTCATCTGTATCATCTGAATCGTGAGGAAGGGTGGAAGAATTGCCGACAGATTTAAATTCGTATATCCTTTCTGGATCAACAATGCCGTCATGCTCTCCGTTCGCCTTTTGCTTTAGCCTTGGTCCATTGATGCCTAACAATTCTTTCAGCTCATACTCATTCGCTTTTGCTAAATCTTCAATCGTATGAATGCCAATTGTTTTTAATTTATCTGCTGTTTTTTGACCAACTCCGTGCATTTCACCTGCTGATAGAGGCCAGAGCATCTGCGGGACATCTCGTTTACGCAAAATCGTAATCCCCATTGGCTTTTTCCAGTTCGACGCCATTTTCGCCAAAAATTTATTCGGCGCAATGCCTATACTTGAAGGAAGCATGAGCTCTTCTACGAGCCTCGTTTGGATATCATGAGCGGTTTTCACCGCATGCTCAGCATAAGGTGTGTCGGTTAAATCAATATAGCCTTCATCAATCGAAACGGGTTCGACTAAATCACTATATTCTCTCAGTATCGTAAACATTTCTTGTGAGGAGCTGCGGTAGCGGTCAAAGTTTGGTGTGCGCACAATCAGTCCTGGACAAAGCCGCTTCGCTTCCCATAATGGCATCGGCGGCTTCACCCCTAGTGCTCTTGCCTCGTAGCTGCAAGTCACAACAATTCCTTTACGCTCTTTGGCATTTCCGCTAATGGCTAAAGGTTTCCCTCTCAAAGAAGGATCATATGCCATTTCAACCGATGCATAAAAACTATTCATATCAATATGGAAAATGATCCGCCTTTTCCTTTGAGAATCAGCCATTTGCTTACCTCCTTCATCTGTTTCATCTTCATCACTTCATCGTCATTTGACCTGCTAGTTCCATTAGACATTTCATATGGTGTATAGTACACTGTGAATAATGAAATGGATGTGATAATCATGATTATTGATACATTCAATGAAGTCTTTTTCCTTGTTGAATTCTTTACGATTATTCTTCCAGCGCTGACGGCCATCGGCATTGCTTTCTTATTAAAAGACTGCCGAATGAACGAGCACCTTGGCGGACATCGTTTGGAAGAGTTGAACGCATCTTGCTTGAATCGAACAGACTTTCTGTTTATCATATATGATCGCATTACAACTTGGATTAGTAAAGTCATTCGAATGAAAAGATCATCAAATGATGATGAAGACCATTCGCTTCCTCTCTCTTATTAGATTTTATTATTGAGGAGGAAATGAATTGAAACGTTTATTGACTGTTTGTACGACTTTATTTTTGATGATGGTGGCGTCACCTGCATTTGCTGCAAGTACGCAAACGAATACGAGCTCTGATGGGTTTTTCCATCATTATTTTGTCCAGCCTTTTTCTGAGTTGATCATTTGGCTTGCAAACTTCTTTCATGATGATTATGGTTTATCCATTATGTTCGTGACATTTATTGTGCGCTTGCTCATTTTCCCGCTTTTTGCAAACCAATTTAAAAAACAAAGAGTCATGCAAGAGAAAATGGCACTGATCAAACCACAAATTGACCAAATACAAAGCAAATTGAAGAAAACGAAAGAACCTGAAAAACAAAAAGAGCTGCAAATGGACATGATGAAATTATATAAAGACAACAATGTGAACCCGCTAGCGATGGGCTGTCTGCCGATGCTGATTCAAATTCCAATTGTTCTTGCCTTTTACTCAGCTATCCGATCAACACCTGAGATTGCCACGCATTCGTTTTTATGGTTTAGTCTGGGACAAACTGACCTTTTAGTAGCGATCTTTGCCGGCGCTATGTATTTCTTGCAATTTTATGTCACGCAAAAATACGCAAAACAATCAGGCACGCAAACAGAGGCTGCGCTGAAGCAAGCGAAATTAATGGGCATGATTTTCCCCATCATGATGCTATTTCTCTCAATCAATGCACCCGCTGCTCTTCCTTTATACTGGATGACGAGTGGACTTTTACTCACCATTCAAACAATTATCTTAAATGTCATGTACCAAAAATCAAAAACAAAAGCTGCGGCAAACGATCCAGTCAACCCAGCTGCTGAATAAAAAATGAACCCCTTATCCATTTGATAAGGGGCTTCAGATTGTTGACAAAGGGCTAAAATGAAATTTATTTTAGAAATTTGTATTATTTTCACAGTTAAATTAAAACATTTGAAGTATA
>NZ_AMSH01000031.1 GCF_000300535.1 Bacillus xiamenensis
AAGTAAAGGTGGGGTTTGTCTACGGTCTGAGCAGACTTAAACGAGTCTGCTTTTTTTGTTTTGTGATGAGAATTTAAACGTGTTAAGGAGCTATTCGTGTGTAAATAAGGCATCATGCTTTGTTTCTCAATTATTTTTGCGGTTTCTTTTCGGTGATTCATAAATTCCAATATGTAATAATAAATGTAATGTAAGTAAATATATGTAATTAAGGGAGTTTCAGCTTTTAGATCAATTAATTATAGGTGATGAACTACGGAATAATCTTGACCCTTATCAAAAGAGCGGGGCAGACTCTAATGGAGGAAACCAGTGATATTGTCGAATATCCAAAAATGTATACTCATTCAAACTTGATACCATTATATTGAATTAAATGTATATGTATTTACTCTAAAAATGGATTAAAGGTGGTTTACATTATGAAAAAAAGCAATACATTATTACTGTCTTCAATATTTTTAGCTAGCACGATATTCCCTGCAACTGTTTCAGCAACGAATATTGATAAAAATGAAACTGAATGGATAACGATTGCAGAGGATTCTGCCACTGATTCCGTATCACATTCAACTAACAAAACTTTGGCCAAAGCTGACTATGTTACGAATTGGAAACTAAGAAAAACTGGCGGATTGATTGGTGAAATATTTCAATGTAACTACAGCATGTTAACGACAGCGAAATCAAAAGGGAAAATTGATTATATTGAAGCAAAATCACGACTATATGGGGGAGATGGCGGACTTTCCAAAAGCAAAACCGATTCTGCGAAGAAATCTAACTATGCTAGAGCAAATGCTGCCGGTGGCGTAGACGGAGGTTGGGGATGTAAAGGCAAAGCAATCGGAAACTCATTATATAAAGATAGTGGTTATAAAACGGTTAGTCGCCAAAAGACTTTTAACATTTAATAGTGATGATGAGACGTAGAACAATTTTATTCATAACAACTATTATAGTATTACTAGTGACATTTATTTTATTTATCAGACAAGAAAAAATTTCTGATGATAAAGACTATAATGATGAAATGATGGATGTTACTGGTCCAGGAACGGATACCGTTTCATATGGTCTGTATGAACCCGAAGGAAAACTGCTTGATACATTAGATATCGGATTCATTGAAAATAACCAGATGACCAAAGTCCTGTCCTTCTCACATTATATAGACGCAGATAGAAAGTACACGTTACTCTTACTAGCAAATTTTAAGCAGATAGAATTCTCGGCAGATGACCATAGACCAGCTAAATCATACACATTTAAGATGACTAAAGATCAGGTGATTACATTACCAATCAAAGCTGCATTACCAAAAAAGGTTGGGGAAATCGCATTTGTGATCGTTCCTGAAGCAAAGTATCACTTGAAAGACAAAGATATAGATATAGCCACAGGCTTACAAGAAAACTTTATTATGCGATATATCACAAAAAATGCCTCGTCTTACAAGATTGACAGTGAACAACCTCCAACATATAAAACGGATGAATTAACTGGAGAGGAAATTTTCATGGCTTCAGGCAAAATGTCAAATAAAGTGCTATATACTTCTAAAAGCCAAATGCCTGTCTATCTCCAAGTGGATAATTCGAGAGAAAAGAAAATGAATTATGCTTTAGTCGCATTTTCGGAACACGAACAACAAAAAATTGATGGGAAACATGTGCTGCATGTATCTGTAGAAAATGAAAAAACAAATGTTTATAAAATAAAATTGCCAAGAGTTGAAAAGGAGAAAAATTTTCAAGTAATCGCTTTTCCTGCACCTTTTGATCACAGTGCTACATTTGAAGAAGTGAATTTTAGAGGCTATTCTTCTATTAGAACGTTAATCCAACCATAAGAGGCAATTTTGTGTGGATGATTAATTATATTGATTGGGTTTACAGGGAACATTGTGTCGATGCGGCTCCTTTAAAGGAGCTCTTTTTGTTCTTTTTGCGGTATCTTTTCGGTGCTTTGTCAATCCCTGCATGTGATAATAAATGTCATATAAGGGAATTGAGTGGAAGGGGATTAAGTGATGGAGAAAGTTCTTTCTTCACATGTCGGTGTGAAAATAAATGAATGGTATAAGATGATTCGGCAATTTAGTGTTCCAGATGCAGAGATTTTGAAAGCTGAGGTAGAACAGGAAATTGAACGAATGGAAGAAGATCAGGATTTACTCATTTACTATCAATTGATGTGCTTTCGCCACCAGCTTATGCTTGATTATATTAAACCCTCAGAGAAGCGATCTTTATCCATTGCAGACCTAGTCGATAAAATTGAAAATTCAAATCATCAACTTTCTGGAATGTTGCAATACTATAATGCTTTCTTTAGGGGCATGTATGATTTCAGCAGGAAAGAGTACGTACAGGCTATTCAATATTACAAGATCGCTGAAAAGCAACTTGCACTGGTAGTAGACGATATTGAGCAAGCAGAGTTTCATTTCAAAGTGGCCGAAGCATACTACATTATGAAACAAACGCATGTGTCAATGCATCATATTATGAAGGCCTTAGACATCTATAAGCAGCATGAGCAATATAAAGTTCGCCAAATTCAATGCTTAATTGTGATTGCAGGGAATTATGATGATTTCAAGCGATATGAAAAATCATTAGAGCATCTAAATACAGCTTATTCTATAGCTGAAGAGCTAGCCGATAACATGTTAATTGCCAAAATACTCTTAAACATAGGAAATACATATGATCGACAACAAGAGTACGCTGAAGCAATCAAACACTACAGAGAAGTGTTAGACATTATTGCATCACAAAATACTGAGATAAAACCAATCACTTTATTTAGCTTGAGTTGGTCGTTATACAAGTCTAGTCAGCCTGCTGAAGCAGCTTCGCTCGTGGAAGATGGTCTTATGTGCTCCTTAGAGGCAAATGATTGGCTGTGTGTGATGTTATTTAAAGCTTTAAAAGCGATTTACATAGATTCTAATGAGGAAGTTATTCAAGAAGTGCTGGATGCTTTTGAAGAAAAGAAGCTATATGTCTATGTCGAGGCATTTGCTCAAAGTATAGGATTATATTATGAAAAAAAGGGGGACTTTGAAAAAGCTGCCGAATATTATAGAAAGGCCCTTAAAGTTCAAAATGATATTCAAAAAGGAGAGTGTCTGTATGATTATTAAAAGATTACTAGTGATTGTATCCATTTTATTATTGAGTGTTTCAACAGCAGAAACATTGGACATCATTGAAACAAAATCAATTCGAAATACAACAATGGAAGAACATCAAAAAATTGATCGAAATACGACGATGATCGATCGAAACACAACATCTCAAAATATATAGACAAAACAGACCTTAAGGGGTCTGTTTTTTTATGGAGACGGATTTTTGGTCGCCAGAATGTGGTTAATGATGAAAGGTTTGGAGGCTTACATTCTAGTCATATGTTAATTGATCATCAACAATACGATACTAATGTCATTGATTGGTCCGAGGTAGGAATTGGTGAGATGCTTTAATTCATGAAAAAAGTCCTTCGTTTGTCATTTTCTTTTGTAAAACTCCACTATAGCTCATTCAAAAAATTTCGATGAGAATAGACTGTACGGAATAGAAAAAATTAAAAAGAAGGAGGCATTTTCTTGGGAAATATCACACAGGATTTATCGGCTCTTGGTTTAAACATCTCGCAAAGTGTAGGTTTTGGACGTAACCAATCATCAAACCCTACTGCAAATTCATCAAAATTTAATAGGCTTTTTGCCGGACTTACACCAGGTACCGCTCTCGATATCGTTGGTGATTCAGGTTATTTGTATGGACCGGGTAGTTTTGTCACTTATGACCAAACGGCGGGCATTGTATTTTTTAATGACCCAACTTCGGCTGGAGGTACTGCAACTAGTCTAATAGATGTGAACAAAATTGAAAGTGTAACATTCACTAGTTAAATATAAAAGACATTCGGTCATGTGTGGATGATTGCCACGGTCATCATCAATTGTTGCAATGAAGCTGCAACACCCTATTTATTTGAGCATGTACAGAACATGTTATCATCATTGAAGAAAAAACATCATTCAGCCTTTTACTGAGTGATGTTTTTTCTTCTATTAATAAACAGTTTAAAAAACATGGGGTTAAGTGTTTTTTACTAAAAGAACAGACTGTTGTCAGTAGAATCAAAGCTTGATACCGTTTCTTCTTCATCACTTCATTCATCAGAATGTCCCCATGCTGTACTTTGACCAGATCAATTTGTAAATGAAGGGTCATGATAGGGGGAGTATTGTGTTATTTATCAAAGGTATCGAGATCACTTTCTTAGATTTTACTGTTCTAATAGATGTAGGTAATGGCTGGGAGACTGCTTTTAGTATCATTGATGCGATAATCATTTTACTCATAACGGGCAGTCTTCCCATTTTCTTTGACATATAAAATGAACTGCTGATAAGGGTTATCCAGTCATTGCGGTTGAATGTTTTTCTCAAAAATGAATAAAGATAGACTAGACGCGAATGTGAACATTGATATCAGAATCACTTATGATATGAGGAGGAGCAATTAATGAAAAATCTCTGCCGGGAAGTCTGGATTGAAGTCAATCTTGACGCAATAAAAAGAAATATTGAAGCGATTCAAGCGCATATTCCAAGAAAAAGTAAGATTATGGCTGTAGTTAAAGCGAATGCCTATGGGCATGGTTCAGTGGAGGTAGCTCGCCAAGCATTGGAAAGTGGTGCGACAGAGCTGGCTGTGGCCAGTTTGGAAGAAGGAATTGTATTGCGAAGAGCGAAAGTTGAAGCCCCTATTCTCGTCCTTGGATTTACACCACTAGACTGTGTGAAAAAAGCTGCGGCCTGGAAAATTGATTTATCCGGTCTTCGTGCTGACTGGATCAAACAAGCAAATGAGATCTTAGAGGAAGAAGAAAGTCAGAATCAGCTTGGAATTCATGTCAATGTCGACACAGGGATGGGGCGACTAGGTGTACGAACGAAGGAAGAGCTTTTGGCCGTCGTGGAGGCGCTTGAAAAGAGTGAAAAGCTCAGATGGGATGGAATCTTTACACATTTCTCCAGTGCAGATGAGCCTGACCCCGATTTTACGTTGCTTCAGCATAGCATATTCATTGATTTTCTTCGGTTCTTGAAAAAACAAGGAATCACGCTGCCGACCGTACATATGAACAATACCGCTGCTGCTATTGCGTTTCCTGAATTTAGCGCCGATATGATCCGGCTTGGAATCGGACTTTATGGACTTTATCCCTCGACGTATATCCAAAGCTTAGACGCTGTTCAATTGGAGCCGGCTCTAAGCTTAAAGGCGAGAATTGCTTTCGTGAAGGAAATGGTCACAGAGCCTCGAACGGTCAGCTATGGCGCTACCTATGTGGCAAAGCCTGATGAAGTGATTGCGACGATACCAATTGGCTACGCAGATGGATACTCACGTGCTTTATCGAACCGAGGATTTATGCTTTTCTGCGGAGAACGAGTGCCGATTGCGGGCCGAGTCACAATGGATATGACCATGATCAGTTTAGGCGACATGAAGGCAAAGCAGGGAGAGGAAGTCGTCATTTACGGCCGTCAAAAAGGCGGAGAAATTTCTGTCGATGAAATTGCCGAAATGCTCAATACGATTAACTATGAAGTCGTCGCCACATTAAGCCGCCGCGTTCCAAGGTTTTACCGCCGAGGTGGACAGATGATTAAAATATCGACACCGGTGATGTATGTGTGAAGCCCATTTGTTTCTAAAAGCGGACAGCAAATGAAAATCCGATTAGCCCCCTTTACATGGCAAGGGGGCTAATGAGTTTAAGTTCTACTTTCACGGCTTAAGCTCGATACTCTTTATCTAAAATAAGGATTGGTTTAATCGTTGAGCCATTTTTAGAATCTTCAAAGGCTTGTTCAATATCTTCTAATTCATAGAATTTTGCTAGTTTCTCAACTGGGAATTGTCCGTTTTTGAAGAATTTCACTAGTTTAGGAATGAATAATTGGGGAACGGCATCTCCTTCTATCACTCCTTTTAATGTGAGAGCATTGAGCATGAGATCATTTGTCACATTAAATGTTAAATCCCGTTTACCTACTGCTACTGTTGCACAAGTCCCTTTGACACGCAGGCAATGAAGGGCAGCTAGCGTGACTTCGGGTACACCAGTTGTTTCAAATGAGTAATGTGCCCCTTTACCTTCCGTTATTTCCTTCACTTTTTCAGCTGGATTCTCATGTTTACTGTTGATGACATGTGTTGCACCTAATTCTTTTGCTAACTCAAGGCGGCTATCATGGATATCAACGGCAATAATTGGATCACAGCCTGTGATTTTTGCTGCCATTAACCCACTTAACCCAACAGCGCCTGTACCAAACACAACAAAGCTTGTACCTGGTGCTGGAGCAAGTGAATTTAAGACAGTACCGCTCCCGGTCATCAAACCGCAGCCGAAGGGGCCTAAATAATGAAAGAGATCAATGATTTTCTAAATTGGTACAAAGAAAGAAGCTTTGGAATCGGCATGAACTTTTATGAGATCAATGATGAACACAATAAAGGACCTTTCACAAGTAAGAAAGACTATGTGGTGTACCAAAATATTTTAATGTTTGATATCAAGCAATACTGATAGTGATAAATTGTAAAGCTGCTGATCATAGATCAGTAGCTTTTTATATTTTCACTTAATTGTTAAATTTAGGATGAATGTCATAAAAAACAAGATATTTTTTTGAAAATCTGCTAAACATCCCATAACTACGTCCGATAATAGAATTGTCAGGGTTGATAAGCCCTAGAATAAAGGACTTTTTTCAGACAAGGACGTCTGTCAGGTCCCACATACATGGAGGTAATAGGAAATGAGAATTAACCACAATATCGCAGCACTTAACACATTAAATCGTTTGTCTGCAAACAACAGTGCTAGCCAAAAGAACATGGAGAAACTTTCTTCTGGACTTCGTATCAACCGTGCAGGAGATGACGCAGCTGGTCTTGCAATCTCTGAAAAAATGCGTGGACAAATCCGTGGATTAGAAATGGCTTCTAAAAACGCACAAGACGGTATCTCTCTTATCCAAATCGCTGAAGGTGCATTGACTGAAACTCACTCAATCCTTCAACGTGTTCGTGAGCTTGTAGTTCAAGCTGGAAACACTGGTACACAAGATAAAGATACTGATCTTACATCTATCCAAGATGAAATCAAAGCATTACAAGAAGAAGTAGATGGTATCTCAAACCGTACAGAGTTTAACGGTAAAAAATTGTTAGACGGTACTTTTAAAGATACTGGAGATGCTACTACTACAAAAAGCTTGATCTTCCAAATTGGTGCTAACGCTACTCAACAAATTGGAGTAAACATCGAAAATATGGGTGCAAGTGCACTAGGAATTAAAGAAACTGATGGTTCAATCGCAGCTCTTCATTCTGTAAATGATATCGATGTGACAAAATTTGCTGACAATGCTGCTGACGAAGCTGATATTGGTTTCGATGCACAATTGAAGATTGTTGATGAAGCTATTAACCAAGTATCTGCTCAACGTGGTAAACTTGGTGCAGTTCAAAACCGTCTAGAGCACACAATCAACAACCTTGGTGCTTCTTCTGAAAACTTAACAGCTGCTGAGTCTCGTATCCGTGACGTTGACATGGCGAAAGAAATGAGTGAGTTCACGAAGAACAACATTCTTTCTCAAGCGTCTCAAGCAATGCTTGCACAAGCGAACCAACAGCCACAAAACGTACTTCAATTACTACGTTAATGAAAGGCCCCTTGATGGGGCTTTTTTTTATGCTGTTTTTTCTTCGCATTTTCTCCAGCTTTATGATTCTTAAATCCCTCTGGTAAATCATGAAAAATGACCTTTAAATTTGGCATACTCTAGCGAAATGATCATAATGAATAAGTCTTTTTCCTTATTTATCCCTTTTTTGTTAAACATATTCCATTAAGGTTCGATAAATGGATTGTAAGGCTTACAAAAAAATTCTAATTCAGAACTTTTGGACATGGATGTCTAATTGGTTCAAACACATGGAGGTCATTTAATATGAGAATTAACCACAATATCGCAGCACTTAACACTCTAAACCGTTTGTCTGCAAACAATGGGGCAGGACAAAAGAACATGGAGAAGCTTTCTTCTGGACTTCGTATCAACCGTGCAGGAGATGACGCAGCAGGTCTTGCAATTTCTGAAAAAATGCGTGGACAAATCCGCGGATTAGAAATGGCATCTAAAAACGCACAAGATGGTATTTCTCTTATTCAAACAGCTGAAGGTGCATTAACTGAAACTCATGCGATTCTTCAACGTATGCGTGAGTTGACAGTTCAAGCGGGTAACGTAGGTACACAGCAGACTGAGGATTTAACGGCGATTCAAGAAGAACTTACTGCTTTGGTTGATGAAATTGATGGGATTTCTCAGCGTACAGCATTTAACGGAAAGAATCTATTAGATGGTAGTGTAGAGGATGGATTCCAATTCCAAATTGGAGCGAACATTGAGCAAAATATCAACGTAAAGATCGGCAAAATGGACGCTGAAACATTGACTGTCAAAGATATTAAAGTGAATGAAGATGGTTTTGACTTTGACGTTGAAGTAGCAAAAATCGATGCTGCAATCGGAGCAGTATCTAAACAACGTTCAGCACTTGGTGCGGTCCAAAACCGTCTAGAGCACACAATCAACAACCTTAGCGCTTCTGGTGAAAACTTAACAGCTGCTGAGTCTCGTATTCGTGACGTTGACATGGCAAAAGAAATGAGTGAGTTCACAAAGAACAACATTCTTTCTCAAGCGTCTCAAGCCATGCTTGCTCAAGCAAACCAACAGCCACAAAACGTACTTCAATTATTACGTTAATCGAAAAGCCCTTTAGGGGGCTTTTTTTATGTCAATTTGATTTCAGCAACTGGTGTAAATGAAAGTCAGGAACAGCTTCATGGAAGAAAGCTCGATTGAATTCATCATTCTCTTGATCCCATTGATGCCACCAGCGGGCGATTTCACCAGTGACGTCAGCTTGAATCATGTCTTGCAGCTGCTCTAGGTTGATGATTTTTCTCGGTTCTATTAAGAAAGAATGCATACTGTGATATGCCTGAAGACGTTCAGGCTGTTTTGTTTGAATGGCATATTGTACATAATGATTTAAAAATTCTTGTACAAATGTCAAATGAGGAATAGGTTTTCCTTTTAACTCGACTCCTTCCCATGCCATATCAGCAATTGCACAAAGCCACCAGCCAAGTTCATTGGCATGTTGCATTTGTTGTAAAGTGTTTCTTTCGAAAGAAAAAGACTTATTTTCTTGTGTTTGTTTGAGCATACGCTCAAGTATGTGTGCTTCAAGCGCTGCTTTTGTCATTCCCTGCCCATGAATGGGATCTAATGTACACAAGGCATCACCCATGACCAATAAACCACTTGGCCAATCTTCCATTTGTTCATAGTGGTTTCTCACACAAGCCGGTACTCTAAATCCTTTTGGCTTCGTATAGGGAATTAAATGAGTGATGGCTTCTGCTATAGAAGGGTGGGTGAGTGCAGCGGTCTCTAAATCAAACTGATCCGCGTCCGTTGACGGATAATGTGAGCCGCCAGCTGCCGAGAGAAGAACAGCTGCTAAATCTTGATCTACTCGTTCAAACAGTCCTGTTGGAATCCGCTTATCTGGCTGTCCAACTACGACCATTGGTTCCAGATTCGGTGCCTCAGGTGGTATTTGGTAGTATCTTGTGCTATACCCAAGAGACACGTTTAACTCATCTGTCTGCGGCAAGGTCAGTCCTGCGCTTTTCAACCATTTTGGCAATTTAGACATTCTTCCTGACGTATCTATGACTAAGTCTGCTTTCATTTCATGAATAATTCCTGGCTTTACGCTCCGGTCTTTGACCTGTATTCCTATGACTTGATTCGTTTCTTCCTCAAATTGAAGGGAGATCGCTTCATGTTTTTCTAAAAACTGAACACGTTCCTCACGTAACATTCTTTGCATGAGCACCCACTCTAACATGGCGCGTCTCGTAACAGCGGTTTCTTCTGTATCGGTGAGCGCTAATTCTCCATTTTTAGTAATAAATCGAGATGTTTGATGCAGTGTGTTGAACCCGCCCATTTCAAGTAACTCTTTTGTATAACCGGGAAATAAGCGTTCAAATATTTGCTTGCCTAATGGCAGCATTCTATGTGGATGAAAGGCTTGAGGGGTGCCATGACGATTCTCAGGAGAGTCTGGCAGTTCATCCTTTTCAATGATCAATACTTGAACATAAAACGTTGATAAAACCTTCGCAGCGAGCATTCCTGTCATGCCTCCACCAATGACAATTGCCCGCTCATACTTCATGGATTGTGTCACAACATGCGCCTCCAATGAATACGTAAAATGGTTACATGACCATTTCATCATATGTTGATTCTTTAATTATAGCAAATTTGCGTTTTTTTGAATACAGAAAGGAAATGACATACTTTTTACTCGTAAATATGAAATTTTTTTAAAAAACAGTGATTAAATTAAGAGTAAAGACCGATAAAAATAGTAAGGGGGTAGGTAGAGTGGATATACTACAGAGCATTGTAACAGCAGCACCATATATGATGAAAATATTAAAGAATGAAGTGACGATTGGTATCATTGATCGAGAGAAATTTTTGCTGTATTTGCCATCGAAAGATATTGATTTTCAAATACGTGCAGGAGACCCTATTAAACCAGATGATCAGAATATGAAAAAAGCGCTAAGAGGTGAAACATCAAGTATGTTTGTACCTGAATCGGTGTATGGGACGCCATTAAATGCAATGGGTTTGCCGATTTTTGATGAAAATCAACAAGTCATCGGCGCACTTGCTTTAGGTTTTCCGCTCAAAAATCAATTAGAACTGGAAGCGTATATGCAGTCATTGAATGAGATCATTCAAAGTATTCAAGAAAAGGTACATGTGGTGGCGGCGCATTCAGAGGAGCTCTCTGCTACAAGTGAGGAAATGACCTTACAAACGCAGCAAACACTTGAAAGCTCGAAAAAGACATCAGATATTACAAAAATGATCAAAGGCATCTCTAAACAAACAAGTCTGCTAGGATTGAATGCGTCAATTGAGGCAGCTCGAGCAGGAAAAGAGGGTGCTGGTTTTAGTGTTGTAGCAAGTGAGGTTCAGAAGCTATCAAGTGAAACCTCACTTGCAACAGAAAACATTGAAAGCTCGTTGCAAGGGATTTCCTCTAATATACATACATTACTTGAGAATATGGACCATATGAAAGGATCATCTTCAGAACAAGCTTTACTTGTGACGGAGTTTAGTGAAATTGTCGATCGATTGACTATGGTTAGCAAAGAAATGAAAGAATTTATGCAAAAGGTGATGTCAACGTAAAAAATGAATCCATAAAGGGTTCGTTTTTTTGATGGCTCGTTATTTTCTGTTTTTCTTGTCAAAGCGATAATCGTATGTTTCACCTTTGACAACGTTTAAAAACTCATGTCCAATTTGAACTAGCTGTGCATTTTTCCATTGGATAAGAGGATCTTTATCAGGGTACTTCCAGTAGATTGTTTTCTTGCGATGGGTTCGTTTGTTTTCAATTTCTGCTCTTACTGCATTCTCCTTTAGCTTTCCTCCACTATGTCGATAAGTGTTAATGACATAGGTTCCATCGGGTGATGACATAGAGCGGATGAATGTTCCATGAGACACGCCTTGAAGAGAGAAGCATTTCCAGTAAATGATTCCAGCGAAGCTAATACATAAGATTATAAGGATGATGGTGGTTTTCTTTTTAAACATGAATTCCTCCAGATATAGGTCGCAATATTTCTAATATATGAGAGAGAATACAACAAGATTCATATAGTCCGAAAGTTCCATTCATTTTAATTATCGGTTATTTTATCTCGGAATTCAACAGCATGTACGTAAAAATAAGGAAAATTTAAGGATGCTTTCATAAGGGATAGATGCTTCGAAAACACTTTACAAAAGAATTTGGGATCAGTAGACTTATGCTCATATAGAGGAATGGGGCAGATGAAATGAATCAAATCATAGATACGTATCAAAATTATGAAGAGCTTTCCGCTCATGAAAGAAAAGGGGTGGATTATCAGATTCTTCATGAACGGAAGGGGGACCAGCTTCTGGTCTTGTCACCTCATGCCGGAGGAATTGAATCTGGTGTGAGTGAGCTCATATACGAATTAGCAAGTGATTATTCTATGTATTTATTCGAGGGTCTTAAAGTGAAAGGCAATCATGTCCTTCATATTACGAGCACTCGTTTTGATGAGCCGATTTGTCTTTCACACGTGCATACACACCATTATACGTTTGCGCTCCACGGCTATGGAGAAACAGACGTGCTTCAAACATTAGTTGGCGGTACTGACAGAGAAAAAGCTGCGGAAACTGTGAGGCGTCTCACAGAAAATGGCTTTCATGCATTGCTTTTATCTGAATCTGATCGTTTTTCTGGAACTCATCCGCAAAATATTAATAATCAATGCCTCACAGGAAAAAGCGTACAAATTGAAATCAGCCAAGCTCAGAGAAGAGCATTCTTTCAAGACTTTAGAAGGAGTCGTCGGCGCGATACACAAAACGAACAATTTTATCAATACACAAGTGTACTGAAACAAGTGCTGCGCCTCTATGAATAAACCTCTGATGTCTCGTGTGCTGCCTCCTTTGTTTGATACACGATTTCTTTTTCTGCGACATTGTCCGCTCTCATTAAATAAGAAGTAAATTCTTTTTGAAATCGAATGCCTGCTCTTCGCTGTTCAAATAGGGCAAGCCGTTTTTCAGCAAAAGCCCACGTGACATGAAATGTTTGAGCAATTTGTAAAATGGCTTGCTGCCTTAGGTTGGGAAGCGTCATTTGCAGTAGCATAAAAGTGGGAACACAAAAATGATACATGAATTGTTTTGCTTGAAACTCTTGCAACTCTCGAAAGAGTTTGTGCATGTTAAAATGATTGCCTACATGCTTCAGCACATGACAAAGCTCATGGGCAAAATCCTGCCACTGTTCTTCTGGTGATAAGGCTCTGTTTAAAATAATACTGTAGAGACCTTGATGTTTGACCATCATGCTGCCAGTATCCTCGTAGTGTACCCATACATGAAATTCAGCTGCGATCCTATGCATGTCTACATAGGCAGGACCGCTTATTTGCAGTTGAGCGTATAACCGTTTAATATCTTCTTCTAAATGGGTTAAAAAATAAGTCATTTCAAAACCTCCATACAAACGTATGTTCTATTTTTGCCGTAAAAGAAAAGTCCATATAGGACTAAATGGCTAATAAAGCTATCGCTTACTTTTTATATCGGCTTGTTTTTAACAATTTTAACATAAAATCAAGGAGAATTGGAAGTATTTCCTGTTTTTTTGTTCTCTGCTGTGATAAAACGTCGATTGAATTCAAATTTTACCATAGACTTTTCACGAAAACAAACAAATTTGTCTTACGTTTGCCACCGATTGATGAGCAAGATCAAACATCAATTTAGCAAAAAGGAGTGCAAAGCATGGTACAAATTTATCAAGATTTTATTCCAGTTGGAAACGGAAATCGTCCAGGATACGCCATGACACCGGTGTATGTGACTGTGCATAACACAGCCAATACATCAAAGGGGGCTGACGCAAAAAGTCATGCGGCATATGTCAAGCGTTCAACGACAGAGGTGAGCTGGCATTTTACAGTGGATGACCATGAAATTTTTCAACATCTGCCTTTAAATGAAAATGGCTGGCATGCTGGGGATGGACATGGAGATGGTAATCGGAAATCTATTGGAATTGAAATTTGTGAAAATGAAGATGGAAACTTTCAGCAAGCTGTCAAACATGCCCAATGGCTCATTCAAAAGCTATTAAAAGAACATCATATTCCACTAGCCAATGTGGTCACGCATCAGCATTGGTCAGGAAAAACATGTCCACGCCTGCTGCTGGCTACATGGGATGAATTTAAAAAAGGAATCGAGACTGCAGGTGATCCGGAGACGGTCTTGACGTATGTCGTCAAAAGCGGAGATACGTTAACGAGTATTGCAAAAGCACATGGTGTCACGGTTAGTGATTTGCAGAAATGGAATAACATTAGTGATCCGAACATGATTCGAGTTGGACAGGTTCTCAACATTTATCGAACAGAGGAAAAGCTTACGTACGAACTGCCGGATGGGGTGTTAAAGGTAACATCGCCTCTGACGAAGGGGGAGCATGTACGTCTCGTCCAAAAAGCGCTGGCTGCTTTGTACTTTTATCCTGATAAAACAGCTGTAGATAAAGGAATTGATGGCGTTTATGGGGAAAAAACAGCCAATGCCGTCGCGCGTTTTCAGCTGGTGAATGGTCTGACAAGTGATGGGGTATACGGCCCAAAAACAAAGGAGAAGCTGCTTAAACTGTTAAATCAGTGAGTTTTTCTTTTTGGCTGCTTGAATAACGGCTTCACTTTTTTCATGTAATCGGCTGACGTAGGGGGATGGCTGAAATTCAGCAAACTGAACATATCTCAATTGTTTGATTTTCTTTTTCATGTTGGCACCTCAATCGTTGCAGCAGTTGATTTTATTGTATGCAAGTAGATGTGAAAATGGAATTAGGACGCGGATGAAGTTCCGCGTCCTTTAGTGTGATCAAGCTTTTTTATTTTTATACTCATCTAAGAGCTGTTCATTCTTTTTGAAAATACGCTCAGTATGGGGACTTACCTTGTAATCAGCCATACTAATATGGCGCTTCTTCTTTAAAATCTTAAAAGGGTTTTTCTTGCGATTGTTATTATCCCCTTGAAGTGCGTGGTCCATCTTCATCACCTTCCTCTTCGTCAGGCAAGATTAGGTCATAAATCGTTGTAAGTGAAGTCATTAATAAATAGTCGAACTCAGTGACAATCTCCTCAGAGGTCAGCTTAATCACATAGTGTGCATCTGCTACTGAAAAAGGGATGAGCACCAATTTGCCAAAATCATCGTAATATACTTCCTGCCTGTCAAGCTTTGCTTGAATGAGCGCTCTTTGATCAAGTGTCCTCAGCAGGTCATCCTTTTGCTCCTGCGTATTATATGGACAAAGAACGGCTTGGATATTCATTTTTTCTGCAAAAGAATAGATCAGTCGTTCAATTCCCTCTATATATGCTTCTATACTTCCATAATATACATGGATCGGTTCGTTTTTCAATAGGTATTGGTACGTTTTTAGTTTATTAAGGTAAGAATGAAGAAGATCGTTATTTTGTTCAAGGAGTTGATGAGTGTCCGTCTCAAGTTCATGATTTCCGAGTTTTTTAATATAAGAGCTGAGGAAAATGAAGGCATCAGTTAATGCGAAAAAAACAGCAATAATCAGGTAATGCATCCAATCGGTGAAGATTGAAGAAGGGTCATTCGTCCAGTACACAACGGCACCCGCTACATAAATCCAATACCACGTTTTACGAATGGCAAACATCTTTTCTTTTACTTTTTGCTCAAAGCGCCATACCGCAAATACATACACAGCAAGAGCACCAAGCAATAACCAAACAGTTAATTGAAAAAATAATAGCATGTTCTTCTCTCCCATAGACAGATGAATACTTATTTACTTCTATGGATATGTTTGGAAAACCTGCTTCATGAAAAAACTGTCTATCAGAAAAGGAGCAGACAAATAAAAAAAGACCTGTTAGACAGGTCTTTGACATTTACATTAGAGAATCGCGTTTAATACAAAGTATACAAGAGCACCTAGTGTCCCTGAAATCGGTAAAGTAATGACCCAGGTGACAAGCATACGTTTTGCTGTACCCCAGTTCACACCTTTTACTCTGTGCGCAGAACCTACGCCTAGAATAGAAGAGGAGATAACGTGTGTTGTACTAACTGGTAAATGGATAAACGTTGCACCGAAAATAATCGCTGCACCAGTTAAGTCCGCTGATACTCCGTTTACTGGACGAATTTTCATGATTTTTCCGCCGACTGTTTTTATAATCTTCCAGCCGCCAACAGAAGTACCAAGTCCCATTGCAAGTGCACAAGAGAATTGTACCCAGAATGGAATGTCGTCTGTTGTATGAAGATTAGCTGCAATTAAAGCCATCGTGATAATCCCCATTGCTTTTTGCGCATCGTTTGTACCATGGGTATACGATTGAAGTGCAGCAGTTAAAATTTGAACACGTCGGAATTGTTTATTTGTTTTTGCAAGATTGTTGTCTCTGAATATGATTTTAATAATGGTATACACGATATATCCCAATACAAAAGCCAGGATAGGTGAAAGCAAAAGTGCTTGAATGATTTTAATGAATCCCGAATAGTTTAAAGCGCTAAACCCTGCAGAGGCAATAACGGCCCCCGCAATTGAACCGATCAGTGCGTGTGAAGAACTACTCGGAATCCCGTAATACCAAGTAAGCAAGTTCCAAGTAATGGCCGCGATTAAAGCAGCCAAAATGACAACAGAACCGTTTTGAAGTGTAAATGGATCTGCGATGTCCTTTGTAATGGACTTTGCCACACCTGTAAATGTCATTGCTCCTATGAAGTTCATGAACGCTGCCATGATAATAGCATGTCTAGGCTTTAAAGCCTTCGTTGAAACAGAAGTAGCAATGGCATTTGCTGTATCGTGGAATCCGTTAATGAAATCAAAAGCAAGTGCACAAATAACAATAAGTATGGTGAGGATAAGTAAAATGTCCATGTTTAACTAACCCCGTTACGCATTCTTCATAATGATTGTTTCTAGATTGTTGGCAACACTTTGACAGGAATCAGCGATTTCTTCAAGTGTTTCGTATATTTCTTTGTATTGAATGACCTTAATTGGATCTGTTTCTTTTCCAAACAAGTTCTTTAGTGATTTACGATGAAGATTGTCACAATTATGTTCAATCTCTTTGATCTTGATTGCGTGCGGATGAATATCTTTCAAGCGATTATCAGCCAGTAATTCAATTGTGGTTAAAATTTCTTTCGCGCATTCTCTGATGTAGTGGCTGAATTTGTCGATATGTTCGTCAGAGCTTGTAATTGAATAAATTTCTAATGTTGCTGAAAAATGCTCAATTCCATCTAAAACATCATCGAGACTATTCGTCAATTGAAGAATGTCTTCACGTTCAATCGGTGTAATAAAGGCTTTGTTCAGCTCTTTAATCATGGTATGAACATGATGATCACCTTTTGTCTCATATTCCTTCAATGTGTCAGAAAATTCTTTCAGAGTGGTTTGATTTGTTACTTTATAGCTAACAAAATACTCAGCAGTTTCATCTAAATTTTTAGCAATTTCCGTTAACAAGACGGAAAACTTATCTTTTTTCCTTTTTAACATGTAAAAACCCTCCATTGTATAAATGAGACAATGCACACATCAAATAATTATATATTCTTTTGTCGAAAAAAAACAGGTGTAGTCGAAAATTTCTTCACTTTTTCTATTTGATCTTATTCTGACCTAAAGATGACATCTCAACACACCTTTTTCAAAAAGGGAAAAAGGTGGCTTGTATTCGGCGCCGCTTAAAGCGTTACGAAGCTGAATAAATCAATTTGAAACGTTCGCAAACAAGCAGCATATCCTCTTGAAAATCTAATTCATACGGTTTAAGTGCTTCTGTGAAGAATTCTTTATGGACTCTGTACCAATAGTCATAGGATAGATCCCCTTCACCTTCTGCTCTTGCGAATGATTCAGGGACTTTGTTCATTGGCATCACATCTACAGCTGTGATCTCGATGATGGCTTTTGGTTCTTCCTGACTGTCGAGAATGATTGCGTATTGTCCAGCCTGTGGGAGCGGCTCCTGCTCTTTTTCGTAAAAAATATGTCCTGAACAAGTGGCTGTTTTTTTCCCTTGCTGTACAAGCTTAAGCAAGTGATCTGGATCTGCGCCAAATGCCCAAGCGGAAACAGAGGCGTGATCAGGGGCTTTTCCTGATTTTTCTTCCCAATAAGACTCCCAAAATAATGTGCTTTTGTGGTTCATTCTTTTTCCCCCTTTGTGATGAGATTATTATATCGTGGAGTTTCACGATTGGAAATGATATGCCTTTATTCCTACATATTGCGCATGCCATATGATTTGGAAAAATGTATTTCGTTTAGCGAATATAGGATGATAGGATGAAAATTTTTGAAATTTTAGAATAATCTATTGTATTCATGTCGAGAAGTCGGTAAGGTCAAAGTAAGAATATGGAAGGGGTGTTGTTCATGAAACGCATTTCTCTAACTGTTTTGTCCATATGTCTGTTTGTTTTCTCGTTTTTCCTGCCGGTCAGCCAAGTCACTGCAAATGAAACTCATGGGAATAAAGTAGCTGTTGGTAAAGATGGAATGGTGGCTACTGCTCATCCGCTGGCATCGGAAATTGGTGCTGATGTGTTGAAAAAAGGTGGGAACGCAGTGGATGCTGCAGTAGCCATCCAATATGCACTGAACGTCACAGAGCCAATGATGTCTGGAATTGGCGGCGGAGGATTTATGATGGTGTATGATGGTAAGACAAAAGAAACATCCATCATCAATAGTAGAGAACGAGCACCACAGGGCGCAACACCTGACATGTTTTTAACAGATGAAGGGAAAGTGATTCCATTTGCTGAGCGGTCCACACATGGGAATGCTGTTGGTGTTCCTGGGACAGTAAAAGGTCTCGAAGCGGCTTTAGATAAGTGGGGTACTCGTTCTATGAAGGAATTGATTGAGCCTTCCATTCAGCTTGCAGAGGATGGATTTGAAATTGATTCTGTCCTGGCAAAAGCGATTGATGATCACCAAGGGAAATTGAAAAAAACGGCCGCAGCGCCAATTTTCCTTCCAAATGATCAGCCGCTCGAAGAAGGAGACCTGCTTGTCCAGCCAGGTCTTGCAAAAACATTTAAACTCATTGCGAAAAAAGGAAGCAAAGCGTTTTATGAAGGAAAAGTAGCAAAAGCACTTGCACATACAGTTCAAGATTTTGGTGGTACGATGACTTCACAAGACATCAAACGTTATGAGGTCGAGACTGACAAGCCAATCTGGGGAGACTATAAAGGATACCAGCTTGCAAGCATGCCTCCACCAAGCTCGGGCGGGGTGTTTATGCTACAAATACTCAAAATACTTGACCACTTTAACCTATCTCAGTATGACCCCAAATCATTCGAAAAATATCATCTGCTTGCTGAAACGATGCACCTCTCCTATGCTGACCGCGCGGCATATGCCGGCGACCCCGAATTCGTAGATGTTCCACTAAAAGGACTATTAGACGACGACTACATTTCAGAAAGAGCCTCTCTCATTCAATTAGATCAAATGAATCGCGACCCGAAAGAAGGAGATCCTTGGGCATATGAGGATGAAAAAAATCCATCCCCAATTGTTCCTCAGCCAGAAGATAAAACCATTGGTGAGACGACCCATTTTACTGTTGCAGATCAGTGGGGAAATGTTGTGTCATTCACAACAACCATTGAACAGTTATTTGGTACAGGGATTCTCGTCCCAGAGTATGGATTTTTCTTAAACAATGAACTAACTGATTTTGATGCAAGACCTGGCGGCGCAAATGAAGTGCAGCCGAATAAACGACCATTATCAAGTATGACACCGACGATCATATTTAAAGATGGAGAGCCTGTTATGACTGTTGGATCACCTGGAGGAACTACCATTATTGCTTCTGTTTCACAAACCATCCTGAATTTGCTTGAATATGACATGGAGCTTCAGGATGCGGTGGAAGAGCCAAGAATTTATACAAACAGCTTAACTTCTTACCGGTATGAAGTAGGTGTCCCTCTCGATGTGAGAACAAAGCTAAATGATTTGGGTCATCAGTTTGGCAGTTCACCTATTGATATAGGAAATGTGCAAGCTTTACTGATTGATCGAAAAGCAGGTACATTTACTGGAGTAGCTGACTCAACGAGAAACGGAACCGCTGTTGGTGTCAATTTAAAGCTGTCTGCAGATCAATAACATTTCCCGGGAAAAGAAGCGCCTCATGATGAGGGCGTTTCTTTTTGCTTGAATAAAAAAAAAACACAGTTGACACCTGTGAATAGTTTGAATAATATATAGACTAACATCAATCATACATAGCTGATCGGACAACCGAAGGCTCTTGGCATTGAAGTACAGGACTACTATGTTCTTCAATTGCTGAGGGCCTTTTTTGCGTATGGAACTTAAAACGGCAAGGTTGGTGTCACATTATTTGAAGGGGAGAGGGATAACGTGAAAAAGTGGAAATGGGTCTTTATCGTGACCACCCTATTCATCATCACGAGTGCTGCATGCTCAAATGCAAATGAAGCCTCAAATCAAAAGGGAAAGATTGAGCTGTTAAATGTGTCATATGATCCTACACGTGAATTGTATCAAGAATACAATCAAGCATTTCAGACTTATTGGAAGGACAAAACCGGTGAGGATGTGACGATTCAGCAGTCTCACGGAGGATCAGGTAAGCAGGGGAGATCCATTATTGATGGACTGGAGGCAGATGTGGCCACACTTGCTCTTGGGTATGACATTGATGCGATTGCAGATCGTGGACTGCTTTCAAAGGATTGGCAAAAGGAATTTCCAAACCAGTCTACACCCTATACGTCTACCATTGTATTTCTTGTGAAAAAAGGGAATCCAAAGAACATCAAAGACTGGGATGACTTAATTAAGCCAGGCGTGTCCATTATTACGCCTAATCCAAAAACGTCAGGCGGTGCAAGATGGAATTATTTAGCCGCATGGGCATATGCAGATAAAACCTTTCATGGAGATGAAGAAAAAACAAAGGATTTTGTGAAAAAGTTATATGAACATGTTGAGGTCCTTGATTCAGGTGCCCGTGGAGCCACCACTACCTTTGTTGAACGCGGCCTTGGTGATGTGTTAATTGCATGGGAAAATGAAGCGTATTTGACGCTGCATGAATTAGGCAAAGACAAATTTGAGATTGTCAGTCCTTCCATTAGTATTCTAGCAGAGCCGCCCGTTGCTGTTGTCGATCAAAATGTGAAACGAAAAGGAACTGAGAAAGTGGCAAAGGCTTATCTGGATTATTTGTATTCTAAAAAAGGGCAGGAAATTGCAGCGAAAAACTATTACCGGCCTAGAAATCAAGAAGTGTTAAACAAATATAAAGACCAGTTTAAAGAGATTGATATGGTGACAATTGATGAAGCCTTTGGCGGTTGGCGAAAGGCGCAGAAAAGATTTTTTGATGATGGCGGATTATTTGATCAAATATATAGCGGACAAAAATAGGGGGCGACGTGATGAAGAAAGCACATGCTGCCGCCAATAAAAGAAAACGTGTATTGCCTGGATTCGGGCTGAGTCTCGGGGTGACACTTGTCTATGTAAGTGCGATTGTCGTGATTCCTTTATCTATGGTATTTATTTGGACGGCTTCATTAGGAGCAGAAGGCATTTGGAACGTCTTTAGTGATGCGCGGGTGCTAAAGTCACTGCAGCTGACGGTTACGACTTCTTTTGCAGCTGCACTCATCAATGCAGGATTCGGTGTACTGATCGCATGGGTTCTCGCGCGGTACTCGTTTCCAGGAAAGAAAATTTTGGATGCACTCATTGACTTGCCGTTTGCACTACCAACGGCAGTTGCTGGTATTGCTCTGACAACTCTTTATTCTCCGAATGGGTGGATCGGTCAATTTTTGCATATGAAGGTGGCGTACACCCCTTTGGGGATTATTTTGGCACTAATTTTTATTGGCATTCCATTTGTCATTAGAACGGTTCAGCCGGTCATAGAGGGGCTTCAGCAGGAGGTGGAAGAGGCTGCGGCCATTCTTGGTGCAACAAGGAAACAGACCTTTTTTCATATACTTTTGCCGGCATTGTTTCCAGCGGTGATGACAGGATTTTCTCTTGCATTTGCAAGAGCCCTCGGTGAATATGGCTCCGTTGTGTTTATTGCTGGAAATATTCCGTTTAAGACTGAAATTACACCACTGATGATCATGTCAAAGCTTGAGCAGTATGATTACCATGGTGCAGCAGCGATTGCTTGTTTGATGCTGCTCCTATCTTTTTTCATCCTGTTATTGATTCATGGTGTGCAGTGGTATGTAGAGCGGAAAAAACAAGTGGAAGTGAGGTGAGTTGATTGGAGAGAGAGCTTAGTAAACAGCAACACATCAAATTTAAAAGCCCTGTGACCGAATCAAAAGCGGTGAAGATCATTTTTGTTGCCATTGTGTATGCCTTTTTGCTGTTGTTTTTACTCATGCCGCTGATTGCCGTGTTTTCAAAGGCTTTTGAGAAAGGCTGGAATTCTTATCTTTTTGCCATTTCACATCCAGATACACTCGCAGCCATTAAATTGACGGTCTTCATTGTGGTCGTCACCTTGCCGCTTCAAATCATTTTTGGGGTTAGTGCTGCATGGCTCATCACAAAATTTAACTTTCGCGGAAAACGGCTGTTAACGACTGTGATCGACCTCCCGTTTGCTGTATCACCTGTTATTGCCGGACTTGTATTTGTGCTTTTATTTGGTTCGAATGGACTGTTAGGACCATGGCTTTTAGCAAACGGATGGAAAGTGATTTACTCTGTGCCAGGCATGATTCTTGCGACCATCTTTGTCACATTTCCTTTTATTGCAAGAGAGTTAATTCCGTTTATGCAAACGGAAGGCATTCATGAGGAGGAAGCATCGCTTACGCTTGGTGCGAACGGGTGGAAGACCTTTTTTCTTGTGACACTTCCGAATATCAAATGGGCCCTTTTTTATGGCGTCATTTTAGCAGGGGCAAGGGCAATTGGTGAGTTTGGTGCAGTGTCGGTTGTTTCAGGTCATATTCGCGGGATGACGAATACGATGCCGCTTCATATAGAAATTTTATACAACGAGTATCAATTTCAAGCTGCTTTTGCCGTAGCTTCGCTCATGGCGTTTGTGGCGGTCATCACATTAATCATCAAACAAATCATTCAGCAGATGGATCACCGGCTTGGCAAGCGTTCAAAATAAATGGAGGGATTAGCCTTGGGGATTACAGCGAAACAAATTTCAAAACGGTTTGGTCAAACGAAGGTCCTGCAAGACGTAGACTTATCAATCGGAAGTGGCGAATTGATTTCTTTATTAGGACCATCGGGATCAGGTAAGACGACTTTATTAAGAATTATTGCAGGCCTTGATTATGCAAATAACGGACAGATTTTATTTGGAGAACAGGATTATACACATATTCCAGTACGGAAGCGGCAGATCGGGTTTGTGTTTCAGCAATATGCTCTTTTTCGAAATATGACGGTATTTGATAATGTTGCATATGGTCTTAAGGTGAAGCCTAGAGGAGAAAGGCTGTCTAAAAAAGACATCAAAGAGCGGGTGCAAGAGCTTCTGAAAGTCGTTCAGTTAACGCAGTATGAGCACCGTTATCCAGAGCAGCTATCAGGCGGACAGAAGCAGCGTGTAGCACTCGCGCGTGCACTTGCCGTCAAACCGAAGGCCCTTCTATTAGATGAACCTTTTGGCGCCTTGGATACAAAGGTAAGAAAAGAATTGAGACATTGGCTGAAAAAAGTTCATCAAGAATTTCAAATGACCACGATTTTTGTCACACATGATCAAGAGGAGGCGTTTGATATTGCTGATCGTGTTGTAGTAATGAATGAAGGCAGAATTGAAAAGATCGGCACAAAGCAAGAAATGGCTGAGCAGACAGACAACCTTTTTGTATCTGAATTTTTAGATATTGGAAGCCATATTTAACAGGAGGATTAGAAGATTTGAAGAAGAGGATGCAGCCATGTCTGCGTCTTTTTTTATAAAAATTTTCCTAGGAACATTGACTTATAATTTCGAATATTATAATATCTTTACAAAGGTAACAGCGTTGAACATTTTAAATAACATATATTTGTAAGTGCTTTAAAAAAGGTTCTGTTTTAAAATGTTCTTTCTGTTTGTTACATGTGTTCATGATCATACCAAATGAAAGAGGTGGTTGTTTGAACAGCTTATTTGAGTTAGATAAGCAGCTGATTGAGCTGCAGTACGAAGCGTCGTCTAGAGAGGAGGTGACCACATATTTAGCAAAACGGTTAGAAGCTGAAGGATATATTAAATCAAGCTTTTTACCAGCAGTGCTAGAAAGAGAAAAAACATATCCTACTGGCCTGCCCCTTGCGACCTTTGGCGTGGCAATTCCCCATACAGACCCTGAACATGTGCACAAACCGGCGATCAGTGTTGCGACTTTAAAGGAACCTGTCATTTTTCATAAGATGGGAAGCCCTGATGAGACAGTCCAAGCCAAAATAGTATTCGTCCTTGCAATCTCTGAACCTAGTAAGCAGCTTGTGATGTTGGAGAAACTCATGACACTTTTTCGCAAGGAAGAAGTGATGAGCAGGCTTTCTCATCTGACATCGTATGAAGAAGCCGTTGATTTACTTCAACAAGAATTAAATCAATAGAAAAATGTAAGCGCTTTATCTGAAAAATTCAGGAGGTGGATGTATGATCAAGCAAGCCGTCGATTTTATATTAGACCTTGGACCAACTATTATGCTCCCAATTATTATGACGATTTTCGGTGTGATTTTAAGGCAAGGCTTTAAAAAATCCTTCCGAGCAGGTATTACAATTGGAATTGGCTTTGTCGGTGTCAATCTTGTCATTAATTTACTTGTGAGCGGTCTTGGACCAGCAGCAAAAGCCATGGTCAACTCTCTTGGGTTAAAGCTCGATATTTTGGATGTTGGCTGGCCGATTGGGGCCGCCATTTCATTTGGTACACCTGTTGCTCCTTTGATGATTCCTCTTGTGCTTTTATTAAATGTCATCTTGTTGTCCGTTAATTTTACGAAAACACTGAATGTGGATATTTGGAATTTCTGGCATTTGATTTTCGCAGCCTCTGTTACTTACTATGCTTATCATAATATGTTCTTGGCCCTTGCCGTTGGCTTGATCGTCTCTGCGATAACGCTTAAATTAGCCGACTGGACGGCGCCGACAATTGAACACCATTTCGGCTTAAAAGGTGTATCCATGGCTCATGCTGAAACGGTCAACTTCGCGCCGCTTATGTATGCGTCAAACCGCGTCATTGATAAAATCCCTGGTTTAAACAAAATTCATGCTGATCCAGAAACATTGAAAAAAAACTTTGGTATTTTTGGTGAACCGCTTGTGATGGGTCTTATACTTGGTATCATTATTGGTCTTCTTGGCGGCTATGACGCGAAAGGTGTCATGACCCTTGGGATTCAAATGGCGGCAGTTCTTGTGTTAATGCCAAGAATGGTTGCTTTATTAATGGAAGGACTCATTCCAATCTCGGAGGGCGCTCGTTCTTATATTCAAAAGCGTTTCCCTGGGAAAAACGTCTATATTGGCTTAGATACAGCGATTGTCATTGGTCATCCAGCCAATATGGCTGTCGCTCTGTTGATGGTGCCGATCACCATTTTGCTCGCAGTTGTGCTTCCTTACAATGGTATGCTGCCGTTTGCCGACTTATCGGTTCTGCCATTTACAGTTGTATGGGCAGTAGCAGCCGCTCGTGGAAATATTATTCGCGGTCTCATTAACAGTATTTTTACATTGATGATCGTCTTCTTTATCGCAACGAATCTCGCACCACTTGCGACAACAATGGGGAAAGCCGTCGGTTTTGATTTCCCAGAAGGGGCCAACATGATTTCTGGTATTGATCTCGGTTCTCACGTCATTCCTTGGATCATGGTGAGACTTCTTGATCCGAGCAACCCTTACTTCATTGCAGCGATTATTAGTGCACTGGCTTATGCGCTTCTTTGGTACTGGGTGCGAAATGATATTAAAAAGCAGTATGCAAAAGAAATGGGTTTAGATCAGAAAGAACAATAAACGAGCTGGAGGGATTCTGATGGCTAAAAAAATATTGGTATCGTGCGGAACAGCAGTTGCGACGTCAACGGTGGTGGCGAAAAAGGTAGAAGAGACGTTAAAGGAAAAAGGGTACGATGTCGTCGTTGAACAATGTAAGGCATCTGAGGTTCCGCAAAAAGCGGAGGGCGCTGATTTAATAGTGACGACAACGCCTGTGAGTGATACAAAAGGGACGCCTGTGATTCAAACGTTATCCTTTTTAACCGGATTTGGCATTGAAGAAGATATTGAAAAAATTATCGATCATATTAAGTAAACGATGTGTACGTGGAGGAGCTGTCATGGCTCCTTCCATGTCATTTGAAAGGAGGAGCGCTCATGCAGCAGCATGCTTACAGCCGTACGTCTGCGATGTTTTCTATTTTTCTTCCGGCTTTGTTAATATGTCTGTTTTTTCTGTGGTCTCTTTATACGTTATTGTCATCAGGACCTGAACCATTAGCTGTGTTAGGTGTTTATACGCTGCCGATCCTCATGCTCTCTAGCATCACGGGACTGAATCAGCCAACGAATGTCATCATTAGTGAAGATGAGCTGAAAATAGGTGCTTTTGGCAGATGGCACACATATGCTGTTTCCGATATTAAAGGAAAACTGTTTTTAAAGCCATATCCGCATATTGGGAAAGTCTATGTCAGAGTGGGACCGGCGCGAATATTCGGCGGACGCTACTGGATTTCAAGTGAGATGAGTGAATACAAGCAGCTTGTTGAAACCTTACAGGATTTTGCGAAGTGCGATGAAAAGGAGGATGCAGCAATATGAAATCAGCTGTCTTTTATTCTTCAGAGGACATTCGTTATGAGGAGCGGAAGCGGCCTGTCATTGATGATGATGAAGTGTTGTTAAGGATGCGTGCGTGCGGCTTATGCGGGACGGACATTTACAAAGCGACACATGAGACGGTACCTCCTGGGACGGTGCTGGGACATGAAATTGCTGGTGATATTGTCGAAACGGGCCGTCACGTCACACATGTTCAAAAGGGAGACAGGGTGTATGTAGCGCATCATGTCCCTTGCTTCACCTGTGACTTTTGTCAAAAAGGGTTTTATACCATGTGCCCGCAATTTGCAGCAACAAATGTAGAGCCGGGCGGGTTTTCAGAATATATTCGTGTTCCTGCTTTACATGTCAAGCATACAATGGGCAAGCTCCCGCATGATGTTTCATATGAACAAGGGGCGATGGTCGAACCGGTCGCCTGTTGTCTGCACGGATTTGAACGAGCGCCTGTTCATCCAGGAGATTCTGTCTTGATTCTTGGAGCGGGGCAAATTGGCTGTATCCAATTACAGCTCGCCAAATATTATTTGGCTGGAAAAGTGATGATCACGGATGTGAATGAAAACCGGCTGCTCCAAGCGAGAAATTTAGGTGCAGACGTCGCTTTTCACCCAGCATCTGATCCAGTAGAAAACCGGGTCATGAAAGAAACCGATGGAAAGGGAGCAGATCTTGTGATCATTTCTGTTGGGAGCAGTGCACTCTTAAAAGAGGCGTTTCAAGCTGTAGCGCGAGGCGGGACGATTTTAGTGTTTGCTCATTTTCCGAAGGGGGATGTCTCCATTCCGGCTGAGCGGTTTTTCCATGATGAAGTGAAAGTAGTGGGAGCTTATTCTTCGCACCCATATCACTATCGTGAAGCGCTTGAGTTGCTGAGGGCGAAGGTGGTTCAAACAGAAAAGATGGTGACGCACCGTTATCCGTTAAGTCAGCTGCTGCAGGCGATAGAATGTGCAAGGCATCCAGAAGGTGAGAGCGTCAAAATCATGATGTATCCTGATGAATGAGAATGCACGAGATGGAGAGAAAGAGAAGGTCTTTGGGAAAGGGCTTTGTCTTTCTCTTTTTTTTCTGACAAATGGTGAAAACGCTTAAAAAATAAACGGAAATGCTTGACTTCAATGAGAGTTAAACGTATGATAATTACAAATGTAACATATAAGAACAAATGTAAAGGGGAGAGAAGAAATGCAAAAACAAATCACTTTGCCTGAACAGATTAGTCATGAGAAATTAACAGATTTATATAAACAAATGTGGTTAGTGAGATATTTTGATGAGAAGGTCGATCAGTTTTTTGCAAAAGGATTAATCCACGGAACAACCCATTTATGTGTTGGACAGGAAGCGTCGGCAGTTGGATCTATTGCTGTGTTAAAGGATGAAGATAAGATTGTTAGCACACACCGCGGACATGGTCACTGTATTGCAAAAGGTGCAGAGGTCAATAAAATGATGGCTGAGCTGTTTGGACGTGAAACCGGCTATTGCAAAGGAAAAGGCGGCTCAATGCATATTGCCGACTTAGAAAAAGGAAACCTTGGGGCAAATGGAATTGTTGGCGGAGGAATTCCGCTTGCAACGGGCGCAGCGCTCACTTCTAAAATGAAGCAGGAAGGCTTTGTTGTCCTTTGTTTCTTCGGAGATGGTGCGACAAATGAAGGCAGCTTCCATGAAGCGCTAAACCTTGCATCTATTTGGGATTTACCTGTTGTGTTCATTTGTGAAAACAACCAATACGGCATGTCTGGCCCAGTGAAAGAAATGATCAAAATCGAAGACATTTCAACAAGAGCCGTGAGCTACGGAATGCCAGGAAAAACGGTCGATGGAAATGACATGGTCGAGATCATGAATACAGTGGATGAAGCGGTAAGCCGTGCAAGAGCTGGAGAAGGGCCATCACTTATTGAAATGAAAACGTATCGCTGGAAGGGTCACTCAAAGAGTGATGCGAAAAAATACCGTACACGTGAAGAAGAGACAGAATGGAGACAAAAAGATGGAATTAAACGCTTTAAGTCTCTCTTGATTGATCTCAATGTTTTGACAGAAGAACAGGCTGCTATTTTACAAGAAGAAGCGAAGCAGGAGATTGAGGCATCTGTTGAATTTGCGAAAAACAGTAAAGAACCGTCAATTGACACACTATTAGAGGATGTATACGCCTAATTAGGAGGGGAATCACGTGACAAAAACAACAGTGAGAGAGATTTCATATTTAGAAGCCGTTCGAGAAGCTATGAGTCAGGAAATGAGAGAAAACCAGGATGTTTTCATTTTAGGTGAGGATATCGGCGTATACGGTGGCGCATTTGGCGTCACGCGCGGCATGATTGAAGAATTTGGTCCAGAGCGCGTACGCAATACACCAATTTCAGAGGCTGCCATCGCAGGGGGCGCAGTCGGAGCTGCTTTGACAGGCATGCGTCCAATTTTAGAACTTCAATTCTCTGACTTTATTACGATCGCAATGGATCAGCTTGTCAACCAAGCAGCCAAAACACGTTACATGTTTGGCGGAAAAGGGAAGGTGCCGCTTGTTGTGAGAACACCAGCAGGCTCTGGAACAGGTGCCGCAGCGCAGCACTCACAAAGTTTAGAAGCGTGGATGGCTCATATCCCAGGACTAAAGGTTGTCCAGCCTTCAACGGCTTATGATGCAAAGGGACTTTTAAAAGCGGCTATGGATGATGACAATCCTGTCATTTTCTATGAACATAAGCTTTTATATAAAACAATCAGCGAAGTGCCAGAGGAGCAGTATTCGATTCCTTTAGGGAAAGCGGATGTGAAGAGAAGCGGAAAGGATGTCACGATTGTCGCAACAGCCATTATGGTGCACAAAGCTTTGGAAGCGGCGAAGGAATTAGAAGCAGAAGGAATCGATGTCGAAATCATCGACCCAAGAACACTCGTCCCTTTAGATGAAGAAACGATTATCGAATCTGTGAAGAAAACGGGCAAATGTATCGTGGTTCATGAGGCAGTGAAACGAGGTGGCTACGGCGGAGAGATTGCGAGTATGATAGCGGAAAGTGACGCCTTCGACTATTTAGATGCACCTATTAAACGACTTGGCGGTCTTCCGGTACCAATACCTTATAATCCAACGCTGGAAAAAGCGGTCATTCCACAAGTACCAGATATTATTGAAGCAGCAAAAGAGCTCGTGCGCTCTTAAATAAAGGGGAGAAGATCATGCCAAAAGAGATATTTATGCCGAAGCTGAGCAGTACGATGGAGATCGGCACCTTGCTTCAATGGTTTAAAGAAGAAGGAGATTCGGTTGAAATCGGTGAGCCTCTTTTTGAAATTATGACAGACAAGATTAATATCGAAGTTGAAGCCTACGATGATGGCATTTTTTTAAAGAAATACTATGAAGCAGATGATCAAATTCCGGTCAATGCTGTCATTGGGTATATCGGAGAGGCAAATGAACAGGTGCCGAGTGAGCCGCCTGCACAGGCAGATGAAGCATCCCCTGATGACAGCGGGGTATCATCACAATCTGTTTCATCTGTTTCTGCTGAAGTTGAACCAGCAACTGATGAGAAAGTACGTGCAACGCCTGCGGCGAGAAAAACGGCAAAAGATCACCATGTGGCGATTCACGAGGTATCTGGCACAGGTCCAAAAGGCAGAATTCAAAAACGGGATGTCGAAGCGGCCCTTCATACGAACGAGGAAGGCCAGCGCGTATCACCACTTGCAGGAAAAGTGGCTGCTCGTGAAGGAATCGACTTAGCGAATGTTGCTGGTTCTGGCGCTCACGGCAAAATCATGAAGAGTGATGTGACAGCAGCAGGCGCACTAAAGGCAGAAGCTGCTCCAGTGAGAACACAAAAACTAGCCGGGATGAGAAAAGTGATCGCAGATCGCATGTCTCAAAGTGCCTTTACAGCCCCGCACGTCACGTTAACAAGTGAAATCGATATGACAAAAGCGAAAGAAGTGCGCAAGCAGCTATTGCCAGCGATTGAAAAAGAGACAGGCTACAGATTATCGTTTACTGAAATCATCATTCATGCGGTTAGCAGTGTTCTCACGCGCCACCCGCAAATCAATATGACGTTTGAACAAAATGAGCTCCATTTCCATGAGGATGTGCACATTGGTCTTGCTGTTGCTGTGAAAGACGGCTTAATGGTTCCAGTTATTTCTCATGCGAATCAAAAAGGGCTAAAACAGCTGACAAAAGAGGCAAAAGAAATCGGCCAAAACGCACGTGATCAAAAACTGCTGCCAGATCAGCTGAAAGGGTCCACATTTACCATTAGTAACTTAGGTATGTATGCCATTGATACCTTTACCCCAATCATTAACCAGCCAGAAGTGGCGATTTTAGGTGTTGGACGTATTCAAGAAAAACCTGTAGTGGTAGATGGAGAAATTCAGGTGCGGCCAATGATGGGCGTCAGCTTATCATTTGATCACCGCGTGGTAGATGGTGCACCAGCGGCTGCCTTTTTAACAGACCTCAAAAAAGTGCTTGAACAACCATTTGAATTGCTAATGTAGGAGATGAATCGGATGAAAAAAACGTATGATCTGACAGTCATTGGCGGAGGGCCTGGCGGGTATACCGCCGCCCTTCAAGCAGCTGAGCGCGGACGCAAGGTTGCCTTGATTGAAGAAGATTTTCTAGGCGGTACGTGTTTAAATCGAGGCTGTATCCCATCAAAGACACTGCTCAAACATGCAGAAGTCATTGAATCAATTGAGAAGGCAAAAAGCTGGGGAATCGAAACAGGTGAGATGGTTCTTTCCTTTGATAAAATGAGAAAGCGTAAAGATGATGTCATTGAAAAACTCAGGGGCGGAATTGCCTTTTTATTAAAGCAAGGGAAGATTGATGTATTCAGCGGCAGAGGCACAGCTGTCACAAAGCATCGCATTGACATTGAAAAACAAGATGGGTCAGAAACGATTGAAACAAAAGAGCTGATCATTGCCACCGGATCTTCACCTGCTATTCCACCTATTCCGGGGCTCAAAGAGATTCAATTTGACACAAGTGATACGATCTTTGACATCCCGGATATTCCTTCATCTGTTGTCATCATTGGCGGAGGTGTCATTGGTCTTGAGCTAGCATGCATTTTCCAAAGTCTTCAATCAAAGGTCACCATTATTGAAGCGGCCCCGTCCATTATTCCGCAAGAGGATGAAGAGGCATCGAAACTGCTAGAAAAAGAATTGAAGAAAAAAGGCATTCATATCGCAAAGAAAACAACTGTGACAGAGGTAACAGAAAGCGAAGGAGTCAAAGCGGTTCATGCAACGGATGATAAAGGGGAAACGCACATCTTTACGGCTGAAAGACTCCTTGTTTGTGTAGGAAGAAGACCGAATGTATCAGCTGTCACCCAGCTTGATCTTCAGCTGGATGGTCCTTTTATCAAAGTAAACGACCAGATGCAGACAAGTGCTGAAGGTGTATATGCAATTGGAGATGTAGCCGGCGGCTATCAGCTCGCTCATGCGGCGATGGCAGAGGCAGCCGTTGCGGTCAGCAATATATGTGGCGAATTTGAAAAGATGAATAACGATATCGTCCCTAGATGTATTTATACATTGCCGGAGGTAGCGAGTGTAGGGCTTACAGAGAAAGAGGCAAAAGGAAAAGGGCTTAACGTGCAGACGGAGCGATTCGATTTAGCAGCAAGCGGAAAAGCGTTGGCAGCTGGTGTTCAAACAGGCTTTATTAAACTCGTATACGATACAGCATATGGTGAAGTCATTGGCGCAACGATGGTTGGTCCGCACGTCACAGAGATGATATCAGAAGCTTCCTCATTTATGTACTTAGAAGGAACTGCTGAAGAGATGGCTAAGATGATTCATCCGCATCCAACTATCTCAGAAGGCTTTTATGAAGCAGCCCTTGATATCGTAAGTAAGCTGAGAAAATAAATGACAAACAAGGGATAGGGAGGAGATCCATGTGCACGTCCAGCTTCAACAGAAAGCTGCACTTGTGACAGGTAGCACAGATGGATTTGGAGAAGCCATCTGTCTGGCTTTAGCCCAGGCAGGTGCACATGTTTTTATCCACACTTTTCATGATGAATCAAAGGCAAAATCCATTCGTGAAGACATTCAAAAAATGGGTGGTAAGGCGAGTATTATCATGAATCCGCTTCAGACACCGCATGATGCCAAGTTCATGCTGAGGCAAGTAATTGATACATGCGGCAAGCTTGATATTTTGGTCAATCAAGTTGAGCAGAGAGCGGACGCGGTGCTTACCGGTGTAAGCCCTGATAAATGGGTCGATGAAGTGGAAGGAACCGTGAATACAGTTTTTCTTTCTAGTCAAGCGGCTGTCTGGCATATGGTGGACCAGAAGCAAGGCTGCATCATTAATATATCCTCATCAGGGAGCATCACAGGTGATGGCGGGATGTCACATGCGACATCGAATAGTATGCTGAATGCCATGACAAAAGGGTTAGCGCGAGAATTTAAAGACAAAGGCATCCGGGTGCTGGCATTATTACCGCCTCCTCTCCATTTGCTTCCTGACAAAGAGCAAATCAAGGAGACGGTGGCCCATATGACGGTATTCTTAAGTACATCGTATGGCGCATTTACAGATGGATCAGCGATTATGCTCGACGGGGGTGAGAGCGCTGGCTAATCACCAAAAAACAGTTCTCATCGTTGGTGGTGCCCAAGGGATCGGGAAAGAAATTGCCGAACGCTTTTTAAAAGAAGGGCATCGTGTGGCTGTGTCCGACATAGATGAACAGGGGCTTTTGCTCTTAAAAAAACAGCATCCTCAGCTGCTGACGTTTCAAGTTGACGTTTCATCGTGGGAAAGTGTTCAGCGGATGATGTCAGCAGCCGAAAGGGATCTGAATGGTATCGGTCATCTAGTGTATTCTGCGGGGATGACGAAATCACTTCCCTTTTTAGAAGTTGATTTTTCGCTTTGGAAAAAGACACTGGCCGTCAATTTATATGGTCTTTTTTATTGCATCAAAGCGTTGGCACCCTATCTATGTGAGCGGCAAGAAGGCAGTGTGGTCATGATTGGATCGGGGTCTGCGATAACAGGCTCTGGCGGCGGTATTCAGTACTACGCCTCAAAAGCAGGTGCTTTTGGCTTGATGCGTTCACTCGTAAAGGAATTAGGCGCCCATCATGTACGCATCAATGTGATTGCCCCCCGCGTGATTGAATCTCAGATGCTTGATACGCTTTATCCCGCTGAGGAGGAGAAAAGACAGCTTCAATCACTTATTCCCATTGGGAGATTAGGAAAACCTGAAGATATCGCAGGACTCACTTTATTTCTCGCAAGTGACGAGGGAAGCTATTTGCACGGCCAGATCATCCTGTTGGATGGCGGGAGAACGTATCAGCCAAAATATACGGAGGGAAAAAGAGCGGAGAGTTGATCGCTCTTTTTGTCATTTTCATAACAATTGTTCCAATTAGAAACGAATGTTTGGTATACTGGTAATCATAGTATATTAAAAGGATGATGTCACATGCTGAATTGGGAAGAAAGACGACAGCTCGTCAAGGTTGCTCATCTTTATTATACAGACGGGTGGACGCAGCAGGAGATTGCAAAGAAGTTAAATGTCTCAAGACCAGTCATTTCAAAGCTCTTGCAAAAAGCAAAAGATGTGGGAATCGTTGAAGTGTACATCAAAGATGAAAGTATTCATACAGTGGAACTTGAAAAGCAACTAGAAACGACCTTTCAATTAACAGATGCTGTCGTTGTCCCAAGTGTCGGGACAATGTCTGAGTTAGTTAAGCGGGCAGTCGGTCAGGCAGGCGCCTATTATCTGTCTAAAAACATGAAAGATGCTGAGAAAATCGGCATTTCTTGGGGGACGACACTCGCTGAGCTTGTGAAGGAATATCCATTTGAACGAAGAAGCAATGTCAAAGTGATTCCTTTAGAGGGCGGAATGGGCAGGCAGGCAGTCGACATTCATGCCAATCAGCTCGCATATGAGCTGGCAAAGAAGATGAATGGCACGTGTTCCTATTTATATGCACCTGCGATCTTAGAAACGGAAGAACTAAAAGAGCGGCTTATGGCGATGCAGGACATAGAAGCTGTGCTTGAAGAAGGCAGAAATGTCGATATTGCCCTCATCGGTATTGGGAATCCGCATAAAGGCTCGACATTAAAAACTGTCGGTTATTTAAAGGAAGAGGATTTATCTGGGTTAAGACAATCAGGAGCTGTTGGTGATATTGGCTTTCGCTTCTTTGATAGTGAAGGGAAACCTGTCCAAGATGAACTGAACCAAAAGGTCATTGGGTTATCGTTAGAACAATTAAAGAATGTTAAAAAAGTCATTGCAGTTGTGGAAGGAACCCATAAAGCCGAAAGTATTCTAGGAGCTTTAAATGGCGGCTTCATTCAAGTGCTGGTGACCGATGAATTGACTGCGGCAGCCATTTTAAAGGAAGCATCAGTCCAATAAACGGCTGACGGTCATCGTATTGTATAAAAAGAGCAACATCAAACGAGAAAGGAGCTGTGTATCTTGAAGAAAACCGAAATGGAAGCAAACCTACACTGTACTCGGTGCCAAGAAGAGACCCTCCACAGCATCGTTTATGTGAATGATCAGATGAAAAGCGTTGAGTGTACAGAATGTCATCAGAAGATCAGTGTGCAAGTCGACATCATGAAGGAATTTTACAAAGAAGTATACGAAAAAATTGCCACAAAACCGAAGCGGATGACGCAGGAATATAAGGCGAATTTGAATGGATTTATCTCAAGACTTCCTATCCGCGTTCTAAGCAAGCCTTACCGGCTCATGAGATATTTAAACGAATCGTATAAGGTGATCAAGCAATATAAAAAATAAAGCAGAGGCTGTTTAGCGCTCTGCTTTATTTTGTGTTTTTTTCATATAGTAATAAATCGGCAGTCCGGCTATTCCGATCAGCATGGAGATCAGGCAGCTTTTCCAATCTGTGATCATGGTGCTGATTAAGACGAATAAAGAGCCGATAATCGCGATGATCGGTGTCAGCGGGTAAAGTGGTACGCTATAAGCGCGCTGCATGCCGCTGTTTTGTTTTCTTAGCTTAAATACAGCGAAAAAAGCCATTACATAAAAGATATAAATCATGAAAATCGAAACCTCTGACAGCTTCTCTGGATTACTCACTATCATAAATACAATGGCAATTAATATTTGTACAAATACAGCGATCCAAGGTGTTTGAAAGGTGGGGTGAATACGTGAGATGGCTTTTGCAAACGGAATCTGCTTGCGTTCTGCCATCGCAAAAATCACACGCGGGAACGAAAGAACTTTCCCATTCAAACAGCCAAAGATACTAATGATGATCCCAATACTAATCATTTTACCGCCAATTGGACCAAAGAGCATTGTAGCAGCCGTACTTGTCGCATTTTCACCTAGCTGGACGATTTGATCAGCTGGTAACACGTGCAAAAGGGCAACGTTAATAAAGAGATAACAAGCCGTGACAATTAAAATACCGCCAGCCATTGCACGAGGAAGGAGCTTCTCTGGATTTTTCATTTCACCGCCAAGCGCTGCAAGCAAAATCCAGCCATCATAGGCAAATAGCGTAGCCAAAATCGCTGCACCGAAGTTCATCTGAGTGATACTTTCATTGATGGCTGTGAAGATATCTTCATTTCCCTTCCACAAGCCAAACACAATAATAGCCGCAATTGGAACAAGCTTTCCGATGGTGGTCAGCCCTTGGACAAACCCGCCGTATTTCGTTCCCATCACGTTGATTACACATAAAAAAAGAACGGTGATAATACCGATGGTTGTAGACCATAAAGAAGAAAGAGAAAATAAATTGGCCAATAATGAACCAAAATAAAGACCAAGAGCACCAATAATGGCAGGCCCGTAAATAATAATTTGCACCCAGCCGCATAAGTAGCCCCAAAATTCACCGTACACTTCTTCAAGATAGGCATATAAACCGCCAGTACGCGGAATTTGTGTACCAATTTCAGCAACAGTTAGTCCGCCTGTGAGGGTTAAGATTCCGCCTAACAGCCAAGCAAATAATGCGACGCCTGAGCTTCCTGAATAAGAAAGGACGTTGCCTGGCTTCATAAATACGCCGGACCCAATAATGGTCCCGATGACAAGAGAAAGGGCAAAAAATAAGCCGATGTCTTGTTTTAACGCTGGTTGTTCTTTGTTCATTACACACGACCTCCTGCATCACTTTCGTACGTTACTGTGACATGTATTTTGTTCATTGTAATACGATTTTAGGAAAACAAGAATTAAAAAAATTTTCTGATTTTCGTATTTATATTTAAAAGTGTTTGTTTATTGGAGATATTAGGATGAATGTTATCTTAAAAGCGAACAATGGAAGATTATTTTTGATTTAATGTTAATTTAATAGGCGAAAACCGAACAACCAGTAAAAGTGCAGCCAAATGGTTGACTTTTCTTAAAAAATGGCCTATTTTATTCATAAGGATATTATCTTGAATTCGAGATATTTTAAAATAGGAGTGAGAAAGATGAAAGTAAATGGAATTCACCACGTATCAGCATTAACAGCAAATGCTCAGAAAAATGTTGATTTCTACCGCCAAATCCTTGGCTTGAAACTTGTCAAGAAAACAGTCAATCAGGATGACCCTTCAATGTATCATTTATTTTATGGAGATGAGGTCGCCTCACCAGGAACGGAGTTGACATTCTTTGAAATTCCAATGCTGGCCCGCCGTTTGGAGGGAACAAATGCGATCACACGCACAGGTCTTCTTGTTTCTTCAAAAGAGGCTCTTGCCTTTTGGGAAAAGCGGTTTGAAGAAAAAGGTGTGAAGCAAGAAACAGCTTCCTTAAGAGCCGGCAGACCTGCCTTGAAATTTACAGATCCAGAAGGGCAGCAGCTGTTTTTGACAGTTGAACCACGTGTAAAGGATGCTGGCTCACCGCCAGTGCATGATGATATTCCTGCAGATTATGCGATTAGAGGTTTAGGCCCAGTGGAATTGACCGTTGCAAAAGCAGAAAAAACGATCCGTGTTTTAACGGACATCCTCGGCTTCACAGAAAAGGCACGTGAACAATCGAATGATGGTGAAATGGTAACCATCTTTGAATCAGGAAAAGGCGGAGCGGGAACAGAGATTCATGTGATTGAAAAAGCAGAAGGACCCTTTGAGCGTTCAGGCAGAGGAAGTGTTCATCACGTGGCCTTTCGTGTAGAAGATGCAGAGGAGCTTGAAAAATGGCATGACAAAATATCAAAAGCAGGCTTCACGAACTCTGGTGTCGTGGAACGCTTCTACTTCAAAGCTCTTTACTTTAGAGAGCCAAACGGTATTTTGTTTGAAATTTCAACAGATGGTCCTGGGTTTACAGTGGACGAAGGTGTGGATGAGCTTGGCGATCAGTTAGCACTTCCACCATTTCTAGAGCACAAACGAGCAGAAATTGAACAAAGATTAGCCCCAATTTCATCAACATAACAAAAGCAGCTCATAATTGAGCTGCTTAGCGTGTAGACAAACCCTCGCATTCTTTGTCAGTCCTGCGTGCCGGTGCTCACGAATGCCAAATTCG
>NZ_AMSH01000032.1 GCF_000300535.1 Bacillus xiamenensis
CACCGGCACGCAGGACTGACACCGAATGCGAGGGTTTGTCTACACGCTGAAACTACTCTTTTGAAAGAGTAGTTTTTATCATTACATAAACAGGATAAATAAAATCAGACCTAGGATGATTCGGTATATTGCAAAAGGCACGAGTTTGATTTTATTGATCAATTTTAGGAAGAAGCGAACAACAAAGAGGGCGACAATAAACGCACTCACAAAGCCGACAATAAAGAATGGAAGCATGTCTGGTGTTAAATATTGGGCATTTTTCACAAGAGTTAAGAGACTTGCTCCCGCCATAATTGGCATGGCCATGATAAATGTAAAGTCAGCCGCAGCACGGTGATTCAGACCAAGAATTACACCACCTGCAATTGTAGAGCCTGAACGCGAGAAGCCTGGCCATAGCGCCAAACATTGAAACAGCCCGATATAAAGTGCCTGTCTGTACGTCATGTTATCCACAGAGCTTGTTTCTGCTTTACGTTTATTGATCCAGTCAGCGACAAGCATCAGCACAGCTCCTAAAATCAAACCGACAGCGACCGTTCTGACGTCAAACAAATATTTATCAATATAATCTTCAAATATGAATCCTAAAATGACGGCTGGGACGAGTCCAACAGCAATTTGAGCAATGGTCAGCTTATGTCCGCTGCGCTTTTGTTCTTCTGTGATATTCTTCTTTAAGCCTAACAAGTTCAAAATACGATCTTTGAACACGATCATTACAGCTAGAATAGAGCCTAACTGAATCACGACTTTAAATGTGTTTGCCGCCTCTGGCGTAATGATTTCCTTTGATTTTAACCAAAGATCATCGACAATGATCATGTGTCCTGTAGACGAGACAGGTGCATACTCTGTTAGTCCTTCGACAATTCCTAAAACCAGTGCCACGAATAAATCCCATAGATTCATGATTTTCTTTCCTTTCAATTCTGATCTTTTGAACAGGCCAAACATCTATGTCCACATAAAGACAAGCTTCCTTTTTCGAAAGCTCGTCTTTATGATACTATATTTTTTTCTAAAAAGATTATGCCATCAAACGTTTTCTTCTTTATACAGATTGGATTGCTTTTTGAACCAATCAAATAGGTGGGTCGTGATGACTTTCAGAACGGCATACGTCGGAATGGCGACAATGACGCCGACTACGCTGAACAGTTTACCCGCTGTTAAAAGAACAAAAATGATGGTGATCGGATGAATATGAAGGTTTTTCCCCATGACTTGCGGAGAAATAAATTTCCCTTCAATCAACTGAACAACTGTCCAGACAATGATAAGTTTCAGCAGCATCACTGGTGACGTAACAAGTGCAATCACAATCGCTGGTGTAATGGCAATCGTTGGACCAAGGTAAGGCACCACACTTGTACATGCCGCAATGATGGCTAGCAGCAAGGCATAGTCTAGTCCAATAATCATATAACCGATTAAGAGAAGAATACCGATACAGAAGCTGACAATGATCTGTCCGCGTATATATGAACTCAGGCGATGGTTCATTTCGTGGAGGACGATATGTGTATGGTCTCTTAACTTATTCGGAATAAATTTCAAGAAATAGTCTGGCAGTTTTTTGCCATCTTTTAATAGATAGAACAGAATGAACGGCACTGTGATGATCGAGATGATAATTTCAGTGAGCGCACCTAAGAAATTTCCGACCCCAGTAAAAGTGCTTTCCAAAATCTTCGTTGCTTGACTTGATGCTTTACTGACTAGTTCAGATACATTAAAGTTCATCGTCTTCTGTACTTGATTAATAAAGTTGCTTCCTGTTAATTGTCTAATCTGTTCTTCTACCGTGTCAACGTATTTGGGCAGATTATGAAACAGACTCATCGTTTGTGCTTGTAAAAAAGGAATAATAGACACGATGGTCACTGTAATAATCCCAATAATGACAATATATAAAAGCAGAATCGAATAGATCCGTTTCACTCTAAATCTTTCTAACAAGTTGACAATCGGATTTAATAAATAATACACAACCCCTGTTAAAATAATCGGTAAGGCAATGGTTTTGACGAGTACAATGAGCGGCGTGAAAATAAAAGATGTTTTCGTGAAAACAAGAATATTCAACCCTATTAATAACAGGATGAGTAAAAAGAGAACAAACTTGTTATCAAGAAAAAATTTTTTAAACCGACTGCTCCACATTTGCATAGAATTCATATCGTTCCTCCAAACACGGGCTATTTTATTAGTAAATTGTACACTACTTGATCTTCATAGGGTGATGATTGTTTCAGCTTTTTGCCAGTTTCGCAATGGACATAGCCCATACAATTAAAATTGGCTGTCCAATCAATCTCATCCATAGCAACGCTTGTTCTGTGCTCTCTTGACCTGGAAATGGAATCCCCTCTCTTGCAGCAAATAGATTTGCTGGGAAAATGAGCACAAGATAGACAGCGATCACTTTTGCTGCCACAACCCTTACGTTTGGCAAAAGCAGCAAAACTCCCATCAGCCATTCCAGGCATGCGGTCGCATAGACGATTCCATATGGAAATGGCCATCCAATCATCATGCGGGCAAAGCCGCTCGGCTCTATCACATGAAAAACACCGGCTGCTATGAATAAAAGCGCAAAGACGTATGTACTTCCTATATGCAGGATGCGCTTCATGTTCGGTTCCTCCCCTCCCTTCTTTCTGAGTATTACCCGAATGAAGGAAGAAACTACCCACTTTTCGTACATTTATATCCTTTATGTAAGACGCATCAGCCTAGATAAAGGTTTCATCCGCTTTTCATTAAAAAGAATATTCTTTCATACAAACGCTTTCAAAGCATGTATAATCAGAGAAAAGCAGAAGGAGGGAATCACATGATTCGATTTGCTGTCATTGGAACGAATTGGGTTACAGATCGATTCTTACAGGCTGGTGAAGGAATAGCGGATTTTACCTGTACGGCCGTCTATTCGCGATCTGCTGAAAAAGGACAGGCATTTGCCGAAAAATATGGAATTGATACCGTCTTTACTAACTTACATCAAATGGCGGCAAGCGATGCATTTGATGCAGTGTATATCGCAAGCCCAAATGCCCTTCACAAAGAGCAAGCCATATTGATGATGGAGCATCAAAAACATGTATTATGTGAAAAACCATTGGCCTCTCATCGAAAAGAGGCTGAAGAGATGATTGCCACAGCAAAAAAACATCAGGTTTGCTTAATGGAAGCGATGAAAACCACATTTCTGCCAAATTTTCTTCAAATTAAACAGCATCTTGATCAACTAGGCACTATTCGGCAAGTGGTCGCCCATTACTGTAAGTATTCCTCAAGATATGATGCCTACCGAAACGGTGAGATTCCAAACGCCTTTAAGCCGGAATTATCCAATGGCTCTTTAATGGATATTGGGGTGTATCTCGTTTTTCCAATCATCTATTTATTCGGACTGCCAAATCAGATCACTGCCAGAGGGTATACCCTTTCTTCTGGTGTGGATGGGAGCGGCTCGTTACTTTTACAGTATGAAGGGCAGCAAACACTTCTTTTTCATTCAAAAATCTCAACATCTCATTTATCTGCTGAAATCCAAGGAGAGGATGCCACGATGGTGATTGATCAATTCCATCGCCCTTCTCGTATCACGATCCATGATCGAAAGGGGCAAGAAACCGACATTTCCCTCAAAGATGATCAGCCTGCCATGTATTATGAACTTGCTCACTTTATTCAATGTATCCTGCAAGAAACGTGGCAGTCCCCGGTCAATACATTCGCCTTATCTGTTCAAACCATGTCCGTCATGGACGAGGCGAGAAGACAAATCGGCATTATATATCCTGCCGACAGATAAAGGTCATGAGGCATTTGATGAACAAAGGGCTAAAGTGATCTTTATTTTAGCCCTTTGTTTTTTTCTGTGTGATTCCATTTATTTTGCCGCTAATACATCTGCAAATGCTTTCACATATGGCGGAAGATCAGGTGGGCGTCTGCTTGAAACGATATGACCATCTGTGACGACTGCTTCATCGAACCAGACCGCCCCAGCATTCTCCATATCATCTTTAATACCAGGTGTGCTCGTTACTTTTTTGTCTTGCAGGATGCCTGCTGAAATGAGCACCCAGCCGGCATGACAAATTTGTCCGATTGGTTTGCCGTTTGCATCGAACGTACGGACGATGTCTAATACTTCTGGATATCGGCGCAGTTTATCAGGCGCCCAGCCTCCTGGGACGAGGACAGCATCATAATTGTCTGCTTGAATGGAATAAAAGTCTCTATCGGATACAGCCGGCACACCATACTTCCCAATGTACTCATGATTTGCTTTTTCTCCTACGAGATGGACGGTTGCGCCCTCCTCTCTTAAACGCAGAACTGGATACCAAAGCTCTAAATCTTCAAAATCATCACTCACAAACGCAATGACCTTCTTATCTGATAAACGCATAACATCTCTCCTTTTGTTCCGACTCCCTCTATTGTACGAGATCATCTCTTAAAAAGAAAAGCGGTTCCCCTTGAGGAGAACCACTTTTCATTATTCATTGATCTTGAATTTTTTAATGAGCTCACGCAATTCTTCCGCCATTTGGGAAAGTGTCGTCGAAGAAGAACTAATCTCTTCCATTGATGCCAGCTGCTGTTCAGCAGATGCTGCGATATCTTGAATACTAGCTGAGCTCTCTCTCGACACATCTGCAATGTCATTCACTGCTTTAGAAATTTGCTCAGAGCCTTTTGAAAGCTCGCGTACCGTTTGATTCATTTCATTCATACGTGTTGCAATTTCCTCTGTTTGCTGGTTAATTTGCGAGAAGCTTTCTTTCGTTTGGTCAGTAATAGAAAGACCATTCTTCACTTCTTCGTTCACAGATTTGAACATATTTTGAGACGTTTCAATTTCAGATACAATTTCTTTAACAAGTTTTTCAATCTCTTTTGCTGAATCCGATGATTGAACCGCAAGTTTACGTACTTCTTCCGCTACAACGGAGAAGCCTCGCCCGGATTCGCCTGCACGTGCTGCTTCGATCGCTGCATTCAGTGCGAGTAAATTCGTTTGATCTGCAATGCCGTTAATGACACCTAAAATGTTGGTGATATCTTTTGATTTATGCTCTAATCCGTTGATCACACTTTCAGCTTCTTTCACTGAATGATCAATTGTTTTCATTTGGCCAACTGTCTGTTCAACAAGCTGTCCGCCTGTTTCGGCTACTGTCTTTGATTGAACAGATGATGCTGTAATGACATCAGAGGTTTGTGCGACTTCATTTAGTCCCTCGTTCATTTGTTTCAAGTGGGTTGCACTTTGTTCAACCATTTCGCTTTGATTTTCGTTACCGTTCGAGAATGCTTCAATAGATGATGTAATATGTTCGGTTGCTTTTGTCGTTTGACCTGCACTTGCCGTCAGTTCTTCAGACGATGAAGCCACGTTCTCAACAGATGTCTGAACAGCTTGGATCACATCTCTTAGTGACCCGCTCATTTCATTAAAGCTTGTACCGAGTTGTCCAATTTCATCTTTTGACCGGACAGCAATTCTTTCTGTTAAATCTCCCTCACTAATCTTCTTAGAAGATGAAACAAGCATAGAGAGTGGTTTTGTAATGGAACGGATGATCAAGAAGATCAGAATACCGCCAATGATGAGAGCGCCGGCTAATATAATGGCTGCCATGTTAAAGACTGGCTGCGCAGCATCTTCTACTTCACTCACAAACATCGTACCTGCAATCTTCCAGCCCGTCAGCTTGTTTGTGATGAACACCATTTGCTTTTGTTTGCCTTCAAACTCATAGCTTATCGACCCTTTATCTTGTGAATAGAGCTTGTCTATCCATTCGCCCGACATTTTGGTACCAGCCTTTTTCGTTGGGTGAGCAACAAACGTATGATCAGGACTTCCGATAAAGGCATATCCTTTTTTACCAATGTTAATACTATTTGACTCTTTTACTAGATTCGCAATGTCTAGGTTCATCGCAATGACACCAGACCCGTCCTCTAATTTTTTAGAAATCGTAACTACAAGTGTACCAGTTGACGCTGTTGGATAAGGTGCTGATACTGACAGCTCACCATTTTTCGCCCAGCCGTCTTTATACCAATCCCGTTCCGTTGCCACATAATCAGCAGGCATTTGTTTATTAGGATATCTTGAGAACACTTTGCCATCACTTGAAGCAACAAAGATGCCTTCTGTGTCATGATTCATACTCATGAATTGTTCAAAGCGTCCTTGAATATCAGTCGTCCCTTTTTGCTTGAGCTTTTTCTCCGTGATCCATTTGCTAAAGAAATCAGCTGCATCTGTTTTCACTTCTACTACCTTCGTAATATTTTTATCTAGCTGCTCGACATTTTCCTTTGCGCTTTCCATGATTTGATCATTTAAGGAGGTGCTCGCCGTATGATATGAAGAGAATGCCAATACAATCATTGGACATAAAAGAATAAATAAGAAAGAAAAAATAAGTTTTTTTGAAATCGATGGCTTCTTGAAATACTGTATGAATTTCATAAAAAAGATAACTCCTTTTAGTGAGATAGTATATATATCGGAAGTACTACTATGTTCTTTACTTTTTTAACTTATTAAAGTCTACATAAGTTCAAAATACCCAAATTATATGCAATGAACGGAAAAAAACACCTGACGTTTTGGCGTCAGGTGTTTCACTATAGTTCCTATATTTTAAATTGTTTAATGAGTTCTCTCAGTTCTTCTGCCATCTGAGACAAAGTGGCGGAAGATGAGCTGATTTCTTCCATGCTTGCCAGCTGTTCCTCTGCTGATGCCGCAATATCTTGGAAACCTGCGGCGCTTTCTCTTGAAAGCTCTTTGATTTGATTGACGGCTTGTGAAATATCGTTCGAGCCATGTGCAAGTTCTTTGGCTGATCCGTTCATTTGTTTCATTTGTTCTGTCATTTCTGATGTTTTATGGGTGATTTTCTCAAAACTTACTTTCGTTTCATCTGTAATGTTTAATCCAGATTGCACTTCACCTGCTACTTGTTTAAACATATTCTGTGATTTTTCAATTTCCTCTACTATTTCGTTCGTCAAGCTTTCAATTTCTTTTGAAGAGCTGCCTGATTGCTCTGCCAGCTTGCGAACCTCTTCTGCGACAACAGAGAAGCCTCTTCCCGCCTCACCTGCACGTGCTGCTTCGATCGCGGCATTTAAGGCGAGAAGATTCGTCTGGTCTGCGATGCCGTTGATGACGCCAAGAATGTTTGTGATGTCCTTTGATTTCTGCTCTAGTCCTGCAATGACCAGCTCTGCTTCTTTCACTGCCTGCTCAATGGTTTTCATTTGGCCTGCTGTTTTTTGAACGAGTTCTCCTCCAGCCTGAGCGGTGTTACTAGATTCGATAGACGATTCCATCATATGAGAGGTCGTGTCGACCATATGCGATAAGCTACGATCCATTTCGTTCAGCTGGACAGAGCTTTTTTCGATCATATCATTTTGATGTTCAGTGCTGTTTGAGAACTGTTCAATAGATGATGTAATATGCTCGGTCGCTTGGGCTGTCTGTCCCGCGCTTGCCGTTAATTCTTCAGATGAGGCAGCTACATTCTCAATCGAATTCTGGACGGCTTGAATGACTTGTTTCAGTTTTGCTGACATATCGTTGAAGCTCTGTGCAAGCTTGCCGATTTCATCGTGAGTACGCACCTCAATATGCTGGGTAAGATCTCCCTGACTAATTTTCTCAGCCGATTCAGAGAGCTCTATCAGTGGTTTTCGAATGGATTTAATAATAAAATAAATGGCGATTCCACCTAATATAATTGAAGCTGCAAGGATCATCATTGTTAAATCAAGCACTGGCTGTGCTGCTTCCTTCACTTCGTTGACATACATCGTCCCGGCGATCTTCCAGCCTGTCACTTCATTTGTGTCATAAAACATTTGCTTCGGCTGTCCCTCGTATTCATATTCAAAACTGCCCTTTTTATTAAGATACATCTTTTTGCTGGCATCACCTGTCAATTTCGTCCCAGCCTTGGCCGTTCTATGAGCAATATAACGTTTGTCTGACGTAGCCACAAACGCATAACCTTCTTGGCCAATTTTGATGCTGTTTGTATCTTTCACGACAGTGTTCACTCGCATATTGATCCCAATCACACCAGAGCCGTCCGCTAATTGTTTTGATATTGTGATGAACAGGTCATCAGATGATTTTTCCGTAAAAGGATCTGAAATGATGAGATTTTCATCTTTCATGGATTGTTGAAACCATGTTTCGTTTTTTGCGCTCTTTCCACTCCCTTTGTGAATCTCGGAATATTCAGTTAGTTTACCATTTTGATCTGCAACAAATACTTCCACTACATCGTCATCTATTTCTGATAATTGCTCTAATTTCACCTTGAGTAAATCTTTGTTCTTAGATGTCACTTCCTTCTTATTTATCGATTTGGATAAGTATGAAACCATATCAATCTTCGGCTGTATATCTTTATTAATCAGTTCGTTTAATTGATTAACCCCGTTTGCAGCACTAGACATAATCTCATTATTGAGAGACTTGGAAGCCACTTCATAAGAAAATGCGGCCAATACAAGAATTGGCACTAGAAGAATCGCTAAGAATGCAGTCACTAATTTCTTTGACATCGTAAAGTGCTTAAAAAAGTTGATTTTTTTCATCATTCTACTCCTTTTGATTTATGATTTGTGGTCTTTCCCTTCTATTCTTAGGTAATATGAATTATTTTTCAAGGTCTAATGTTCAAGCGATAAGTTATTTGAGTAATTTTACCCATTTCTTTTGATTTACTCATTCAAAAGAACCTCCTGGCTGGGCTGGAGGTTCTTTCTCATTTTGTCTATTCCACTTTAAATTTGCTGATCAAATCTCGTAATTCTTCTGCCATAGATGAGAGTGTGGCAGAAGATGAGCTGATTTCTTCCATTGATGCCAGTTGTTCTTCAGCTGAAGCAGCAATGTCTTGAATATTTGCGGAGCTTTCACGTGATACGTCTGCAATCTCACGGACAGCTTCTGAAACATGAGCAGAGCCTTTTGACAGCTTGACAACCGTTTCGTTCATTGTTTGGAGCTTATCTGAAATTTCTTTGGTCATGTCGAAAATGTTGTGGAAGCTCACTTTCGTTTGTTCAGTGAAGCTTAAGCCTGATTGAACTTCTTGATTCACTGCTGTGAATACTTCCTGTGATACATCAATATCTTGAACGATTTCATTAATTAAATGCTCAATTTCTTTCGCTGAATTGGACGATTGAACAGCAAGTTTTCTTACTTCTTCTGCTACAACGGAGAAGCCTCGACCGGATTCTCCAGCTCTCGCTGCTTCAATCGCTGCATTTAGCGCCAGTAAATTCGTTTGATCGGCAATGCCATTGATGACACCGAGAATTTGGGTAATGTCTTTTGATTTACTTTCGAGTGCACTGATGACATGCTCTGCTTTTTTCACTGATTGATCAATCACGTTCATTTGGGAAGCTGTTTTTTCAACCAGCTGGCCGCCTTCCCCTGCAATCTCTGTTGATTTGATTGATGAAGCGGTAATGGATTCAGCCGCTTCATTCATATGCTGAAGGCCTCGGTTCATTTCCTCTAATTCGTCTGAGCTTGATTCCACTTTATCATTCTGGCTTTCATTCCCACTGGAGAATTGTTCAATGGCTAATGTAATATGCTCAGTTGCTTTACTTGTTTGTCCTGCGCTGGCGGTCAGTTCTTCTGATGACGAAGCGACATTTTCGACAGAAGTTTGAACAGCACCAATGAGGGATCTTAATGAGTCAATCATCGCATTAAAGCCTTTACCAACTTGTCCAATTTCATCATCTGATTGAATCTGAAGTTTATCACGCAAATCACCATTGCTGACCTTTTTGGAGAAGCTGGCAAGATTGGATAATCTTTTTGAAATAGAGCGGACGATAAAGAAGATGAGGATTCCTGCTACAATCAGTGTCACACTGAACACGATAATGGCTGTATTAAAAACAGGCTTTGCTGCATCTTCTACTTCTGATACGAGCATTGTTCCGCCGATTTTCCATCCGGTTAATTCATTGGTCACATACGCAACCTTTTTATCTGTTCCTTTGAGTGTGTAACTGCCGCTTCCTTCTTTGTTTTTAAATATGATGTTCGCCAGATTTTCATTGACTTGACTTCCTGGCTTTTGGGTTGGATCTGCTAGGACCGTTTTATCCTTCTCCATCATGAAGGCATAGCCTTTTTGTCCAATTTTGATTTCTTTTAATTTTTGAAGCAGGCTGTCAATTTCCATATCAAGACCAATGACACCTGAGCCATCTTTCATTTTTTGGGCAATGGTGATGACCATTTTGCCTGTGGATGCTGCTACGTAAGGCTTAGTGATGATTTGTTTACCATTTTCAGCACTCATTGCCTCTTGATACCATGGACGCTTTCTTGGGTCATAGCCATCAGGCATTTTTTGGACTGGGTATTGCATGAACAAGCCCTTTTCAGAACCTGCATAGAAAGCAGATACGTCTTTGTTATTAATTTTTCCATATTGCTGCAATTCTTTAATGGTAGCTTTTCTATTTTTTTCTTGAAGATCAGAAGCCTTGAGAGTATCTGCAAACAGTGTCACAGCCTCTGCTTTGTTTCCAATATTCTCATTGATTAAGGTATCAAATGCATTGACCTGGCTCATGGCACTTCCCATAATCTGATTGTCCAGCTCTGTCTTTGATGTGAAAAACGCACTAATTGTCAGTGCAGCAGTTGGCAGTATGAGGACGACCAAAAACGCAATAATTAACTTTTTAGAAATGGATGGTTTTTGAAACCATTGGATCATTTTCCCCATTTTCTCTTTCCCCCTTTAATTCTCTAAAGTTATTATCGGATAAAAGGTTTATTTTTAGAGACTGGAAATGACAATTAAAAATAAAAAAAATACCCAGACAATTCTGGATATTTTTTCATCTTTTTTTAATTAATTTTAAATTGACTTGTCAGCTCTTTTAGTTCCTCTGCCATATTGGCAAGTGTCACAGAAGATGACGTAATTTCTTCCATTGATGCCAGCTGCTGTTCAGCAGATGCAGAAATGTATTCACCTTTTTATTATATTAGTTCCTCTGCCATATTGGCAAGTGTCACAGAAGATGACGTAATTTCTTCCATTGATGCCAGCTGCTGTTCAGCAGATGCCGCAATGTCTTGAATGTTTGCTGCACTTTCTCTTGAGACTTGACGCATCTCCTGCATGGCTTGTGAGACAAGCTTTGAACCGCTTGATAAATCAATCGCTGTATCATTTAATTGAGTCAGCTTTTTCGACATACCTTCTGCCGCCTCATAAATGTTCTGGAAGCTTTCTTTTGCTTCTTCTGTCATGCCGAGTCCTGCATTTACTTCTCGATTGACAGCTTTGAACATATCTTGAGATTTAGCAATTTCTAACACAATTTCTTGGATCAGCTTTTCAATTTCTTTCGCTGAATCTGCGGATTGGACGGCTAGTTTTCTGACTTCCTCCGCTACGACAGAGAAGCCTCGTCCTGATTCACCTGCTCTTGCTGCTTCAATGGCTGCATTTAGTGCAAGTAAATTCGTTTGATCTGCGATTCCGTTAATGACATTTAAAATACTCGTAATATCTTTAGACTTGTATTCTAATTCTTTCATGACTTGTTCTGCTTCTTGCACAGATGTATCAATATGTTTCATTTGATTGGCTGTGCTTTCAACGATACGTCCGCCTTGTCCAGCAGCCTCTGTCGATTGAACCGAGACAGCAGCAACTTCAGATGAAGTATGTGACATTCCCTGTAATCCTTCATTCATTTGCACAAGCTGATTCGTACTAGATTCGACTTTCTCGTTTTGTGCTTCATTTCCATTTGAGAATTGTTCAATCGACATCGTGATATGTTCTGTTGCTTGACTCGTCTGGCTGGCACTTGCAGTCAGCTCCTCTGAAGCCGAAGCCACATTGTCGACAGATTGCTGGACAGCTCGAATGACTTCACGAAGGGATTCACTCATTTTGCTAAAGCTTCTTGTCAAATCCCCTATTTCATCCTTCGATTTGGTTTCAAGGGTTTCTGTTAAATCCCCTTCACTCACTTTATTTGAGAAATGAACAAGCTTTCTCAGTCCAATGGTAATCGACCGAACGATGAAGAAGATTGCGATGCCGCCAAGAATAAATGAAGAAATTAAAAGAATAATGGCAGAATTCCAAACTGGCTGTGCTGCTTCTTCTGCTTCCGATACAAACATCGTTCCAGCGATTTTCCAGCCTGTTAAATCATTCGTCACAAAAACGAGACGCTTCTGTTCTCCTTTATTCTCATAAGTTGCTGTTCCTTCTTTGCCGCCGTAAAGGATAGATGAAATATTACCTGTGACCTTAGAGCCTGATTTTATTTCTGGATGGGCCACAATTTGTTTGTTTTTATTTGCAATAATGGGATAGCCTTCTCGTCCAATTTTAATGTCTTTGATTTTATCGACAATATCCTGCACATCAATATCAATCCCAATTACACCTGACCCGTCCTTCAGACGTTGAGCGATTGTCACGACCATGCCTTCGGTTGTGGCAGAGACGTATGGATTGGTGATAACAGGCTCACCGTTTTCGTCCTTCATCGCAGCTTTATACCAGTCGCGTGTCGTTGGGTCATAGCCTTTTGGCATATCTACTTTAGGAAACTGAATGAAGTCGCCTTTTTTACTTGCTGCATAAAATCCAACCACATCATCTTCATTGATTTTGCTATATATCTCAAAATGCTCTGAAAGTTCATGCTGGTTATTCTTTTTGAAATCGGCAGCAGTGGATGCTTCGGTAAACAGTTTTACTGCATTTTCTTTGTTCAAAAGCTTTTGCTCGATCATGTCATTCAACTCATTGACTCTTGCCTTTGCGCCATACATGATTTCATCATCTAATTTTTGCTTGGCAATTTGATATGAAATCGTACTGAGTATAATGATCGGCAGGACGAGAACAAGTGTGAATGAGATAATCAATCTCTTTGAAATCGATGGTTTTTTCAACCATTTTATTGCACTTTTCATGATTTTCCTCCTTTTAAGCGTTACATTTTATATCGGACATCTTTATATTATTTTCATGTTTTTCAAATAAAAAGGATGCTTTTTTGTTTATTTTCACAAATTGATTCCTTGCCCAAGCATCCCGCATACGCTAATACAAAAGGGGGCGCTTTTCATATGATTATCCTTTCAGGACAGCCAGTGACAAATGAGCAGCTGGCATCGTTTCAGCTAGAGGGTCAAAAACGGATCATCTTGATGCAGTTACAATCCTCAAATGATACGTTCCGCTATAGGCAAGCATCTGATTTGTTATTTGAGGTGACTTTAAGATCGAACATTATGAATGCAGCTAGAGATCTGAATAAAAGCGGTGCCTCATTTGCGATCTTTCAAAGGTCTCGTGCAAATGACGCATTTTGGCGGGTATCAGAGGCAGGCGCATTAGAACTGCGCTATCAAGTCGAACCATCTACAGGGATTAAAGACATTTTTGAAAACGGCTCAAAGTATGCCTTTGAATGTGCAACGGCGATTGTCATTGTGTTTTATATGGGGGTGCTGCAAACAGTAGGAGACGAGAAATTCAATCGAAGGCTTCGGAGTTTAACACTGTATGACTGGCACTATGATACATTGTCGATTTATACAGAGCGTGGAAATGACTTTATTTATGGGGACTGTTTATATTTCGAGAATCCGGAGTTTAGTTATCAGCAGTCCCAGTGGCGCGGTGAAAACGTCATTTACTTAGGAGAAGATCAATATTACGGACATGGACTTGGGATTTTAACAGCAGCCGAAATTATCGACAAATTAAATAGCAGAAGGCGGCCAGGTGCTGTTCAGTCCGCTTATTTATTGCCGCAGACCACCAGGATGGATGTCATTTATCTCAGGCAAATGTTTGGCAGCTAAAAAAGGCCTCTTGTCTATAGGTTATGACAAGGGGCCTTTATATGCTTTACGTTTGCGATAGTCTGGAAGCGTGCCAAGCATTGTGTTCACAAGGATTTCCATTTCCTCTAAATCGTTTCTTGTGACCGGAGGATCGTGCTTGCTCCATTTCACGTAACGAACGAAATAGTAATGGCGAATGGGGGTAAGGACGGCTGGAGAGTGCGGAAAATCATCAAATAGACATTCGATTTGTCCTTTTTTTCGGTATGAATGGTTTAAGATTTCCACCCTATCACACCCCCGTCATGAATTTATGTTTGGGTCAGGTCACGCATGATGTCTTCAACAGTTAAAATCGAGTGAATGCGGCCAGTGCCCTGTCCGGCCCAAAGAGCCATTTGATCAGCGCTTCCTGCAGCGGCTGCCGCTTTTCGCATTGGTGTTGTCCATACATGCTGTACTGGATAGGGAAGCACCCTCTCCTCATTCAGCCTTTCTGTCTCCATCCACTGATTCACAATGCCTCTTGCCCTTTTGCCAGAAAAAAGCCTTGTAATCGCTGTTTCACTGCCCTCGGCCTGTAAAATGGCTTTTTTGTACACCTCTGCCGCAGCGCTTTCTTGACTGGCTAAAAAACGTGTGCCTATTTGCACTGCATCCGCTCCAAGCGCTAGTGCTGCTTTCATACTGGCTCGATCTGTGATACCACCAGCGGCGATCAATGGGACATGACATACTGGTCTAACCTCACAGATCAGATTAAAGAGTCCCTGCAAAGCATCGCCCTTTGAAGGTAAAAAGGTGCCTCGATGCCCTCCTGCTTCACTTCCCTGAAGGACAATGGCATCCATTCCCTTTTCCTCTAAAAGAAGCGCTTCTGCTTTTGTTGTCGCCGTTCCAATTAAAAAGATCCCTTTTTGTTTTAAGTGATGAATGGTTTGTTCATTCGGACAGGCAAATGTAAATGAAAGAATAGGGACGTTTTCTTCTTGAAGAATGTTGATTTTTTGTTCAAAATCATCCCATAATTCCTCCTCGCTTGGCATCTTATGTGCTTCTGGTAATAGAGGCAGCCGTTTCTCCCAAAATGACACATCTTCTGCTTTTATGTCTGAAATTGGCTCAGGTACAAACACATTGACTTGAAATGGGCGAGATGTAAGCTGTTTGACCTGCCTGATTTGCTGCCGCATATGTTCAGGCTGTACATAACCACTTGCTAAGCTGCCAAGACCTCCATATTGTGAAACAGCTGCGGCAAGCTGCGGCGTCACGGCTCCTCCTGCCATTGGCGCTTGGATGATCCCATGTTTGATTTGAAGTAAAGCTGTGAATTCCCCCATTTTTCCCCTCTCCTACTCGTTTGATGACACCTGAACATAAAAGTGGCGATATCTCGGTCCGTCAAACTCACAGAAATAGATTCCCTGCCACGTTCCAAGCACAAGATCACCGTTATGAACAAGAACATGCTGAGATGCGCCCATATAACTAGCCTTCATGTGTGCTGCTGTATTTCCTTCCATATGACGGTCCTTTGGATGTTCCCATGGAAAGACTTCGTCAAGCCGGCGCAGCATATCTCGTTTGACATCTGGGTCCGCATTTTCATTAATGGTGATGCCTGCTGTCGTATGTGGACAATAGACAATGACGGTTCCGTTTTGAATACCTGTTTCCCTCACATACTGATGGACTTCATGGGTCACGTCTATCATGTCATCTCGTCTGTCTGTTTGTAGATTGATTTTTTTCATATGACTGCTCCTTTTTGTCGTTTCTATAAGACCATACCCTTTTGCTGTGAAACAAATCACGACCAATCGGCACAAATATCCTCACACCTAAAGTTTACCAAGCAAAAAAACCTCGTCAATAGCTCCGAGGTTTTTAGGAAAAGTGAACCTTTTTTACTTCGATGGTTCGAATATGATGATCTTCTGCATCTATGATTTTAAATTCACAGCCTTCTGCTTCAATGATATCTCCAATGTCAAAATCGATTTTATGCGTCATCATCCAGCCTGCAATCGTATCGACATCATCATTCTCAATCGCTAAATCCAATAAATCATTGACTTCATCAATCAGGGCTTTCCCGTCCATCACATAGTGAAAGTCGCCCTTTTTCACAATATGCGGCGTCTCATCTTGGTCATACTCATCCCGAATTTCTCCGACAATTTCCTCTAATATGTCTTCTACTGTGACGAGCCCGGCTGTTCCGCCGTATTCATCCACAAGCACTGACATATGAATCCGTTCCTTCTGCATCAAAATAAGCAATTCCTGAATGGGTGTACTTTCAATCACACGAATGACAGGACGCATTAAATCTTCAATGGACACCTCTTGATGGAGGAAGCTTGCTTTAAACACATCTTTGCTATTGATCACACCAATGACATGATCTTTGTCTTCTTTAATCACAGGATAGCGTGTGTACCTTTCGTTTAGCATATAATGCGTCACATCTTCTAGCGTCTGCTCAATATCAATGGCTGAGATTTCGGTGCGCGGAATCATGATCTCTCTCGCCACTCGGTTATCAAATTCAAATATTTTATTCACATATTTGTATTCAGATTGGTTAATCTCGCCCTTTTCGTAGCTTTCAGACAGGATCAGACGCAATTCTTCCTCACTGATCGCCACTTCATGTTCTTTGACAGAATGAAAACCAAATAATTTCACAATGCCTCGCGCAGCCCCATTTAATGCTTTAATAAACGGGTACATGACTTTATAGAAAAAAATAAGGGGTTTTGCCGTCACAAGGCTGACAGCCTCTGCTTTTTGAATGGCAATCGTTTTGGGCGCTAGTTCTCCAACGACGACATGTAAAAACGTAATGATCACAAATGCGATGATAAACGATATGATATCTATCAACGCGGAATGAAGCCCTAAATTTTCAAACAGCGGATGCAGGAAATGCTCTACCGTCGGCTCTCCTAACCACCCTAAGCCTAATGCCGTGATGGTGATGCCAAGCTGACAGGCAGATAAATATTCATCAAGGTTTGATGTCAGCTTTTGAACATGAATGGCTCGCTTATCACCGCTTTCAATCAACTGATTGATTTTAGAGCCTCTAATTTTCACAATCGCAAATTCAGTGACAACAAAAAATGCCGTCGCAGCAATGAGTAATAGGACTAAAAATACGTTTAAAATATACAAAAAAACCCTTACCTAACACTGGTAAGGGCTCACCTCCTCTGGCGTCAATTAATCATTACGGCCATTTAGGAAGATCATTACAAACCGAAGCAATTCAAACAGGGAGACAAGGGCCGCCGCTACGTACGTAAGAGCTGCAGCATTTAATACCTTGTTCACACCTCTTTCTTCACTGCTTCTAATGATTCCTTCTGAAACAATAATATCTTTTGCACGAGAACTTGCGTTAAACTCGACAGGCAATGTCACTAGCTGAAAGAACACAGCAGCTGAGAACAAAATGATCCCAAGCCCGATTAAGTTAAGGTTGCCGAGCAAAATTCCACCAAGGAAAAGGAGCGGGGCAACACCAGATGCAAAGTTCACGACAGGGAAGATCTTATGTCTCAAGACAAGCGCACCATAAGATTCCTGATGCTGCAAGGCATGTCCAACCTCGTGTGATGCAACTGAAATGGCCGAAATCGAATGGCCATAGTACACAGGTTCAGATAAACGAACCACACGCTGCGTCGGGTCGTAATGATCAGTCAAAGTTCCTCTTACCGGTTCAACAGGTACGTCATATAACCCGTTGCGATCTAAAATATATCGAGCAGTTTCAGCACCTGTTTTCATACTGGCTGCTTCAACCTTTGAATACTTTTCAAAATTATTCTTCACTTTAAATTGTGCCCAAAATGACAATCCCAATGCGGCAAATGTTAAAAAATAAAAAAACAGCATGCTCATCAGCTTCCTTTTTATTTTATATATTTATTTACAATTTTAATGACTTTTATGTAACGTGTACAGCAAAAAGCACTAGGTCTTTTTAAGGGGGATGACTGCGCCAATGAAAAAAAAGAACATTCCTAAGCATGCCGTATAAAATGTCACCGTTCCATATAGGTCTTGAAAGAAGCGCAGCCATGAGAAATCATTCATAAAATGATTGACCGCATTTAAGTCAAATACAAGCAAGATCACAGCCGATGATAAAAAATGTGCGCCGATAAAAAGAAGTATGGTCTTTTGAACAAACGACATTCGCATTCCCTCCTTCTTCTCTCTTATTTTAAGATATGGTTTCTGTTTCAATACATGACGAAGATGAAAATTTGTTTCCTCAATCGGGCATACTGAACATGAGCAGTCTCCCTGAAAGGACGAGTCCGATGAAATCAAACCGTATCTTTATCGCTTGGCTAAGATGGCCTCTTTTTCTTCGCATTGCCATCATTATTTGTTTCATACTTCTCTTTTTTGGACAATTAATCGTGTTACTTGAACCAAAGCAGTACCATACGATCTTTGATGGGATTTGGTGGGCACTCATTACAGTTTCTACTGTTGGATACGGTGATTTTGTGCCGCAAACCACGCCCGGGCAAGTAGCAGGCATGGCGCTCATTTTTATCGGAGCAAGCTTTGTCACTGCTTACTTTGCCACGCTTGCCGCCGCTGTGTTTAGCAAACAGCATCATTATGTAGAGGGGAAGGTTTCGTTCAAAGGGAAAGGACATCTGATCATCGTCGGGTGGAATGAGAAAACAAACAAACTGCTTCAATCGTTTCAAACGATTGATCCCGCCATGCCGATTGTGCTGATTGATGACTCCTTAAAGGAAGGGCCTCTTTTAGAAAATGTTCATTTTATTAAAGGACATGGTACCGAAGATGTGACTCTGCGCAAAGCCAATATTACGGGCGCAGATACACTAATGATTACCGCAGACCAGCATGAAAATGAAGTGACAGCCGATATGCAAAGCGTCTTAACCTTGCTCGCAGCAAAAGGGTTAAATCCTTCGTTATATTGTTTAATTGAAATCTTAACAGATCGTTATGTGAAAAATGCTGAGCGGGCTGGAGCCAATCAAGTCATCCACACGTCTGATGCCGTCAATCATTTAATGGTGGAACATTTTCTTTTAAAAGAACAGCTCCTGGCGTTAAAGAAAAAACGACATATGACACTGCATAAACACATCACCATCATTCCGGTACCGGCTTCATTAGCTGGAGAGACATTCTTAACAGCGCTCCATCACTTTCTAGAGCATCATGTGATCATTATAGGTGTACAAAAAAAAGAAGGACCCATGATGAATCCTCCCTTTGGATATGAGCTTCACCCAGAGGATGAGCTAATCAGCCTTTAAAGCAGCGCGTCTTCTAATTCCTTAACGAGTGAAAAGCCAATGTCGGTATAAGCCTTTGACACATCTCCATCTTTCTCTTTTGGCTCTTGGAATTGGTTAAATGATGCCCCCACATTTCCAACCATTGCATGGTCATCTAATTTGTCTTGATACACATGCTTTAAGAGAAATGGATGTCCCATTTTTACGACAACGCCGGGCTGATCAAGCTGCCCTTTCTCGGCTGTAAATGGAACTCTCAGAAAGGTGTAGCCGTCACGGTTGTCAATTTTATAATCGAAATAGCCGTGATCATAATCCCAATTGCCATTGATGACGTATCCGAGCGGCTTCATGGTTTCTTCTAGATGGTATAGTGTGAAGCTTTCACCAGTCAGCCTGGATGGTACATGAATCATACAGAACCCTCCTTTTTGTATAGGGTTCGTTAAAGAGAGGAATTCATACATCTGCCCCTCGTGATTTGTACATTGTTTGTAAAAGCGGCATCCAACAAGCTCTGGCTGGATGATGCATTTGTCTCATTCGCACTGCCCGCTCCTGATGTGTCCTTCACAGCACTCATTGGACAGATTCGCCCGACATTGCCAAAGTTAACAATGGCCTGCCCAGAAATATCATGAATATAAATATGATTTGTTCTCATCGCTTCTTCAACCTCCTCCATTGATTATTCTATGTTCAAAACATCGGAAGGCTTGCACTGGAACCATGAGAAAACAAAAAAAGGCACACCTTTTAACAGGTGTGCTCAGATTGTGGACAAAGGGCTAAAATGATTTTTATTTTAGCCCTTTGTCTTCTTTTAAGCGTGATCTGAAAACCTTTACAGTCTATGAAGGACGAGTACCGGAGCGAATTTAACATTCGTGAGCACCGGCACGCAGGACTGACACCGAATGCGAGGGTTTGTCTACACGCTCGGCACACCTTTTAACAAGTGTGCTTTTTCGTTCTTAAGATTGTTTGAGACGGCTTTCAAGTTCTGCCTTTTTCTCTTCGAAGCCCGGTTTTCCTAATAAAGCAAACATATTCACTTTATACGCTTCTACTCCTGGCTGATCGAATGGGTTGACGCCTAGTAAGTAACCAGACATCGCACATGCTTTCTCGAAGAAGTACACGAGATATCCGAATGTATAAGCATCCATCTCAGGAATGGTGACAATCAGGTTCGGTACTTTCCCATCAGTATGGGCAAGCATTGTCCCTTCAAATGCTTTTTTATTGACGAAATCGACTGTTTTTCCTGCTAAATAGTTTAAGCCATCAAGGTCTTGTTCTTCTGCTTCAATGACCAGCTCATGACGAGGCTTGTCTACATTCACAATTGTTTCAAACAAGTCTCTTCTTCCCTCTTGCACATACTGACCAAGTGAATGAAGATCAGTTGAGAAGTTGGCAGATGAAGGATAGATTCCTTTTTCATCTTTTCCTTCACTTTCGCCGAATAATTGCTTCCACCATTCTGCAAAGTATTGTAATCCTGGCTCATAGTTAATCAGCATTTCAATTGTCCGGCCTTTATTGTAAAGAACATGACGGACAACTGCATATTGATAAGCCGCATTTTCTGTGAGCTCAGATGAAGCGAAGTCTTCGCTTGCTTTCGCAGCACCTTCCATCATTTGATCAATGTCTGCACCGCTCACAGCGATTGGCAATAGACCGACTGCTGTTAAAACGGAATAGCGTCCACCGACATCATCAGGGATGATAAATGTTTCATAGCCTTCTTCTGTTGCTAAAGTTTTAAGAGCTCCGCGCGCCTTGTCAGTTGTCGCATAGATACGTTTTTTCGCTTCTTCAGCACCATATTTTTCGATAAGGAGCTTTTTAAAGATGCGGAACGCAATGGCTGGCTCTGTTGTTGTACCAGATTTTGAAATCACGTTAATGGAGAAATCGGCATCCTCCAGCAAATCCATGACATCGGTTAAATAAGAGGAACTGATGTTGTTTCCAATAAAAATGATTTGCGGTGTCTTGCGTTTGGCCTTTGGCAGCGCATTATAGAAAGAATGGTTTAAAAACTCAATGGCCGCACGTGCGCCAAGATAAGACCCGCCGATTCCTACAACGAGTAATACATCAGAATCAGACTTAATCTTCTCTGCACTTTTTTTAATACGGGCAAATTCTTCACGATCATATTGCTTCGGTAAATCAACCCAGCCTAAATAATCACTGCCAGTACCCGTTTGCTCATGAATATGATGATGGGCCACCTTCACAAAATCTTTTAAATATGTAAGCTCATGTTCTTGAAAGAAAGGTAACGCTTTCGAGTAGTCAAATTGAATATGTGTCATCGCTTATAAGCCCTCCATTACGTTAGTTCTGTCCCTTTCACTTTAGCGGAACTAGCTATTGAAATCAAGTGATCGTCATTGATGCAGCATAAAGCCGCTCCTCATGAAGAAAAGCGGCTATCAAGATTATAAAGAGGCCTTTAAAATAGACAGAATGTCATCACGGTTTAGTTTCATAAAGTTACCAAAGCCGCCATATTCCATTTCTTTTGCCGCAATATCAGCAATTTTGTCTAGTTGATCTTCGCCGATGTCATAATCCGCTAAACGGTTTGGTGCACCTAGGCTAGTCCAGAAGGCTGACAGCTTGTCGATTCCTTCTAATGCGATGTCACGATCTGTTTTTCCTTCTGTTTCAATGTCAAACATGTGAAGCATAAGGTGTTTAAAACGTTCCACATTATGATCAAGTGTATGACGCATCCAATTTGGGAAAATGATCGCAAGTCCACCCGCATGCGGAATGTCATAAACAGCGGATACCGCATGCTCAATCGTATGAGATGCCCAGTCTCCAAAATAGCCCATTTGCAGTGTGCCATTTAAAGCAATCGTTCCAGCATAAAGAATTGTTTCGCGGTGCTCATAGTTTTGTAAGTCTTCAAGCAGTTTTGGTGCTGTCTCGATGACCGTTTGAAGAACGGCAAAACACATCCGATCTTGTAGAGGCGTATTTTTGACATGATGGAAGTATTGTTCAAATACGTGGCTCATCATATCGACCATGCCATATACCGTCTGGTTTTCTGGTACAGAATACGTATGTTCAGGGTCTAAAATAGAAAAGACAGGGTGCGTCACTGAACTTCCCCACACGTATTTTTCATTTGTTTCCCAGTTTGTGATCACAGAGTCCGGGTTCATTTCTGAGCCGGTCGCTGCAAGTGTCAATACTGTGCCAAATGGCAATGCTTTTTGAGCGGTTGTTTTCTTTGAAATAATATCCCAAACATCCCCGTCATATGCTGCTCCAGCTGCAATCGCTTTTGTACAGTCGATGACACTTCCACCGCCAACGGCTAATAAGAAATCAATTTTTTCAGCTTGGCAGATCTCGATTCCCTTTTTCACTGTCGTGAGGCGAGGGTTCGGTTCAACACCAGACAGCTCATATACTTCAGCCTCTGCTTCATTTAAAGCACTGATCACGTGATCATAAAGACCATTTTTCTTAATACTGCCTCCGCCGTATACAAGTAACACTCGTTTCCCATAACGAGCGAGTTCGTTTTTGAGTCCTTCTAGTTGTCCTTTTCCAAACATTAATTTGGTTGGATTATAGTAAATAAAGTTCTCCATCTGTTCAACATCTCCTTACAACGAATATATCCAAAAACATGAAAGACTACTGTAACATATGTACACACTGAACTCAAAAAAAAGATAACTGCTCGAAAGCAGCTATCTTTTTGACATTCGATTATAGAGAAGCGTTTAAAATAGCTAGAACGTCTTCTTTGTTCAGCTTTTTAAATTGACCAAATTCACCGCGTGCCATTGCACGGTCTGCAATTAAATCAATTTTCTCATCGTTAATGTCATAATCAGCTAAACGACTTGGTGCTCCTAGGCTTGTCCAGAAAGCAGACAGTTTGTCGATTCCTTCTAAGCCAACTTCTTCATCTGTTTTCCCCGCAGGGTCTACATCAAATACACGCACCGCTAATTGTTTGAAGCGGCCTGGGTTTTCTTGAATGACATGCTTCATCCAGTTCGGGAACAAGATCGCAAGTCCGCCTGCATGAGGGATGTCATAGACAGCGGATACCGCATGCTCAATATTGTGAGATGCCCAGTCACCGCGTGCGCCCATAGAAAGCATTCCATTTAGCGCAATTGTACCCGTAAATAAGATGGTTTCACGGAGTTCGTAATTTTCCAGATCGTTGATCAGCTTCGGTGCCGTTTCAATGACGGTACGAAGAAGTCCTTCACACATACGATCTTGGTAAGGTGTATTTTCTGTGTGATGGAAATATTGTTCAAACACGTGAGACATCATGTCGACCATGCCATAAATCGTATGGTTTTTTGGCACAGTAAATGTATTGACTGGGTCAAGAATAGAGAATTTAGGGAAGACAGCTGGACTGCCCCATCCGTATTTCTCATTTGTTTCCCAGTTTGTGATGACGGAGCCAGAGTTCATTTCAGAACCTGTCGCGGCAAGTGTTAATACTGTACCAAATGGGATGGCTTCCATTGGGACATGCTTACGAGTGACGATATCCCAAGCATCTCCATCGTATTTCGCACCAGCTGCGATCGCTTTGGTTGCGTCAATGACGCTACCGCCGCCGACTGCCAAAATAAAATCAATTTGGTTCTCTTTGCAAAGCTCAACCCCTTTTCTAACCGTTGTTAAGCGCGGGTTTGGCTCAACACCAGCAAGCTCAGTGATTGTAGCTCCTGATTCTTTTAAGATGCTGACAACTTGGTCATAAAGGCCATTTCGTTTAATGCTACCTCCACCATATACAAGCAATACGTTTTTTCCGTAGTGTTTTAGTTCATCTGAAAGGGCTGATACTTCTCCCTTTCCAAAGATTAATTTCGTTGGGTTCCAATAAGTAAATCGATCCATGTGATCTCCTCCTCGCGCTACATTATGCGCCTCTTTCCTTCCAAAAGTAAAGTAATTTGCTTTCATCCATTTTCTTACGCATAGTTTGGCTAAAAATCTGCAAAATATAAATGTATTGATACTGTAGCGAAAGGAGGAATCACGATGAGTGCTATTCAACGTATTGCCCTCGTGCTCACGATTATCGGTGCTATTAACTGGGGACTAATCGGCTTTTTTCAATTTGACTTAGTAGCAGCGATCTTTGGCGGTCAAGGTGCTGCATTATCACGTATTATTTATGGTCTTGTTGGAATTGCAGGTCTTGTTAACCTTGGTCTATTATTCAAGCCAAGCGAAGAAGCTGTCCGCCGTGACGAGCCGAATCCAGAGGTTCGCTAACAAAAGACATAAAAAAGGCTGCCTATATGAGGCAGCCTAAGGCACCGTTTGAAGCGGTGCTTTTTTTATTTCTTGATAAGGTCTTTACGGTTAGATTGCTCAATCCACTCTTCAAGTTTATCTTTCAGTGTATTGAACCCTTGTGGTGCAGCAGCTTCTTCTTTCACTTGCTGTGGTCTTTGTTTCTTTGGTTTGCTTTCTTTTCTTTCAGGTGCTTCTTGTGTTGCACGGATAGAAAGGCTGATTTTACCAGCATTTTCATCAACAGAAAGAACTTTTACTTGAACTTCGTCACCAATTGAAAGGTGCTCGTTGATGTCTTTTACAAAGCCATGTGTCACTTCTGAAATGTGCACAAGTCCTTGAGTTTCTTCATCTAATGCAACAAACGCACCATACGCTTGTAATCCTGTTACTTTACCAGTGTAAACACTGCCTACTTCAAACTTTGTCGCCATGATAACAACTCCTAAATAAATGTTTTAATATTCGTTTATACGCAATTAAAAACTATATCACAGAACGGACAGTTTCGCAAAATATTTTTTAAAAGGGTTTAGATCATATGAAAAGGGGGAATACCTGAAAACAAGAATGCTTTCTAGTATTCCCCCCCTAATTTGAGAGGCATGAGTCCAGATGGATTGATGCCTTTTTTTATTTTAAGATGGCAGGTGCCTCTTCTTTCACTTGTCTACTTTGCAAAAACCGCTGGATTCTTGAAAGTGATTCCTGCAGGTGATCGAGTGACGATGCATATGAACAGCGAATATGCCCTTCACCGCTTGGACCGAATACATTTCCAGGGACAACCGCTACTTTTTCGCTAAGCAGCAGCTCCTCGGCAAATTGTTCTGATGTCATGCCCGTGCTTTTAATGGACGGGAAAGCGTAAAACGCTCCGTTTGGCTGATGACATGTGAGTCCAAGTTCATTGAGAGAGCCGACAAACAAATTACGGCGCCTTCTGTAGCTTTTCTTCATTTTCTCCACATCTTCAAGTCCGTTTTTTAATGCTTCTTCAGCGGCATATTGTGCCATAGCCGGTGCACACATCATAGAATATTGATGTATTTTCAGCATAGCCTCACGGAGTACAGGCGGTGCTGCCACATATCCTAAGCGCCAGCCTGTCATAGCAAATCCTTTTGAAAAACCTGAAATCAAAATCGTTCTTTCCTTCATATCTTGAATCGCAGCCACGCTCGTAAAAGCTTCATCGTACGTTAGCTCTGCATAAATCTCATCCGTGATGATTAAAAGGTCATGCTCCTTTGCAAACTGAGCAATATCTTCAAGCTCTTCTTTCGAATAGACAGACCCTGTTGGGTTTGACGGAGAGCATAGCAAGATGGCTTTTGTCTTCGGCGTCAGCTTCGTGCGAAGATCAGCGGAATCGGCTTTGAAATCTTTTTCAGCTGATGTACTTAAATACACCGGTTCACCGCCCGCAAGTGTCGTAAGTGCCCCGTAGGCTACGAAACAAGGCTCTGGGATGATCACTTCATCACCGCTGTTTAGAATGGCGCGAAAGGCCAAATCAAGCGCCTGACTTCCGCCAACAGTAATGATGAGTTCTTCTTCAGGACTGTAATCAACATGAAACCGCTTATATAAATACTGGCTTAATTCTTTTCGCAAAGAAAGCAGCCCAGCATTTGCCGTATAGGAGGTAAGTCCTTGTTCTAATGACATAATACTTGCTTCTCTCACATTCCAAGCGGTCACGAAATCCGGTTCACCGACACCGAGGGAGATGACTCCTTCCATTGTGGCTGCCAAATCAAAGAATTTTCGAATACCTGACGGCTGAATGCTTTGTACCGTTTCAGATAAATAAGACTTTTTCATTTAAGGAGACACCACGATTCTTTTGTCATCGTCCCCTGTTTCAAATACTTTCCCATCATGCTTATATTTTTTCAAAATAAAGTGGGTAGTTGTTGAAACAACGGAATCAAGTGTCGATAATTTTTCAGATACGAAGCGAGCGATATCAGACATGGATCTTCCTCTAATCACAACAGATAGATCATACACACCTGACATTAAATACACGGACTCCACTTCCTGAAATCTGTAGATACGTTCAGCAATTTCATCAAAACCGACGCCTCTTTTCGGGGTCACTTTCACATCAATCATCGCTGTAACGCCTTCGTGGCCATCCACTTTTCGCCAGTCAATCATGGTCGAATAATCAATAATGACTTTTTGATCTTCAAGTTTTTGAATAATGGCTTCGGCTTCTTCTGTTGTGACGCCTGCCATTTTGGCAATTGTATTTAAATCGGCACGGCTGTTCTCATCTAAAATCTCTAATATTTCAGTTTCTTTTTCACTTAGTTTCATTTGATTTCACACCTCTGAATGTAAAAGCTAGTTTTAAAAAATCTTCTGAACATTATAGCACGTTTTTCCCATTATGCTAAGCAGGGAAAAGATTCTAATCGTAGCTTAAAACCCACTTTTTAGGGTACAATACAGTCACCTAACAGACAGTCAAGTATCGGAGTTGATGAGTATGGACATTGTTCAGCCAGCTTATATGAAAAGTAAATTCGGTTTAGATATCTATTACGAGCACTATCCAAATGAGGGAAAGAAGACATTGATTTTGATTCATGGTCTCTTCTCATCTACCTTCAGCTATCGAAAGCTCATCCCGCTTCTGAAACAAGATTTCAATTTAATTGCAATTGATCTGCCTCCATTTGGGCAGTCCGAAAAGTCGAATACGTTCATTTACAGCTATCGCAACATGGCGAAAATCATTATTGAGCTAGCTGGTTACTTGCAGATTCGGCATGCGATTCTCGTCGGTCATTCCATGGGCGGACAAATTGCCTTATATGCTGCATCTGAGCGTCCAGACCTATTTGAAAAGGCCGTTCTTTTGTGCAGTTCAGGGTATATGAATAAGTCCAAAAGATCGCTTGTTTACAGCACATATATTCCTTATTTTTATCTATATCTCAAAAGAAAGCTCTTAAAGCAAGGCATTATGAAAAATTTAACCGCTGTTGTGCATGATCATTCGATTATTGATCAAGAAATGGTGGACGGATATTTAAAGCCTTTTTCAGATGATCAAATTTTTAGAGGCATATTTCGCTTGATACGGCACAGGGAAGGCGATTTGACGTCAGATGTGCTAAAGAAAATGGAGACACCCGTCCTGCTTATTTGGGGCGTGGAAGACCGAATTGTTCCGATTCAAATTGGCGAAAGGCTACACAAGGATTTGCCGCATTCGACCTTACATGCACTAAAAAAAACCGGGCATCTCCTTCCTGAGGAAAATCCGGTCTTTGTGTCTGATCAAATTGGCAGCTTCAGCCTGTCTTAACGAGAGCAGGAGCTGCTGTCTCTTAGGACAAAAAGCTGTTTCGCTATATCTTGACAGCTCTCTATCGGAAGAAGCTGCTCAAATGAGTGATGGTAAATGGCTTGAATCTCTTTTGCTAAAGATAATGGGTCCTCTGCGTCGTATAAGGCACTGATGACGTCAGCAGGCTCCGTTTCATAAAAGTCCTCTCCATAATGAAAAGGATCCCATGCCTTAATGGATTGAATCATCTCTTCTACAGCTTGACTATCTTTCATCGGTATCACCGCTTATAATAAATTTTGTGATGTTTATTTTAGCACAACCAAGAGTGGTTGAAAAACGGCTAGAGGTGGGTTTCATGAATTTCGACGAACAGATCATACGTAAAGGTTCAAAATCAGTCAAATGGGATCAAGCAGAGTCATTGTTCCTGACAACAGATGCGCTGCCGATGTGGGTAGCAGATATGGATTTTAAAGCGCCCCAAGTCGTTCTTGATGCTTTAAAAGAACGATTAGATCATGGCGTATTCGGCTATGCCTTTCAGGATCAGGAGACGCAGCAGGCAGTGGCTGACTGGCTCAAAAGAAGACATGGGTGGACCATTCAACCAGATGCTGTCACCTTCACACCAGGTATCGTTACAGCTCTTAGTTTTGCTGTACAAGCTTTTACAGCTCCGAATGATGAAGTGGTCATTCAGTCACCCGTTTATACACCCTTCTATCAAATGATTGAAAGAAATGGACGTATTGTCTCAACCAATCCTTTAAAAATAGAAAACAACCGCTACATGATGGATTTTGATGATTTAGAGAAAAAATTAAGCAGACCAGAGGCGAAGCTGATGTTCCTTTGTCATCCCCATAATCCTTCAGGGAGAGCTTGGTCTAAAGAGGAATTAAAACGTGTAGGAGACTTGTGTGTGCAGCATGGTGTAACGGTCGTTTCAGATGAGATTCACTCTGATTTGATGCTTTACGGGAAGCCGCATGTGCCATTTGCCAGTCTTTCTGATGAGATAGCAGGCATCACAGTCACGTGTATTGCACCAAGTAAAACTTTTAATTTAGCTGGACTTCAAGCATCTGCCATTATCATTTCTGATGAAGAAAAAAGAACCCTTTTTACCAGTGAATTGCAAAGAAACGGATTATCCAAACTGAATGCATTTGCAATCCCTGCGATGGAAGCGGCCTATCGCCACGGGGATGAGTGGCTTGATTCACTTGTTCTTTATCTCGAAAAGAATATGAAGATCGCAATGGAGTATATTGACGAACATCTTCCTAATATGCGTTATATGAAACCAGATGCTTCTTATTTACTTTGGCTGGACATTCGTGATTATCAATTCACTCAGGCGGAATTGAAACGGAATTTGCTAAAAAAGGGCAAGGTGATACTAGAGCTTGGGCACGTGTATGGGCATGAAGGAGACGGCTTTATTCGAATGAATCTCGGCTGTCCTGCCGGAACGGTGAAAGAAGGTCTGAAACGCCTTCATCAAGCGTTCACCCAGTAATCCAAATAAAACCATTTCTATCAAAAGAACATCCTAGCGGGTGTTCTTTTTAAAGAAAAAAACCCTCCTATTATCATATCTACTTTGTACATGAAATGATATAATGAGAGGAATTACAATTATTTACGAGGAGAGCATTTAAATGGAAATGTTCAAGGATTTTCTGCTCCATGTATCTTTTATTCTATTTCCAATCTTTTTATATCATGCACTATGGCTAAGCCGGACCCCTGCTCATTTCCCTAAAACGAATAAACTGCTCATCACAATATTTGCATCCATTTCATCAGCACTATGTATTATGTATCCAGTTGGTTCGATTTTAGATTTGCAGACTGGGCTTCAATCGATTCCCCTTGTACTAGCCATTTTATATGGAGGATACACCGCTGGAATCGTCGCCATCTTGGCCAGTTCAACCGTAAAGTTCGTGATGTATGGTTCTTTTTTATGGGTTGGACTGATTGTTGTACCGATTTACTTTTTCGTTCCTTTCCTACTTTACCGGAAATGGCGCCAATATCCGAAGCCGAAAAAGCTGCTATACGGAGCACTTATTGGTTTATCAAAAGGGGTGTTTATTTACATTGGGCTGCTTGTAGTCAGCTTACTGGAGTACAGCCCGGCTTTTATTATGCAGCAAAAGTTCCTTGAGTTATTTTTCTCAACTCTTTACTACATATTCTTTCTTGTGCTAAGCATTTATTGCATTGAATTCGTGAAAGAAAATGCACAAATGAGAACACAGCTCGTCCAATCAGAGAAGCTGACGATTGTAAGTGAGCTTGCGGCAAGCGTCGCCCATGAAGTACGCAATCCACTGACAGTTGTGAGAGGGTTTATTCAGCTGCTCTTTTCAAGTGACAATGCGAAAGAGCCGTCGACCAATAAAGATTATAAAAATCTCGTTTTATCTGAACTAGACCGCGCGCAAGATATTATCACGAGTTATCTTGATATTGCGAAACAAAATTATTATCAAATTGAATCTCTCAATTTATCTAAATTACTTGAAGAATGTGCATCGCTGATGACATCCTACGCTAATTTTAAATCGGTCACCATTCATCAATCCATTGAACCAGACCTATACATTCAAGGTGATGAAACGAAGATCAAGCAAGTGATGATTAATTTAATCAAAAATGCGATTGAAGCAGCACCCGAACACGAAGGAAAAGTTGAACTTTTTGCTTCAAAAGAGAATCATCGAATCTGCCTTTATTTCGTTGATAACGGTGTAGGTATGACAGAAAGCCAAATGAAAAAGCTTGGCGAACCTTATTACACGTTGAAAAATAAAGGAACTGGGCTTGGGCTGACCGTGACATTTTCCATCATCGAAAATCACCATGGAACGATTCGTTTCAAAAGCTCGCTTCAGTCTGGTACAACGGTCACCGTGAAGTTTCCTGAAGATACAAGAAGAAAATGATCAATCCATTTTTTTTGTCCTTTTTTCATCTATCTGCTCCTGCTTCTTAGAAGCACGAACGATCAGACGAAAACAAATAAATGCAGCCATAAAGAAAAGCACCGTGGTAATCGCCGCTGGGATGTACTCCCTTTTATCTTCAGGAAAATACAGTAGAAAGAGTGCGATGAACGACATCATTCGCCATTCCCCCTTTTGCTCGTTTACTTCACTATATTGGCTAAAAGAAAGGAAATACCTTCTTATATGAAGGAAATGGAGGAATTTCACATGACAGACATTCAGATTGGACAAACGGTGAAAGGTTTTTACAAAACAGGTGTTTATATTGGGGAAGTGACAGCCGTTAAACCATCCACTTATCTCGTTCAAGTAAAAGCGGTTTTAACGCATCCAACTCAAGGAGACCTGCATCACCCTAAAGAAGCGGACGTGCCTTTTTTTCAGGAGAGGCGAGCTTTGGCCTTTAGGGAACAGACGAATATCCCTCATCATATGGTGAAGCCTTATGATGGTGACATCCCTGATTATCAAGTGTCACTGAAAGAAGCCGTAGACAAATTGAAAAAAGGGCTCAGTGCGGATGATTCCAAATGGGCTGAAAAATCAAGAACGTGCCTCTCTTCTCTTGAAAAAGATTATTTTCCAGAAGACGCCCGCTAGTCTGTCGAATCAAAAAAGTGAGAGAAGTCAATGAGTTCACCAATTTTGGTTGTTTGCGGATTTTCCACATAGGATCGGTCTTTTTCAAAAAGGGTGAATAGCTGGTAAGTGGTCATGGCATCATCAAGTGCTTTATGATGCTGACCAGCTCCATCACTGCCGTATTCCTTTGCCGCTTTTCGAAGTCCTGTGAGAGTTCTATCCCCAAAGAAGGTTTTATATTCAAAGGCGAGATCCCGCAGCTTTCCCTTAAAAGGAAAAGCAATATGATTGAGCATGCAGTTTTGCTTCAGCACCTTCATGTCCATATTTCCCCAAGTGATAATCTCACAGCCTTCTCCCCCATCAAGTGACACGAGCTTCTCAATAAACGTCTCAAATGAAACCCCGTTCTCTACGTCTTGCTGCGTAATGCCGAGGAACGATTTACAGCGCTTTGTTAGCTTCGGAAACTTTTTCGGTTTGACGTAGCTTGAGAATGTGTCTATGATCGTTTCATTTGATGCTTTCACTACTCCAGCTTCAATGATTTCAGGGAAAAAATTTTGTGGATGATATTTTCCATCAGGCATCGTAAATTCAAAATCGACCACAAGCAGCGTCTTCTGTTCCATCAGTCTCACCTCACTTTTTCGTCTGTTTTTCATCCTGCTACCATTATATTAAGACGGACTTTGAAATCACTTCATTTTTGCGAAAATAATGCAGATTCACTATGCCCAACCTATTCATCAGATGAAAGATCGTTTATTTTCCTTTATAATTATTAAGGAACACGAAATAAATAAAGAAGGTGGTCCCTATCACAAACAGGAAGAGAAACTTGTACATCATGTGGTTTGTGAACTTTTTTGTATCTGCCAGCATTACGATGATCGTCCCTTTTTTATCACTTTACATAGAATCTCTTGATAGTAGCTACTCGAATGAATTTGTTCAAAGATGGAGCGGCTATGTCTTTGGGATCACGTTTTTAACGGCCTTTCTCATTTCTCCTATTTGGGGGCGGATTGGTGACCGCCATGGCTATAAAAAGATTTTGCTCATTAACGGCATCGGGATTGCCACAAGCATTTTATTAATGGGGCTTGTTCAAACCGTTTATCAGCTATTCGCACTTCGGCTCTTCATGGGGCTTGTGACTGGTTTTATCTCAACTTCGATGGCGCTGATTTCTGCGCAAACTGAAAAGGCAACAGCCGGTAAAACCCTTGGAACAATGCAAATGAGTAATGTGGCTGGCGGATTATTCGGTCCATTGATGGGCGGATTCATGGCAGACAGTGTCGGATTCATTTATACATTTTTCTTAACAGCCGCTGTCATTTATGTGTCGGCAATTGTCATTATTTTCGGTGTGAAAGAACAGCCAATCCGTTCAAAAGGAGCAAAGCGTGTTTCTTACTCACGGAAGGAAGTCCTTGTCCATATGTTCAAACAGCCTTTGCTTGTGGTTACCATGCTGTTAACGTTTATTACGCAAGTAGGGAACTTTAGCATTCAGCCGCTTTTAGCTTTATACATTCACGATTTACATGGACCGGTCAATCTAGCCTTTTATGCGGGGCTGGCGTTTTCTGCAACAGGACTTGGCAATTTGCTGTTTACGCGGAAATGGGGAGATCTTGGGGATCGAATCGGTCACGATAAGGTGCTGCTTGCCCTTCTCATCCTCTCCTCCATTTTATTCATCCCACAAGCGATGGCGGATTCCTACGGGATGTTAGTGATCTTCCGTTTCTTATACGGGATGGCACTAGGCGGGATTATCCCGTGTACGACGGCGTATATTCGCATCAAAGCACCTGCCTCTATGCAAGGGGAAGTGCTCGGTTACAATGTCAGCTTCCGTTTTCTCGGAAATGTTGTTGGTCCAGTGATCGGCGGCATTGTCGCAAGTCATTACGGGATTCCAGCTGTCTTTTATGTCACCGCCGGTATTTTCCTTTTTGGGGCATTATTTTTATGGGTGGTCCGCTCACAATCAAAGACAAGAGAGAGGAGTGTCTGATATGTCATCAGATACTCTTTTTTCATCTCTAGATGCCTAGTTTACTAGACTTCACATCCATTCTTTTCTAAAAATAACCTTCTCGTATTCGCAAAAGAATGGTACGATATGGCTAGAAATCTGAAGAAAGTGAGTGACCTCATGTTTCGTGCAATCATTGGTTGGTTATTACTTGCTGCCCTCATCCCATTATTTGTTCTGACTTTTTATCTATCAAAGGAAGAAGCTGCAAGTGTAAAGCCTGTTAACGAAGTGCTTGATCAAAAAATCAAGCTGGAAAAGATAGATTTTTCCCAAAACAGTTATATGTATGATCGAGATGGTTCTCTTATCTCCGAGATCGTATCGAATGATGAGAACCGTGTTTTCGTGAAATACGACAAAATTCCTGATTCCGTGAAGGAACTGTTCCTCCGCTCAGAGGACCGCAATTTTTATGACCATAAAGGCATTGACTTTATGGGGGTTGTTCGTGCACTTGCCGCAAATGTCAAAAACCATGGCATTAGCCAAGGCGCCAGTACGATCACACAGCAGTTATCCCGCAACCTCTATTTAAGCCATGAACGTTCGTTCAGCCGAAAGTTTACAGAACTGCTCTATTCCTATGAACTAGAGCGGAAATTCACAAAAGATGAAATTCTCGAAAGCTATTTAAATACGATTTATTTTAGTAATGGTGTTTACGGTGTGGGTTCTGCGGCTAGTTACTATTTTGACAAGCCGCTTAGCTCTTTATCGCTTGCTCAGATGGCATTTATCTCTGCTATTCCAAACAATCCAACGCTGTATGACCCATTGAAACAATTCAAGCACACAAAGAAACGCCAAGAACGGCTGCTCGGTATCTTGAAAAAAGATGACGTCATCACCAAGAAGCAGTACAACAAAGCAGTCAAAGAAAAAATCAGCTTGTCCGTAAGTGAAAAGAAAAATCTTTATCCTGACTATGTGACGTACGCTAATGAGGAATTTACCGACCTTGTGTCTGATCAGGAAGGCTTTACAAAACGATTGAAGAAGGCCAAAACAGCAGGAGCAAAAAAGGCGATTCAAAAGGAATTATCCGAAAAGGTCAGTGCCCTGCTTCAGAATGGCGTGAAGATTTATACAGCACTCGATCCTTCCTTGCAGCAAAGAGCGGTTTATCAGCTCAATGCTCAATTGCCTTATCAAGGTGTGGAAGGCGGTTCAGCAGTCATTAACCACCAAACCCATCAAATCGTCGCACTGGCTGGCGGGAAGAATTATAAAAAGTTTGATTTCAATTACGCTTATCAAGCGCAAAGACAACCAGGTTCCGCAATTAAGCCGCTGTTAGATTATGGCCCTTATATTGATCAAACCGGTGCGACCGCATCAAGTAAAATCAGTGCCGGCAAGTTTTGCAGCAGCGGATACTGCCCGCAAAACTACAACCATAAAACGTATGGAACGGTGACTCTTGAAACCGCCTTTAAGAATTCTTACAATACACCAGCGATCCGAATGCTTGATACAGTCGGTGTCAATAAAGGCTTCAGCTATTTAGAAAAGTTCTCATTCGAACATATTGTAGCGGATGATTACCGCCTCCCTTCTGCACTTGGAGGATTTACAAAAGGCTTCTCGCCGTTAGAAATGACCGATGCGTATACCGTGTTTGGCAATCAAGGTGCCTATACGCGAAATCACTCCATTACAAAGGTCACAGACTTAAATGGCAAAACCCTTTATAAGTGGAAAGAATCGCCGAAGCAGGTCTATTCGCAGCGGACAAATGAAACGATGCGCAAACTGCTTGCCTCCGTTGTGAAAAGTGGAACAGGGAAAAAAGCGAATTTCAATTCTCCATACATCGGTGGTAAAACAGGAACATCTAACGACTACAAAGATATTTGGTTTGTCGGACTCACGGATCAATACACAATGGGTGTATGGGTCGGAAGAGATAGAGGAACCGTTGAATCTATTTATAGCTCAAGCCCGCACTTACGTATTTGGAAAAACACAATGCAATATGCCAGATAAAACAGGAGGTTTAACTGTCATGCATACACCTCAGCCTTCTCATTTAATTTTATTTGATGGTGTCTGCAACGTGTGCAGCGGCGCTGTTCAGTTTGTCATGAAGCGTGATCCACACGAGCAGATGATGTTTGCTTCTTTACAATCAAATACAGGACAGCGTATTTTAAAAGAAAACGGCTTGCCTTTAGATGAGTTCAATTCATTTATTTATATTGAAGAAGGCACACTTTACATGAAATCGACTGGCATCTTAAGAGCTGCACGGCATTTAAAAGGAATCTACAGGTGGAGCTATTTGCTCCTTATCATTCCCCGCCCAATCCGTGATTGGTGTTATCAGCTCATCGCGAAAAACCGCTACAAATGGTTTGGTCAAAAAACATCCTGTATGGTGCCGACACCCGATATTCAAAAACGGTTTCTTCCATAAAAAAAACATCCTCCAATAATGGAGGATGTCAGATTGTTGACAAAGGGCTAAAATGATTTTTATTTTAGCCCTTTGTCTTCTTTTCAAGGTGAACTGAAAACATTTGAAGTCTAGGAAGCCAGAGTATATTACCGGA
>NZ_AMSH01000033.1 GCF_000300535.1 Bacillus xiamenensis
AGTTTTTTCATGAAAAGAAGTGCGAAAAGCACTTCCTTAATGGTCTGTGACGGCATGATAGGATGTGAGATAGGCAGGGCGGGAGAAGATGGAACCTGTATCCTCGTGTGGCTGAAAAAAGGCTTCTGACTCTTGAAAGTCTTGAAATAAGTCTTCTGATTCCCAAAGGGTCACAATCAAGTAAACCTCTTCATCCTTTTTTGGTCTTAACACACGAAGTGCCTGAAAGCCGCGCTGATGTTCTGAAATGTTTGTTTTTTTATGAAAGGTGGATTCAAAAAGTGCCCTGCTCTCGAGCTTTACAGGGATATGATTTAAAGTGACGAAACCAGATTGGACAAGTTCGCCTTTCGAATAAATCACATCATAGGCATGGGGCGCTTTAAAGACCGTCTCACCCTCCGTTTCATGAAAAAGAGCCGCTTGTTCTTTCCCGACCATATAAAGCAGATTTTCTAGATGGTGCTTTTTTGCGATTTTTTGCAAAAAGTCTGCTGTTCCATATGTAATATAGAAATTCATCTAAACCGCCTCCTGCTTGATAGTATAACAAAAGAATGATATATAATTCTTTGGTAGTCAATCCATAAAACATATTATGAAGCAATACATCCCATACTATCCGTATAAAGGAATGAGGTGACCTAATTTGAAGAAAAAGAAGATAATCATTCCATTAGTCATTGCAGGAAGTACGCTCGTGCTTTCATTTATTGGCTATCTGACCATTTTGTTTTTAGGACATTATGTTATAGATGAGAAGAAGCTCGTTTTTCACGCTTCCTCAAAAATCATTGATCAAAATGGAAAAGAACTCACAAGCATGTATTCGGAAAATCGGGACCCTGTGTCATTAAAGGAGGTCCCTGATAAAGTGGCGAAGGCTTTTGTTGCTGTAGAGGACAAGCGCTTTTATGAGCATCATGGAATTGATGCACAATCTATTTCAAGGGCGATTTATCGAGATATATTAGCAGGTGGAAAGGTAGAGGGCGGCAGTACGATCACCCAGCAGCTTGCCAAAAATATTTTTCTCACAAACGATAAAACGTTTCTTCGAAAAACAAAAGAAGTCATTATTGCTATTAATTTAGAAAGAGATTACTCAAAGGATAAGCTGCTTGAGATGTATTTGAATCAGCTTTACTTCGGCCACGGCGTCTATGGCATTCAAGCAGCCGCCAATTACTATTTCAGTAAAGATGTAAAAGATTTAACTGTCAGTGAGGGGGCTACGCTTGCCGCAATGCCAAAGGCACCGTCAACGTATTCGCCTGTTTTACACCCAGATAAAAATAAACAAAGACGAGATACCATCCTGAATTTAATGAATGAACAAGGATATTTGTCATCTACAGAGACAGTAGAAGCAAAAGGAAGAACATTGGGCATCCACTTGAAAAAGAAATCAGAAACACCTTGGGTGGACAGCTATGTCGATCTCATCATAAAAGAAGCAGAATCACAGTATTCGATTTCACATGAGCAATTGCTTCAAGGCGGCTATACCATTACGGTACCCATCGATATGAATTTGCAAAAAGTCGCCTATGAAGCAATGAAAAACAACCGTTATTTCCCGGGAAAAAGCGGCTCGCCAGAAAGCAGTGCAGTGTTTATTGATAATGTGTCTGGGGGAGTAAAAGCAGCCATTGGCGGACGGGAATATCAGGCAAGAGGATACAACAGGGTAACGGCTCTGAGACAGCCTGGATCTGTTTTTAAGCCGATAGCAGTGTATGGTCCAGCGTTGCAGGAGAAAAAATTCAGACCTTATTCGCTCCTTGAAGACAAAGAAAAAAGCTATGACGGCTATTCACCAAAGAATTACGATGGACAGTATGAAGGACAAGTTACGATGGTAGATGCCCTTATGAAAAGTAAAAATACAGCTGCTGTATGGACGTTAAGTCAGCTTGGCATTGACACCTCTAAATCTTATCTTGAAAAGATGGGCATTGATATTTCGGATAAAGGACTTGCCATAGCACTTGGCGGTTTAGAAAAAGGGGTTTCTCCATTGCAGATTGCTGGAGCCTTTCATACATTCGCAAATGAAGGCGTCTATAAAAAGCCTTTCTTCATTCAGAAAATTACCAATGATGAAGGAGAAACCGTTGAAAAAAATCGAAACAAGCAAGAACGAGTGTTTAGTGTGCAAAACGCTTGGAATATGACAAGAATGCTGCAGCAGGTCGTCAAAGGCGGTACAGCTCAGAGCGGTTCATATGCCGGGGATTTAGCAGGTAAAACAGGTACAACCACTTATTCGGATGTGAAAGGTGCAACAAAAGATGCTTGGTTTGCTGGCTATACACCTAGTACAACGGGTGCGATCTGGATGGGATATGACAAAACCGATAACAGCCATTATTTAACCGGCGGCAGTCAGTATCCGGTGCAGTTATTTAAAGATATTTTGACGACAGCCCAAATCACCAATGAAACCTTCGAGAAACCAGAGGGGATTAAAGAACTTCAATCGCCGATCCATTTAGAAGGATTGTCAGGCTTTGAAGCGCGTTATGCGTTTCAAATCAAAGGGCTGTTTACATTGGAGCTGTCATGGGATGAACAGGAGGACAAACGCGTCGAGTATCGCATTTATGAAAAGAGAAATGGAAGTGAGACACTGATCGACTCAGTAACAGGAACAAACAGCTATACAATGCCGTTTGCGAATGTGTTTTCAGATGCAGAGTATAAGGTTGTTCCATACAATACTCAAACAAAAGAAGAAGGCGAAGGCAGTTCTTACATCAAGCCAGAGGCTTTTGGTCGTTAATATTCGGCGATTTTTTGAACATTGAGCCGCTTTAGTATACCGTGCCTTGAAAAAGCGGTATAGTAAAAGCAGTGTTTGAGCCTTATACAAAGAGAGTGTGAGGCGAAAGGTGGAATGAAAGGTAATGGGAAAAACGAAGGGTTTTAACGACACGTTCTTAAAGGCGTGCAAAGGGGAAAAAACAGACCATGTACCTGTTTGGTATATGAGACAGGCAGGACGCTCACAGCCTGAATATCGTGCCCTCAAAGAAAAATACGGGCTATTTGAAATTACGCATCAGCCAGAGCTATGTGCTTATGTAACAAGACTTCCTGTAGAACAATATGGTGTAGATGCCGCTATTTTATATAAAGATATTATGACCCCGCTTCCAGCGATTGGAGTGGACGTTGAAATTAAAAATGGGATTGGACCTGTGATTGATTCACCTATTCGGACAAAGGCGGATATTGACCGTCTTGGCGAGCTTCATCCTGAAGAAGACCTGCCATATGTGCTTGATACGATCAAGCTGTTAACGAAGGAGCAGCTGAATGTGCCGCTTATTGGTTTTGCAGGTGCCCCTTTTACGATGGCAAGCTACATGATAGAAGGCGGTCCATCTAAAAATTATCATAAAACGAAGGCGCTCATGTACAGTGAGCCAGAGACATGGATGCTGCTGATGAACAAATTAGCTGATATGACGATCACGTACATACGGGCACAGGTGAAAGCGGGAGTTCGTGCATTTCAAATCTTCGACTCTTGGGTTGGCGCTTTAAATGCAGCGGATTACCGGACATTTATAAAGCCGGTCATGCAGCGTATTTTCACAGAGCTGAAGTCTGAAAATGTACCAATGATCATGTACGGAGTTGGTGCAAGTCATCTAGCGAAAGATTGGCATGACCTGCCGCTTGATGTCGTTGGACTTGATTGGCGTATGAGTGTAGACGAAGCGCGTAAAGAAGGGTTAACCAAAACATTACAAGGAAACCTTGATCCAACGATTTTACTTTCTCCTTGGGAAGTAATTGAAGAAAGAGCAAAAGACATTTTAGATCAAGGGATGAAATCAGATCACTTTATCTTTAACCTAGGTCATGGGGTATTTCCTGATGTTTCACCAGAAACGTTAAAGAAGCTGACAGATTTTATTCACGACTACTCAGCTAAACATAAAAAAACATCCATTTAAACTATTTCAAATGATCAGAAGGAGTGTTGGTTGTGGAGAAAAAGAAAATGGGGCTTCTTGTTATGGCATATGGCACCCCATATAAAGAAGAAGACATTGAACGTTACTATACACATATTCGCAGAGGCAGAAAGCCGGAGCCAGAGATGCTGCAAGATTTAAAGGATCGTTATAAGGCCATCGGTGGTATTTCTCCTTTATCAAAAATTACAGAGCAGCAAGCAAACGGTTTGTGTGAACATTTGAATCATATCCAGGACGAGATTGAATTTCATGTGTACATTGGTTTAAAACATATCGAGCCTTTCATTGAGGATGCGGTTGCTGACATGCACAAGGATGGCATCACAGAAGCTGTAAGTATTGTCCTCGCGCCGCACTTTTCCACATTTAGTGTGAAATCGTATAACAAACGTGCCCAAGATGAGGCAGATAAGCTGGGTAATCTGAAAATCACTTCTGTTGAAAGCTGGTATGATGAGCCGAAGTTTGTAGATTATTGGGTCAAACAAGTGAAAGATACGTATGCATCCATGAGTCAAGAAGAACGAGAATCAGCCGTGCTGATTGTGTCTGCACACAGCCTTCCTGAAAAAATCATTGCAGCAGGAGACCCATACCCTGATCAGCTCGCGCAATCTGCCAAAATGATTGCTGAAGGTGCAGGGATTGAGCATTATGAAATTGGCTGGCAAAGTGAAGGCAATACGCCTGATCCATGGCTTGGACCAGATGTGCAAGATTTAACGCGTGACCTGTTTGAACAAAAAGGCTATAAAACGTTCGTATACGTGCCTGTTGGATTTGTCGCTGATCATCTTGAAGTGTTATACGACAACGATTATGAATGTAAAGTTGTAACAGATGAAATTGGCGCAGCCTACTATCGTCCCGAAATGCCAAATGCGAAACCGGCATTTATTGATGCACTAGCAGCAGTCGTATTAAAGAAGCTTAACGAAAGCAAGTAATCATATAAAAGAAGGCGATCCTATGCATGACAATCAAAAACACCTTGTCATCATTGGCGGCGGCATCACTGGTTTGGCTGCCGCCTTCTATTTGGAAAAGGAAGTCGAAGAAAAAGGTCTTCCTATCCAAATATCACTTATCGAAGCGAGTCCTAGGCTAGGTGGAAAAATACAAACCTTATATAAAGATGGATATATCATTGAACGTGGACCTGATTCATTTTTAGAAAGAAAGGTCAGTGGACCGCAGCTGGCAAAGGATGTCGGTCTAGCCGATCAGCTCGTCAATAATGAAACGGGGCAAGCGTATGTACTAGTCAATGAAACCCTTCATCCAATGCCAAAGGGAGCTGTTATGGGGATTCCAACTCAAATCAGCCCTTTCATTACAACTGGGCTTTTTTCAGTTGCAGGAAAAGCAAGAGCAGCGATGGATTTCATTTTGCCAAAAAGCAAACAAACAGAGGATCAATCACTGGGAGAATTTTTTAGAAGACGCGTGGGTGATGAAGTGGTGGAGAATCTAATTGAGCCGCTTTTATCAGGCATTTACGCAGGTGATATTGACCGTCTGAGCTTAATGTCCACCTTCCCACAGTTCTATCAAACAGAACAAAAGCATCGCAGTTTGATTCTTGGCATGAAAAAATCACAGCAGCACGCGAAAGCGCAGCAAGTGACAGCGAAAAAGCAAGGGCAGTTCCAGACCATCAATCAAGGGCTGCAAGCACTTGTTGAAGCGGTAGAAAGTAAACTCAAGCTGACGACGATTTACAAAGGGACAAAAGTGACCAAGATTGAAAAAACAGATGGAGGCTATGGCGTTCAATTAGACAGCGGCCAAACGCTTTATGCAGATTCAGCCATTGTCACAACCCCTCATCAATCAATCTATTCAATGTTTCCAAAAGAAGCAGGACTTGAGTACCTGCATGAGATGACATCTACCTCTGTTGCAACAGTGGCTCTCGGTTTTAAAGAAGATGATGTCCACAATGAATATGATGGTACCGGTTTTGTCATCTCAAGAAATAGTGATTTCTCCATTACAGCCTGTACGTGGACAAATAAGAAATGGCCACACACAGCACCTAAAGGAAAAACATTGCTGCGTGCATATGTTGGGAAAGCGGGCGATGAATCAATTGTCGAGCAGTCAGATCATCAAATTGTCAGCATCGTGCTGGAAGATTTGAAGAAAATCATGGATATTAAAGCAGATCCAGAGCTGACGACAGTGACTCGCTGGAAGACGAGCATGCCGCAATATCATGTGGGGCATCAAAAAGAGATTTCGACGATGAGAGAAACGTTTAAGCAATCATATCCTGGTATTTATATCACGGGTGCTGCATTTGAAGGTGTTGGAATTCCTGATTGTATTGATCAAGGAAAAGCTGCCATCTCAGAAGCTGTATCTTATCTATTTTCATAAAAAACAAACTCCCTTTTCTGTCATGGAAAGGGAGTTTTTCATGTTCGTATGTTTAGAAAAGAGTGGTGAATAATAAAATTGAACAAAGTTGTTGCATCTGAGGAAAAAGATGTGGTATATTACTTTCTGTACTTAATGACCGAAACGTTCAAATAGTCATTTTGGGAGTGAGATCATGAGTGTTGATAGGAGACAAATGATTTTAGATGGAGCAACAAAGGCGTTTACTCAATTCGGGTATAAAGCCACGACAATGGACCTTGTAGCAAAGCTTGCCAACGTCGGAAAAGGAACGATTTATACCTTTTTCAAAAACAAAGAAGAGCTGTTTGATGAAATTTTCACATCACTGTTGATGGAGATGAGGAAAATTGCGGACGAAGCGATAGATGAGAAGAATACGTTCTCTGAAAACCTTCACTTAGCACTCTTTGCAATATTAGAATTTAGAAAAAACCACCAGCTCACCATTAAAATCTTTCAGGAAAATGCGGAGCTTGGCACGTCAGCGGTCAAAGAAATGATAGAAAAAATGGAGCAGATGATTATTCGCTATATTAAAACAAAAGTAAAAGAAGCGATTGAAAAAGGCGACATTAAGCCCTGTGATCCTGAATTGACGGCATTTGTGATGGTGAAACTATATATTGCACTTATTTTTGATTGGGAAAAGCGATACGAGCCTTTAACAAAAGAAGAGGTAGCCGAATCGCTCGAGCTTTATGTACTCAAAGGACTGTCTGCAACAACGTAATTTTTTTTTGAGTTCAAATGACCAAATTGCCAATTTAGTCATTCATCAATGGGAGGAAAACAGCAATGAATTTAATTCGGAATCAATGGAAAGACATTGTGACGAGCAAAAAACTACTGATCCCGATTTTAGCTGTCTTATTTATTCCACTGATTTATAGTGGTGTATTTTTAAAAGCTTACTGGGATCCATATGGTACAGTTGATCAATTACCTGTAGCGGTTGTCAACTTGGATGAAGGCAGTCATTATGACGGCAAAACCCTTCAAGTGGGCGATGATTTAGTGAAGGAATTGAAGAAGAACAATAGTTTTAAATGGCACTTTGTCGATAGTGAAGAAAAGGCCATCAAGGGCTTAAATAACGAGGACTATTACCTCGTCGTTGAAATTCCGAAAGATTTCTCGAAAAACGCGAGTACAGTGCTAGACAAACATCCAAAAAAATCGAATCTGAAATATTATACGAATCCAGGTGCAAACTATGCTGCGTCACAAATTGCGAATAATGCCATTATCAAATTAAAAGATTCGGTTTCAAAGGAAGTCACAGAAAATTATGCAGAGGTCATCTTTGATAACTTCAAAACGATTGCAAAAGGGTTAGATCAAGCAAGCGATGGGGCGAAGAAAATTGATGACGGAACAAAAAGTGCAAAAGATGGCAGTAAAAAGTTAAAAGACAATTTGGCGAAATTGGCAGAAGGAACGTTAACCTATAGTGAAGGTGTTCATCAGTTCGCAGGAAAAATGGGTGAGCTGAACACTGGAATTCAATCTCTTGACAGCGGTCTTGGTCAGCTCTTAACAGGCTATCAAACGATCGATCAGAAATTTGGAGAACTTGGTACAGGAATTGATACATTGACCGAAGGGTTAAACACAAGCCTTAAAGGACATCAGCAGCTTGCTTCTAAAATGCCGCAATTCACAGCAGGCATTGAACAGCTCAATCATAAAGCACAGTCATTTTCAGAAAAAATTGCAGCCGTCGAAAAAGTATTATCTTCACCAGAATTAGCGAATCTTGAAAAGATGGCGCCTAAGATAGACCAGGTGAAAAAAGACGCAAAAACATTGAATACCAAACTTGCTTCTTTAAACGAAGCGTTATCAAATCGAGATGCAAAAGTAAAAAGCATTATTCAAAACAGCTCGATGACAGATGAAGAGAAAAAGGCAGCAATGGATCAGCTCGAAAGCCTTCCTAAGATCGAACTACCTGACCTGTCTGGACTTGAACAAAGCTTAGCGGCCTTGCAGGAACTGCCTGACGCAAGCGAAATTCAATCTGCGGTTGCTTCGGCAAAAGCACAGCTGCAGCAAGTCAAGCAGCTACCAAACAAAACAGAACAGCTGTACACATCGACAGTTGCGATACAAAACGCCATTGATCAAATGACGTCTGGTACGAATCAATTGTATCAAGGGGCACTGAAGCTTCAAACCGGTCAAGGGCAATTACAAGAAGGTCTGCAAACTGCAAATGGCAAGCTTGATACAGCGAAAAGCGGTGCAGATAAGCTTGCAAATGGATCAAGCCAGCTTAGCGCAGCCTTAAATAAGCTGGAAAGTGGATCGGAGAGTATCCAAAGCAACTCATCTAAGCTTGCTGAGGGCTCAAAATCCCTTGATAAAGGATTGGGTGACTTAAAGAGCGGGACAGGGAAGCTGTCCGATAAATTAAAAAGTGCAGCAGATGAAACAGGAGAAATTGATGCGGGTCAGGACAATTACAATATGATTGCCAGCCCCGTTAAAACAGAGAATGATACAGCGAAAAAGATTGATAATTATGGAACAGGGCTCACGCCTTATATTTTATCTATGGGACTCTTTGTAGGGGCTCTCATGCTGACCGTTGTATTCCCAATGAAAGACCCTGCTGGACGCCCTAGAAATGCGTTTGAATGGTTTGTCAGCAAATATAGTGTGCTCCTGCTCGTTGGTATCTTACAGGCAGTGATTGCAAGCTCCATGCTCATCTTTGGACTTGGACTTGAGGTGGAAAGCCTCTGGCGCTTCTATCTCTTTGCCATTATTGTGAGTCTGACGTTCCTAGCGATCATTCAGCTTCTGGCGACAACAATGGGGAACCCAGGTCGCTTCATCGCTGTTATTATCTTGGTTCTTCAGCTTGCAGCAAGTGCGGGTACATTCCCGCTTGAGCTTGTACCAAAATTCTTCCAAGTCATTCATAGTCTGCTTCCAATGACATATACAATCAATGGATTTAGAACGATCATTGCAAGCGGTAATGACAGCTATTTATGGCACCAAGCAGCGATCCTTGGAACAGTTGCCATCGTCATGATGGCCGCAACAACAGCATACTTTGCTTGGAACATCAGAAAAATGAAACAAGAAGAAGCTTAATCAAGGAATCCTTTCTCTTCATCGAGAAAGGATTTTTCTATGAGAAATTAGACATCAGGAACCCGAAACGATATATTTTAAGTAGAGATGCTGAAAAAGGCATGCTTGGAAGGAATGACTTGCAGACAAAGGAGGAAATGCCGAATGACAACTGAAGTAAATGAAACGATTCAACTCATTCAAAAGCTCGTATCGATCCCAAGTCCATCAGGAAATACAGAAAAGGTGATCGGCTTTGTTGAACGTTTTTTACAAGATTTAAAGATCGAAACAAAGCGAAATCGAAAAGGTGGATTAATTGCCACAATTAAAGGGACGGATGATCAGGAGCATCGCATGCTGACAGCACATGTCGATACGCTTGGTGCGATGGTAAAGGAAATTAAATCAAATGGCCGGCTGCGTCTTGCACTCATTGGAGGCTTTCAATATAACTCGATAGAAGGCGAGTATTGTGAAATTGAAACAGCATCAGGTCGTACATACACAGGAACCATTCTCATGCATCAAACGTCAGTTCACGTATACGAAGATGCTGGAAAAGCGAAACGAAATCAAGAAAATATGGAGATTCGCCTAGATGAAAAGGTGAAAAATGCAGACGAAGTCAAAGCACTTGGCATTCAAGTAGGAGACTTTATCTCGTTTGATCCTAGAGTGGAAGTGACACCTTCAGGCTTTATTAAATCAAGACATCTGGATGATAAGGCAAGTGTGGCGTTATTGCTGCGATTAATTCACCGCATTCAAACAGAAAACATCACACTGCCGCATACGACGCACTTCTTAATTTCAAATAATGAAGAAATCGGCTACGGTGGAAATTCGAATATTCCTGAAGAAACGGTAGAATATATGGCTGTTGATATGGGAGCCATCGGTGATGGTCAATCAACCGATGAATACAGTGTATCAATTTGTGTGAAAGATTCAAGCGGCCCCTATCATTATGGTTTGCGCAAGCATTTAGCAGCATTAGCTGAAGCCAATAAAATTGATTACCGACTCGATATTTACCCTTATTATGGCTCTGATGCGTCAGCGGCGATTAGAGCAGGGCATGATATCATTCATGGACTGATTGGACCTGGCATTGACGCTTCACATGCGTTTGAAAGAACACATGAAGATTCACTGATTCATACAGCCAATCTCCTGTACCACTATGTTCGATCGAAATTAATCACAGCATAAAAAAAGAACCCCGATAGCAGGGGTTCTTTTTCATTAGCTTGATAGTTGTGTTGGCTGAGGAACATCTTGTCCAGTCATCACACGATGTCCTTTTTCAGGGTCATATTGCCCTTCCCACTTAGACATCACGACAGCTGCAAGTGCATTACCTGTTAAGTTAACAACAGTTCTGGCCATATCCATGATACGGTCAACACCTGCAATAAATGCTAAGCCTTCAGCAGGTACACCGATCGTTCCCAGTGTTGCAAGTAATACAACAAATGAAGTACCAGGAACGGCAGCCATTCCTTTAGATGTGACCATCAGCACAAGAACAAGAGTGAGCTGCTGGACGATGGTGAGATCAATGCCATATACCTGTGCAAGGAAAAGCGCAGCGATGGCTTGATACAAGACGGAACCGTCCAGGTTAAACGTATAACCAATTGGAATAACGAAAGAGACAATTCCTTTTGGACACCCGATGCGCTCCATTTTATCCATCACTCTCGGTAAAACTGTTTCAGAGCTGGATGTACTAAAGGCGAGAAGGACTTCGTCTTTCATGTAAGCAAGAAATCTGAAAATATTGACGCCAATCATCTTTCCAATAATTCCGAATACAACAATAAGGAAAAGTGCGAGCGCAAAATAAACAAGACCTACGAGCTTACCTAATGAAATAAGCGATTCAAGACCAAATTTTGATACTGTCACACCAATAAGCGCAAATACACCAAATGGTGCAGCTTTCATCACAACATTGACGACATGGAACATCGCATGTGATACACCTTCAAAGAAGGCGAGCACTGGTTTGCCGCGTTCACCAATAGCTGAAACGCCTAGTGCAAATAACACAGTGAAGAAAATAATCGCAAGCAAATCACCTTCCCCTAAGGATTGGAAGAAGTTCGTCGGAACGATATGAAGGAACGTATCAGCAACTGATTTACTACTTTGTTCTTTTTCCGTTTCAACATACTGGCTAATATCTTGTTTTTCCGTATGTCCAAAGTCAACGCCTGCACCCGGTTGAACGAAGTTAGCAAGCACAAGACCAAGGATGATCGCAAATGTTGTGATAATTTCAAAATAAAGAATGGTTCTAAAACCAAGCTTCCCTACTTTTTTACCATCACCGGCACCTGCAACACCTAAAATCAAGCTAGATACGACAATCGGAATGACAATCATCTTAATGAGTCGTAAGAAGAAGTCTCCAATTGGTTTTAAATACGTCTCAACACCCGGGTTACCGAAAAAGATCGCACCAACCACGACACCGAGAATCAGACCGATTAGGATTTGAGTAGCTAATCCAAATTTTAATTTTTTCATAGAGTTCCTCCCTAACATATTCATTAAAGGAATATTCCCATTATATTAAGTTTTAATATACGAATTAAAGTATAACTAAAATTAAAGAGGTTCGTCCACGATTAAATTATATTTGGAAAATACAAAATTATTTGAAAAAATGGACACTTCGAACCTCCTTCGTTGTTTTCAGTCAATAAAAAGTGACTTACGAACTAAAAGTCATCATATAAAAATACTAAAAACCCCTTTTATATCAGGGGTTTTACCTTTTTACCTATTTTTCAGAAAAAATAAAAAGCACTTTTGCCTCCAACTGACGACGGAGGCAAAAAGTGCTTTTTTATTGAAGTTATTTCCTTATTTAAGATAACTTACTTGTGAGCATTCCTCACATTCATTACCGTAACACTCGTGCTGTTCCATTAAATCATTTCCACATTTTGTGCATTTTTTTGAAGGCAAATTTCTAAAAAACTCAGTGATTTTCCCTAGCATTTGTCATCCTCCAATACATTTTGTTGCTATCATTGTATTATAACAGATTTATAATTGTCAATCTGTTTTGTAACAATAGGCAAGAAGAATGCTTTTTCCATGAAAAATGGGTATATTGTAAGAAGGGGATTTTTAGAAAAGGAGGGAAAAATGACGATGAAATTAACGGTGATTGGTTGCTATGGAGGGTTTCCTGCAGCTGGTGAAGCAACATCAGGTTATCTGTTGGAATCAGATGGTTTTCGTCTGCTAGTCGACTGCGGGAGCGGTGTTCTGTCAAAGCTTCAGCAATACATTGATATAGAAGAACTTGATGCTGTTCTTCTTTCTCATTATCATCACGATCATATTGCAGATATCGGACCTCTCCAATATGCGAAATTAGTGGGGTATCATTTAGGAAAAAGCAGCGGCCTGCTTCCGATCTATGGACATACTGGTGACCAAGAAGCATTTCAGCGGCTCTCGGATGATGTACATACAAAGGCAAAACCTTATCATCCGGAAAAGGGGATTCAAATTGGCCCGTTTCACATTGATTTTTTGAAAACGGTTCATCCGGCAGAATGCTATGCGATGAGAATTCAAGCAGATGGTGCTGTGGTGGTGTATACAGCGGACTCAAGCTATCAAGATGCATTTATCCCTTTTAGTCAGGATGCCGATCTACTCATTGCCGAAAGCAACTTTTATGCAGGACAAGACGGATCAGGTGCAGGCCATATGAACAGCACTGAAGTAGGGAAGGTGGCCAGTGAAGCAAATGTGGGGGAACTCATCATCACTCACCTGCCTCATTTCGGGCGGCATAAAGACCTAGTCAATGAAGCACAGGCGTTATATACTGGCAGTATACAGCTTGCCTATTCAGGGCTTAGATGGAACAAGGAAGGAAGATAGAGATGCTGTTTATCGATAACGAACAACATTATGATCCAATGATTAATTTAGCAATTGAAGAGTATTGCTTAAAATATTTAGATCCAGAAGAAACGTATTTGCTGTTTTACATCAACCAGCCGTCCATTATTATTGGCAAGAACCAAAATACAATAGAAGAAATCAATACAAAATATGTAGAAGAGAATGGAATCAAAGTTGTTCGCCGTCTGTCTGGCGGTGGTGCAGTTTACCATGACAAAGGAAACTTAAACTTCAGCTTTATCACAAAAGACGATGGGGACAGCTTTCATAACTTTAAGAAATTCACGGAGCCAGTCATCAAAGCGCTTGAAAAGCTAGGAGTCAAAGCTGAATTAAGCGGCAGAAATGACATCATGGCAGAAGGACGTAAAATTTCTGGAAATGCTCAATTCGCAACGCGGGGCCGTATTTTCAGTCATGGCACCCTGCTATTTGATTCAGAAATTGAGCATGTCGTTTCTGCATTAAATGTGAAAAAAGAAAAGATTGAATCTAAAGGGATTAAGTCCATTAGGAGCAGAGTCGCCAATATTAGTGATTTGATGGATCAAAAGATGACGACAGAAGAATTTAGAAACATTCTTTTAAGCTACATTTTTGATACGAATGGGGACGTGCCTCAATATAAGTTGACAGAAAAGGACTGGGAAAAGATTCATGAGATTTCTCGGGATCGATATCAAAAATGGGAATGGAACTATGGCCGTTCTCCGAAGTTTAATTTGCAGCACTCAAAACGTTTCCCAGCTGGCTCTATTGATCTTCGATTAGAGGTGAAAAAAGGCATCATTCAGGACTGCAAAATCTTTGGTGACTTCTTTGGTGTGGGCGATATAGCCGATATAGAACAAAGACTGATCGGAAAACAATATGATCGGAAAACAATTAGTGATGTATTAGAAGATATGGATATGCACCGTTATTTTGGCAACGTATCGAAGGAAGACTTTCTTGATTTGATTTACTAAGCGAAAAGCACGGCTTGAGATAGCTGTGCTTTTTTAACGAAAAGAAATGAGAGCGTTTTACATTTGATCTTGTGAATGTTTTCGATTGTCTATTATAATAGAAAGGAGGAATGTTTGGCCTCAAAATGAATGGTTATTCATTCATTGACGATGCATAAGGGGTGGGAGAATGGATTTGATCAAAAATCTTGAGCAGACTGCGATGACCAAGGGCGAAAATGTGGCACTGATTTTTGAAGGAAACAAGTGGACCTATCGAGAACTCATGACAAGTATCGAGCGTTTTGCAGATGGTTTAGTTAGCGAAGGGTTTCAAGCTGGAGATCATATTGCGCTGATTTTAGGAAATTCACCACATTTTGTTATTTCATTTTTTGGAGCATTAAAGGCAGGGCTTGTTGTTGTACCCGTCAATCCAACATATACGCCAAGTGAAATCGGATATATGCTGATCACAGGTGATGTAAAAGGCATTGTCGCACCGGATCAGCTTCTGCCGGTGTACGAGCAGGTGTATGAACAGCTTCCGTCCATTGAACGAGTGATTATTTGTGCAGAAAATGAATTTGTGTGCAGATCAAGTTTAAAAGAAGTATCTGATCGCCTTGTCTTCTTTGGAAAGCTTGTGTCTGGAGATGCGCCAGAAGCTGAACATCCTACCAGACAATCTGACGATACGGCGGTTATTTTATTTACATCTGGCACTACAGGAAAACCAAAGGGTGCGATGCTCACGCATTTGAACCTGTATTCAAATGCAAGGGATATTGCTGAGTACCTATCGATTGATGAAAAGGACAAGGTCATTGCTGCTCTGCCGATGTTCCATGTATTTTGTTTAACAGTCTGTATGAATGCACCGTTGATTCATGGTGCGGCCATTTATGTTCTGCCGCATTTCAGCCCATCAGAGCTTTTACGCATGATGGAGAAAGAAAAACCAACACTATTTGTTGGTGTCCCAACCATGTATAACTATTTATATCACCAAGACGGCCACGATGAAGCGATGAAATCAGTGAGAATTTGTATATCAGGCGGTGCCTCGATGCCTGTTGCTTTACTTCACGGTTTTGAGAAAAAATTCGGTGTCACGGTGCTGGAGGGCTATGGATTATCAGAGGCCTCCCCAGTGACTGCATTCAATCCCCTTGACGGAAAAAGAAAACCAGGATCGGTCGGGACAGATATTATGAATGTGAAGAATAAGATCGTGAATGAACTTGGAGAGGAAGTCGGTCCGAATGAAGTCGGAGAACTCATTGCAAAAGGGCCAAACATTATGAAAGGCTATTATCAAATGCCAGAAGATACAGAGGCAGTACTGAGGGACGGCTGGCTGTATACAGGAGATTTGGCGAGAAGAGATGAAGACGGATATATTTATATTGTTGATCGAAAAAAGGATATGATTCTTGTTGGCGGGTATAATGTTTACCCAAGAGAAGTAGAAGAAGTGCTATATCAACATGAAGCTGTAGCAGAAGCCGTTGTCATCGGTGTGCCAGATCCAAACACAGGAGAGGCTGTCGTCTGTTACATTTCCCCTAAGAAACATGCTCACATCAATCATGATGACATCATCACTCATTGTTCACGCTATTTGGCGAAGTATAAGCAGCCCCAAACGATCCATTTCATAGATGATATTCCTAAAAACACGACTGGCAAAATTTTAAGAAGAGCGCTAAAAGACAAGTACCAAGCAGAAGCAAGTAAGTAAAAAAAGGGAGTCTCTTATAAAGAGGCTCCTTTTAGAATCGCTTCGTGTATTTGTTTCCGAAAGGAATTTGACTGTTTTGGATTTAATTCATAATATGTGCCATCCACTAAAAACACGACTTGAGATCGATTGGTCCATAGCTGAAAAGTAGTGCCATTTGTTCGTCCGAACATCACCTTGGCGATATAATCTGGCTTTTTTAAATTCTTCTTGAGATGATTGCTCGTTTGTTTACCTTTGTTTAATTGTTCGATGACATCTTCAGCTGTATCTTTATCATCAATTTCATAAGAAATAGACTGGTTCGTCGGTGAAAGCAATAATTTCTCTGCTCGATTCTCATCGAAGATTTCACTTGTCCGGCTGAACACATAAAAGAAGGTGATCAGTAAAAGTCCAAAGATCACAATTCCTGCAAGGATTTTCTTCATGATGAACCTCCAACTCACTGTTTTACCGTTAGTTTCTCCGATTTTTGAGAAGCATAATCATTTTTTTCGCTCGAGCTTTTTCAGATGGGGCATGCTATGATGGAGCCACATGAGACAGGTTCTAAACAAAAATGTACATGATTAGAATAAGTAGAGAAATGGAAAGGAGGCTGACCAGTGCGAGTACGTAAATGGATAGCTCTTGCAACGGTAGCATACATAGTGTACGGTCTTTTTATTTATTCTTATTTGTTTCTAATGGGGGATTCATCTGTTCCTGACAGTGTGAAAGGGACAAGTGCAGACCCGCATACATTTATGACAAGTCATGAGCTTGTGATCAGTGAGAGTTACTCGAACATCCGTCATCTGCTATACTTTATGACCATCCCATTGGATTGGTATGTCTTTTTCCTTTTGCTTATTTCTGGGTTTTCACGGAAATTAGCAGATTGGAGCTTGGCAGCAGCTCGTTTTCAATTTTTAAGCCAACTTGTTTATGTTTTTATACTGTCGCTTTTGACGATGCTGGTTACACTGCCTTTCAAGTGGATTAGCTATCAGCTTTCCTTGCACTACGGTGTATCTGCTCAAAGCACAGCAAGCTGGTTAAAAGACCAAACACTGGATTTCTGGATTCAATATCCGCTTCTTGTTCTATGTACGGTCGTGTTCTTTTGGCTCATTCAAAAGAGAAGGAAGTTATGGTGGCTGTATGCCTGGTGTTTGACAGTACCAGTCACACTTTTTCTTTTTTTTATACAGCCGGTCGTCATTGACCCCCTATATAACGATTTTTATCCATTAAAGGATCAAGCGCTTGAGAAAAAGATCTTAACCCTTGCAGAAAAAGCGCATATCCCCGCAGATCATGTATATGAAGTCAATATGTCGGAGAAAACAAACACGATGAACGCTTATGTAACAGGAATTGGTGAAAATAAGCGGATTGTCTTATGGGACACGACACTTCAAAAGCTAAAAGACCGTGAAATTTTATTTATTATGGCACATGAAATGGGACATTACGTCATGAAGCATGTTTATATCGGCCTAGCAGGATATTTGGTGCTGTCACTGGCCGGATTATTTGCCATTGACCGTCTTTATTTTTACCTTTATCAAAGGGGAGCTGCTCTATTTCGTCTGAAGGGGCCCTATGACGTCGCTACTCTTCCGCTTCTTTTGGTCATTGTCTCCATGCTGTCATTTGCAGCTTCTCCGTTTACAAATGCTGTGTCGAGGCATCAAGAACGGGCTGCTGATGAATATGCCGTGAACCTGACAAAGGATGGGGAGGCGGGGGTGACGTCGTTTCAAAAGCTTGCAAAATCAGGGCTGTCCCAAGTCAATCCGCCGCTTTTAGTGAAAATATTTCGCTATGGACATCCAACGATGATGGAGAGAATCATCGATATGGAAAAGGCAGCAAAAAAAGAGGAAACGTCAAAAAAGCAATAAACAAATAACATCCGGCTGATCCAGCCGGATGTTTTGATCATACTTTTTTAGTTAGCAGCCGCTTGAACGTTAATTAATCCCTTTCCGTAATAGAACGAGCTACCAAGCGGAGTGGCTGTATTTTCTAAACGCTGGCGCACCTGCGTATTTGTTAGGTTCGGGTGCTTAGACAGAATAAGCGCTGCTGCTCCTGCTACATGAGGAGAAGCCATAGATGTCCCGGTATAAGATGCATATCCACTGCTTGGTACTGTACTTAAAATGGACGTACCAGGTGCAGAAACATCTAATTCAGGACCTGCACTAGAAGATGAGTTTCTTACATTGTTGCTGTTCACATTAGCAACGGCAATCGTAGAATCATATTTTGCTGGATAGCCAACGGTGCTTGTAGAGCCACTGGAACCTGAATTTCCTGCTGCGGCAACAACCACCACTCCGCGATTATTTGCTGTATCTACAGCATTTTTAAGCGCTGTGGAACCACTTGGTCCGCCTAAACTCATATTGATCACATCCATATTATTGGCAACAGCCCATTCAATACCGCTAATAATCCAGCTGTATTGTCCATCGCCGTTACGGTCTAACACTTTAACGGCATACAAGGAGGCACTTGGTGCGACACCAAGAACACCAATTGTGTTATCAAGGGCAGCAATGGTTCCTGCTACGTGAGTTCCGTGTGATTGAAAATCTTGGGTGGCATTTGGCTCTGAAGGGACGAAGCTTGCACCGCCTGCAACATTTAAGTCAGGGTGTGCAGCGTGGATACCAGTATCAAGGACAGCTACTTTCACATTAGCACCTTTATAACCTTGAGCGTGTACTGCTGGAGCTTTGATTTGAGGGATACCATAAGGGACGGTTTGTGCATATGCTTCTGCTTTGTAGTCTTCTTCTACATAATCAATGCTAGGGTCATGTTCAAGTTTTTTTGCGGCTTGTTCGGACATTTTTACTTGTGCAGCATTAATGAGGCGATATTGCTTTTCTAATGTCCCACCATTTTGAGTGACCGCTTGTTTTTTAGAGCTGTTTGTGGTGGCAGAAGCTTTGAAGCCAACAATATAGCTTTTTTCACTTTCTGACTTTGAGGCCGTTTCGGCATTTGCCATAGAGCCTCCAAACCCTGCTGAAAACAGAAGAGGGACAGCCAATAAAACACTTGTCATCACATTTTTCTTTTTCACGCACATTCCACATCCCTTTTTTCTTATTTCAGAATAATCATCTATAGTCTATAAGAATGACCCGTTTGATTATTCTGTATTTTCAGTTTAAGGGAGATAGGCAAATAAGAGTAGGCCTGAATTTTTGTGAAAGTCCTAGCGAAAAATAGGGAATTAAGTCGCTTGGAAATTATGGTAAATTATGTTTATTCTATATTTTCGGCGATTTTCTATTAAAAAGGAATCGTGCTTTTTTGCTTATGATCGATTTGTGGATAAACATTCGATACCCGAAATGCCATAAAATAGGTAGAAAAGGCTAGCATCTATTTCGAATTTCGATATAAAAAAATATTATTTGATCATTGTTTCTGACAACAAAAAAACCTGCTTGGAGAGCAGGTTTCTTAAGAAGGAGCAGATTGTGTTAAATGGCTGACCACGTTGTAATCGCGCACCTTCCATTTTCCATCTTTCCATTCCACATAATTTAAGCAGGCATTCTCAAGTCGTGTATCTTGTAGACCCATATGTTCATCAGCAAGAGTGGAGAGTAGGGCATGAATGGCAGCACCGTGAGCCACGATCAGCACATGTTGATCTGGATAGGCTGCTCTGACCTTTTCAATCCCTTCTACCATTCGATCTTGCATCGCTTCTAACGATTCCATATTTGGATACTGTTTATCGGGAAACAGTTTCTGACGTTCCTCAAACGACATGCCTTCAGCGTCACCGTAATCACGTTCAATAAAATCGTCCATGATAACGAGCGGTGCATGTACATGCTGTAAAATCAACTGCGCTGTTTCTTTTGCCCTTGATAAGGGACTGGAAATGACAACATCCCAGTGAACATCTTTTAAGTAAAGGCCGGTTTGTTCCGCCTGCCATTTACCAGTATCATTTAAAGGGATATCTGTTCGTCCTTGAATACGTTTCGCTGCATTCCAATCGGTTTCACCGTGTCTGACTAGGCAAATTGCTGTCAATCAAATCCCGCCTTTTCTATCTTTTCTTCTATTATACTAAAACAAGAAGAAAAATGACTGGATCAGCGATTTGTCAGGCTTGTTAAAGATTCGACGGAACTTGCCACTTGGGACACTGTTTGTTTCACTTCTTTTAATTCGTTCAGGAACGTTTGCAGATCTATTTCGATTTTTCCGTTTTGGTTTTTGCTTAGGTTCATGCTGCTCACGATATCATCGAAGAGAGAGTTGATTTGGGTCATTTTTTCTTTACTGTCTGTTACAAGTAAATTCACGTCAGCGATATGCTGGGACACAATAGCGATTTGTGAATTTGTGTTGTTGACGAGCTCTGATACAGTAGAAACCGTTTTCTTAGTGTCTTCTGATAATTTTCGAACTTCGTTTGCAACGACAGCAAAGCCTTTGCCATGCTCACCTGCACGTGCAGATTCAATTGAGGCATTTAAAGATAGTAAATTCGTTTGCTCTGCAATGCCTGTGACAATCCCAAAAATTTGTTCGATTTGTTTCGCAATTTCTTCTAAGCGTTTAATCTCTGTTTCAATCTTTGTCATGCTGCCATCAATTTGATTCATTTGGGTTTGCTGAATTTCTAACTCTTTTTTACCGCCAATTGATTTTTCTTCGACCTGTGCTGAAATTTTCGTTCCAGCCTGTGACATATCCGCCATCTCATCAGATTTTGATACAAGTTTGTCCACAGCATTTGTTGTGTTTGAGAAGAGGGAAGCAAGCGAATTAGAGGTTTCTGTAATTTTTGTATGAAGCTCTTTTTGCTGTTTTTCTGCTTCATCACGAATTTTAGAATACTCATTTTGGAACGTATCTAGGACAAGCTGCTGCTCTAAATTTAAAATTTTCGTCGTCGCTTTGACTGCCGTCTGATATTCTTTGAAATCTTGGATATGCTGAGCGAATAAATCCATAATCGAGAGCAAGAGGTCTTGGAATGCTGCCATATACCATTTAGGCTGAAGCCCAATTCGCAAATGAACTTGTGCGATTTTAATTCTTTTGGCTACATAGGATTCGTCAATCACACCGGCAAACATTTCACTGATATGAATGCGGAGTGTTTTTTTCAGACGTTCGACTGAGCTGTTATCTTGAATGATGTGCATCAAGGAAGACTCAACCTCTAAGTTTTTATAAAATTTATCGACGATATGTTCAATATCATCTTGAACAATCGGATTTAGCTGTTTCAGAATAAAAAGGTCTTGCTGAGTCAAATCAATCATTTTAATCTGTTTGGCAATGTCCGTATTCTCCGAAAAATCGATTCGTTTTATCCCATCATCCTGTTGTGTGAAAAAAGCAGTCTTTTTCGTTTTACTCTCTTTTTTAAATAACAATGTGTTAGTCCCCCCATAATGATCACAAATATCAGACTTTATGTTTTTTATCGGATAATATTGGCTTTTTTAAAGGGGAAACCAGTGAAATTTTACTGTTCTTTATATGACCTTTTTAGTGGTTTCTTCGCTGGACCTTCTACTACTTCTCCAGTAATGGAGAAACGGGACCCGTGACAAGGGCAGTCCCATGTCCGGTCACTATTATTCCAAGCGACTTCACAGCCTAGATGAGTACATGTTGTATCGACAAGAAAGACATTGCCATCCTCTGACTTAAAGGCGCCGCATTTTTTATGTTGATCAAACACAATCCCGCCTTCGCCTGGTTTTAAATCATCAATGGTTTGATCCGGTCGCTTGAATTTACCGCTGATCAGCTTCGCCGCAACATTGGTGTTTTCTTTGATAAAGTCTTTGAAGAATGGGTCAGAAACAAGTCTTGATGGTGTAAAGATGGATTCGTAAGGATTTGATTTTCCCTCAATCAAATCTCCAATAAGTGTTGCTGCGACATGGCTGGTCGTCATGCCCCATTTTCTAAAGCCTGTCGCAACAAAAATATTGCTATGGTGTTTCGTCAAGTGGCCAATATAAGGCATGTGATCCATCGTGACCATATCGTGTGTTGACCAGCGATAAAGAACTTCTTCTATACCAAGGGTGGCGTCTCCGAAGTTTTCTAGTGCTTCATAGTGAGCGGATTCATCTCCGCCTTGCCCGGTTTTATGCCCTTCTCCTCCGATGAGCACGACGTCTTCTCCGTGGAATTTTGCCGTTCTTAATGAATGGGCAGGCTGGTCAATTCCTAAGTACATGCCGTCTGGAAGCGGTTTGGTTGTTTTGGCTGCGACGACATAAGATTGCTCGGGATGGATTCGGGTGAAATAAAGTCCTTTGCCATCATAAAAAGGAAAATGTGAGCATGAAATGATAAATCGGCCCGTCAGATGATGGCCACTTTTTGTGATGACAGCTGGTCGTTTTCCTTCTTTTACATCGACTGCAGTTGTCTGTTCAAAAATGCGTACACCTCGGCTGACGAGCTGATCGATGAGTGCATGAAGATAATGAAGTGGATGAAATTGTGCCTGCTGCGTCATGGCAAGGGCAGCTTTTATGTCAGCATCAAAAGGGAGCTCTGTTTTCCATTCGCGGTCAATACCGAGCTGTTTATAGGCATCTAATTCCTTCTTTAACTTTTTGACACCGCCTTCTTCCGTTGTATAAAGGTAAGCATCCTTCACCTCAAGCTGACAATCAATGTCATACTTTTTCACGCGTGCTTGAATCAGCTCTTTTGCTTTCTCATTTGCCTCTACATATAAACGGGCCTTTGGCATGCCAATATGCTGAATCAGCTCATGATAGTATACATCGTGCTGGGAGGTAATTTTCGCTGTTGTATGTCCGGTCGTCCCTTGCAGCACTTGATCAGCATCTATGATGATCACATCCAGCCCTCGTTCTGTCATTTCAAATGCAGCAGCAATACCGGTAATACCAGCGCCGACAATGATCACATCTGCTGTGAGATCTTCGCTAACAGAAGGAAAAGAATCCTTCTGACCTTCGACTAACCATAACGATGTTGTCTGTTCTAATTCTTTATGTTCTTGTTCCATGTTGTCGCCTCCAGTGACTTGTTATGTATAATTTTTACACAATACTGAAAATCATACATTTGAATGGAAACAAGAGCGAAATACATAAAAAAATGGCCAACACATAAAAATAAACGAGATAGAAGGAAGGAGTGGACTGATGTGTCAACAAAGCAGCCGAAGAAAACCTTACCGCCTCAGCACCAGAATGAACGTCCCGGTCTTGAATATAAAATGAATCCTAGACCTATTTTTGATCGAGACGTGCAGGGCAAAAAGCTAGCTGGGAAAACGGCCATTGTGACAGGCGGAGATAGTGGAATCGGCAGAGCAGTATCTGTCTTGTTTGCAAAAGAAGGAGCCAATGTAGCGATTGTTTACTTGAATGAACATCACGATGCAGAGGAGACGAAGGACTATATTGAAAAGGCGGGAGGGCGTGTCATCTTAATTCCTGGGGATTTAGGAGATGAAGCCTTTTCAAATGAGGTGGTCAAAAAAACAAAAGATGCTTTCGGTTCGATTGATATTTTGGTCAACAATGCAGGTGAACAGCATCCGCAAAAAAGTATTGAACAGATTACCTCTCACCAGCTTCTTCGGACATTTCAAACGAATATTTTTGCGATGTTCTATTTAACAAAAGCGACGCTCCCTCATTTAAAGAAAGGAAGCAGTATCATTAATACAGCATCGGTCACTGCCTATAAAGGTCATGAAACCTTGATTGATTATTCATCGACAAAAGGGGCAGTCGTGACGTTTACAAGATCTTTATCCCTATCGCTGATCAAACAAGGGATTCGAGTGAATGGGGTAGCGCCTGGGCCAATTTGGACACCGCTGATTCCATCCACATTTACGGAAAAGGAAGTTTCTGAATTTGGCGGAAATGTCCCCATGGAACGCCCTGGTGAGCCAGTAGAGCTAGCGCCGAGTTATTTATTTTTAGCGAGCGAAGACTCATCTTATATGAATGGACAAATGATACATGTCAATGGCGGAACGATATTAAATGGGTAAACAAAAAACTTGCGGTAAGAGACGAGGTGCTGTCTCTCTGCCGCAAGTAACATCATCAAGATTGATGTAAGCAGTGTTCTGCATATTGAGCTGACAGGTCATTGAATCGCTTTTCATCACGCTGATCCAGGGCCTTATCAATCTCTTCTCTAAGGAAGGTTAAGCGCTGTTTATAAAGCGCCTCATCTAAAACCATTTGAATATAGATGTCTAAAATAGTAACGCCATTCTCTTCGGTTTTTTGGGTGTTGCGGGACTTCATGAGCTCAGCATACGTTTTTTTCTCTTTCATAAAGAATCCCCCCGATGCCTTTTTTATAGTATATGGATTGGCGGAGAAAAAATCAATAAGAATTTATAATTTTTAGACAATTTATTTTTGAGCCATATCGACACCCCTTGTCCAGTCGACAGGATGCGATATATCTTTAAAAATGGCTTTTAGATAGATCGAAGGTACTAAAAAACACGATAAAAAGATGATTTTAAATAAATTTTGAAAAAATCCTGTCGTTTCTTATACGTTGGTGATAGATTAATAGTATCTAAAATAACCAAAAATTAACACAGGAGGAAATGAAGTGTCAGGAATTAGCGAAACACCTTTAGATTCATACGTCATTAATCAAACAACAATGGCGGTCCTTCCGGTTGAAGAAGGAAAACGAGTATATTCAAAAGTTATTGAAAGAGAGACAAGCTTTTATGTTGAATTAAAGCCTCTGCACATTATAGAACGCAGCTGTAGGTTCTTTGGCTCAAGCTATGCAGGCAGAAAAGCGGGAACATATGAAGTAACAGGAATTTCCCACAAGCCTCCCATCGTGATTGACTCATCCAATCATTTGTATTTCTTCCCAACCTATTCATCCAACCGCCCCCAGTGCGGATGGATTTCCCACAAATACATTCATACTTTTCAAGAATCGTCCCTCGGAGACACGGTTGTCACTTTTACCAATGAGCAATCGGTCAAACTGGACGTCTCATATAAATCATTTGAAAGTCAGGTGCACCGCACAGCATATCTTCGAACGAAATTTCAAGACCGTCTTGATGGAGGTCTTCCTAAGAAACAAGAATTTATGCTGTATCCAAAGGAACAGCAGCTCAACCTTGTGTATGACTTTATTTTAAGAGAACTTCGTAATCGATATTAGTTCAACACCAGCGGCAGCAAGCCGCTGGACTTCTTCACCTGCCATACTTCGCACATCGTCATTTCTTTTTCAACGAAAAAACAATTGATTATCATATAAAAAATTATATAATTTAATCATATCATATAAAAAAATATATATTTTGATGAAGGTACGAATCATTCTGAATCACATATGTCCTGTGGTCAATCTTCATGAAAAAGCATACCTCATTCAAGATGGTGAAGTAGTAGAAGAGTTTGCGATTGCCAGTAAAGGGAAACTACAATAGAGCAACAATGGAGTGAAAGAAATGTCAGAAGTGAAACATCAATTAAACCATTACATTCCGATTGCAAAAACGATTGCGCATATGTTTGGCTCTTCTTGTGAAGTGGTCATTCATGATTTGACCCAGCCGCAATCGTCCGTCATCTTTACGATCAATCATCATGTCACAGGGAGAGCGGTCGGACAATCGTTTGACCATCTAGTAAAAGAGGTGCTCTTATCGGACGAATTTGATGAAGATTACTTGGCAGGCTATGAAATAAAAACAGAAGATGCAAGAACCATTAAAGCATCTACAACACTGCTTCGTGATGACAAAGACCAGGTGATCGGGGCGCTTTGCATCAACTACGATATGAGTACAGTAAGTCATGTAAAAGAATTAATCGACAAGCTTGTCCCTGGATTAGCAAAAGAGGTGCCTGCCGCATCGCCAAAGAAAAGCAAAGATACGCTGCAAAGTGTAGATGAAATTGCAGATCGTCTTATTGAGCAGATCATTTCTCATCAAAAAGGCTCATTAAAAAAGCGGCAAGAAAAAATTGAACTGATTCGTTTTATGGATGAGAAAGGCATCTTTCTCATGAAAGGATCAGTGGATAAAGTAGCGGAGCGGTTAGGTATATCGAAGGTCACGGTTTATAGCTACTTAGACGAATTGAAGAAAATGAAAGAATCAGAGGAAACATCGTAAATCAAATCGAATAGGGGGATGGCTATGCTAAAAGAAACCTATGTTTGCACCTCATGTGAGACAGCCTATCCAAGTACACCTGATATTTGGAAATGCCCGTGCGGCGGTCTTTTGAAAATAGAGTGGGAGAAACCAGCGTTTTCAAAAAAAGAGATTCAAAGTGAGTTACCTGGAATGTGGAGATATGAAAGGGCACTGCCTTTTCATTCGCGATGTAGTGTGTGGGAAGAGGTCACTATGGGTGAAGGATATACGCCGCTTGTGCCGTTATCACAAGATGATCCTCACACATTTGTGAAAGTAGATTACATGATGCCTACGCTTTCTTTTAAAGACCGAGGAGCAGCTGTCCTGATCGCAAAAGCAAAAGAATGGGGCGTCAAAAAGGTAATCGCTGACAGCAGTGGAAACGCCGGTACTTCTATTGCCGCCTATGCGAAGCGTGCTCAAATTGAATGTGATATCTTTTTAGGGACATCCACTTCACCGAAAAAAGTCGCTCAAATAAGCGCACATGGAGCGAATATTCGTATGGTTGATGGAACGAGGGAGGATGTGGCAAAGGCAGCGCAGTTGGCAGTTCAGCAAGAGGGAACGTTTTATGCCAGTCATGTGTTTAATCCTTACTTTTATGAAGGAACGAAAACATACGCTTACGAAATGTGGGAACAGCTTAGCCGCGTGCCGGATACGTTAATCATTCCTGCAGGCAACGGCACACTTCTATTAGGCGTTTACCAAGGTTTCTGTGAACTATTAGCGGAAGGTCTCATTGAGACATTGCCGAAAATCGTCGCGGTGCAAGCAGAAAACTGTGCCCCGCTTGCCGAAGCTTTTTATGAGCAGCGTCTTGAGAAAGTGTCGGTTCAAAATAAAGGAACGATAGCTGAAGGCATTGCCATTGCAGCACCTGAACGTGCAGCACAAATCCTTCACGCCACGAAGCAGACAAATGGGTATATTTTGACCGTGAATGAGCAAGAGATTAAGGGCGCACACACAGCACTAGCAGCGAAAGGGTTCTACGTTGAACCAACCACAGCAGCCAATTATGCTGGCTTTTTGAAGCACCGAAGAATGGCACATGAACGGATTGTGCTGCCGCTATGCGGAGCGGGATTAAAAGCCATTTAAATTCAAAAGGGGAATCACTAATTGAAATCCATTCATCTAAAGGACATTTACATAGCACTGGTCATCGCTGAAATGAATGATGTGCAATGAAAATATAAGGGGAATTCGTTTGGCATCAGCATGATCACACGGACGAAGTATTTCTCGTCATTGAAGGTGAGATGGAAATTGAGTTTAGAGATGGCAAGGTTGAACTGAATGCAGGAGACTTGTATGTGATGCTTAAAAGGAAAAGAGCACAAACCGTTCGCACAGGAAAAATGTCATGTCATGCTGGTTGGACCGCGGGGAGTTGTCAATACGGGAGATACTTCATCTGAACTGACAGCAGAAAACGATGTGTGGATATCACGCAAAAGGAAAAGGCGCCGAAAGGGGTCTTTTTTATTTCAGAAAAAAGGACGAGATTGAAACCATACGTGCGTCTCTCGTCGTCTATTGACTGTATCAACATGAAATGTGAACCATTAGAAGGATTTTCATTCATTTCCTCACAAATCACAGAAGTGATACAGGCGGTCTGTTACAATAAAAAGAAGTCATTTCTTGTAATGTGTTCGTATGAGGTAAAAGATGATTATTTTTGACCGATATGAACGAATGGGAATAGAAATGGAGGCTCTGTATGAAAAAACGATGGCATTTGATGCTGCTATTTACCATGACAGTGACACTACTCACAGCCTGTAATCAAGCAGGTCAGCCGCCTTCAAAACAAAACACAACAGAAGACACGTATGAACAATGGGTTCAGCGTTATATGGATGAGTTAAATGAAGCCTATGAAAACATGACCGATCAATTTATTTCAGACGGACATGGGAAAATCCAAGCAAATGAAAAATTGAGAAAAGCGACGAAAGCATTTGATCGTGTGATTCAAAAAGGACTTGCTCATCAAGAAGTTCCAGCTGCGTATAAAAAGGCTGACAAACAATTAAAGACAGGCCTTGCTTCATTTGAAAAAGGAATTGACAAGGTGGAGCAGTTGTTGAAGCACCCCGATCAAGAAAAGTTGTTTATGTCAGCAACCCAGCATTTTCAAGATGGATTGCAAGAGACAGCCTCATATATTGAAGAAGTGGGGAACATTCAGCAATCACGTTAAAAAGACCCGGAAGTCAATCTTCCAGGTCTTTTTAGATGCAAAATGTTTGCTTTAACCGGCGCACGCCTTCTTGGATCATGTCTTCATCCGTACAGGCAAAACCAAGCAGCAATCCTTTTCTTTCGCTTTCATAGCAATAGGGGCTTAATGGATAAATGCCGACGCCCGCTGCTTTTGCTGCCTCAATACTGCCTTTTTCATCAAAGTCTGGTGTTCCTTCTAAAAATACATGAAGACCTGTATCGGTTCCATATAAATGGAAGTGTTTGTCAAAGTGATGTGTCAAAAGGGCATGCATCATGGCGGCCTGCCGCTTTTTATACACCTGTCTCATTCGTCTGACATATCGGTTGAATTCTCCTTCTCGGAAAAAAGAAGCAAGTGTGATTTGCTCCATGATCGGCAGCTGTCTTTGAATAAGCGATTGCAGTGCAGCGATTTCTTTGACGACAGCTTGAGAGCCGATAATTGCGGCAAGACGGATGCCTGGTGCGAGCACCTTTGAAAAACTTAATATATAGATCACATGGTCTGGTGCTTCTGAAAATAAGGAAGGAAGCGGCCCGCCATGATAACGATAATCCCCATCAAAATCATCCTCTAATATATAAGATTGATGTTTGACAGCAAACTGCAGCAGTTGCTGTCTTCTATTGACGCTCATACAGACGCCGGTTGGACGCTGATGTGAGGGCGTCACAGCGATTAGCTTTGTACGTTCTGGCAATGTATCCACGATCATTCCTTCTTCATCTACAGCAGCAGGATGAATGTTCATTTCACGATGTAAAAAAGAAAGTCTTGCTCCGGGAAAACCAGGATCTTCAACAGCCACCATATCCCCCTTTTTGAGCAGTACTTGTGAAATTAAGTCAATGGCTTGCTGCGTGCCCCCTGTTAACACCATTTGATCTTCTTCTATCTCGATGCCTCGTTCAACAGATAAGTATTGGCGAATTTCTGAGCGCACTTCCCATAATCCATGCGGAGAGGAATAGCCCCAATCTTTCATATCTAAGCGCTGTAATGCTTTTAGAAGCGAGCGTTTCCAAATGTTTTGAAAATGTTCGTCGATGGCTGGTTCTTGATGGCGAAAGTCAATCTCAAGCTTCTCATGAAATTGATTGGCCGATAGCCAGTGATCCATTTGTTTTTCAGCCTCGTCAAAGTGAGGTCTAACTGGAAGCGCAAAAGGCGGTTCGCTTTGACGGGGAGGAGAAGCTGCGTATTGATCACTTGAAATGACCTTTGTCCCGCCTCTTCTAGAGGTGCTCACATAGCCTCTTGCCAGCAGTTCATCATAGGCGAGCTGTACGGTTGATCTTGATACGTTGAGCTCCTGTGCCAACACTCGCGATGGCGTTAACTGATCATCAGGATTCAGTGTTTTTGTATGAATTTTTTGAATGATACCAGTGACGATTTGCTGCCAGAGCGGGGTAGAGCTTGAGCGGTCTAAATGAATATACACGGTGCACCTTCTCCCTTACTTTTAGGTCATCCTATCATGATGACATGAGATTTTGGACTGGTCAATAGAGTGATTTTTGGATGTAGGAAGAAATCCAAATGGTGTGTACACTGGTTCATATCATTTACAAAGAGGAGAGAGTCCAATGATTCCTGCATCAAAAGAAGAAACAGCCCATCTATCCATGGTGCCGTTTATGATTGTTTTATTTGGCCTTTTCATGATTACGGCTGCTGTGAACCTGCAAGTGCCTCTTTATACGGCGTATGCAGACCAAGCAGGATACGGAAAGGCGGCTACTGCCCTTGTATTTGCCGCATATGTATTCGGACTTATACCGGTATTGCTGTTACTTGGCGGCATATCAGACCGGGCTGGACGGAAGCCGATTTTATTGGTCGCACTCTGCTTCTCGTTATGTGCCACTCTTTTGATGATCGTGGAGCCGACCATTCAAATGCTTTTTGCAGCCCGGCTGCTCCAAGGAGTGGGGCTTGGCTTAAGTGTTGGAACATGCACGGCCTACTTGATTGCTTTATACCCAGAGAAATCAAGCTGGATTCCAACTTTTATCGCACTATGTAGTTCTGTTGGGTTTGGGGGAGGTGCTCTTTTTACAGCGATACTTTCCTTTCAACATGTGTCGCTGACGCCGCTTAGTTATTGGGGTGTGTTGGTCTTTTTCATCCTGACGATTGTTGGTGTATTCTTTTTTGTGCCGCCTGTCCAAGGAGATGCGGGCAAACCGTTAATGAACATGCCAAGGTTTCCAAAAGGGACAATGCTGGCGAACTTAGCCATTGCCATTGCATGGTCTGTGTGCGGTCTCATCATTTCTATTTTGCCAGCACAGCTTAAACTAAATGGCTATGAATTGTGGGTAGGACCGGCGCTGTTTTTTATTAATATAGCAGGTGTCCTGATGCAGCCATTTGTTCGCAAGATGAATAGCAGCGCAGCGCTCAGGATAGGGTTTATTTGTCTTCCATGTGGATATGGTTTGTTGTTATTCGGTGCAAATGGCGGATCCATCCTCCTTGTGCTTGCTGGAACTCTTTTGGCGGGCACTGCTTGCTATGGATTTACTTACTTAGGGGGCTTGCAGCTCATTGTCGAACAAGGGAAGAAGGAAGCGGCTAGAGCCGTTGCAGGGTATTACTTGTTTGCGTATCTAGGTCTTGGCATACCGAGTGTGTTTGTTGGTCTCTTTGCTGATATTTACGGTACTCAGACGGTGTTAACCCTCTTTTTCTTGATCGTTTTTGCAGCTTGCCTCATCCTGTCGACCTTAGGGTTCAGGCAGAATCAAGCGTGAGAGGTCTTCTTTCTCTTTCCCATCCCTTTCGTTTAAAATAAAGGCAGGAGAGGGGGAGATGATATGAAAAAAGTACAGCTGGATGGTGCGATGTGCAGATCGCAGGAGGCGCTTCATGATCAATTAAAAACAGTCTTGCAGCTACCTGACCATTACGGGAAAAATCTTGATGCGCTTTGGGACTGTTTAACAGGAGAAGTGAGTCTTCCTGTAGAGCTTACATGGATCAATTATCAGGCAAGCAAAGACGAGCTTGGCGATTATGCAGAGAGCATGAGGCAGTTATTTCAAGAAGCAGAAGAGGAACTAAAGGGGCAATTCCAATTGAACATTCAATCATAAAAAACAGCTGATTCTGAAGGCTGTTTTTTTGTGTAAATGAAATCGTTTCTCATTCTACTATTGAATATTTCACTAAATATGATAATATATGAACTGTCGCTTAATTGATAATGATAATCATTTGTGACGGAGCGCTTGATAGAAAGTGAGAAACCTGTATGAAGTTGTACCAATTAAGTTTGTTGTTTGTGTGTTTGGCATGTGCGTCACTGTTTGTCGGTGTACAGGATCTGTCTATTTTACAGTTGTTTCATCTAACAGATGAACAAGTGCAAACCTTATTATCAAGCCGCATCCCGCGGTTGATGAGTATTGTGCTTGCTGGCATGAGTCTGAGCATATGCGGCTTTATTATGCAAAGCATGACGAGAAATAAATTTGTATCTCCAACCACTGCAGGAACAATGGATTGGGCCAAGCTTGGGATCTTGGTCGCCATGCTTGTTTTTACACAGGCAAGCCCGCTAATGAAAATGGCTATCGCTTTTCTATTTACTTTAGCCGGTAATCTATTATTCTTAAAAATTTTGCGCCATATTAAGGTGAACGATACGATCTATGTACCGTTAGTCGGCTTAATGTTTGGCGGGATTATTAGTTCCATCTCCACGTTTATCGCCTATAAATATGATCTGATTCAAAACGTATCAGCATGGCTGCAAGGGGATTTTTCTCTTATTGTTCAGGGGCGTTATGAGCTGCTCTATGTGAGTGTTCCGCTATTGATCATTGCGTATGTATATGCGGACCGTTTTACAGTGGCTGGTATGGGCGAGAGCTTTGCCGTCAATTTAGGTTTAACGTATAAACGTGTGATGGCAGTTGGTTTGGTGATCGTTTCGATGATTACTTCTGTCACGATTTTAACTGTGGGTATGCTGCCATTCCTCGGCTTAATCATTCCTAATATTGTATCGATCTACCGAGGGGATCATCTGAAAAAGAGTCTGCCGCATACGGCTTTACTAGGTGCCATTTTTGTGCTCATCTGTGACGTACTCGGACGGGTGATCATTTATCCATATGAAATTTCTGTCGGGCTCATGGTCGGCATCATTGGAAGTGCGATCTTCCTGTACATGTTATTAAGGAGGAAGCGCTATGCATAAGAAACGAATGCTATTTCTCATTGCAGCCATTGCAGCCGTATTTGTTGTCATTTTTATCACCTTTCAAATGGGGTACTGGGAGTACACAGTGCCGAGCCGTTTAAAGAAGGTACTTGCGATGACATTGACAGGGGGCGCTATTGCCTTTTCCTCTGTGGTGTTCCAAACCTTGACCAACAACCGAATTCTAACACCAAGCATTTTGGGACTAGATGCGCTGTATTTGTTTTTGCAAACGGCGATTATCTATCTTTTTGGATCGACCAATTGGATGATCACTAATAAGAACCTGAATTTTTTCCTTTGCGTTGGATTGATGATTCTTTTTTCCGTACTTCTATATACGGTGATGTTTAAACGCAAAAACAAGCACATTTTCTTACTCCTGCTTGTTGGGATTGTATTTGGTACATTGTTCAAAAGTCTTTCTTCCTTTATGGAAATGCTCATTGATCCGAATGAATATCAGGTTGTACAGGATAAATCCTTTGCAAGCTTTAATCATATGAACACAGATATCCTCCTCATCGCTTCTGTTTTATTTGCGGCGCTGTGTCTTTATATTTGGACATTCCGCGCTAAATTAGATGTGATGTCGTTAGGAAAGGAACATGCTGTGAATCTCGGGATTGACTATGACGGTATCACCAAAAAGATGATGATTGTCATTGCCGTTCTTGTGTCCATTGCGACGGCCCTTGTCGGCCCTATTACATTTCTTGGCTTACTCGTCGTGAACGTGGCAAGAGAGCTCTTTCGTACATACCGTCATACGTACTTGCTGTTAGGCTCTTTTTTCATTAGTGTCATTGCCCTTGTCGGCGGGGAATTTCTTGTGGAAAAGATATTTAGCTTTCAAACGCCGCTTAGTGTGCTGATTGATTTAGTCGGTGGCTTGTATTTTATTTACTTACTTTTAAAGGAGAGTCGTTCATGGTCGTGATGAAGGGAGTCAGTAAGACATATAATGGAAAAACAGTGCTTTACGAAACAACTGTCAGTGTGAAAAAAGGACAACTGACCTCTCTCATTGGTCCAAATGGTGCGGGCAAGAGCACACTTTTGTCCATCATGAGCCGTCTGATTCAGCCAGACACAGGTGCAGCTTATCTAGAAGACAAACCATATAGTCAGTATCCTCCGCAGGAGCTGGCGAAAAAGATGAGCATTTTAAAGCAGTCCAATCACATGAGTGTACGTCTGACCGTTCGGGAGCTTGTCAGCTTTGGCCGTTTTCCGTACTCACAAGGCCATCTGACAAAAGAGGATGAGAAGATGATCGATGTGTCCCTTCAATACATGAAGCTTGTCGATATCCAGCATCAATATTTAGATGAACTGAGCGGCGGACAAAGACAAAGAGCTTTTATTGCGATGGTGCTGGCTCAGGATACGGATTATATCTTTTTAGATGAGCCTTTAAACAATTTGGATATGAATCATTCTGTGGAGATGATGAAGCTGTTTCAGCAGCTCGTGAATGATCTGGGGAAAACGATTGTTGTGGTTCTCCATGATATTAACTTTGCATCTGTATATTCCGATCATATCGTCGCTTTAAAAGATGGACAGATCATCAAAGAAGGCGGAGCAGACGAAGTGATTCAAACCGATGCACTTGAACAAATTTATGACATGCGTATACCGATTGAAATCATTCGCGGTGAGCGCATTTGTTTATATTTTTCTTAAAAAAACGAAGAGGTGAAGAAGTATGAAAAAATGGATATGGTTGATGACTGTATTAACAGCGATGGTTGTACTCGCTGCCTGTGGTAACCAAGGGAAAACAGAAGGAACAAGTGAGGAAACCGTGACGGTTAAAGACATGCTGAATAAAGATGGCGTGAAAATCAAGAAAAACCCGAAAAAGGTTGTTGTGTTTGATATGGGAAGTCTTGATACGCTAGACAAACTAGGTGTGAATGTGACAGCTTTACCAAAACAAGTGATCCCTAAATATTTATCTAAATATGAAAGTGACAAATATGTGAATGTCGGCGGTTTAAAAGAGCCGAACTTTGAAAAAATTGCAGAGCTCAAACCGGACTTGATTATTATTCAGCACCGTCAAGCAGATGCATTCGACGAATTTTCTAAAATTGCCCCTACGATTTACATGGATGTAGATAATGCAAACTATATGAAATCATTTAAAAAGAATGCCGAAACGTTAGGAAAGATTTTTGATAAGGAAGACAAAGTCAAAAAAGAACTTTCAGCGATTGATCAAAAAGTGGATGCATTAAAGAAACAAGCAAAAGAGTTAAAGAAAAATGGTCTTGTGATCATGGCGAACGACAGCAAAATGACGGCATTTGGTCCTAAGTCAAGATATGGTCTGATCCATGATGTATTTGGCATTACACCGGCTGATTCAAAGCTTGAGCCATCTGACAAACACGGACAAAGCATTTCATATGAGTATATGGTCAAAACGAACCCAGATTACTTATTTGTTGTTGATCGCGGTGAAGCGATTGGAGAAGAAACGTCTGCGAAACAGCTTGTTGAAAATGATTATGTGAAATCAGTCAAAGCGATCAAAAACAATCATGTGGTGTATTTGAACTCTGACATGTGGTATTTAGCAGGCGGCGGCCTTGAATCATTGAATGCCATGATAGATGAAGTGAAAAAAGGAATTGAACAAAAGTAATGGATGAAAAGCTGCTCATATGGTACTGACCCCATCAGATGAGACAAATA
>NZ_AMSH01000034.1 GCF_000300535.1 Bacillus xiamenensis
CAAAAGGAGATAAAGGAAAAAGGCATTACCATGAGCATGTCCCGTAAGGGAATGCCCGCTGATAATGCCCCCATCGAATCCTTCCACTCAAGTTTAAAATCAGAAGGATTTTATCTCCACCACCTGACAAACACTACAACAGCCATTGTAGAAAAAACAGTCAGGGAGTATATTGATTATTATAACAATATCCGAATTCAATTGAAATTAAACAGCCAGTCACCAAAAGAGTTTCGGCAACTGGCTGTTTCGTAAAGGTGTTTTGATCCCTGTCTCAAAAACGGGGGTCAGTCCCGTCCCTACCAACAGGGCTTTTTCTTTTTATTAATGGCTTAACCAAAGTATGCGTCTTCTGCGGTTTGAAAATCGTTCGAGGAATTTATATGTACTGCGGTTGTGACCCCCATTAATAAGGTAAGGCTTAATATCATAACTTTCAGGTGCTTCATTCAGCTTCCTCCTCCATCCATGTCAATTTTTTGGCCTGTGATAAAAAAAATTAATCAAAGTATTTTGATGATACTTTATGATTACTTTGTTTTTTATAATCATAACTTTCAGGTGCTTCATTCAGCTTCCTCCTCCATCCATGTCAATTTTTTGGCCTGTGATTCCAAACCTTCATCAAAGTATTTTGATGCTAGTTTATGATTATCCTGCTTTTTATAAAATCTTGCAGCCATGATTGACAATTCTGCGGCATCTTTCCAAAGTTTTTGAGTTTTCAGTACATTTAAAGCTGCATCTAGTTGAGCTTCATCACCTGTTATATAAATTGAATGTATGATGTTTAACTTAGCAATATACGCATTGTCAGATAATTCATTCGCCAATATGAGTGACTCATTGTATGACTCCAGCCCTTCAGCTTTTTTATCTAACTGGAAGAGAACACGGGCTAACATGTACTTAGTTCTCATATGCAGTGTTTTGTGTGGTTTTTTTAGTTCAATAGACAACCCATTCTGGAAAGAGTCTAAAGCTTGCTGAACCTTTCCTTGACGGTCATAACATATCCCTAGATTGAAATACCCCAGCGCTTGTGGCAAATCAATGTTAGATTTTGCTGCTAAATTGATAGCATCCTTATAGGTGGATTCAGCTTGTTCGAGTTGGTTTAAATCCATCTTATTTGATGCGATTACCATTAGAGTAGTAGCAATCCGACTCTCTTGTAAATCTGCTGATTTAAAGCTCCCGGGGGTTTTTTATGAATATTTATCTGTCACGACAGTATGCTGAACTCTCTATATGTAAAATATTCTCGTATGGTAGACAAGGTTTCCTTAGCTTTATATATCTTTACGTAGGAAGCGTTTCATTTAATAGTATACATTCTTATTTTGGACTTCACTAATTTTATAAAAACACTATATATGTATTTCACATCACCAAAAAATATTATTTAAATTAATTACATTTAAATTTAAATTATTCTTTAATGGTAAATTATTAAATTTAACATGTTTTCAATATAAAAACAGCTATTATATGACCTTACGAATCATATTTAAGGTAAATTTAAACTTTTTTATTTTATCAATATGTTAAAATTAATTACCAATTAAAGGAGTGATATTAAAAATATGAAAATTAAATTTATGTTGAAGAGAGCCACAATTTTAACTGTATTCGTTTTTACTCTTAGCGCTTTATCACCTTTGACTAGTTTCGCAGAACCTAATCAAGTTAAAGATCCTGTTTTAGAAGGGGTCTTAGCTTCTGAGACTGTAGAAGGGATAGACACTACTGTAAAATTAGATGATAGCGTTCTATCCAAAAGTTTTGATCTCGAAGAAGAAGTTATGAATCTACCTTCTATAAATGAAATGACAAATAAAGAAAAAAAATTATTTTATCAAATAGTAGACGAACAAACAGAATTATCCGGTGTTGACGAAAAAGAATTATTTAAAGAAGCAATAGTAGATTTCTTTGATGAAAATTCTGAAACATATCAAGATTTGACTGGTGTACAATCTGAATTAGAAAAAGAAATGGAGTCTTTAGATAATAATCAAAATGACTTTAGTGATAATCAATTTGCTACAATAAAAAATACTTTTAGTGATATGATTGGAATTAAAGAGACTCAGGCAGCTTGGAAGATTGGTTTATCTGTAAGGGTAACAGGTGCTATAATAAACACTGCTATTGGAATAGCAGTGGGAGGGGGAGTAGGAGCTATTCAATCATTTATTATCAGTAAAGGAAAGAAAGAAGCTCAGAAAATATTTACCCGAACAGTTACAAGTAAACTAAAAGCATGGGGTGCAAAACACCTAGCAACAGCAGTTGGCGTTTCTGTAGCTTTCGCTTTAAATTATTTAGACATTGGTACTCAAATTGCTAAACAGTTAGATAAACGAGATAAACGGCCTAATAATGGTTGGGTTGATATATATTAAGAGGAGTCTATTATTATATGAAAAATATAGTGAAATACATTGTCTTTGCATGTGTAATTACAATATTTTATTATTTCTATAATATGTATGTACCCAAAAATATTTTTTATTTTCTTGCTTTGCCTATTACCTTTATTATTTATTGGTTTATTTCCAAAATATTTGATAAAAAACAAAGGTCCGATAACTGAGTTTTAAACCATTTTTAGCAGAAAAGATTGTATGATATTTACTTACTTTCAGTTGTTGGTTTACAAATTTAATATCTTTTCTCCATAAACAATTAAATAAACGCCCTCTTCTAAAAGAGGGCGTCAGACCGTAGACAAACCCCACCTTTACTTCATGAGATGGTCTTTTTTATATTCTCCCAGTGATATTTTGAATAGGACTGAAGAGAGAACGGCTTTTTTCTCTTGTCCAATCCATTTGATCAATGTGAGATAGACTTTCAGAAAGTGTATTGGCCATAGACATGACAAGATGAAGACGTGTATTTTGGAGAACGAAGTATTCCATAAACCCACTCACGTTGACAATCCCATTGATATGAATATCTCCTACCTCCGGGAGCTCCTTTTGCACACCTGCCCCAGGCTTTAACGGTCCTTCTCCAATTTGGAACGAACCTACACTTTTCACTCTTCCTAAGCAGGCATCAACCGCTACGATAAATGGATGTTTATGAGCTTGTTCAATTTCGGCGAGCTTTTCCTTTAAATTGACAGCGTGTACTGGGTCAGAGAGGGTTCCGTATACATGAAGCTTTTTCAAATCGAGACCTGAAAGCTTTGTTCCAACAAGTGGACCTAGAGAGTCGCCAGTTGAGCGGTCTGTTCCAATGCAGACGATGGCAACGGGTCTTTTCCCTGCTTTCTGAAGATGCGAGAATAAAATACTTTTAAGCTGCTGAATGGCATTTGTATCCGTATGGGACACGTATTCTTTCACCCTATTTCTAAAAAAAAGACCGTTCTTGCTATTCATAGGTCTCACTTCCTTGTCATAGTAGTTAGTAACAGTATACGGAAACAAGCTTAATTCTATACCTATGAGGTGATGATTGTGTGGAAGGCTGGTTCAAGGTGGACACTTTTAATATTAGGAAGCTTAATAGGAGCGGGATATGCTTCCGGTCAAGAAATTTGGCAGTTTTTTGGCCTTGATAGTGGACTAGCCATTCTACTGTTTACGCTGATGTTTATGCTGTCTACCTATGTGGTGTTAAAAATTAGCTATGAGGTGCGTGCCGATCACTTTGTGCCAGTGCTAGAGCGGCTTGTAGGTCCATGGCTGGCTAAGGTGTATGACATTTTAATTGTCCTTTATTTATTCACGACCACAACGGTCATGATTGCTGGCGGCGGGGTCACACTTGAGATGTATCATGTGCCATTTTGGATTGGAATCGGAGCGTTTTGTTTCTTTTCATTTATGATTTTTTTCTGGGACGTGAAAGGTCTTTTATCTGTGAATGCTTTCATTATACCAATTTTGGTTGTGGGGCTCATCTATGCGTTTGTTTTTTATTATATGAATCATGATCATATGTGGAGAATTGATTTCGGTCAGCAGTACAATTGGCCTGCCAGTATTGTCTTTGCCTCTTTGAATATATTATCTGTTGTGGCGGTGCTGTCTTCGGTTGGAAAAGAAATGAAGGGGCTTGGAGAAGCCAAGGTTGCGAGTATATTAAGCGGTTTGATTTTTGGCGTCATCTCTTATGTATATAATGAAATACTGGTCGATATTTCTGGCAGTCTTTCAGCAGAGGGAATTCCTCTGTTTACAGTATTAGAGGGGGCGCCAACGTCATTGTTTGTGTTTATGACCATTGTCCTTTGTTTAGCCATTTATACAACAACAGCTGCGGGTTTATTTGGGTTATCCAGCCGGATGCTCTCCTTTGTACGAATGCCTCGATGGTTTATTGTATTCGTTATGCTCCTTTTGATGGCGCCTTTAACCTCGCTAGGATTTGCTGATTTGATTGCTTTTTTGTATCCGATTTATAGCTTGTTAAACCTTTATTTGCTCGTTTGTTTAATGCTGTATCCGATTTTAAGTAAAAAGATATTCTCTCGGTCTAAAAATTATATTGATAAAATAAAATAAAGCACCTCTCTTACCAAGAGCAGTGCTTATTTGATCCGAATGGAATCGATGGCTTCTTTGATATCGTCATATACGGGCATGTGCTGAAGACGCTGAAGACGTTCCTCTAATTCTGAGATGGCTTGTCCCTTTAAATGCTGGGATAGATGTTGTTTGACAATGGTTGTCTGGTTCATCATATCCTCTGTTTTGGACAATTGGTACTCCAAGTGCACGCGGGTGTTTGCCAATTCGTCATGCAGCCGCATTTTCAGCAATCGCTTTAAATCCTTTCGCTGTCCCTCTCTGCGCATAGCCTGGATGGCGGCAATTTCTTCAGGAGATTGCGATTGTGCTTGAGGTGCGGACTGATTTTCGAATACAGACATCGAGCGGCGGGCACTCACATTTTGCAGAAAACGCTGGGCGTCACTAGGAGGTTTATTTTGGTTGATCATACGTTGACTCCTTTCTTACCGAATACCCATTTGCATCGCAAGGCGTCGATCTGCCTTGGCATAGTCATCACCCATTGTGTACATATGTCTTGAAAGGGTAGAAAGTTCTTGTTCATAGTCTCTCAGGGTGTACAAGGCATTCAGTTGTTTTTCATGTGAATAAAAGGATGAATGGTGCTGCTCCATCCTGACTTCTTCTAACAGTGATTCTACATCGCTATGACTTAATAGATCATAGTGGCCAAAGCCAACAAGGCCTTTGAGCTCTTGTTTTACATGATGGACAGCGTCTTTTACACTTTCATCGATCCCATCTATTTTTTCAAATATCGTTTGCACCTCATGATCAATAATGCTTTGTAGGTCATACGATGAATTTTTTAGTAAATGGGATTTTATGATAATTTCAAGCCCGTTTTGTGCATATGCACGGCCTGAATGGATTTCTTGCAAAAGCATGGTCGTAAAGCTTGTATTGTGATCAAGCTGTTCATCTAAAATACGAGCAGCTCCATTCGAATGGAATGAATACCCATTTACCTTGAAATCTCCTGATACGAGAGCTAAAAATGCATTTGTATCAAATGATGGGTTCCATTCTATATTCATAGACGCAAAAGCTGATTTTAAAAAGGTGTCCATTTCTCTTTTGTTATATTGATTGGAGTCTTGGACTGTGCCTTGGTCCCGAGGCGGTACAGTGTACTTCACTTGTCCAATCCCATGATCGTGGCGATTAAGTAAACCTACGTAATGATTGGGTTGAATATATTCCGTGAGAACATGAGTATATTTTCCTTGCAGCGCCTGTTGCTGAATCATTGGAGACAGGCTGCTCCATATATTTGGGCTATCAAATGTGATCGCTTTTTTGACAGCTGGCTGTTCTGTCGCAATATAAGCACAAACAGCACCGGCAAGAGCTTGTCCAGTGAGATAGATGGCTGCATTTGGGTGCTTCTGACAGACTTGCTCAATGTATTCTTTTCCTTTAAAAAAGACATGATCTTGATTCCCAGCCAAGGACTTCCTTTCAATGGGATAGACATAATCCGTTTTGAGCAATGAAAGGGCGGCCGTGTGAACATCTTGTGAGGATATGACCTTCATTTGCTTTGGCAGCGGACAGTGAAAAGCGACAATATATTCATCTGAACGCTCATGCTGCATTGTTAAACCATATAATTGATGATCGATTTGTAGAAAATCGTGGACAGTGAGCGTTTGCTGACCTATTTCTATCGTATGGTGCTGCTGGTAATTGTCTGCGTTTCCAGCATGATCGGATATGATTTTATATTCTTTATCGGTTAATCTATCCTTTCGATTGACCATCGTACCTGCTCCCTCACATAACATTTATGCAGATATCATAAATCAAAAAATATGGAAAAACCACAGCGTTCTACCAATAAAAACCTTTTGACCTACAGTGTTTGTGACAATATTGAAAAAAAGCGGAGTTTAAGTAACTATTGGTCACAAATAAAATGATCTAAAAGGAGTATTTTTTTTATAAAAAAAGAACGGGACTGACGCAAGAAAGTATCTCTTTATTTTGTTCATTGCTCTCCGTCACCGTTTTTTTGTACAATAGATTCAATGAAGTGAGCAAGAGAGGTGAAGGCTGATGGCAGACAAAGCATTTGGGTTACATGACGTCGTTGAAATGAAAAAACCCCATCCATGTGGTGCCAATCGGTGGAAAGTCATTCGTTTGGGCATGGATATTCGCATTAAGTGCGAAGGGTGCGGGCACAGCGTGATGATCCCAAGAAGAGATTTTGAACGAAAAATGAAAAAAATTCTCGTCAAGCATGAAGAGCCGACTGCTTAAGTAGGCCTCATGCTTTTTTTGATTAAATTTGTCTTTTGTATAGAGAAACAGATGCAATATTCCGTTTTAAAGTTCTGATTTAGTCTTTTTGGTGATGTTTCTACTATTGAAAATGCATAACGGTTAGCTTGTCTTTTCATGTAAACCTACTTATAATTGCTCTAGGTTCATATTACGCAGTATAACGAGCACGTTTCATATAGAGGAGATGAAAGAATGGCTTTAACAGCTGGTATTGTTGGCTTACCTAACGTCGGGAAGTCAACGCTATTTAATGCAATTACACAGGCTGGAGCGGAGTCTGCTAACTATCCGTTCTGTACCATTGATCCAAACGTCGGAATTGTAGAAGTTCCAGACGAACGTTTACAAAAGCTGACAGAATTGGTGCGGCCGAAAAAGACAGTTCCGACTGCTTTTGAATTCACTGATATTGCTGGTATTGTCAAAGGTGCCTCTAAAGGTGAAGGGTTAGGAAATAAATTCCTTTCTCATATCCGCCAAGTAGATGCGATCTGTCATGTGGTAAGAGCTTTTGCCGATGATAACATTACACACGTATCAGGTAAGGTTGACCCAGTATCAGATATTGAAACGATTAATTTAGAATTGATTTTGGCTGATCTAGAAACGGTTGAAAAGCGATTAACTCGTGTGAGTAAGCTTGCGAAACAAAAGGACAAGGAAGCTGTAGCTGAATTTGAGATTTTGACGAAGCTAAAGGACGCGTTTGAAGCTGGGAAATCTGCAAGATCTGTAGAATTTACAGATGAGCAGCAAAAGCTTGTGAAACAGCTTCATTTACTAACGTCTAAACCCATTCTTTATGTAGCAAATGTGAGTGAGGATGAAGTTGCGGATCAGGACGGTAATGAATATGTGCAGCAAATTCGTGAGTTTGCCTCTGGCGAAAATGCTGAAGTGATCGTTGTTTGTGCTAAGATCGAGTCTGAAATTGCAGAGCTTGAAGGAGAAGAGAAGCAGATGTTCCTTGAAGAACTCGGCATCAAAGAATCAGGACTAGATCAGCTGATTAAAGCGTCTTATTCACTTCTAGGCTTAGCTACGTATTTCACAGCAGGTGAGCAGGAAGTACGTGCCTGGACATTTAAAAAAGGAATGAAGGCACCAGAATGTGCTGGAATTATTCACACGGATTTTGAGCGTGGATTTATTCGTGCTGAAACGGTTGCTTATGAGGATTTACTAGCTGGCGGAAGCATGTCTGCTGCGAAAGAGGCAGGGAAAGTTCGTTTAGAAGGTAAAGAATACGAAGTGAAAGATGGAGACGTCATTCATTTCCGTTTTAACGTATAGGTTCTTGTCATAGACCAAGTGATTTGTTATAATATACAATTGTGAGTAATATAATTTATTGCTCCTTGCCCGTTTAGGGCCGCTTAGACCAAAAGGAGGTGCAATCAGATGAGAAAGTACGAAGTTATGTACATCATCCGCCCAACAGTTGACGATGAGGCTAAAAAAGCAGTTATCGAGCGTTTCAATAACGTGTTAACTTCTAACGGTGCGGAGATCACTGGAACAAAGGATTGGGGTAAACGTCGTCTTGCATACGAAATCAACGATTTCCGTGACGGTTTCTACCAAATCGTAAACGTTCAATCTGACGCTGCAGCAGTTCAAGAATTTGACCGCTTAGCTAAGATCAGTGACGATATCATTCGCCACATTGTTGTGAAAGAAGAAGAATAAATCATTGAAATATATATCTAAAGGTGGTCTTTCAATATGCTAAACCGTGTTGTATTGGTCGGAAGACTAACAAAAGACCCTGAGCTTCGCTACACGCCTAATGGTGCGGCTGTAGCCACGTTTACTCTAGCGGTGAATCGTACGTTTACGAATCAATCTGGAGAGCGTGAAGCCGATTTCATTAACTGTGTTACTTGGAGAAGACAAGCCGAGAATGTGGCTAACTTCTTGAAAAAAGGAAGTCTTGCCGGTGTAGACGGTCGCTTGCAGACAAGAAACTATGAAAACCAGCAAGGACAGCGTGTCTTCGTGACAGAAGTTCAAGCTGAAAGTGTTCAATTTCTTGAGCCGAAAAGTGGCGGTGCTGGTTCAGGTGGATACAGCGGCGGTGGCAATAGCGGAGGCCAGTATTATGGCGGCAGCCAAAACGATCAGAATCCATTTGGAAATGAACCAAATCAAAGTCCATATGGCAATCAAAACAACCAAAATCGTAATCAGGGGAATAGCTTCAATGATGACCCATTTGCGAATGACGGTAAACCGATTGACATCTCCGATGATGATTTGCCATTCTAATTGAACTGAAAAAATAACTAAAGGAAAGGTGTGAAAACAAATGGCAGGTGGACGCAGAGGCGGTCGTGCGAAACGTCGTAAAGTATGTTTCTTTACTTCTAACGGTATCACGCACATCGATTACAAAGATGTTGATCTTCTTAGAAAGTTTGTTTCTGAGCGTGGTAAAATTTTACCTCGTCGTGTAACAGGAACTAGCGCTAAGTATCAACGTAAATTGACTTTAGCGATCAAAAGATCACGTCAAATGGCATTACTTCCATACGTGACTGGTGAGTAAGTCGTTGACTTAAAAGCGAAGAGCCTTGAGCTCTTCGCTTTTTTTATTAAATAAAATAGATCAAAAGAAAAGCAGGTCTGCTATTTGTATAGTGACCCTGTTTTTTTAAAAAGAAAAAACAAAAATCGTTGACATTTATTTAAAAACATCATATCCTTAATTCGAGATAAATATATTTTTTTGGTTTAATATCTCGAATTCGAGATAATATAAAGGCATCAGTTAAGACATAATGAATAGAGTTACTTGTATTAGGAGGTCATTAGAGGTGAAGAAAACAGAAGGAATTCACCATATTACAGCCATCGTGGGTCATCCTCAGGAGAACGTTGATTTTTATGCAGGTGTTTTAGGTCTCCGTCTTGTGAAGAAGACCGTGAATTTTGATGATCCTGGCACCTATCATTTATATTTTGGGAATGAAGAGGGATCTCCAGGTACCATTATTACGTTTTTCCCTTGGCCAGGCGCACAAAAGGGACAAATTGGAGCAGGCCAAGTCGGTGTGACAACCTATGTCGTACCGACAGGCGCGTTCTCTTTCTGGAAGGAACGTCTTGAGCAGTTTGATGTTTCTTATGAAACGGTTGAACGCTTTGGTGAGGCCTTTCTCTCATTTGAAGATCCGCACGGCTTGTTGATTGAGCTTGTAGAGCGTGAGGAAGGAAAGCCAAATGAGTGGACATTTAATGGGGTCACTCCAGATGCAGCGATTAAAGGGTTTGGGGGAGCTATTTTATTCACATCACAGCCGGAGCAAACAATGCAGCTGTTAGAGCAAACGATGGGGCTTGAACGAGTCGGCGAAGATGAGGATTATGTGAGATTCCGTTCGTTCGGTGATATTGGGAATGTTATTGATGTGAAAAAGACACCTGTTGCACGAGGCCGTATGGGCGTGGGTGTTGTACATCATATTGCGTGGAGAGCAACAGATGATCAGGATCAATTAGATTGGCAAAGACATATTGCGCAAAGCGGGTACCAAGTGACACCTGTGCAAGACCGAAATTACTTCAATTCCATTTATTTTCGAGAGCTTGGCGGCATATTATTTGAGATTGCGACCGATCCCCCAGGTTTTGCACATGATGAATCTGTGGAAACAATGGGTGAAGCGTTGAAACTGCCGCCGCAATATGAGGAGCAGCGCAGTCAGATTGAACAAATTGTGCTTCCGATTGAGGTAAGAGAAATAAAAGGGAAAGGAGATTCATGATGAAGCATCTTTTTCAAAAAGGAAAGAATGAACAAAAACCGGTCCTGCTCCTGCTGCATGGAACTGGCGGGACAGAACATGATTTATTGCCGCTTGCAGAGGTGGTAGATCCTGACGCATCTGTTCTTAGTGTAAGAGGAAATGTGTTAGAAAACGGCATGCCGCGCTTTTTCAGGCGTTTGGCAGAGGGTGTTTTTGATGAGCAAGATTTAATTGAGCGTACAGAGGAATTATATACATTTATCGGGGAAGCAGCAGATAAGTATGCATTTGATCGTCACAATGTTGTAGCCATCGGCTATTCAAACGGGGCGAATATTGCTGGAAGTCTGTTATTCCATTACGGAGATGCGTTGAAAGGAGCGATCCTGCATCATCCAATGGTCCCAAGACGAGGGGTTTCATTACCTTCATTAGCGGGGAAACAAGTCTTTATAGCAGCTGGTGAAAATGATCCAATGTGCCGTCCTGAGGAATCTCAGGAACTGGAGCAACTGCTTCAGGAGGCGGGAGCATCCGTAACGCTTCATTGGGAAAATCGTGGACATCAGCTAACGAGAGAAGAAGTCGATGCTGCGGCATTGTGGTATCGTCGTCAATTTAAATAAGGTGGGGAATACAGGTGGGATTTTTACAGAAGCTTTTTGGGCAAACCAAACAAAAGGAGATGGAACAAGTGGAAAACGTAAAACTAGCGATTATTTATTATAGTTCAACAGGTACAAACTATCAGATGGCGAAATGGGCTGAGGCTGGTGCGAAAGAAGCTGGCGCTGAAGTCAAAATATTAAAGGTTCCTGAATTGGCACCAGAATCAGTTGTTGCATCAAATCCAGCATGGAAAGCACATTTAGATGAAACAAAAGATGTCCCTGAGGTTCAGTTAAGTGACTTAGAGTGGGCAGATGCCATTATTTTCAGCATGCCGACACGTTTCGGTAACTTACCGGCTCAAATGAAGCAATTCTTAGATACAACAGGCGGTTTGTGGTTCCAAGGCAAATTGGCAAACAAAGCAGTGAGTGCGATGACATCTGCACAAAATCCAAATGGCGGACAGGAGCAGACGGTTCTAAGCCTTTATACAACCATGTTCCACTGGGGAGCTATTATTGCCGCTCCTGGATACACAGATGATTCCCTATACGGCGCAGGGGGTAACCCTTACGGTGTGAGTGTCACTGTGGACCAAAATGGCAAGATTCAAGAGGATGCAGAAGCTGCCGTGAAACATCAGGCGAAACGTACAGTGAATGTGGCAGAATGGATCAAAAAAGGTCAAAACGCTTAATAGATGTATAAAAAAAGAATGCAGCCTTGCCGCTGCATTCTTTTTTCATTAATAAGGATCTGAAGGTGTGCTGTTGTTGATCGCATCGTTTACAGCCTGTGCGACGCCTGTTGATCCAATTGGTCCGCTTGGTTCCTCTTGTTTGAAGGCTTTTAAGCCATCGGCCACACGTTTTCCATAGTCAGGATCAGCTTTTGTAAAGTTTTCGATCATTTGGTCTTGGATGTCTTTTTGGCAGGTAGCTAAGGTGTTGACTAAGTTTTTAATCAGTTCCTCACGTTCCCAATCATTGAAGCGGCGATAGGTTTCTCCCGCTTGTCCGAAATTGTTCGGGCGGTCAATGGCTTCTCGTTTGACTTCACCCTCTACAAAAGGCGTATGATCCTTTCCATCTTGCTGCGCTTCTTTTAATCCTCCGAGAATGGACGGTTCATAATTCACATGGGGGTTTTGTCCTTTTCCTTGATCCACATGATATTCCATTTGCCCATCTCGCTGATTGGTGGCAACATTCTTTTTCGGGGCATTGATCGGCAGCTGTAAATAATTTGGCCCGACACGATATCGCTGCGTATCAGAGTATGAGAAGGTACGTCCTTGCAGCAATTTATCATCTGAGAAATCTAATCCGTCTACAAGAACCCCCGTCCCAAAGGCAACCTGTTCCACTTCTGCAAAATAATTTTCTGGATTTTTGTTTAGCACCATTCGTCCGATCGGTTTCCATGGATAATCATCCTTGTACCAGAGCTTTGTCGGATCTAGTGGATCAAAGTCTAGATGGGGGTGGGTGTCATCTTCCATGATTTGCGCGTATACTTCCCATTCAGGATGATCCCCTTGTTCAATGGCTTCATATAAATCCTGTGTGGCATGATTAAAGTTTTCCCCTTGAATGGCTTGGGCTTGTTCTTGTGTCAGGTTCCGAATCCCTTGCTTCGGTTCAAAGTGATACTTGACCAGTACTGCTTTTCCTTCATGATTCACCCATTTATAGGCATGGACGCCAGAGCCTTGCATGTGCCGGTATGTGGCAGGAATACCCCATGGTGAGAAGAGAAATGTCACCATATGTGTTGCTTCAGGTGATTGTGAAACGAAATCAAAAATGCGCTCTCCATCCTGACGATTGGTGACAGGGTCAGGCTTAAAGGCATGAACCAAATCAGGGAATTTCAAAGCATCTCGAATAAAGAAAATTTTGAGATTGTTCCCAACGAGATCCCAGTTGCCGTCTTCTGTATAAAATTTGATCGCAAATCCCCGCGGATCGCGTAAAGTTTCTGGTGAATGTCCGCCGTGAATAACAGAAGAGAATCGAACGAAGACAGGGGTCTTTTTTCCTTTATCTTGAAATAATTTGGCTCTTGTATAAGTGGAAATGGGTTCGTCACCGAATGTACCGTAGGCTTCAAAGTATCCGTGTGCGCCGGCACCTCGTGCGTGAACGACACGTTCAGGGATGCGTTCACGATCAAAATGACTGATTTTCTCTAGGAAATCGTAGTTTTCAAGCGTAGTCGGTCCTCTATTCCCAACGGTTCTCATGTTTTGATTATCTGTTACCGGGTGACCTTGTCGATTCGTCAAGGTTTCTTCTGACTCTGAAGATGATGTAGGCTGTTGTTCTTCTTTCAAGGTAGAATCCCTCCTTCAATTTCTCCCTAACAATATGGCCATGTTGCTCCCTATTTCATACAAGGATTGATATAATGAGTGAAAACTTTTATGAGGAGCGGGCCTAATGATTCGATTGCACTGCCTTCACGCACATCCATCTAATATTTCTTACATTGACGACGCTTTCTATGACACAGGATTTGATCTGCATCACATCGTCGATTCATCATTTATGGAACGGGCCAAACAAGATCCCGATTTTGATGTTCACAAGCAGCAAACCTATGCCATCAGCAGCTTGATGCAAGAGCGGGAGGCGGATCTGATCTTATTAACGTGTACTCAATACATTGCGGCATTGGGGGATCAGCAGCACTTTTTTAAACAACCGATTGTTCCGATAGATGAGCCGTTATTCGAGCAGATTTGTGAGAAAAAAGGGCCGCTTCAGTTAGTGTTTTCAAACCCAGATACAGTAGAAGGCACGATGAATCGGCTGTATTCATATGCAACAGAGCGGGAAAAGCAGGTTGAAGTAGAAATGGTTGTGATGGAGGATGCCTTTCATCTTTGCCTAGATGGTCATATGCAAGCTTATGACGAGCGAATCAAGGAGCAGCTGAAAAGATGTATGAAGCAAAAAAACGGAGATATTTGTGTGATGCAGCTCTCGATGGTTCACGCTGCCCAGCAGGTGGAGGAGGAGACAGGCATTTCTATCATTCATCCGCTGTCTCCACTAAAATCCTTTGTTCATCAAACAATAGCGGCTACGAAAGAGTGAACCCAACAGGTTCGCTTTTTTTGTATAGAAAGATATACTTTGACATGGTAAAAATAATCGAGCGCAAACTATTTTGAAAGAGTGCACGTCTATCCAATGTAAGAAATAACAGATGCGCATTTAAGATAAAGGAGCTCTTTGTAAAATGAAGAAACGAAAAATAGACGATCAATTTGCGGATTACGTCATGGAGCATAAACACAGTTTTTATCGGTTGTCCTATAGCTATGTCAAAAACCCGGAAGATGCGATGGATGTCGTTCAAGAGGCTATTCATAAAGCACTCAAATCTGTCCACCGACTAGAGGATGCAAGCAAAATGCATAGCTGGTTTTATAAAATCGTCGTGAATGCTGCGCTAGACTTTTTACGAAAGAAGAAGCGGGTGCAGGTGACAGATGATGACACACTTGAATTCTTATCAAAGGGCGAATCGGATGTCTATGAGGATCAAGATGTCAGACTGGCCATAGAAGATTTGCCGGAGATGTATCGGGTCATCATTATATTGAGATTCTTTGAAGATTTAAAACTAGAGGACATTGCTCATATTCTCGAAGAAAATGAAAACACCATTAAAACAAGATTATATAAGGCGTTGCGGCTTTTAAAAGTAGAATTATCCCAGGAGGAAATATAAATGGATAAGCATTTGGAACAGTTAAAAGAGGGATATTTAGAAATACCTATCCCGCCAGAATATGATGCTATGGTTGAACGAACATTGAAGCGAAAAAATAAAAGACTACACTTTCAGCAATGGGCCATTGGACTCGCCGCTGCGGCGTCTCTTTTTGTGACCACTGTGAATGTCAGTCCACAGGCAGCAAGAGCGATCTCAGAGGTACCTGTCATTGGTGAGCTTGTGAAAGTCGTGACGTTCACAGAATTTAAAAAGAGCAATCAGGGAACAAATATTGATCTCAAAACACCACACGTTTCAGGGCTTGGGGACGGGACATTACAAGACAGCCTGAATCAAAAATATTTAGCTGAAAACAAAAAGCTGTATCAAGATTTTGAAAAGGAAACCAAGGGCTATCAAAATGGCCATTTGAGTGTTGAGAGCGGGTATGAAGTGAAAACGAACAATGATCAAATTCTCTCAATAGGCCGGTACAAAGTGACCACTGAGGCTTCAGCGGCAGAAGAAATGACGTACGATACGGTTGATAAGAAGAACCATGTACTCCTTACATTACCAAGCTTGTTTAAAGATGAGCGTTATATTGATGTAATTAGTGAGAACATTAAAGAACAAATGAAAAAACAGATGAAAGAGGATTCCAATAAGATTTACTGGATCGGCAAAGAGGATATGGACCCATTTAAGAAAATCCAGCCGGAACAAAGCTTCTATATCAATTCGAAAGGCAAGCTCGTGATTTCCTTCAACGAATATGATGTGGCGCCTGGCTACATGGGGATGGTTGAATTCACGATTCCAACAAGTGCTCTAAAGGATATCCTCGTCAGTGATGTATATATTCATTAAAAAGAAGACATACAAAAAAGGCTGCTGAACGGGGGTCAGTCCCCGGGTCAGCAGCCTTTTTTTATTGATTAAGAAAGAGCGTCCGTAAGTGCAGGCACGACTTGTTTCTTTCTTGATACGACACCTTTGAGTAATGCCGTGTTGTTTTCAAGCTTGACGTTAAATGCTTTTTCTACTTTTGCTGCTTCAGCACCAAGTGCAAGCGCAAGAGAGTCATTTTCTAGAATGTCTGTGATCACTAGAACAAATAGATCAAGGCCTTTCGCTGTAATGACTTCATTGATTTTTGCTTCAATGTCAGCTTGTCTTGCTGTGACTTCAGCGATATCAACTGTATTCACTTGAGCAATTTCGACTTTGCTGTTCCCAAGTGCAAATTCTTTTGCATCAAGTGTGATTAATTCTTGAACCGTTTTTTGGCTTAGGTCAGCGCCTGCTTTCAGCATGTCTAAACCGTATACTTCAGGGTCAACTCCTGCGATTTTTGCCAGCTCATGCGCAGCATCAATATCTTGCTGTGTGCATGTTGGGGATTTGAAAAGTAAGGAATCAGAAATGATCGCAGATAAAAGCAAACCAGCGATTTCTTTTTCGATTGTGACTTGATGCTCTTTGTACATTTTGTTTAAGATCGTTGCTGTACAGCCAACTGGCTCAGCACGATAGTAAAGAGGTTCACTTGTTTCAAAGTTGGCAATGCGGTGATGGTCAATGACCTCGGTTACTTGTACTTGATCAATATCGCTTACACTTTGCTGGAATTCGTTATGATCGACAAGAATGACTTGTTTTGTTTCGTTGGCAGCCGTTTCAATAAGACGCGGTGCTTCTTGTTTAAAGAAATCTAATGCATATTGTGTTTCTCCATTGATTTCTCCAAGTCTGACAGCTTCTGCCTCAGTGCCGATTTTGTTTTTTAGATCAGCGTAAGCGATAGCAGAGCAAATCGTGTCTGTGTCAGGATTTTTGTGTCCGAATACGAGTGTTTTTCCCATGTGAATTCTCCTTCTTACATTTATTGATGATGTTTCTATTCTAACAGCTTTTGACCTTGAATTCAGGGTTTATAGCTAAGAATAATCTAAAAAATTGTAACATGCTGTCTGAAAACTTGCATGCACTCATCCATATAAGTGTTCCACGTGAAACGTTCCGAGAATAGCCTGCATTTTACTTGCGATTTGCCGCTATGGTAAAATAAAGGTTGGGGCAAGATATGACGGAGCTTACATCGCACGTATACATAGAAGTACACATTGAGCAAGATATAGACAAATGATTGGATAGAGGTGAAGGTGTGAAACAAACAAAAGCGTTAGTAGAAGGCGCTATCATGATCAGCATTTTTGCGGTGATGACGTTGTTTTATTTGTATGTGCCGCTATTATCCATTATTTTCTGCCTAGCTGCTCCGATTCCGATCATTCTCTATACAATCAGGCATGGCTTGAAAAAAGGAATTGCGGCTGGCGCTATTGGCATAGTGATCAGCTTTTTAATTGGGTCTATTAACGGGCTGATGAGTGCACCAATACTGATCGCTGTCGGAATAGGAATGGGTGTTTTCTACAGCAGGAGGCAGCCAGGTAATGCCATCATTACCGGTGCGCTGATTTATTTATTCAGTTTTCTCATCTACTTTGTCGTCAGTGTCCAGCTTTTCCAGATAGATATACTTGGTGCTGCTAAAGAATCAATTGACCAAATGATGCCGATGGTAGAGAGTGTCTTAAAGCAATCCGGCGCTTCTGAACAGGACATAGCGAAACAACTCAAGCAGTTTAGAGAGGTGCAGGATACGGCATTAAGTGCTTTACCTGTCACGCTGCTTATTTTTGTCACGCTGGTGTCTTTTGTGAATCATTGGTTCGTTCGTCCCTTGCTCAAACGGTTTGTTCCAGACATGCCAGTCCTGAAGAAATTTAAGGATATGCGTCTGCCAAAAAGCATGGTATGGTATTATTTACTCACACTGCTTTTGATGCTGATTCAGTCAGAGAAAGGCAGCTTTTTATGGCTCGTGCAAACGAGTGCGTTTCAAATTTTATATATACTGGTGCTTATTCAGGGCTTTTCTTTTATCTTCTATTATTGCCACGAAAAAAACATCTCAAAAGCGGTACCCATTTTCGCTGTCGTGTTAACGGTTTTCTTTCCGCCGATCGGTGTGATTGTGCGAATTATAGGGATTGCTGACATAGGCTTTGATTTAAGAGAAAAAGTAAAAAACAAATAATTCACTCTGAATGTTGAGGAGTTGATATCAGTGCCAAGCTTCTATAGAAAACCTGTCATCAAGTATCCGATCTTCGCGTTAATTGTTCTTGCGGTGGTCACAGTCCTCCTCAACCTTTATTTTAATTGGATCATAGGAGCGGTTGGTCTTTTAGTCCTTGCAGGTGTGCTTTACTTCTTAAAGTGGGCAGATACGCAAGTGCAAAAAGAGATTGATTCATATATTTCAACATTATCCTATCGAGTCAAAAAGGTTGGAGAAGAAGCATTAATGGAGATGCCAATTGGTATTATGCTGTTTAATGACCAGTATTATATCGAATGGACCAATCCATTTCTCGCTTCGTGCTTTCATGAAAGCACACTTGTCGGCAGATCCTTGTACGATACATTTGAGTCAATTGTGCCTCTGATTAAACAAGAGGTCGAGACAGAGAATGTGACGCTGAATGACCGGAAATTCAAAGTCATTATTAAACGGTCCGAGCGCCTTTTATATTTCTTTGATGTCACGGAACAGGTGCAGATTGAAAGGCAGTACGAAAATGAACGAACGGTGTTATCGTATATCTTTTTAGACAATTACGACGATGTCACGCAAGGTCTTGATGATCAAGTGCGCAGCGCCATTAATAGTGAAGTGACATCGCTGTTAAACAATTGGGCACAAGAATATGGCATTTTCTTGAAAAGAATTTCATCTGAACGATTTATGGCGGTATTAAATGAGAGCATCTTAGCAGAGCTTGAAGCGTCGAAGTTCTCCATTTTAGACGAGGTCCGTGAGAAAACAGGGGCACATAGCGCAACGCTTACCCTTAGTATCGGAATCGGTGCGTCGGTTCCATCTTTAAAAGAGCTTGGAGCGCTTGCCCAATCGAGTCTTGACCTTGCCCTCGGACGAGGCGGGGATCAGGTAGCCATTAAACAGCCGAATGGGAAAGTGAAATTTTACGGCGGGAAAACCAATCCAATGGAAAAACGGACACGAGTGCGCGCGCGGGTTATTTCTCATGCATTAAAAGAAATTGTATCTGAAAGCGGTAATGTCATGATCATGGGGCATAAGTTTCCCGATATGGACTCAATTGGTGCATCAATTGGTATTTTAAAGGTCGCTCAGGCCAATGGGAAAGAAGGCTATATCGTCATTGATGCCAATCAGATTGGGGATAGTGTTCAACGCTTAATTAGTGAAATTAAGAATTATGAAGAGCTTTGGTCACGTTTTATCACACCAGAGGAAGCCATGGAGCTTGCAAAGGATGATACATTGCTGGTGGTCGTCGATACACACAAGCCGTCTCTTGTCATGGAAGAACGACTGCTCAATAAAATTGAAAATGTCGTTGTCATTGATCACCATAGACGTGGTGAGGAGTTTATCCGTGATCCTTTACTTGTCTATATGGAGCCTTATGCTTCATCTACAGCAGAACTTGTAACAGAGCTGTTAGAGTATCAGCCGAAGAAATTGCGGATTAACATGATTGAGGCCACCGCCCTTCTTGCTGGGATCATTGTGGATACGAAAAGTTTCTCACTGAGAACAGGGTCAAGAACTTTCGATGCAGCTTCTTACCTGCGTGCAAAGGGGGCAGATCCTGTCCTTGTACAAAAGTTTCTCAAAGAAACCGTCGATCATTACATCAAACGGGCAAAACTCATTCAGCATACAGAGCTGTATCAAAACCAGGTAGCGATCGCTTCATTGCCGTCTGACAGCTCTGAATATTATGATCAAATTACGATTGCACAGACAGCTGATTCTCTCTTGTCAATGAGTGAGGTGGAAGCGTCATTTGCTGTCGCTAGACGAGATGACGACACCGTATGCATTAGTGCAAGATCATTAGGGGATATCAACGTTCAAATTATTATGGAAGCATTAGACGGCGGCGGTCATTTGACTAACGCTGCGACCCAGATTTATGGTATAACCATTGAAGAAGCGGTAGAGAAGTTAAAAGCTGCCATAGACGAATATTTCGAAGGAGGGGTTCAAAGATGAAAGTGATCTTTCTAAAAGACGTAAAAGGCAAAGGGAAAAAAGGCGAAGTGAAGAATGTAGCTGACGGATACGCTCACAACTTTCTCATCAAACAAGGGTTAGCTGTTGAAGCAACTCCAACGAACCTAAGTGCATTGGAAGGGCAGAAAAACAAAGAGAAAAAGAATGCCATCCAGGAGCTTGAACAAGCGAAACAACTCAAAGAAACACTTGAGGCGTTAACAGTGGAACTCACTGCAAAATCAGGTGAAGGCGGTCGTCTGTTTGGATCGATTACAAGCAAACAAATCGCTGATAAATTGCAAAAAGATCATCAAATCAAACTCGATAAACGCAAAATCGAGCTGAATGATGCGATTCGTGCGTTAGGATACACAAATGTACCGGTGAAGCTTCACCCAGAAGTACAAGCAACGTTAAAGGTGCATGTGACAGAACAAGCATAAACAGAACAGACCCCGTCTCCTCGTGAGACGGGGTCTTTCTTTTTAAGAAGGATCGGATATAGAGACATTTCGCCCGGCACGCATGCCTGATAAGAACATGAAGAATAAAATGACGATAAAGATGATAATGGATGGTGTCCATGAATGGCTGAAATCAAAGAGAATACCGATCATGAAAGGGCCAATAGCGGCTAATAAATAACCGAGAGACTGCGCCATTCCAGAAAGGGCAGCTGCTTGTTCCATATGGGTAGTCCGTAGTCCAATAAGTGTGAGTGCAAGACTAATACTGGCCCCTTGTCCAATCCCGATCAATAAGACAGAGATCACAAGAATAGGCGTAGATCCTCCGAGAAGAAGACCGATCATGCCTAATAAATAAACGAGCACAAGGCCGCACACAAGCGGTCTTTGCGTTTTTAATTTTTCTGCAAAAACGGGTGTTAAAAAGGTCGATGGCAGACCAGCGAACTGCATAATAGACAGCATCCATCCAGCTGTTGAGAGGTTCATGCCATGAGATGTCAAAATATCAGGAAACCATGCAATGCTGCTATAGAAAAGAAATGATTGCAAGCCCATAAAAAAGGTCACCTGCCATGCGACACGTGAACGCCAAATCGGCTGCTCTGTGAGCGAAATGCTTTTCGCAGCTGCTGTGTTCTGATGAAGAAGCTGAGGCGCCCAAACCATCATGGCCACAAGCGCAAGTCCAGCCCAGACAAGAAATGACGTATTCCAGCCGCCGGGCAACGCATGACTGAGCGGAACACTGACACCTGATGCAAGTGCAGCAAAGACGGACATCGAGGTTGTATACACGCTTGTCATCAATCCAGCATGTGCAGGGAATTTATGCTTCACGAGCCCCGGTAAGAGCACATTACAAATCGCAATTCCTACGCCGACTAGCGCCGTTCCCATCATTAAAAAGGTGATTGTGCCAAACGAACGAATGACAATCCCAAAGAGCAGGACAGCAAGCCCAAGCCAAAGTGTTCGTTCATTCCCAAGACGTTTTCCCATTTTAGGTGCAATGGGAGATAGCAATGCGAATGAGAGCAGTGGTAATGTCGTGAGGAAACCAGCAAGTCCATTTGAAAGCTGTAAATCGGAACGAATGGCGCCAATCACAGGGCCAACGGACGTAATGGCAGGGCGCAGGTTAAAGGCAATGAGTAAAATCCCGGCAATCAGCAAAATGGTTTGCCCTGTACTGCGAGGATGAAATGTTGATTTTTCTAGTTGTTGTTCCATGAATGTAAACTCCTTTATTTCTTTAAGAACGATCTTTCTTCTGTTCAAGCTCCGCTAATTTAGCTAATAAGATGTGCTGTGGCATATGCATGATTTGCTCTAACGGTACATTGAGTGATGCGGCAAGCTTCTGTGCGGTATCGGCTGAGATTTGTAAAGGTCTCATGCGCAAATCCCTCCTCTTTCAATCTATACGTTCCAATATACCATATCGGCTTTGTACCTTGCTGATAAAAAATTAGCGTTCTCTATTATAAAACCACTTGATGGCCGATAAGAAATTTTTTTGAAATTGTTTCCGATGATGGCCCTCTCCTTGTTCGATGTGATAGTGCAGCTGCCATTCCGGCACCCCTTTCTGTAATAAAAGGTCATGTAGTTGTTTGTTGAATAAAGGCATGTGCTGTTGAGCAGATGTTTTGCCTTTCCCTTCTTCACTGCCTACAGACAAATAAATAAGGTGATCCACAACACATTGAATGCTTTGTTGTTTAGCAAACGGTAGAAAATCTTGATACCAAAATGACCCGGAGATAGATGCGATACGTTGAAAAAGGGTAGGGTGCATCAATAGGGTATAAATAACAAATAGCCCACCTAGTGAAGCACCTACGTGGCTATGTTCATGACCGGTCTGTTTGACTGGGTATTCTCTTTTGATATATGGAAGCAAGTCATTTGCTAAAAATGACACATATGTCTGTGCCTCACCTTTAAAGTCAGGGAATCTAGAACGCAGTGATGATGCTTTCCATGGTGTATATTCGTCAAGTCGATTGAAGGGGTGTATGCCGACGATGATGATTGGCGAGATGGTTTTGGCTTCAATCATGCTTTCGATCTCTGGCAGGTGGGTTCTAAACAAAGAAGAGCCATCTTGTACAAAGACAGCTGGAACATCAATAGAGGTGTCCGGTGGAAGGTAAATATCGAGCTGCCGCCCGTTCAATTCGTCATATAGAAACGTTCCGTTCATGTGTATTCTCTCCTTCAAGTTTTCAAGCTCCGCTGAAAAGAAGAACAAAGGGCTAAAATGTTTAGCCCTTTGTCAAGATGCGCATCTTTTTAGTTGTTTTGATCTAACCATTTGACAGCCTTATCAAGGAAGGTTGTTTTGCTTAGTGCTGTTCCTCCTTGAAGCATAGGGTCAACGACATTTTCATTGATGTGCCCATTTTTCACAGCTTTTAGGCTTGTCCAAATTTTATTTTGTTCTAAGTCCTTCAATGCATTTGGATTCGATGAGTTTTCCTCTTTAGAGAACTGAACAAAAATATAGTCAGGATTTAGTTCGCCTAGGCGCTCCAATGAAATCATTGCTTGTGCTTTGGCTTTTTTGACATCACTTGGTGCTGTAAACCCTAAGTCCCCATATAAAGTAGAGTTGAAGTATACATCTTCAGGGTACACGTACAGGTCGCCTTGTCTAATGCGTAAAATGACAGCTGTTTTGTTGCTGCTTTTGTCTTTCAGGGTTTCTTTCGCTTGTTTAAGATCTTTCTGATAATCAGCAATGCTGTTTTTTGCTTCTTTACTTTTTCCAGTCAGCTCACCGAGCAATAATAGATTGCTTTCCCAGTCAGACGAGACATGAGATACTGGGATCGTCGTTTGAACTTTATCTAGTTTTTTAATTGTTGCAGGCGGGAACTTGGTTGATCCGAGTATCACGTCTGGTTTTAGTTTTAAGATTTTTTCTAGGTTCGGTTCTGTTTTTTCCCCAATGCCTTCTGTTTTTGCTGTAATGTCTTTAAATAATTCAGGGAAAGTGCCGCCGACAGTAGAAGCACCAATAGGCTCGATACCAAGTAGTTTTGCATCTTCCATCGATTCTAGGCTTCCAGCAATGACGATTCGTTTCACTGGTGTTTTCAGTTTGTACGTTTGATCTAAATATTGGATGTTTGTTTCTGCTGCTTCAGCTGACTTGCTTTTGGTTGTGTTTGAAGCCGGTTTATTTTCTGCAGCACCACAGGCTGTTGCGGTGATCGTCATGATACAAAGGATAAGCAATGCAAACCATTTTTTCATTTGTTTTCCCCTTTAAATGATAATTGTTCTCAATTAAAGATTGTAGTAGTCTTTCATCCTTTTATCCATAGACAATGATCTGTCTAGTGATGGACTTTTTACGGAAAAAAAGATAAAAGGTCCTGAATGACTCGTTGATGACTAGCTGCTGTGTATTCACGCCAAGGGTCAGAAGCGAGTGGATAGACGGCTTGTTGCGTCACAGCCTTGAGATTTTGCCAAGCCTCCTGTTGCTTTAATTTTTGATAAAAAGCAATGGTTTTTGGTTCTTTATGCAACAAGAGGAAGATGGCATCTGGGTCTAACTGCTGTATAGAGTGAATGCTGATTTTTTTTTCGATGAGCTGGCCATCATTCTGAAAAGCTGGCAGAAGGCCAATTTCATGAAAAATTACTTCTGACATGGTGCGATTGACAGATAAGTAGAGCTGATCTTGAAAGATACGAAGAGGCAGGACAGTTCTTGGTGGATGATCAATAACGCATGCCTTTTTCGCTTGATTAACGAGTTTTTCGTAATGAAGCAGCCATTCTTCTGCTTCCCTCGTTTCGTTTAAGAACAGAGCTGTTTGTCTGAATTGAGTGCGCCAATCCACTTGTGTGAATGGAACAAAGTGAACAGGACAGATGGTTTTCAACACTTGTTTTTCTTCCTCTGTCACATGATCATTGGCAATGATCAGCTCAGGTTGTGCTTCCTTTAATTGCTGTAAATTGGCTTCAGCGTGCTCGTTGATACGATGTGCACTCAAGTGAATCGGAATTTCTTCTGCATAATGCTCAAAATCATGTGCTGTCCATTTAGGGTGAAGAGGGGCAGCATATGGGATGATATGAATGGGTGTGAGCTGACCGAGTATGGAATGTCCATAGGCTGCGATTTTTCGCTGGCGGCTTCTCATATAAGTAGAAGGGGTTATGCCCATTTTTTTCTTAAAGATGCGGCTGAAATAATAGGGATCTTGATAGCCGATTTCCAGTGCAATGTCTTTGAGCTTTGCATTGCCTTTTGCCATTAACTGCTTGGCTCTAGCCATTCTTTTCTTGGTGATATAATCAGTCACACTCACATCAAAATGCTTTTTAAATAGCTCACTGTAATGGTTGGCGCTGATTCCAGCCATATGAGATAGACTTGTAAGGCTGAGAGGTTCTTCGGAATGTTGATCGATATATTGTTTTGTTTTGAAAAGGGCGTGTGCCGTGTCACAAATATCTTCTTTATGCAGTGTGAAAAGCTGCAAAATGAGCTTTTGAAAAAGAGTTTGGCTTCTAAAAAAGCTAATGGATTCAGGCTTTTTCCATTCCTCTGTCATGTCGGACAGTAAAGAATGAATTTGTTCAATCGAGCTAATATCGATAAATTGCCACACAGTCAGTAAAGAACGGGCATGATCAGTTGATACTTCTCCTATGTTTTGATCTTGCATCGTGTAGAGCTGAAAGCGAAACAGAAAGAGCTCGTGTTTTTGATAAGGTTCTGTTTTCAGCATAAATGTTTCCCCAGGCATGATCGTATAGAGTGTCATATGTTTCAATCGCCATTTTTGATCGTTCAATGTGAGTAAACCGCTGCCGCTTATGCTGAAAAGAAGGCAGAATGTATCTGATAGCTGCTGCTCCGTATGTGGAAGATCTGCATTATTTATTTTTTCAGTATATGTTAATCGGTAAATGCATTGTTCAGCATTTACCTTTGTACATAATTGATGATTGTTTCCCATAAAACCACCTGATCTCTTATTAATTGATAAACATTCTCAATTGAATTGTATCAGAAAGAGCTGGAAAATGGTGTGTTTATTCTGTCAAAAAAGCACCCTGATGGAGATCAGGGTGCATAGGGTGTAGAGAAACACTTGTATTCGTTGTCCGTCCTGCGCCTGTGATAAGGGCAATCTTTTGAAATAGATTACTATGTTTCGTGTGTTCACTAGCTTTTTTTCATGTCTGTGGTTGTTAAAGGACCATCATGATAGAGTGCAAAACGAAAAGCGTAATTCATCAGCACTGGTAAAACGGATGTATGTCCTTCTTCAAGGAACTCGTGATAGGCCGTATGCAAGCCATATGAGGATAAAGGCAGCATACGATTTGCTAGTGACTTTGCATGAGCATTCATTTGGCAGGGATGATGTTTTTCTAACTCACCTACACCTACAAGCAGCCTGACATCTATAGGCACCTGACGTATACGGTTGGTGAATTGATGTTCTTTTTCTAGAAATAATTCTTTGTTCCAGTGGATAGAAGGACTGCCTGCAATATATGTCTGATAAGCATCAGGGTGCTCAAATAGTGTGTGTAATACAAAAAGACCACCAAGAGAATGCCCAAATAGTGTTTGACGACTCTGGTTGATTGGAAAGCGCTGCTTGATATAAGGCTTTACCGTCTTTTCTATAAAAGAAAAGAAAGAAGAGGCGCCGCCATATGTATGAATGGAGAAGTCCTTTCTTTTACCCCCAATGGAAGCGTCAGGGCCAGTAAGAGTGAGATCATAATGCCTAAGCGGATGATAGGGCGCTTCTGTCTGATAGCCAATTCCAACAATGATGGCAGGTACGACACCTGTTTTTTCAGGTCTTCTTGACTGTAAACGAATGGCTTCGACCATTGTGCCAAAAAGTGAATTCCCATCAAGCACGTACATGACTGGAAAACCAGCGGCGGGAGGAGTGGTATTCGGTTTAAATATAAAAAGTCTGTATGGGTGTGCTGTGATATCCAGTTGCTCTGTCCCAGGTATAAAAAAGGGACGGCTTTCTCCGAAAAGTGAATTCTCAATACCCATTCCTTCAGGGTGTTTCAACATATATAAAAATTCCCTTCCTCAAAATGATCCTCATATGGTGATAAAAGCAGACTTGTGAATATTGGTTGGATGAGAGTATTACTTGAAAACTTCAAATGAAAATGATTCTCAATTATCATGTGAGCAAACCAAATAATAATAGTTATTAATTATAAAGTCAAATGTTCATAAAGTTATGTAAATGTTAATTTCGCCCAATTTATTGATGCGGCCTGCTCTGCTTCTATATTTTGCGTCGGCAGCCGGTCATCGAGAAGTTCCGCCATACCAAGCACCGTCCTTTCATACAAAAATACACTACTCTTCTTTTTAACATTTTCATTCATAACAAAATGAAATGGTCAGTCGGGGTTCTGCTAGAGAGCGTGTTGAAAGAGGAGGGGCTGTTTTAAAAGTGGCGAAATAACATATAGCATCAAAAACGAGGCAATAAAAAAAGTAAGGGATGTACCCTTACTTTTTGATCATATTGGTGTACATATCTGTAAACATCATTCAATTAAAATCCATCGGTAACATCATATTCGTAACGGATATCGGCTTTGACATTGCTCATAGTAGATCTCGCGGTAGCTTTTGCGTTGTATTTAAAGCTCCATTTTTGAGCGACTCTTAATTGATCATCCAGAGATATACGATAAGAACCACTTGTTGCAGAGGAGAAAAGTGATTGATACCAAATATTACTATCACTAGCCATCAGTTTGTGTGTGACATTCCCTTGGTTGGGCGTTTGAGTGCTAGTTGTCGTAATTGATTTAACTACAGCGCGTTTAGGAACTGTGGAATTATTCGTTAAATCCATTGTAATGACTGAAGAGTCAACTCCTAAAAAATTTAAAGAAGAATTCCCTAAGTTCGTAGCAGTCCCTGTAAAATTGAATGTCCCATTTCCAGATTTAATACGATCTTGAATGGAAACAGTAAAATACATGTTACCGGTATATGTACCACGGGTTACTTTCACAAAATAAGTTTCTGAAGTTGAAGTCACGTCACCAGTATTTGCAAAAATAAAAGGCGTTACTGAATCAGGATTTATAACTTCGGATCCTGTCCTAGAATATTTCGAATTATACACCTCGATATTCATCCCTGTATATTGCTTATTATACGAACTTCTGACATATACTCTTTCCCCTTTATTGATCGTAAACTGATAATACGCTTCATTTTCACCTTCAGGTAAGATTGTCGTGTCTGAACGACTATTTTTCCAATATCCCATTGAACTTGCAGTGTTAGGACTGTTATTCCCCGTAATTGCTGCTTCCGCTGAAGTAGGTGCAAAAAAACTAGTAACAAGCGCCAATAATAATGCTGGTAATAATAAACGTTTAAAGATAGTAATTGTCATATATTAACCCTCCTTGTAATAATTACTATATCGACATTAAACTAACAAATTTTAACTGAATTGCCGATATATTTAATAATCACTATTTTCTTAAAAAAGGAGAATCAAAATGAATATTAATACGTCATATACAGCCAGTTCTTCGAACAATTTGAACCAAATAAACTCTAAAGGTCAATCAGCTATTAAAAGTACAAACGAAGTGATGACCGAATCTGATAGACGAATGAAAATATTAGATGAAAAATACGAAAAAATAAATGAACAAAATAAACGATTCAAAGATCCTCAGAGTCATATATATGATAAGTATCGAAATCCATACTCTTCTTATTTCAGAAGTGATCTAACTAAAGTGGAGAGAGAAGCTGCTTATACGATGGAAATGAGTTGGGCAAGGAATAATAAAGGCGGACAATATGACTTCAATGATGCTATCTTCCGTAATGAAAAACGGTACGATCCTACCCAAGAAAGTGTAGAAAAGAAACTATTAAATCGTCAAAAGGTGAATGAACAACTGCAAGCTTTGTTTTCTACCAATGGTTTGAACATTCCTAAAAACGCCAATTTAACTTTTACCATTGACCCAAATCATTTCAAATTAGTGGTGAGTGGAGCAACTGATGAATCACTGATCAAACAAATAGAAGACATATTAAATACAAGTAACAATACAAGAGAACTATTTTTTCATATTATGAAAAGTAGAAATGATGATTCGACTCAATTCACGCCGGATTCACTTGCAAAGTTCCACCTTGTCAATCAAATCAAAACGGTAACAGGCTACAATTTAAAAGATTTAAGTATTGTAAACGGTCAATTTTTAACGGAAAACGGAGCGAATATTTTCGATATCTACAAAGAAGAACTTCTGAAAAACCCATACACAGCAGAAAATGCCCGCATTGCTGCATCACATTATGGTGCACAACTCTTTGATCTAGCGAAGAACGGGTATGATTCTATTCCCGATTTGGTGTTATCTATTGGGTATGAAAACGGGTCTTTATATGACATTGGACAAAAGGTGAATTACGGAGTTAAGAAAACGATAGATTAAAAAACGCACCTGATATTTTCAATATTTGATCATGTGCGTGTACATGCCATGTTGGAGTATCGATCACATGTGTGAACAACAGCTACAAATCCTATTAACGATACAAAAGACTCTTTAACAATTTATGTTACAGAGTCTTTTCTATTGAAATGCGTTGGTTTGCTGTTCAAAGAAAAATCAACATGGTAATTTTGACTATAGTCGATGTTTTTCACTTTTTTATTGCTGAAAATGTTAAAATGATGAGTAGCGTATTTTTTTATGAAAGGACGGTGCTTGGCATGACGGAACTTCTCGATGACCGGCTGCCGCCGCAAAATATAGAAGCCGAGCAGGCCGTATTAGGTGCTGTTTTTTTAGAACCATCTGCGCTAACGCTCGCTTCTGAAGTATTAATTCCAGAGGATTTCTATAGAATGTCGCATCAAAAGATTTACAATGCGATGCTTGTACTTGGTGATAGAGGGGAACCGGTTGACCTTGTCACGGTGACATCAGAACTTGCCAATACAGACTTACTAGAAGAGGTAGGCGGAATTTCGTATTTAACGGATATTGCAAACTCTGTTCCAACTGCTGCAAACATTGAATACTATGCAAAAATTGTAGAAGAAAAATCCATTTTAAGACGTTTGATCCGTACAGCGACAACCATTGCACAGGATGGGTATACGCGTGAGGATGAAGTAGAAGATCTATTGAGTGACGCTGAAAAAACCATTATGGAAGTGGCTCAGCGTAAAAACTCAGGGGCTTTTCAAAACATTAAAGACGTTCTTGTTCAAACATATGATAATATTGAACAGCTTCATAACCGAAAAGGTGATATTACAGGGATTCCAACGGGTTTCTCAGAGCTTGATCGGATGACAGCTGGATTCCAGCGAAATGACTTGATTATTGTAGCGGCTCGTCCGTCAGTAGGGAAAACAGCCTTCGCCTTGAACATTGCACAAAACGTCGCAACCAAGACAGATGAAAGTGTCGCCATCTTTAGTTTAGAGATGGGTGCTGAACAGCTGGTCATGCGTATGCTTTGTGCAGAGGGGAATATCAATGCACAAAACCTAAGAACCGGTAATCTGACTGAAGAGGACTGGGGTAAGCTGACAATGGCGATGGGCTCGTTATCAAACAGTGGGATTTTCATTGACGATACACCAGGCATTAGAGTAAGTGAAATTCGTTCGAAATGCCGCCGTTTGAAGCAAGAAAACGGGCTTGGCATGATTCTGATTGACTACTTGCAGCTGATCCAAGGAAGCGGACGATCAAGCGATAACCGTCAGCAAGAGGTATCTGAAATCTCTAGGGCTTTAAAGTCACTCGCAAGAGAACTTGAAGTGCCAGTCATTGCCCTATCTCAGCTTTCCCGCGGGGTAGAGCAGCGTCAGGACAAACGTCCGATGATGTCTGATATTCGTGAATCAGGAAGTATTGAGCAGGATGCTGATATTGTGGCATTCCTTTATCGTGATGATTACTACGACAAAGAATCAGAGAATAAGAACATTATTGAAATTATTATTGCGAAACAGCGTAACGGTCCAGTTGGCACGGTATCACTAGCGTTCGTCAAAGAATATAACAAATTCGTCAACCTGGAAAGAAGGTTTGACGATGCGGGTGTTCCGCCCGGTGCTTAAAGCCCAGCTCAAGAAGCTGGGCTTTTTTTTGATCCATCTACATCGAAAGAATGACTGAAAAACCATCGAAATGAGGAGGAGAGGGAGAAAAAGAGAGCGTATACTAAAAGGAGAAAAGGAGTGATAACGGATGAAATTTCAACTGTTCGAAGCCGCTCAATTACGCATCGCACGCCCCACCGTCAACATGAAAGAGGCTGTTTCCTTTTATGAAGAAGGTTTAGGGCTTAAACGAATAGGCTCATTTGATCAGCATGAAGGGTATGATGGGGTCATGCTTGGGCTTCCTCACCAGCATGTCCATCTAGAAATCACAAAGCATGAGGAGGAAGAGACCCTTCCCATTCCGCATCCTGAGCAGCTGCTTGTGTTCTATATTCCTGATGAAGATGAGTTTCAGCAGATGAAAGAGAAGCTGATCACATTTGGCGGACGCCGCGTGATCTCTGCTAATCCGTACTGGGATCGAGGAGGAGTGACCATTGAAGATCCAGATGGATATCGGGTGGTGCTCATGAATACAGAAGGAATTACACCTGTTTAAAAAGACTCCCATGACCGGGAGTTTTTTAGTTGGTTGATAAAGGGCTGTCTGCTTTTCTTCAATGATGTCAGAAAAAATTTCGATCATCCCAGCTTCGCCTTAATCCCGCATGTTCTACCATGCAACATGTACCGTTTCTATCAGCATTTGCAGGAGCATAGAGGGTCAGACAGCCATTTTTGAAGAAGTTGCAGGGCAAAGCCTGACCCGCCAATTTGTGATTTCTGTTTATGTTGGAACAGCTGAGGAAAGGTAGACCGCATTCACCGGACGTCATGGCAAGCCCAATGATTCAAATGACTGAAAATCAATAAGCAGTGTGAAACGATAAAATAGTTATTTTGCTCGAAATCTCCCTTTTTAAGCGTGGAAGGAGCCATTAAAGCGCTTTTCTTCACATGTAAAACGAACAAAATTTGATTTCGAGATATTAATGTTCGGATTTCACGTTGACTTTTTCGTTGTGCATTGATAAAATAAATGTGTTTGAAAGAGATAACGTTTTGAAAGGTTAACGGAGGTGCACGATATGTCTTCAGTAGTCGTAGTAGGTACGCAGTGGGGTGACGAAGGGAAAGGGAAAATTACTGATTTCCTTTCAGAAAATGCAGAGGTGATTGCCCGTTATCAAGGGGGAAACAATGCAGGTCACACAATCAAATTTGATGGAGTGACTTACAAGCTACACCTCATTCCGTCTGGTATTTTTTATAAAGAGAAAACTTGCGTCATCGGTAATGGAATGGTGGTTGATCCTAAAGCGTTGGTCACTGAGCTTGCGTATCTTCACGAACGGAATGTGAGTACAGATAACCTCAGAATCAGCAATAGAGCCCATGTCATTCTGCCTTATCACTTAAAATTGGACGAGGTAGAAGAAGAGCGGAAAGGGGCTAACAAGATCGGTACGACGAAAAAAGGAATCGGACCAGCTTATATGGACAAAGCTGCCCGCGTCGGAATCCGTATCGCAGATTTATTAGATCGTGAAGTATTTGAAGAGAAGCTTGCCCGTAATCTAGAAGAGAAAAATCGTCTTTTAGAGAAAATGTACGACACCGAAGGCTTCAAAATTGAAGATATTTTAGATGAGTATTATGAATATGGTCAGCAAGTGAAAAAATATGTCGTGGACACATCTGTTGTATTGAACGATGCTCTAGATGAAGGCCGCCGTGTTCTTTTTGAAGGGGCACAAGGCGTTATGCTTGATATCGATCAAGGGACATATCCGTTCGTGACGTCATCTAACCCAGTGGCTGGAGGAGTGACGATTGGTTCTGGTGTAGGTCCTACGAAAATTCAACATGTGGTTGGCGTATCAAAAGCTTATACAACTCGTGTTGGTGATGGCCCATTCCCGACAGAACTTCATGATGAAATTGGCGATCAAATCCGTGAAGTTGGCCGTGAATACGGTACGACAACTGGCCGCCCGCGCCGTGTTGGCTGGTTTGACAGTGTGGTTGTCCGTCATGCGCGCCGTGTGAGCGGAATTACAGATTTATCTCTTAACTCCATCGACGTACTGACAGGGATTGAGAAATTGAAAATCTGTGTCGCTTATAAATTAAACGGAGAAATCACTGAAGAGTTCCCAGCAAGTCTAAAGGAATTAGCGAAATGTGAACCTGTCTTCGAAGAAATGCCAGGATGGACAGAGGATATTACAGGTGTGAAGAATTTAAGTGAACTGCCTGCAAATGCCCGCCATTATTTAGAGCGCATTTCACAATTAACAGGTATTCCACTTTCTATTTTCTCAGTCGGACCAGACCGTTCCCAAACGAACGTTGTCCGCAGCGTGTACCGTCCATCATTATAGACTGATCAGACACCAGTAAAATCACACATTTTACTGGTGTTTTTTTGTTTAAATGTTCCTTAATTTCAACGGAACGGACTTCCCGTCATTACCAAAATATGATAACTGTATAAAAGGGAAGGAGCGTTCTAGTGAAAGAAAGAATACGATTATTAGATATTTTACGAGGTTTTGCGATATTAGGCACATTGGGTACGAACGTCTGGTTTTTCGCATACGTAGGGGATACCTTTGCAACAGATCAGATTGCGGATGAATATGAGAATGGCAGTTTTCTTGAAAGTCTTGTCTCTATGTTCGTTTATGGCAAAATGCTATCGCTGCTCACGATCATGTTTGGTGTAGGGCTAGAGCTGAAATATCAGCAGGCGAAAAGAAAAAATACGCCTTGGCCGGGTACATATTTATGGATTCTTTTATTCTTATTCATCGAGGGCTTTGTCCATTTTGCTCTTGTGATGGAATATGACGTGCTCATGAGTTATGCCGTCACGGGTCTCCTTGTGGCTTTTATTGTACGTGGAGGGAATCGGCGCATTAAAAAAGGCATGATCTTCTCTGGTGCAATCCATCTGTTGGTGATGGCTTTTCTGATTGTGTTCTCTCTCTCTGAATTGGAGACTGAATCCTATGACCAAAGCAGCGAACCAGCGTTAGAAGAACAGATGCCAGAGACATGGATTTCTCAAGTTCAAGACCGATTACAGCACTTTTTTATGTACCGAGAAGAAGCGATCTTTATTATCCCGATGAATACATTTTTGTTTTTATTAGGTGTACGGATGATGAGAGCCGGTGTATTTTATGCAAATGAGCGTGGACGATCTCTGCGGAAAACTTTATTCCGAATCGGTTTGTGGATTGGTTTGCCGCTGAATGCACTTGTCTTCGTACCAAATGAAATAGTGGAATTCGTGGTGCGCTATGTGTTCTCTCCATTCCTTTCTATTTTCTATATCGCTGTCATGGCGAAGCTTTTGGCGCGAACGGAATCTTGGTTCATGTGGACTTGGTTTGAATATGTAGGGAAAATGGCACTTAGCTGTTACATCCTGCAAAATGTCATCTGCTCTATCCTTTTTTACAGCTGGGGATTGGGGCTTGGCGGTCAAATCAACGCACCTCTCATCGTCTTGGCATGGCTGTTGATCTCCCTGCTGCAAATTGCCATTTCGGCATGCTGCTTAAACGTCTGGCGAATGGGACCAATGGAATATATTCGATCGCGGGCACTTCGCCGGGTGACGATGAAGAAAGCATCATAAAGGAGATAGACTCAATGTTTTTTAAAAAAATGACGAAAAGAGAAGAAGTGAACGCACATCAAGCAGCAGTGCCGGCGTTTGTCTTTTATCTTCTGGCATTAGGAGGACATGCGTTGTACGCTTTTTTTCAAGGTGACAGACCACCCGTCACGTTTGTGATTTTAATGGCGGGTCTCCTTGTGTTTTTCGCCGCAGATTGGCTATTTAACAAAAGACATTCATAAAAAAGAAGCCCTCTTGATGAGAGCTTCTTTCTTATTTTAGGCTTTTATATTGGCCTTTTAAGTTTTTGCGAATGTATTGAATGATTTTGACCAGTTCGTTGGCATGCGGTCTGCCAAACGGACTTGTTTGTCTTTGTTGATAGAGGACTTGCCCTTTTTCATTTAATAAGAAGTAGGCAGGTTCTCCGTGCACCCCATGATCTTCGTATGGGGCATCTTCCCCGTGATAGAAGACTTCATAGGCTTTTAATGAAGTGAGGTCTTGGTCAGACATGATGGGGAAAGAAAGTCCCTCTTTGTCTGCAAGTTCCTTCAAGTTTTCAGGGGTATCCGTTGAAATCGTCATTAAGTGAATATCCTTGCCTTGAAAATAGGATTGCTGTTTTTCCAGCTCTTTTAATTCCTCTACACATACCGGGCACCAAGATCCTCTAAAGAAAACGATCAGATGCCAGCTTTGGTGCTCCTCTAAATGTTTGTAAAAATCAATGTGATCGCCCTGTACGGTTGGCAGTGAAAAATCGGGCATTTTGTCTCCTAATTTAAATGAACTCATCCTGTGCTTCCTCCTTTTTCAATCACCATGCTGTTTGTTCCTTGTATAACCATTTTCGATTGGAAGCAAACGTTTCTGTGTGCTGAATAGGAATTGACCATTCATAGAAAGGATTCATTGAAGGCGATTGCAGGAATAGGTAGTTTGACAGAAGAGATCCAGTCCAACACTTTTTTTAAAAAAAATGTCGAAAAACGTATTGCCATATGTAATGACTCTATGATATTATAAATCTCGTTGTTGCAAAGGTCTCTGAAACTTGTTAGCATGCGATGTTCCAGCTTTTTAAAGCGATTGGTTTGGCGCAATACAGCTTCTTCAGATTCACTTTTCACAAACCGAGAGCCATTAGCTCAGTTGGTAGAGCATCTGAATTTTAATCAGAGGGTCGAAGGTTC
>NZ_AMSH01000035.1 GCF_000300535.1 Bacillus xiamenensis
TTAACATGTGAAGAAGTGTGTTGTAAACATGATTTATTGCTTAATATATGTAATTTGTAGCTTCTTAAGCCTATTAAATCAACGTTTTAACAGATAGAACCCTCATCTTAACTTATCTTAAATTATCCATCGGTGGTCAAATGGTGGTCAATTTGGTGGTCAAAATCACATTGAAATTAGCCCCATTGATTTACTGATTATTAATCCATTTTAATAAGAATTCTTTAGTTTGAGCTACAGGATAATACCACTTGTTCCCTATCTTTCTTTTTGGGAAATCTTTATCAAAGAAAAACTCTTTTTGCATAGTGTTCATACACATACTTGTCTGATATTCTAGCTCCTTAGTATTCCAAAACAGTTTTTCATTGTCGAGCTTATTTAAGTGTTTCTCCAATTCATCTATGTAAAGTTTTCTAACTTCTTCTTCATCAATTTTGATGTTTAACATTTAATTCCTACTTTCATTTTTTATTTTTTATACAACAATTTATAAATTAAAGAACGACGAATAAGGTGTTGGCATAATGCCCCACCCTTAGTTTTTAATAAACTTTAATTAGTATTTAATTAAAACAAACAGACAGGTAACATCTCCCTGTCTGCAAATTTAAGCTTTATTACCATTAATATATCTCACTAACATGGCTGCTGCGTACATAAAGAAAGCAGCAATGAAACCATTGACCATACTCCCAAAAACGACAATTAGAATCTGTCCTGCGTAATCTGTCCATGTCTTATCTGGAAATACAGCAATGTTCCATATACTCACCAACATATAGAATCCAGTCACAACGATAAACGTCCAAACAACTAACTTTGATTTAAGCATTTAATGACAATCCCCCAACATCCATTTTCTTCTATGATAACATGGGTTAATAATTAATCCTCAATTAATTCATAATGATCCATATTCTTAGCTTCATCTAACTCCCGTTCCAGTCGCTTCTTATCTTGTTCAGCTGCCTTTAAAGCTTTCTTGACTTCACGCAGCTCACGTACAGTCATTTCGTCTACAGTTTTTGTCTCACCTGTGGATGGTACAGTCTGCGGATGTATCCTTTGTTCGGGAGATAGTTGAGCAATTTCATAAAGGGCATTCAATCCTAAATCACGTGACGTCACGTGATTTCCTCCATTAAATTCTTCGAACACTCTGATATATCTTCTCGAAAGGTCTTGAGTTATTCCAATCGACTCACACCATTTCCCCCACTCACCATGAACTAAATCATTCTCTTTCACATGTTTCAACCGTCTACCAATCTCAAATATGGCCTGTCCAGCTACTTGCTTGTATGAGTTTATTTCTTTTTCATATCTTCTTTTATTTGAATTAGTAACTCTTTAAAATGAAGTGATACAATGTATCTTTTTCTATCTTTATACGCCATGTACATTAAAAAAAATAGCAATAAAGCAAATATGACAAACATCCACCCATAATCTAAATTTAACTGAAACAATCGTTTAAAGATCCCTGATTCTCTAAATATTAGTGAAATAGTAGTTACGAAAAATCCCACTACTATTATTGATTGTCTAAGATCACTTATATAACAAATCTTCTCCAATCTGGCTATTGCATATAAAATAAAGTCTTTTTTTAAACACCTTATAGCCTTAATCTTATCTTCAATATCTGAAGACTTTTGTTGACTAGGAAATGATTTTTCTAGAAACTTGATTAGTTTCCGTGTTGACTTATTTGTTAAGTTTTCTTCGAGGGTGCTTTTGTTAAAATCCATCTCATTATTTTTTTTCTTTTTCATAATAGATCACCTCGTCTAATATATCGTCCAAGGAAGAAAATGGTTTAAGCGTAACATTTAACATATGGCACTCCCACTACAGACTTTAATTGATAATGAATTCATTTACTTCCTAAGTTCAATTTAGGCAGCCTAATACCCTCATTTAAAATGATAGTGGTGACCGTCATAGTGTTCCTGTCATATAGGGTGTCGGTTAAAACTACTCCCTTTAATACCTGTCAAATTGACAGAAATAAAGCTAATCCTTTGGCCTAGATTTGGGGCTGATGAATATTAGAGGAGCATCTAAATTTGGATTCTCTAATCACTGTTTTAACACTGCATTAAAACGTTCAGCATACTCTCTCTTCTGTTTTTCTATTGAGTCTTCATCTTGAAATGTTGCAAATCCCTCCAGAGTGCATTCTGCACTATACCAGTCCTCCAAAAGTTCATTAAATATTTTCAATAATTTCTCTTTTTTCATATTTATCACTCCGTAATTTTTATATTATATTTTAGTTAATTCTCCATTTGAATTTTCGTAAAGTATGTTATCAAGTTTATCTTGGTAAAGTAATCCCACATACTCGTCTTCTGCAATAATCTTCACTTGATATTTGTTTTCCAACTCTTTAATTTTTCGTGTGAATTCTTTGATTTCTTCAGTTCTACTCATACATTTTCCTCCTGTTTGATATTTCGTGACATATCGAAATTTATTTTCACTATTAGTCTTGACTTGTCGTTTGCTTTTTGGCTTGATAGGTTGAAAGCAATGGACAACGGCTGGACAAGTTGTCTGCCTGAATTTGCTTGTAAAAAAATAAACAAACTCAGACAGGCGACTGACTAACTTGATAGTGTATCAAGCTTATGGTATCCGTATGTGTCACCCTATTTGCCGTTGGTTATTCTCCAAACAAGCCTACTGTGTCAAGTGTCCCTAACAGTTTCAGAGCCCCCAAATTTGGGTTCTCCTACTCGTGGCTTGTCCTGCATCGTCAGAAACGATACACCCATCCTTCGTTCAGCACTTAATGGCAGCTTTCGCCTTTCAGATACATGTGCAAATAGGGAAGCACAGTGGTATCCTATCCTCATTTTTTGCATCGGCTGAGTCACTACCCTTTCAAGTTTAACGTGTGTTAGCGCATTCCACGACAGTCTTACCCTTAAAATAGGCATCACTAAAGACAACACCTTGATTCAGGAGTACAGACTGATTCTATTCAGTTAAGTATGGTTCACCTTGAACTAGAGCTGTGAGGTAAACTTTACTTACCTCACAAAATGCACGACCTATGTTTAAATGAGGTCGTAATGCAAAATATTGAATATAGATTAAAAATAAGTTAGAATGGGCTGGTATCATGGGATTTGTACCAACCCATCAGATTAGATAGTGCGCCAACACTTTTCTAATCAGCTAGAAATGACGATCATGAGCAGTAGGAATAGCCCTAATGTGCTCATGATTGTTACAAACAGTAACTCATCTATGAACCTTCTAAATAACTTCCCCATTAATTTAACCCCACTACAGCTAATTCATCACGACTATAAACATCAAGCATGTTATATTCATCATCAGCGACTCCATATTGATCATTGCTATGTACTTCTTCAATCGTTCCTAGTCCGTATAACGTTTGTACTCTTTGACCTACAGATAATTTCCAGTTTGGATTAACAATGTTTAACATGCTCATTTCCCCTTTGTAATTGGTTTAGTTGGATCAAGGATTATACAGTCAAATTCTGTTTCTTGATTCTTCGGTTCTAATATCCTCAAATCGGTTAAGACTTCCCAAAGCGTGATTTGCTTCAATAGATGTGTAACGACCTCAGCAAGCGTTTCTAAGTCTGCATACGGAACGTTTCTTCCTATATACCAGATCGTTCCCTCATCGTATTTACCGTCAGTTCGTTGAGTGATTTCAGCTAAAACAACCTGGCCATCACACTCCCCTACTGCATAACCTTCTTTAACGATGATTGCTGTGTAAAGATTGTTGATTTCTTGTGTGTTGAATTCGGTTTGAACGATTTTGATATGATTCATTTAATCACCCTAACATAATGTTTATTTACTTTTTGTTTTTGTTTAACTTTCTAAACATATAATAAACCATAAATAAACATTAATCAATACTTTTTTGAAATTTATTTTTAGATAATTAAACATTATATGTTACAATCTAAATAGTTGATTATAATGAAGAGGTGTGTTTTAGTGAGATTAAGACCAAGTTATAAACCAATGGAAATCACTTTGATAAGGAAAGACAAAAAAAAATCCGATCTTAGAAATGATACGGACATTTCTTCTGCAACGCTTGCCAAAATGTCTAAAGGTGAGATTGTATCGTTAGGGGTTATAATTAAAATTTGCGAATATCTAGAATGTGAAATACACGATGTAGTTGAATTAGAAGAAATCGAGGAAGACTCTTAAGCAAAAGTATTGCTTTTTATTTTTTGCAATTCGTTAAACAAAACAATTGCAATAGTGATAAATAAATTAGAGGTAAGCAAAATGGACGAAAAATTATTCAAGTTGATTGAACAATTAGCTGCGGATGTCTCAATCATTAAACAAGATGTGAAAGAAATTAAATCCACAGTTACCAAGCTGGAGGAAAATGAGCAGTATTATAATTGGTCAGAGGTGAATTGAAATGACCGAACAAATTCTTAATATACTTAATGAGATGAGCAATGAGTTGCATGAAGGCTTTGAAAATGTCTATACACACATAGACAAGATTGAAAATTCTTTGACACGAATTGAAGATAAAGCAAAATAAAAAAACAAGCGATAAATATCTCGCTTGTTTTTATTTTTAAAAGTTAAAAACAGTTTGCAGCAACTCCTGTTAAACTGAAAAAGTCTAGAAGAGCATTTTTAACATCCTTGTTTAAATTTTTTGAAACTTTATCCAAAGCTTTATCCATAGCTTTATATCGAGAAAAGCCACCATAGCGATATTTGTCATACCACTTTTTGATATCTTTCACTGCTTTTGATGTACCGCCCAAAGCTTTTAACGCAGATTTTATTTTTGTAATCTTAGAGAAAGAAAATGCATTACTTACAAGTGCAACACCTACAGCAGTAATACATCCTAAAACATTAGAAGTTCTAATAACATTAGGGTCTTGTTCTCCAAACTTCAAAAATCCTTCCCCATCTCTGTAATAAATAGACACGAACAAACCTGTTTCTTTCTCAAACCATTCTGCAGTAGCTTCTATTCCCTTATCTAAAACTGCATTGGGGATATTCTCAATTGATTTAAGGACACTCTCAGTTTGATCAAACATCTCACTGTCAGCTAAACGCTCATTTTTAGTGGGAGCTGCATCACTAGTATCAATGGCACTTGCAAAACTTGGAGCAACCATTGAAAATAAAAAGACGGACACCATTATGTAGATGTAATTTCTTAGTTTTCTCATTCTATTCCTCCTAATAAATCAAGATTGATATAATTTTACCATTTATGTAAAAATATTTCTATAGTACAATATGTTTTAGAAAGGGGATTTTTTTATGAAAAATAATTTATCCTTACTCGGCGTATTAGCCATTTTAATTATCACCATTGTGAACTTTGCTTCAAAAGATGAAATAATCACAGGGATAGTTGGAGGTATATTGTTTATATTCATGCTTGTTCTAAACATCGTTTCTAGAAAACGAGCAAACAATGACTCTACTTAATGGGATTGATGTGAATACTATTAAGTAGTTGTACAAATGACCACTTACATTGATGTGTAGGTGGTTTTTTATTACCATCATTTACATATAGACCCCCTCCTCTATTCTTCTTATTATTAATTTATTAAATTCAACTAGAGGAGTTTTATTTTGGCTAAGACAAACAGAGGAAGATGGAAAGAAAACTTTGAACACGCAAAGAAAAACAAAACAAAAACATTGACTTTTCCAGGAAAACCCTACTCAATAGCAATTTTCCCTCAAGTATATGGTGATGTAGTTACAGAAGATCAATTCTATCAAGAATTAGCAAATATAATCATAAAAGAAGCACGTATGGAATCTAAATTTACCGAGGTTAATCAACATGAGCGAACAACACGAAAACAAATCAAAAAAGAGAAAAGAATCAATTGAGAACTATAGAATCACTACACAGGTAACACCAGAAATAGAAAAATTCTTTAAAGAAGTTGTGGCTTCAAAAGAGTTTTATGATTTCGCTTCACACCTAATGCACAAATATAAAAAAGTCTAAAAATAAAAAAGAACCCCAAAATTAAAGGGTTCTTTTTCTCACATTCCAGGTCTAACATCATTTAAAGATACTTTCATATTAATCCCTCCCCTACTTTCTTCAAAATACTTCTTTTATTCTAAACCAGCCTATTGGCTAATTTTGAATCATCAGCTTTTTCTCAATAATCACAAAAGCTTTAGTCATTTCTGAAATTATAATGGCTTCTGCTTTTGTGATACTTGGCTCATTTATACTACCATGTCCCGACAGAGGTTCACTGTTTCTTTTATTGTAGATATACTTAATATAATCAATAAAGCTTTCTGGGAGTTTTGTTTCTTTCTTATATAAACCAATAAAAGATCCCAAAGATTTATCAACTATACTTGGTTTCTGCACTACCTCTTTGGCTAATGTTTCTGCTATACTGGCAGCTGTGTGAAGAACTCCAGCATAATCTTCATCGTTCATCATATTTTTCATACGTTCTATTAGAGATCTAATATTTTTATGTTCATTAACATCTTCAAACTGCTCTTTTTCAGTCAAATCATCAATCTCAATTATGAAATCTCCGTCAAGTTCTTCTATCTTGAACGATGCATTGTGAGTTTTTAGAACTCGATTAACAATATTAAGCTCAATTAAACCATTATTAAGCAAATCTAAAATTATTTCAATAAACTGAACAGTGTTTGATATTTTCAATATTAGCTCTAAATGCCCCATTTGTACCACTGTAGATTTACCTTCAACTTCTTCGTAATCATCATAGATAAAAATTTCTTTACCTAGAATGTGATTTGCTATGTTAATAATTCGGTTTAAATAACCGCTCCTAACTTGATATTCTTCATCTAGGCAAAGCGTGCGTAGATATCTCGTGAGTGCCAATCTCGTTTTTGGAAGAATAACTTCGTATTCAAGTTGTTTTTTTTCATCTTCTGTTAATTCTAAAAACATATTATCCCCTCTCTTTAAAAGAATGATTTTATAAAGATTCCTATGTCTTCATTAACTCTCGATGAAAACAAAAACTTTCAATTTCAATTATCTCTCAAAATCTTGGGAAAAACAAACAAAAAATAGGTGTATAGAATACAGTCTATACACCTATTAGACCTTACCTTTCATTTGTTTTAATCCCTGGCGAATTGCTTGCAGTGCATTATTAGCCCCTTTTTCATCAGCGACCATTTTATCAATGTGCATATTCACTGAATAATTGTTCGTAACATTCTTAGACTCTGACACTTCAAATCCTGGAACCGATAGTTTAGGGATAACTACTGAAGAAGCAACATTGTTAAACATACTTCGTATTGACTCGTAACTCTTTGCTATTGCTCCCATACTTCGATCTTCTATCTTTGTTTCTCTAAGCAACTCGACAGCTTTAAGCATGTTAACTGAGTCTTGTTTATTGAGGACAATTTCTCCATCATCTACTACAGCTAAAGCTCCTTGGGCTGGTACTTTACCAACTGATCCACCAGTCTTAAAACGAGCGATCTTTTGTCCAGTTGTATTTCCCTTAACGACAACACCGAGAGCATTTGAAGCCTCTTTAAGCTTATCGATCAAATTGTTAGAGATAGACTTGCCAATTGACTCCATATTTGAATTGATGAATTTAGTGAACTCAGAAAGCTGCTTATTGATGTCACTGATCTTACCATTCATCAATTTTCCTTCTAAATTCTTGAACCCACGTTCATCATTTACAAGATCATCATACTTGGTGTTGATTGATTTCTCATCTTTTTCAAGTTGATCCTGCAAAGCTTCTTTACGCTTGGAGTTTTCACGATCTTTTAGGAATTGATCTAAATCAAGCTGTTCTTTTTGCATCTGTTCAGTAAGTTCTTTTACCTTTGACTTACCAAATTCTGAGTCGTCTAACGCATATTGATTTATCTGATCTAAAAGCTTTTGAATACTTTCCTGGCGATCTTTTAAATCTTTTTGGAACTTAGCTTCATCGTCTTCCTTATCGATGCCATCAATGATATCTTGAGTAGCTTTACGATGAGCTTCAAGCTCAATATCACGCATCTTTTCGTACATCTCTTTATAGATAGAGACGACTTCATCAGCAAGCGATTTGTAAATATCTTTAATACTTTTCTTGGTTTGATATAGCTCTAAATTGAAATCCTTTTGCTTATCTTTCCAAGAAGAAATTTCATCAGATATTTGTTTCTGGATTTCAGGAAATCCCTTAGCTGCTTTTTTCTGTTTTTCAAGCTGTGTTATGTATTTAGCAGCTTCTTTTTGTTGCTGTTGAATCAGCTTGATTTGCTGACTATAGTACTTAACTTTATCCTTGTCTTCTTCGGTTGTCTGGATCTTGATATCGACGTTCTTAAGCTTTGATTCAGTCTTTTTGAAAGACTTATCAATGTTATTAAGAATTTGATCGGTTTTAGATTGAACAATAGTAGCCTGTAACTCATAAACCTGATCTTTGATGCTGATGAGATCAAGCTTAGCTTGCTTTAATTCTTCTCTAAGTTGTGCACGTTGAGCAGAGTTTAATTGCTTATTTTGTTTTAACTCTTTGTTGATCCAATTAACTTTTTGATTCTGAATCTTTTGTTGCGCTTCAACTGCTTTACGTTGCTCATTTGTATATTTTCTAAACTGTGCGCTGTCATTGAGATAACGACTAGCTTTAGATTGGTTTTGAGCAACTTTCAACTCTAAATCAGACTTACGCTTCTCGAATTCATCAAGTTTTGACTGAACGATTTCATATTGTAGGTCTTGAATTTGGTCTTTGACAGAAGATAGATCACCTTCAAGTCCCAATAAATCTGATTTAGCTTGTGAAATAGCTTGTTGACGTTCAGCTTCAGAGCTAGACAAATCTGAGCCGATTTGTTGCATATATGCTTCTGGATCAATAGCTTTACCGTTTTTCTCAATCTGCATATGAAGATGAGTACCAGTAGAACGACCAGTACTTCCCATCTTACCAAGAGTTTGACCAGCTTGAACCTTTTGACCAGCTTTAACATTGAGTCCTTTTTGCATGTGCATATACTTGGCTACGGTACCATCATCTTGTTGGACAACAACCCAATATCCAGCAGATTTAGAGTATGCAGCAGTGAGGACTTTACCTGATTTTAGAGACTTAATAGGAGTACCATATTTAGCTGCCAAATCTAAACCTTTATGAGGAGCAGAGCGTAAACCTTTTTCTTGCTGACCGAAATGAGATGTTCTTCTCATTGAGTCATAGTAACCAGCAGCCGATCCGCCACTAGAGGATAGTGAACCGCCCATTTGTTTAAAGTAGTTGTTTACTTTCTTAACGTAATTTTGCGTTTCCTTAAATGGAGGAATGCCACCATACTTGGTTACATTACCAGGCCCCGCATTGTATGCAGCTAATGCTTTTTCAATCGATCCAAACTTATCAAGCATTTGCTTAAGATACTTGGTACCGCCCATTACGTTTTGGTAAGGATCCCTAGAATTTTTAACTCCTAGACCTCTTGCTGTAGCAGGCATAAGTTGCATTAAACCAGTTGCTCCAACCGATGAACGAGCATTAGGGTTAAAGTTAGATTCTTGCTTAATAACCGCAGCAATTAACGCAGCTGGGACATTGTATTTCGATGCAGCTTGATTAATTATGTTTGAGTATTTCCCTGAGTAAGAACCACCTGAAGCAGAATATGAAGAACTAGAAGGGGAGTAGGATGAAGAAGAATCAACAATACCCGTTTGAGCAATGTATCCAGATTTAATCTGTTCTTTAAGAAGCTTAATCTGACTCTTAAGAAGTTTTTCTTTTCGTTCTAAAGCTTTGATTTCCTTCTTAATTGAATCACGATATTTCTGTGACCATTTAGGGTAGTCATTAGTTTTTCTGTTTTGTTCTTCAATCTGCTTATTGACCCGCTCTAATGCTTCTTTATATTTGTCTGCAACGTAAATTGAATCTTTCGTTGATTTTGAAGCTTTGTCAGCTGAATCCGACATTGTTTCATAGGATGTGCCAACTTCGGTTAATGAGGAGTTTACCAACTCAGACATCTTATCCAAGTCTTCGAGCTGACTTGTGATATCTGACATTTCACCATATTCCTTATCCATCTCTAACAGTTCAGTAGGATTTCTAGCTCCACCATCATCAATCTTTTTCTTTAATGCAGCTAAATTAGATTGGGCATCAGCCACAGTTTGAATTGTTTTTACTTCTAAACCATAGTTTTTAATCTTTTTAGCAGTTGCATTAGCTTGATTAAGTAGGTCTTGTTTAACTGATTGTTGCATGTCATTGTATGCTTTAAGTTTAACGTTTCTTAATTTTACAACTGCATCACGATTTATTTTCACTACACCATTTTCAACGGAGATAGCTTCTGATAAACCTTTTTCTTTCTGAATAAGCTTCATTGCTTCAGAGGCTGATATAGCTTTACCTTCAGCCATTTTCTCTAACAGATCATTGAGAGGAGACATTTGGTCTGCTAAGTCATCATATACTTCACCTTGCAAAGCTTCCATTGCTGCTGTTGTTTGACCAGATTTAATTAATTGATTCAGCACATCAGCCGTAGCTTCAATATCGCCTTTAACTTCTTTAAGGCGACTGCTTAAATCAGCTACTTTATTGCCTGTTTCGTCAACTGCATCCCCAAATTCGTCATAGGTAACAGCAGTGTCATTAACTATCCCCTTTAACTTGTCCATGCTGATACTCATGATATCAATGCTTGAATCTGATACCTGGTATTTAGACAGGTATGCATCTAATTCTTCTTTAGCTTTTTCAAACCCACCTGAATCACTATCATCTAACGCTCTTTGTAATGCATCTTGGATCCTACCTAAATTCCTCTCAAATTCCTCAACATCTTTAGGATCAGTCAATTCATCAAGATTAAGCGCATCAACAACCTGCTTAATTTGGTCTTTTAAACTTGTACTAATTGTTAATTTGCTAAACGCTTCTGCAGTTTCAATGATCTTATCTTTCATTTCATAAGAAGCGCTTACTACTTGCTGACGAATGGACTCCATTTCCGTTTTGATTTTAGCTTTATCAACATCTGTCTTAGATATAGGTGCTTTTGCATTAATGAAGGGATTATCAGATACAAATGGATTGTCTAAGTCTTTTTGTTTCTTCTCTAATTCTTTATTTAAATCTTTGATTTTGTTAATCGAATCTCGAGCAGTGTCAGAAGCTTGAACTTTAGTTTCTTCTTTTTTTGCTTTGATTAAATTTCTAACGGCTTCAGTCTCTTTATCAATTCGTTCAGCAGAAACTAAGTGTGCTCTTCCTGTTGAATCTACACCTTCCACCAGAGCAGGAAACAGATTAGCTAACTCTTGGGTTATCTTAAGATATTCTTGCTCATTTGTTGTTGTGAGACCGCCATCACGCCTAGATTTATCTAATTCCTTATATCTCTTAATTAATTCTTCTGTTTGATCTTTATTGACTGTAAGTGCTTCAATATTTGTATTTTGAGTTTGTTCAAATTCTTCTCTAGCTTTTTTAGCGTCTGAGTAAGCTCCTACAATCTTTTCTAGGGCTACTCCAATCAAAACTAAACCTGCTCCAACTACTGTTGCAGACATCAATCCTCTCCATGCTACAGTCATAGCCTTTGTAGCTAGTGCCGCTCTAGACATCCCTGCTTCAACGCCTAATAAAGCTTTTTGACTTGCGCTCAAAGCACCTACGCCAAACACTAAGGCCGTCTGCATTGCTCTAGCCGTCTTACTAAACGCAAATACAGCTGCATTAGCTGTTAGGAAAGCCGTAGGGAGAAAACCAATGGAATTGACTACTCCTGATATTACAGCTAACAAGTCGCCTAATACATCAGTAGCAGCGATTAGACCATCACTAATAAAAGCCCTGCTTGCAGCTTCAGAAAGCTCTACAAACTTATTAGATAGATTGTTTAGCCTAGCTTCTAATGACTGAGAGTATTTCTCTTGCTCCCTCATCGAGCTTCCTTGACTGTTTATGGCCATTGAAGTTGCTTTAGTAGCTGTTTCCCAGTTCTCCATTAACGCTAAGAATCTTGTATTTTGGAATTGAGAAGCGATTGTGATACCTAATTGTTGCTTCTGAGCTTGAGACAGTGTTTTCCATCTTCCAGCTAGTTTCTCTAAGATATCCGCAACAGGTATAGCTTCTCCACCTGCATCTTTAACAGCTATTCCTATTCCTTCTAAAGCTGAAACTGCTTGTTTGTTCGTTTGAATTCTAGCAAAAATGGTTTTTAGTGCGTTCCCTGTAACGTTACCCGACTCTTTTGTACTTGATTGAATACTTGCTGTATAGCCAAGTAACTGTTCCATACTTACACCATAAACTTTTGCTGCCGCTGCTGATTTGCGCATTGACTGAGCTAAATCTAATGAAGATGTCTGAAAGTTGTTATCGACTTCGTTTAGAGCATCAGAAATTTTGAGAGAGTCTTTTGAAGCTATACCGAAGTTGACCATTGCTGATGTAAGTGCCTTAACGGTATCTTCAGGTTGAAGTTGTGAGATATTTTGAAGGACTTGAGAGGTTTTAGTTAGGTAGAGGAGTTCGTCACCTTTATAACCTTGTCTGGCGAATTCAGATGTCATTGTAAGGACATCAGCGACTTTGTTAGACAGTTCATTACTTAGATCGATTGAACGTTGTAACAACTCATTAAACTTATAATCAGGAGCATCCATTACTCTTCGAATTTCAGTCATTTTAGAGTCAAGCATGATAGCATTATCGACCATAGATTTTAGACCGCTAACTGCACCAAAGAATATCGATCCAGTAATTAAATAGGCTGGCATCCTTGCAAATGCATCGCCTAACCTACCGCCAAATGTGTTAATGTTCTGAGCTGAGTTAGTTACATTTGCCGAAAGCTCTCTGAACTGAACATTTAAAGTCTGCATCTGACTTTGAAGCTTAGGTGTGCGACTAGTTAAAGCATTTACTGATGAGAGATATTGCTGAATTGCTTGTGAGTTTGTATCACTTATAGATGAGCCATATTGGGATGTTAATTTACTAGCTTTAACTGCAGCAAGTCTTTGATATAACTGAATTTGACGCTGTATTTCTTGCGTCTTGGCTACTGCTGCTGACTTATCATCTAAAAGCTTTATTTTCCCTCGAAGCGCTTCAATCTCATTTGCACTTTGAGCCAGATTCAGTTTCTTACCTAAAGATGTCAAAGTAACATCTGATACTATTCCTTTTTGGCGCAATTTCTCCAATGCATCGTGTAACGCATCAATAGCTTTTCGCTGCTGGTCGTAATTAGTTACAGTTTTTACAGACTTTAAGCCATTTTTATCAGAAGCGTATGTAACATCATCAAAGCCGTTTTTGTACTTTTCGACTTTTCCTGTTCTTCTCCCAGAGCCGTCAGTTTTGTTTACTTCTTTTTGTTTCTGACCAAGCCGCTCCGTAAGTTGAGTAAGCTTCGCTACTTCTTTAGCCTCTTCTCTTAAACTCTTTGTTGTATTATCAATGACTTTTCGGGTTTTTTCGTGGATTTCTCCATTTTGCTTTATTTTCTGATTGACTGTTTTAATTGATCCATCTGCATTTTTGAAAACAGTCTCGAACTCTTTAATTGTTGAATTGAAATCTCTTAAGCTGCGTTGATTCTCTGAAAAACGCTTTGAAATATTTTCAAGACTCTTTAAGACATCTTTACCTAGATTGATATCTAATTTAAGACCGTTTACTTTGCCTTGCAACTGTTTAATTTGACTGTTTATTTGATCGACTGATTTTTTCGAGGTGTCAGCCATTGGTGTAACAATAATTTTTAATTGCTCACTCACTTTTACATCTCCTTTTGTAATAAAACAAAAATAAAAAAAAGAAACACCTCGAAAATGTAGTCGAAGCGTTTCTTTTCATTATTTTTTCGGTTTTACAAATACCTCAATATGCTTCCCCCAATCCCTGGGACGGTAAAGAACTTCATATTTAATGTCTTTGTACACTATCTCTGCTCCTGTTTGCAGAAACTTCAAAGGCCGACAAATTAGCAAATCTGTGACATCTGGAAATCTACCTAAAGCAGACTGATACATCTTTTCATCTAAAGGCTGGAACTCACATTTATATGGAGTATATTTCTCTACCTTTTCCATGATTGGTTTCCCAGTGATCTCGTTAATCTTTCCACTTGGGACAGTTTCAATATCTATTTTGTAGAAGATTTTTTTAAAATTCATGATATGGCCTTTTACAGCAACTTAACTGTTTGATTGTTATTATTATAGTCATCCAACTCATTAATAATATAGGCAGGGATCGTTTCATGAAACGTTTCGTTGACAGCTCCCATTGATTCTCTTTTGACTCCTTCGTATCCTCTCAGTTTAAATTTGAAAACTGCGATATTTAGAAGGGCTGAATATAAACGATTAGGAATCTCATCTAAATTACAATGATTTAGGATGAAGTTTTCTGCATCATTAATATAGAGCTGTAAAACAGCATCATCAACTTCTTCATCAATTAAAATCTTAAAATCTTTAAGTTGATTCATTGTCTCCACCTGCCGTTTCATTGTCTTCGACTTTGGTTTTGGTTTTCTTGTTCTTCTTTGCAATGTATTGTTCGTAATCAGACTGCTTAATCAAATAATTGTAATGATCTTCAGTTACATTCCAAACTAAACCTGTAACTTTATTTTTAATCCACAAATAATTCATACTCCTTTATTTTTAATTAAAAAAGGAGGGGGAATCCCCCTCCTAAGTTTCTTATAGTTCATCCATAAATAAAGCTGTCAAAACAGCAATGCCCTTAGGTTTAACAAGCTTGCCTCCATAAACTTGCAGACCTTTAATTGCATCCGCGAAAAACTTTTCAGGACGAAAAGCTTCAAGTTTGTCAATTTGAGAAGCAAATGAGATTGCTGAACTATGACCAGCGATAATTTTATAATTATCCCCTACTGTAGGACAGTTATTAGAAGTGAAAACTTTTAACGAACCCACATTGCCAATATAACCGTCATATAAAACTTCAGGGAATTTAGTAAAGCGGGGATCTTTTTGTAATAGCCCATGACCAGCTTCAGGAAGAACAACCCATCTGCCTTGTTTAGGGACGTTAGCTTCAGAAAGTTTCACATTAAGACTAACCAGTCTATTATATAGATTTTGAGAATCAATTCTCATAGGATCTTCATCTGTTCCCATAGTGTTTTTAGGATCAACACCAGTGTATAAATTTGCGATAAATTGATCAGCCACATCAGCAAGCTGGTATGAAACCTCTTTTAATTGCCCACTTAGAAGATTGATATTAGCTTGAGCTGCATCGATATCATCAACTTTAAAATTAAAGTATTTAGCTTGATCTATTTTAAGTTCAGTTTGGCTTCCAACAATTTGCTCTGGTTCACCTACACCATTTTCATCGTAATCGCCAATAGTTACACTACCAAAACTATTGATTTTAACCGTATTACCATGTTTAACATCACCTTGATAATCTGTATTGACTAGGTTGCCAAAAACCAGGGATTTTTTATAAGCTTCGTTTAATTTAGTTGACCATACAACAGGAATAAAATTTTCATACGCCATTATTTAATTCACCTTAACCTTTTATAGTTTTTAATCTAATGAAAGAAGCTTATCAATAGCTTCCTCATTAGCTTTATATTGTTCTTGAGTCAATCCTTGAAGTTGTTCTCTAGTAAATGTTTTTGGTTGTTGTAGACTACCTTTTGGATCAATGCCATCTTCTTTAAGTCTTTCTTTTGTCTTATTTTGCAAATGTTGATCGAAAACATCTTTGAAAGTGTTGAGATTAGCTTCTGTTTTCTCAGAATCATCAGATAGAAAAAAGTCAATTAATTGAGTCGGTAGACCATCTTGGTGAGCCTTCACTAAAGCTTTTTCTTTGATCTCCTTCATCTTGAGAGTTTTTTCTAATTTTTCAACTTTGATTTCAAGTGGATTTTTAGTTGGATTGAGCTCTTTAACCTTTTGATCAACTAGCTTATCCAAATTATTAGCTTTCCACGTTTCTAACCCTTTTGTAAAATGTTGATCTAAACGTGGTTGAAGAACCTTTTTTCCACCATCAGTGTCTAAAAACTGTCTGACTTTATCCTCTGATAAAGCAGAAAGCTCATTTAAATATGATTTCACTTCTGGCGTTTCTTTTTGTTGTTCTAGAAACTGCTTTACTTCTTCTAAATTCATAAATATATCACTCCATCTAATTTGCCTTTATGTACTCGCCATAAAGTCTTTTTTGTTGTATGTCTAACCCACATTCATACTTCCCTGCCCTAACCACTCACAGGATTCCCGAATTTAAAGCATAATTAAGACCCTGTCGGATCAACAGGGTCTTCATGTGCTGGAATTACTATTAAATCTGATTTACCAGGTGTCGTATCTTTGCTGTTTTCTAGTTGTTTAAGTAGCCTTTCATACGCTGCAGAAGGATTTGAAATGAAAGATAGCTTTCCGAGGAGATCTTCATGCGGAACTATTCCATTCAATGTAGCTACCATTTGAGCATTGGCAACATCATCAACTGGAACATTTCGTGTGAAGGAGATAGCAATATCTTTATAATCAAACTTCTCATTATTGATGTCTTTAAGCGCTAAATATTCACAGAAAAGTTTGAGCCTTGATTTTAACAACTGGTCAAAGTCTGACTCACTGATTGCTGACTGATTTTCAAGCTCTTGGAGTTTCAATCGTATTGTTACTCCTGAAGTGTTGCTTTGGAAATTCTCATTTAAATTAACCTGATGACTTTGAGCGTAGATTTCATCTTGAAGTAATTGAAGTACGTCTTTTAAGAAAGTGGCATTGATGTCTTTTGTAAGCCATTCCACTTCAGAATTTGGATTAGGTAACTTAATAATACCGTTTTCTCGCATTTTTTTAGCGTCTTCCATTTTAATGTTACAGTTTTTAAAAACGAGATAAGAGTTTCGATGATCCATGATTTCTTGTGCTGATACCGACAGGATAGCATTGTAAATGTCGATAATCTTCATAATATCTTCAAATGTAGATTTCTTAGAATCGTTATTCTTTAGTTCTCTTACTGGACAGCGTGAAAACCTATGTGGCTTTTCTTGTAAAAGTTCATAAGTTCCACCATTAATCTTATAATTTCGGAAATGGGTGTCATCCCAGACATCAATGTACTCACTTTCATCAAATTTAACTTTATATTTACGAACAGCTAAAGTAATCCTATTTTCAACAGAATTATCGTGTAGCACAATCATTTCAGACGGATGATATACAGCACACTGAAAATCACCTTCGCTATTAATAAAGCTAACCTCATATGCATGACCATTGATCGAAGATATAATTTTTAATTTAATGTTATGGTTGTGTTCCCATGTATTAAAGTTGTAATCAATCAAACTTAAAAACTCTTTGTTATCTGTTTTAGAATTGTAACTTACTGGTTTACCCAACAAATATCCAACACTGTTTTGAACCATCTTCCTGCAATAGTTAAAGTAAACCCTCATATCATTTTTCATCGGGTCATTGGCAATACGTTTATGAAGAATGTCATGATCCCCACTATAGTATCGCCATTTTTTATCATAATTGGGTTTAGTCATTTTCAATTCATCTAGCAGCTTTTTTATAATTTCTTCTTTATCAAAAATACTCATACACCTCTTTAGAAGAACCAGTTCTTAGGTATTGATTGAACATATCCTATGTCTTCTACTTCATTTATTCTTTTAGACCATTCTGCAACTGCATCAGGAAAGTCGTCATAAGCAGAGAAATCCGCTCCAGCGAAATCCTTGAGTTGTTGAATGGCATCTTCATCCTCTTCATTAAAAATGATTCTTCCCATATTTACATCACCGACAATAGTGTTGATTCTGTCATCCTTGTTTTTAGTAACAGCATTATTCAACCACTCAATATTTCTGCCAGATAATACAGGATCTTTTTTAACTAGTTCTTGAAGTTGAATTACATCCGCTCCGTTGTACACGTTTTTCTCAATGTTGACAAAAGTAATGTCGGGATATTGTTTGAGCAACTTCAACGTGCAAGCCATGTAATCCTCATACTCACCTTTAAAGACAGTACCTTTACGAACGTATTTGATATTCATATCTGAGATACTGCCTACAACAAAAGCGTAATAGTCTTTTTTCTTCTTTTGTTTGTTTCGTGTTCCTGCTGGATCAATAGAAAGCATGGTTTTAACAAAGTCATGACTTTCAATTTTCTCAGCAGATTCAGTAATAATAGTTTTGAATTTCTTTTGTCCAGTAGAGGTGATGACACCTTGGACTTCCTGGTTATATGCAACTGGGTTTTCATAATAAGCAAGAGCCATTTCTAATGGGTTCCAGTAACTTTCCCACAGAATCGGAAATCTCATTTCCTTTTCATTTTGATAATAAAACTCTTTTGCATGTTGCAGCCTGTTCTCGTTTTTAGAATCTGAAAGAATGTCTTTAAATTCAGCCCATAGACCAGAATTAAACAATTCATCAATATCATCTACAAGAATCCCTTTTTCTTTACGAACCTTCCAGGTAGGTAACTTTTGAAGTCTACTGTAAAAACACTCTGGATGCTGAATTGTTCCACATCCAATCATAATGCCACCTTGTCTAACCATTTTCCCATTTTCATCAAATTGTGGTTTTTGGAACGCAAAGTTAACATCTGAAGAAAAGCGACTCCATTTTTTCTCTCTGTTTGCATCCGTAGCACAATCGTCATTGTTTTGGTAATCATCTAAAATGGCTAACTCAATTCGAGTGTTTCCATACTTCCTACCCCTCATATCTGTTTTACTACTGATACTTTCAACCATCGTTCCATTTGTAAACTCAAGTTGCGAAGAATTACAGATGTATTTTTTGTTTGTGGGATCTAAAAGCTTGCCATAGCACGACTCAATATAAACGTTGCCTACAAAAACTTCTTTGATTTGCTTAATAAACTTTTCAGCAAGGTCACCAGTCGATGAGCATACTAATGTGAAAATTCTAAGCTTATTTGCAACAGAAAAAGAAACAGCTGGTAAGTTCGCGAAGGCGCTTTTACCTGTTCCCCTCGGAAGGATATACGATTGCTTATCATGTGTATTTCGCAAAAGCATTCCTTCAATGTCTTCCCATATCTCTCTATGAATAGGAGCTATTTCAGACGTATCAGGTGCTCTAAATGTATCTTGCAGGAAAAATAAACAGAAGAATTCAAGATTTTTCTGACCTAATTCCCAAGCCAATCCATGATAAGTGAATAAATCTTCTGAACGTTTCACCATCATATGAGATGCGAAGTCTTCTGCTTCTGTTTTAGTCATATTCTCTCTGATTGCCTGTTTGACTAAATATTCATATAAAAACATCCTATTTTCAGATGTGTTTATGTTGATTGATTTGGTTATTTTTATCACCTCGAAACTTTGAAAAATACTGCAAAAAATTTGTACCCTGCTATCGTTTAAAAGGGCATTTTCTAAAACAGAAAGGTGGGGGTTAAAGCCTATCTGCTTCCTTTCTAAGCCACGTTATCTACTTCGATATATATTTGTATCAACTGTTTTATCGCTTCTATATCGAGCTTTAAACACTTTCTAAACGATCTCACTTTTTCATTCTTTGATTCATTAAGAGATAAAGCGTTTATATAGGTATGGGTTCTTAAACGGCCACTTTCTTACTCTTTTTACGTTTATAAAGATATCAAAATTAATTAATAAACGTTTATAAATTTATATACACCTTTATAAACATATATGGTATAATAAAAGTAAGATAAACGAGAGGATGATCGACATGACACAAAAGACATTCGGTTACATAAGAGTTAGCTCAAAGGATCAAAACGAAAGCAGACAAATAGCCAATATGACTAAAGTTGGCATTGATGAGCGTGACCTTTTTATAGATAAACAAAGTGGGAAGAACTTTGACAGACCTTCATATCAAACGCTCAAACAGATTGTTCGATCTGGCGACACTATTGTATTTGATTCAATTACTCGTATGGGTAGGAACATGAATGATACTTTAAAGGAATATGATTGGTTCGTGGATAATGGGGTTAAATTAAAATTCATTAAAGAGCCTATGATCAACACTAGCGAAGATCAAGACGACATCTTAAAAGAAGCTATTCAAAGAATCATTTTAACTCTTCTAACAGCCTTTGCGGAGAAAGAGCGTGAGGACATCAGGGAGAGACAAGCAGAGGGAATTAAAGGTGCTAAGAAAGCTGGGAAACATCTTGGCAGACCTAAAATGAGCTATGACACTCTAACTAAGGAACAAAAGAACATACTTGAAACAAACTATCCTAAATGGAAAAGCTCTGAGATTACAGGTGTTCAATTTGCTGAATTACTGCAGCTTAAAAAGAATACTTTTTATAAAATCATTAAAGAATATGAAAGCAAACAGGAGCAACAAACCCTCTCTATGGTATAATATAGATGAGGGTTTTTATTGCTTTTCCTTAGATTTCTTCCACTTCTTAATCTCATCTTCGATTGTTTCTTTATCTACTTCATTAGACTTTGTTTCAGTGATTTCAACCTTAGATGTTGGAGTACCTTCTGAATATGCCAGCAGCGTTTTGAGTGCGTCTAGCTGATCCTTAGTCTTTTGACTATCATCCATACCGATATTCTCCAATTTTTTAAACCAATTTTTAGCTCTTGCGCTTCTTTCTTGCTGTGCTAAAAGTTTGAAGTTTTGTATCTCATTGTCCAGCTCCAGTGAGTATTCATTATCTTTTCTCCACAAGTATAATGCGTTACGACTGACTCCAATTTCATCAGCAATAGCTTGCATTGTCTTCCTTCCTTCAGCTAATAATGAGATCGATTTAATCTTTCTTTCATCTAACATGTTTTGCTTTACACTCCTTTAGCAACTGAGAGGGAATTCAACATAGATTTAGCGTACGTTACAGCATCATCGTGCCTGGTTCCGAGAAGTAGAAGTAAACCATCAATGAGCGTGTCTACGAATTTTCTTCCTTCTTCCATAGCTTCTTCATCTAATGATCGTAACTTTTGTCGCTCCTCTTCCGAATCAACTTTAATATAATATTTTGGTGATGTGTATGCTTCCAATAATTCTGTTTTATATCTTTCAAGAATCTTATATCTTTGATGTATTGTGCCAATAGTGTCAATCATATCGACGAAAATATTTTTGAACTTATTCCAGTCAGGGTATCGTATTAAAATTTCACATCCACTCAATACTTAAACACTTCCTTTGGATTTTCTACAAACGAGAATCTCCCTCTGCATTCATCGGCATCTTTACTCACCGACAAAACTTCTTCAATCTCATCTTTATATTCCTCAACAATGTGATCAACTGTTTCTTTTACTTCTTCACTTGGTTCATAAAACGGGTCTAACCTATGATTGGCCAATTGATCATTCTCAAACTCTAGCTTGGCAATATGATCTAGCATTTCTTTGGTAACTCTTTTGAATCCATCAATATCAAACATTTGTGTGTTGTTTTCTTTACAGGAATCACACCTTTGAGGTGAAAACTCACCACCTAAAGTACGGCATATATTAGATACCATATTCAGGATTCCTTCTGGTGAGTTGCAACGCTCAACTAAACATTTGTCACAATCCACTGCAATAAACTCTTTTTTGATCTTTTTAAACATTTTTGCTCACCCCTGGTAGAATAATACTTCCTGGCGGTACGTCAATAATAAGTTCTTTGTGTACCTCTTCAATATATTCATCTACTGACAAACGATTTTTTTCAGCAAAAACAGAAATTTCAATGTTATAGAATCCATCTAATGATTTTAAAGCATTTAAATCTGTTGTTAATTTATCGAATTTCCATTTTCTCTCTCTATCTAGTTGACGGATTTCCCACTCCACTTCATTTACCTTTCTAACGATACCGTCCGCAATTTCTTGAACATTAATGTCACTTTTCTTTTCCATCCTTAAATCAATCCTCTCTAATTTTGATTCCGTTGTATTTAACGTGTCTTACAGCTCATCTAACGCTTTAATAACTTGCTCCGTCTTATTATCCAAATCACTGTCAACAAGCTGATCTACAGCATCCTCGACACTCTTGATATGATCTAGCACCTTTTGAATGCTTTCTTCGGGAAATGACATCATAATCTGTCCCATCAACCCACTATCGACTAAGTTGATATACGCACCCATTTTAGATTTCAGGTTATTTGGGATTTTAAGGTTTGTAAATTTTTTGATGATCAAGAAATACAACCAATCAATCATAGCAACTTCATCAATCTTCAAACCTTTTTTATCTCCGTTGAAGTAATCGGTATTTAACTCTTTTAACACTTCCGCAATTTTACTGGGCGCAAACTCTGGATAAATATAAAGATGGAACTCTTCATTCAATTGAACCTTCTTTTTCTCATCATATTTCTTAGCGAGATCACCTAATGTCGTTAAATTCACTGCTTTCGTTGTCATTTAGATTCACCCGCTAGCTTAGCCTTTTCACGACTAATGAAAATTTGTATAGATGTTTTAAAAGATTGAAGGAACATTTCAATTCTCGTTTCATCTTCCAGTAAATCCTTAACATCAAAAACGCATTTAATATACCTAGTATTCTCGTTACTTTTAATTTCGTTTGTTGTCATTTTCCATTCTCCTTTTTGTGTGAATATATAAAGGGGTGTGCAATTATTTATCACACACCCAAATAAATTAATCTCCTAAATCTCCATCATCGTCAGGCGTTGAGTTGCCAGGTGTAGAAGGCGCTGCTCCTTTTGAGCCATCTTCATTACGCTTAACTCTTGCAAAACGTCCGATCTTTCCATTGTCATCTGCAAGAGCTCTATACCCCAATTCTGGAGTAAATGGTTGTCCAGCTTCCAAAGACATATCAAACTCTCCCGAGAAGTTAACTTTAGGCAACTGGATATAAAGGTCGCTGTAAGTTTTGTTAGTGACTGGATCATACTCTAGGGTATGAAGTTCTAGGTAATAGTTCTCCGAGAATTTATTACCATTGATTTCAACAGTTTCAGCATCAACTTCAATTAAGTAATGAACTGTAACTTGTTCACCTTTTTTAGCAAAAGTATTGGATAATGTATAACTCGTTCCAGAAACGGCAGTCTGATAGACTTCACCATTGGCTTTATTTGTGAATGTAACTTCTGAATCTTCTAAAGGTGTTTTTGTCAAGGTAACACCGTTTGAATCACTAACTGATAGAACTTCGTCTTCGTAAACAGAAATAGTTTCATTCTCAATGGAAACTCCTTGCTGCATTGCCATGAAATCAAGATCAAAGAATGCGTTCCTAACGTTACCCGAAACTTCTTTGCTTGAGTTAATTACATATAAATCTTTGTTTCCCCAGCCGCCTTTTAAAAAGTCCTGCTGAACTTGTTGTGCGAGGGATGTTAATTGTGTTACGGCCGATCCAATCACTTTCCCTGTACTAATTTGTTTCATTGTCACTTTACATACGTCATGTATAACGGTCGTCTTTGCCATTTCTAAATAAACAACTCCTTAAATAATAAAAAGACTGAATTTATCAGCCTAGTAATTTTTTGATTGATTCTGAATCTTTGTGTGACAAGTGGTGTTTCTCCTCAACGTATAGATCAATATGATCGTCCCATCTATTAATCTTCACTTCTGAACTGACAGTAGCAAAAATAACAGACGCATCATGATTTACTTTTTTTTGTATGCGATGATATGTAAGGTAAAGCTGGTAAAGTGACCACTCATTAATAGCGGAATAATCTATGCCTGTCGTTGCTACAACCGCACTAATCATGTCTGATAGATCAGCACCGTCATCACTTGATTTTAATTCCTTAGAAATCTGATTAAGCTCTTCTATCTCTGAATTTGGTGATTTCTTGTCCTCGTTAATTAGATGCATCTTCAAGACAAGACTTCTCAACTCCATGAAGTTTTCATTCGATACCTTTAACATGATCTCTTTATCATTGAAAACCTTGATAAATATAGATTGATAAGCATCTAAATACAGCGGATGCATCAAGATTAGTTGAAATAAATTACGACCACTAACCATCTCTTCAATGTCCTGGGCATCAAGTTTATCTTTCAAGACCTGTCGCATAGATTCAGCTATTTTATCTTTGTGATCTGCCATCAATTGAAGATCACTTGAGAAATCAACATACTCTTTAATCTTGATGAAGTGACAATCCCCTATTGGTGTTTTTACAGGCTGACCAGTTCCGAAAAGCTGCATAAAATCATTTGATTTCATTTACTTGCACCAAAAGTAAAAATAAGCTTATAACCGATATAACCCTTTGGAGTATTTGGAATTAGCAATCGTTTGTAATTCACAATTTTTCCGAAGCCAGTTGCTCTGCTATCAAAAAGTAGCTGTGCAAGATTGTCTTGAATCTTTAAGTTTCTTAATTCAATTTGTTCCACTTCATCAATACTGGTATAGATGTCAATCATGATATCTTGGGATTGAATTTGCAGGTTATTTGTGGGAGTACCGTTCGCTAAGTACATACACATTCTAGCAATTGGTTTTTCATCTTCCAGATCATCTGTTTTGGGTGATCTGTAGATTAACAAGGGGATTTGATCATCATTTGTTACATCTGGATGATCTGAAGATAATGGGGATTCTTTATAGAATAAGAACCTATTATTCTTTTCATTAGATGAAATCAGTCTGTAAATATCCAAAAAGTTTTTCTCAATGTTACTCATTTAAACGTGTCACCTCCTTTATCCAATGAGGGACTAGACTCGTCATGCTAATCTCTTTTTTTATATTTTGTTCAACTCGTTTCAGTATGACAGGATCAATTTTGCTATAGATTTTTTGAAAATCTGTATTGGGATTTGGGTTTCCCCATTTGGGTTTAAACATGGCTTACACCATCCATTTATGTGAGATATTATCGTTTGAATTTTTTTAGTTGTGCGAATATAGGAGCGCATATAGCGCCCCAACACTCATACAAAAAGGAGAAATAAAAATGTTTGTAACTTTCGGGGGCAGTGGGCTGTATCTTACAAACCGCACCTAATCATTCGTTTTTCTGGAGGCAAAATGAAATGATTACAAAACTACAAAACGTGAACGCAAATTCATTTGTTTTTGGTAAGGTCGCTGAAATTGCTAGGTACAACCCTTATTCGCTGTTTCCGCAACAAACGGTATTGTAGTGACGACCAAAAAAATTGCTACTTTTTCTTCCATACGAGTTCAGGGCGAGAATAAACAAATTCGACAAGTCGATTTAATTTTTCTTTTGAAATCTCGCATTCGAAAGTGAAGTATTTACTTAAATGAGACTGGGTACAACCGCAATGCTTGGCTGCTTCCACTTGGGTTATTCTTCTTTTTTGCATAGCTTGTCTTAGTTCAAATCGTTCGATATTCATTTATTCTAGTCCCGACTCCTTTCGCAAGATTTATTTAATCATTGCGTTATCATTCATTTTTATGTTATGTTTTAAATGGGAAATTATTTATTCCCTAGTATACGGTTATAGAAATTCATATGAACATAAAAAACCCTTGATGCAACAAGGGTTCTTCGTGTATCCATTAATCTGTTATCAAATTCAAGCGGACATTTTTCTGTTTTTTCTCGCAATCGCTTTTCTATCCGCATCCAACTGTTTCCGATGATCTTTATAACAATCCTCACAAAAGTAATGTCTTCTGGCATTCAGATCACTCAACTTGTTTTCACAATGAGGGTTTTTACATTCAGCAATCACATTTAAATTTGTCTTCAGATTCCACAGGAGATCATTTCCAAAGCATCCCCATAATGTATCCTTGAATTTTGTCTTCTTAATGAAGAATAGATATTCAACTAAGATATCAAGCACTTCAGTTTTTGTCACATTTAGATTCAATAGTTCGTTAGTGAATACCTTATACACAAACCATTTTTTATCAGATCTCTTTTCTTCCTTTTTCTCTTGATTGCTTAACCTGTATTTATTCGTATCCATCATTTTGTACACTTTGATCACTTCAACCATCTTTAATAAATCTGAATCCCCATGATTTATCTTCAATTCACGCATTACACATTCGTTTAATCTTCTAATCCTTTCTAGCAATCTAGGGCTGCGATCAGGTGCGCTTAAACTTTCATAATATTTCGCTTTGTATAATTCTTTATACTCTTTAAGGAGTTGGTCTAATTTATCAATATTTTCTTTTGTTAATGGTTTTTTCTTATGTAATTTCGGACTCAAGAACAGTCTGTAATTAAACTCTAATGGATCCAACGCCTTATCAAAACTTCTTTTCGTTTCTCTTGCAGTCGGCATAATTATATCTATCTTATCAACAGTCATAGCACCATTAGGCATTTCAACGTTCTTCTCATCCTTGTCTTTCGCATATTTGAAGAAATATGGCAGCTTTCGCCTTCTTGTTTTATCACCTTCTTCAATTTTCAAGAACTTTTCAATCTCATTACTAGCATGTGTAGCCCTCGTTGGCTGGTATAGCGTTTTTGCATAGTCTATTCCAAAGTTATTCTCCATCGTTAACCATTTGATTACATCCAGGTTCACATTTTCACTATTCCAAACTTTTGATATGTTATTAGAAAACTCTCCGATGTTGACCTTGAAAGAACTTCTCAGATTGTCATATATTTTGCCGTTTCCAATGATATCTTTCTGAGCAGATTCCATTTCATAATAAAGAGGAAGAATTTCATCATGTTGGCCAACCTTCATATTTCTTTTAGCAATACTGACAAATTCCTTATCGCTTACAACAAGAGCCTTATCACCATCAAAATCAAACTGCAGTAACCTAAATAGAGAGTCTTTGTTTGATGTATAGATTCCTTTTGTGATGTACCATTTCTTCGTTTTTTCGTTTATCACATTGGATCTGATGCCATGCTCTCTATAAAGGTGAGGAGAACGAAGCACGTCAATTTCTAAGCTGTCTTCATATAATTTACAGCTAACCTCTCCATCTTCAATTAATCCGTTTGGATTTTTCTCACCATTGAACCAAAATTCACAAGCTGCGTACAGGTCGGGTATTAAGAAAGTATGATGTGATCCTTTTAACTTTATTTTTCCTGCTTTAGCTTCCTTGATCATCCTCGCTTTAATTTCTTTGATCGTTTCTTTCACATGATTATCTTTTAATAAACTAGGATATACAAATAGAGCTTCCTGGAGATTGCTTCTTTTCTCATTTTCTTCAACGGCTCCCATAACACCTAACATGGCATCAGTGCTCTGATAAAGTGTTTTGATCTCATTAATCGTAAGTTTTGTTAATCTTGTCATTTCGCTGTCTGTGATGTCCGTTAATGTTTGAAGCATTTGATAGTTAAGCTTACTTGTCTTTAAGTTCTCCTCTTCCTCATTTAATTTGGATGCTTCACAATTATATTCCTTAAAACAGCGTTTGTAGTGATCCCACTTACTTTCACTTTCGTTGCCATAATAGCTCCACATTTTAAATTGAGACTTCGTAAGGATCATGTGAATATCACCTTTCAGTACATCCCATTCACGACCATCAATGTCTTTTATAATTGATTTACCATGCTCTTTTGCAAACTGTTTGAAATCGAAAGGTACTAGCATCCCCTTCATAAATGGTGCTCTGAATTGAAATGGTTTATCTGCAACAGTTGGCAATATCATTCCGCAGCCATCAGTCTGATCGACTGGAATAGTCATCTTCTTCCGAGTTATTTCATATGTATTGCGATCAATATAGTCAAAGCTTCCTTCAATTTCGTTCTCAAAATCTGGAACAACTATAGCTTTATCAATATCGAAGCCTTCCCACACAGAACTTGCACTATTGGATAAAGCAAGATAAGCATTCCACTTATTGATATTCATACCGCCTTTAGAGTTAATCAATTTTTCATCAAGTCCACACATTAAGGTTGTCTTGTGCTTATTGAGCGATGACCTCTTGATGAAGACACCTTTCTTATCACGAATCTGACCAGCAGATGAGGCATAATAGTCGTACTGCTTTTTATTGAACTTAAATCCTTTTTTGATCAGACTGCCGAAGACTTCTTCATAAAAACTTTCAACAATAATAATTTCATCCGAAGGTTGTTCGTTTTCTGTTTCAATTCCTAATGTTCTAGTTAAGGTTGATTCAAAAACACCAATAACCTTGTTAATATTGATATCTCCAGTGTTCTTGTATCTTATTGCATCGAGATTGAGTTCCCTTGTCTTTTTAAAGTCAGCCATTAATTTTTTCATTTTCTTCTTATTCTGGTTTTTAATAAGATTAGCAATGCCACACAAATTATTAATTTTTCTTCTAGTAAGTCCTTCATCCTCCAACACTCCGGTATTTTTAAGATGCTTTTCTTCTGAACCATCCAGTTTATCTGTATCTTCCATTTTATTCTCGTTAGCTGCTTTAAATTTCAGAAAATCAACATAATCAGCAATTATTTTTTCGGCAGTCTGATGTTTTTTTAGTTTTCCTTCTTGCTTTTCCGTTAATCCAATTGTATCCATTGCATTTACACTCGCATTGCTACTCTTGATTTCTTTCAAAAATTCAACGAAGTAAGTCAAGCTAAGATTTTCATTATTGATGACCTGTTCCTCTGGTGTAAAAAATGCTGAAGTGTCTAATGAGTAAATGTATACTTGCTTTGATAAGTTTGATTTCAATGAATCTCCTCCAAATTATTATTTCTATCACGAAGAATGATTAACAAGTTAATCATGATGAGAAGGTGTACAAAGCTTGCTTTGTGCAACTGCTCTTTTGTATGTGAGTGTTTATGTAATACATGGGGGATGCTTTAGATAGACAATTTTCCACTACGTTCCAAATTATCTATCATGCAGCCAACCATCCCCCATACCCCCTTCAGACTGTGATTGAGATTTTGTTTTTCCTTTTAAAGAAATGGGTGAGAGTGAATCATACTGAATTATTTAGATTTTTGAAAAAACGACTAGTAAAGGTGAGTATCTTTATTTTGGATTGAGAAGTTTACTAGTCGTTTTTTATCAACTGAAAATGTTAGCAATTACATCTATTGTTTCCTTGTCTAAGGTACCAATATCTAACGATACCAAGTCATCTGATATAGAATCAGATCCACTCTTTATTAACATGTCTATTAAAGCACTAATGTCTTGTATGTAATTCGATTCTCTCCTGTATAAATTATCCACCGAATTGGTATGGCGTTTTTTTGCATTTTGCAATAATTTCGCACATGCTTTTTCATTTATTTCTTGAGTGTACGTATCCTGTTCTGCTTTTTTGAGCAGCAGTTCCAACATGCTAATGCACTCCTCTTCAAGATGTTTGCTATTAAGAATAATCTCATACACTTGGAAATACGAACTAATATTATTGTATAGATATAGTTCTTTATTAACCTGTGACTCAAAATCCCTCCAAACCTTTTTACCTTTTGCTCTAATTTGGGAGAGTTTGGCGAATCCCAATTTTTTCATTATCTTTTTCTGGCATACCAGAATTGCATTTTTTTCTTCCATAGTCGCCAATCTTGATTCTTGTCCATTTTCTTTTACTTTAAAAACGGAAGTATAACTTATCATGCTACGATCTGCTAAACTCTTTAAGGCTGTTTCGATGGCCTTTTTAAAACTACTTTGGCTCGTGTTGTAAAAATCTTGCACAGTATAACTATCAGCACCAATAAGTAATGCTATCTCCTTTTTGTTGTGCATATGTTTGAAATAATTTTTATTAACAAATCCAAGCGAACTGATTAATTTACTTTTTGTTATGTAAACACGCCCATTGTTATGTTCCTGAGCTAGTATATCTAGCACAAGCCATTCAATTAATTCATTGTAAACAGCATTTTTAACGTTTTTCTTTTTTGGTAACGGAATTGCATAACGTGAATTTACAATAATAGAGTGACCCTTTTTTTCGAATGAGCAGTATCGTGCCAACTCTTTTAATTGAGCCTTTTTGCTATCCGTAGAATTTTTATAAGTTATACCTGTTTTAATACAAAAATCTTTGTGGTTTTTAAAAATCACTCCAGGTTTTAAAATTTCAATTTTTATAATTATCGCTCCCATATTTTTCAGTAATAACATCTATGTAATATCTCGCTGTCTCTCTGCAGCTGCTATCGCTATGTTCATCTATTGCGATCTCGTACATGTACTTTATGTATTCCTCATCTAACCCTAATTTCGCTATAAAATCCGTAAGCATTGCAATTTGATTCTCAAAGTGTTTTAACGCTTTGTTGGTGTTGTCCAAACCAATTTCAAGGGCATATTGATTATTCTGAAGAAACTGTATCTCAGCGTCCTTCTCGTCCTCAAATACTTGATCAGTGTAATAGTGGTTATTATTTTGCATGTAGGACAACAACTCTCCTTTCTTCATCACAATCCAATTTGCATAAAAGAGTTGTTTTACCCACTTCTAGTTCCCTTATGTATTTCAGTTTGCTACTTTCAATTAAATCAATATGTATTGTCGCTTCAGGACAGTATTCACTTGCAACGATTAATGAATCGCCTTCTTTATTCCATTTAATTATGTTCATTCTGTGATATCCATCAGAAGTGAATGAGTTCATACTTCTGATCATTACACCTATGTCTTTTCTTAGATTAGTCGTTGACTCTCTGTAGAGAATTTTTTTACATACACCTTTATTCATCCTATAAGGCATTTTGATGATCGCTGACTCGAAATAGTTTAATTTAACTAAATCAGCTACAAATCCATTAGTGATCAGCAGCGCATTCAATTCAGGGTTATAATATGTACCGTTGTTTTTTAATTCTGTTTTAAACCCAAGATCCTCTGCCATGCTTGCGATAGCCATGCTTCTGAATTTACCCAATCGCTCCCTCCTTCTTATTAAGATTTTTTGATGCTTAATGATGAATTGCATCGGTTACATGTTATGACCATTTGTTCACCCTTCACATAAAGATCGCTTTCTGTAAAATCTTCTTCACCTATTTCATCAATACCGCCAATTTCAGAATCGAATGATAGATGAATCTCATGATGGCCAAATTCATAATCAGAAAGTTCACTATGAAACTTCTGTTCTTTATTAAACTCCACTTCGTTTCCACAAGTACATTTTAGACTCAAAATCATTTCAATTTCTCCTTTTCAGATCATTTCTTGATATATCAAAAAGGCAGGGATTCAATCTCCCCACCTTTCTAATATGTAAATCATCCACCGTTGCCCATTGCTGCAGTTTTGATGAATTCGATAGCTTGCTCCGATGTTTGGCCTGAAGCAAATCCAACACTGAAAATTGTGACAGCTACGATTAAAAATAATGCTGTTTTCTTCATTTAATCACCTCCTTTCAATTGATAAGGTTTCTAGTGAGCAATAAGTTCCACTAGACTCTTGTCCGCACCCAGCCTTTCGATATTTCTTAGGGGTAGTTGGAGCGTGTACTTGTCTCCAGTGTCCTTAAAAAGTTTCACCGATTGACAATAACAATTAAAATCATTCATCAAAAACCCTCTTAAAAAGGTATTGTAAGCTAATTCGTGATTGCTTGAATCCCTTTCGTCAAGCTGATTTAAAATTGATCTAGCTTGATCATTACGCTTGTTAACAATATGATGGAAAGCTACCTCTTGCATATCTGTAGTATCTCTTGAATCTAAATCTAACCACTCGTTTTCTTCTTTGTTCCATACATTTTCAAGCATCGCTAAACTTCTTTTGATTTCCCTTTTGTATTCTGAATTAGCATTTGCGTATCCTAACCCTTTGAAGAAGTTTTCTTTTGCTTTCTCATAACTTGTATAGATATATGAGTTACCAAGATGTAGACAGGCGAAAACAGCGAATCTATCAATCTTAGTTTCTGATAAAGCCATTCCTGCATTGAATCGTGCTCTTTTAAGCTTGTTCTGACTTACTGCTGCACTGGCACTCATAATCAACAGCCTACATCTATAGGAATCATTAACGTAACCGGTTATATGAAGTGAATCCACATCGATTAAGTCAGCAATTTCACTCATCAATCCGAACTCACCTTTTGAACACAGTGGATATAAAAGCAAAATATTTTTAAACACATTCATTTCAGGTGTCTTCGTGTTGACCGATCCCACTTTATTCATCGCTTCAAGATACGTTAAATTACCGTCTTGAACCTCGCTATGAATTGAATAGATTTTATACCATTCTTGAGACTTTCCGTTGTGAGCATACTTCATTTTATCCAGTAATGCATTACGTTCAATGTAATATTTATTTACATCTAAATATTCAAGAGCCTGTCTTGCTGCAGACTTATTTGGATCAAGCGTCATTATGTATTCTCCCATAACAACTCTTTCATTTGCTGGATCGATTTCTTTGACAATATTTATGATACTTTGAATATCAGTTGTTTCTTTTCTACCGTCATTTAGAAATCGGTAAAAACCACTTCTGTCTGTATACCCTGCTATCTTTGCCAATTTCATAGCCATTGAAGAATCGTCTTCACACTTACTTTTGATGAATGCTTTTAATTTGCTCAATCCAATATCCCCCTAGTTATCTCTATATGAATTGCAATGTTCTATCTACCTCAACATCAGCTGCAGGATCAAATAGTTTGATCATCTTGTTGATTTCACTCTTTGGGAGCAAGTCAAATTCTTTGATATGCCTGTTGTGCTGAAGCCATAATGGAAATCGGTCTATTAGATCGTCATTCTGCGCTATGAACTCATGCATCATTATGTTTTGTGCTAGTTGCCAAGATGAGAAGTTTTGCATATCTCTCATTATAAATCACCTCGCTTCCAATTAGATGTAAATTTTTAATTGTGGGTTATTCAGTTGTCAAAGAACGTGAGTTGATTCTTAACGATTATCATAAATCGATTATAAATCATTGCATCATATGAATCAACATATTTCACATTTTTTATTTTTTATGATGCGTTTGATTATATTTGATTCATGATGTATAATTCGATATTGAGGTGAGAAATTTGAAAAGTAGTAATCATTTTTCCGAATTCCGAGATAATTTAGGTCAGTTCTTAAAAGTTAAAAGAGCATATCTCAATATAAGCTCTTCTGAATTATCTAGAACTTTAGGAAAAAACAGATCTTACGTAAGTCAGATAGAAAACGGATACAACAAAAAGCCAGATTATATAACTATGCGAAAAATGTTTCGTATTTTAGGTCTACCCGAAGAAGAAATTAAACCAGCGCTAAAACATTTCAATATCAGCCCTTCTTTAGAAGAAGAAATTGAAATGCATTGGGAAGAAGAACAAGAAAGAAAAATCGAAGAGGAAAATCAAGAGACTCAAAATAATCCTGACTATGTGCCTCAGAAAGTTTTAGACTATATAGAAGAACAAAAAAGCCATGAAGAAATTGTCGTAGATAAAATAGATCGTATATCCGACAACTTAAAATCAGCTTTGGATTTGGGCTACTACGGATTTAATATCGCTGAGGGTTTATACAATTGTACCGAGGCCATGAAAAGCAAAAAAGAGTTCTTTTTATTCTTTGCTCATTTCTTTAAAGACATCAGTCCATACAATTTAGATGAGAAAGCATTATTGAGAGTCCTCAACACTTTAATCGAAGAGGAAAATCGAATTAACGAAGAAATGATTGCTTTTGGCAAACCACGCTTAAGAGAAAAAATTCGTTCTTTAGATACATCAGATGATATTTGGATCTAAATTTAAAGTTTTAAAAGGAGGTGAATAGATGACATATTCTAACCGATTGATCTCATTACAAGCGAATTTATTATAGTAAATTACATAAGAGAGTTCATTCAGGGCTCTCTATCATAATTAAAATCGAAAGGTGGCATTTTATTGGCAAGTTTCCGTAAAAGAGGTACGACATGGCAGTATAGAATTAAATATAAGGATCCTGTAACACAAGAAGTAACAGAGCTTTCGAAAGGTGGATTTAGTACAAAAAAAGAAGCACAAATTGCTGCTTCAAAACATGAGGAATTACTTAGAAGTGATATAGAGGTTGGAGGTGGAGAAACATCTTTAAAACATTTTCTTATTGAATGGTTAGAAGTTTATAAAAAAGGAAAGGTTGCAAAAAACACGTTTAACATTCACAAAAGAAATATTGAGAATAAAATCCTCCCCTACTTCAAAGAGATTCAGCTAAAAGACATAACACCAATGAGATACCAAAAATTCATAAATACTCTTGAGGAATCAGGTAAATACAGCACAAGAACTATCGAGATCATACACGGTACAATGTATCACGCTTTATCGATGGCTGTTAGACCAATCAAAAAAATTTCATCAAACCCATGCGATGGAGTTGTATTGCCCAAAAAAGATCGATCCAAATCCAAACACAGTTTGGAATATATCAACTCTGAGGACATTGGAAAGTTCTTAAAAACAGCTCGTCAGGACAACTATATCTATTACATTTACTTTAAGACTTTGATTGAAACTGGAATGAGAAAAGGTGAAGCTGCTGCTCTTCAACGAAAAGATATTGATCTAAAAAATCGGACAATAGCCATAAACAAATCACTAGACTTCCAAAGAGACCCTGGTGAAGAAGTATTCGGAAACACAAAAACATATCACTCAGAACGAACAATCAAGATTACTGAATCTTTTGCAAAGGAACTTCATGCTCATATGAAGTGGATCAACGATAACAAAATGGTCTTTAATGAAATATACGATCATGATCTAGATTTTGTTTTCTGCAGAGAAAAAGGAGATCCCTTACCAAAGTCCTCCCTCTTCAATGCTCTAAAAAGAATATTAAAAAAGGCTGAAATTGAAAATATCCCAATCCATGGACTAAGACATACTCACGCCGTTCTTCTGTTGGAAGCTGGCCAAAGTATGAAGTTCATCCAAGAAAGATTGGGACATAAAAACATAAGCATAACTTCTGACGTATACGCTCATATAAGTGAAAAACTCGAAAATAAATCTGTGGACAGTTTCGAGAATTACATCAACTCAATTCTGAGTTGAAATTTTTTGTTGAATTTGGTGGTCAAAAAGTGGTCAAACCATTTAATGGTTGTGGTCACTATAAATTTGACCACCAAATTCTTTTTATAAACCCTTTTAAATCAACGTTTCTTTATTAATACTGAGACATATACTGATCGCGTTAAAATGGGTTTAATTGTGTCTGGTAAATTTC